>NZ_JAIEMO010000006.1 GCF_019752095.1 Nitrosomonas sp.
TTCGCGGCAGCCAATTATTTTGATAATGTTCAAAATATTGAAGCCATTACAGTAGGCAATACCAATACCGTGGTCACAATTACCACGCAGGATACCTTGGTTGCAGCGGGAGCCACCTTGACACTTACGACTGCCGCCAATTCGGGTGTACTGACATTTAATGGCGCCGCAGAAACCGATGGCACCTTCAATATTACCGGTGGTTCGAGTAATGACATTATTACCGGTGGCTCTGGAAACGACACGCTGTCTGGAGGAAACGGCACCAATAATATAACCGCTGGGCTGGGCAATGACACGCTGTCTGGTGGCACAGGCAGCGACACCTTCACATTGGCGGCAGTCACGGGTTTAACCAGCGCGGATATCGTGAATGGAAGCACCGGAACGGACACGGTTGCCTTGACGGGCAATACAGCTTTCACTGCAACCAATGATTTTGATAATGTTCAGAATATTGAAGCCATTACACTAGGCAATACCAATACTGCGGTTACAATTACCACGCAGGATACCCTAGTTGCAGCGGGGGCCACCCTGACGCTTACAAATGCCGCCAATTCGGGTGTACTGACATTTACTGGTGCTGCAGAAACAAACGGCGTCTTCAATATTACCGGCGGTTCGGGTAATGACAACATTACGGGTGGAGCAGGTAATGACATCCTCGCCGGCGGAACCGGCAGCGATACACTAGTTGGTGGCACAGGTAATGAAACATTTACGTTTGCAGCGGTCACGGGGTTAACCAGTGCAGATGTCGTGGATGGAGGAACAGGAACGGACACGATTGCCTTGACCGGCAATACAGCCTTCGCGGCAGCCAATTATTTTGATAATGTTCAAAATATTGAAGCCATTACAGTAGGCAATACCAATACCGTGGTCACGATTACTACGCAGGATGCCTTGGTTGCAGCGGGAGCCACCTTGACACTTACGACTGCCGCCAATTCGGGTGTACTGACATTTAATGGCAGCGCAGATACCGACAGTGTCTTTTCCATCACAGGTGGAACGGGCAATGACAGCATTACGGGTGGTGCAGGTAATGACACACTCGCCGGTGGAACCGGCAACGATACGTTAGTCGGCGAGGGAGGCAATGACACCATTACTACTGGTGCCGGCACAGATAGTATTACTGGCGGCGCAGGTGCTGACACGATTACACTGGGTAGCAGCGGCAATGACAATACCCGACAAACGGCAATTTATACTTCGGTTTCGGACGGTGCTGCGGCAGGCGCGAACAATGGAGCCGATACTATCACCCAGTTTGACGCCAATGCTAATACTGCCACGGATGATTTAATTAAAATCACTGGCACTTTTAAAACATCACTTGATGATGATAGCGATAGCATTCTGGATTATTCGGTGAGCAACGGTAACGATTTAGGAGACCAAGCCATTATCGGTGGCGCTAATCAGGAAGCTACTGTATTGCTCGATGCAGAGTTAGAAGTTGTATTGGCCGACTTCACTACATCTGGACTGGCCAACCTGATTGCTGAGCTGGGTGAAGAAATCGACTTTACTGCGATAGCAACTGGGGAAGAACACCTGTTCATCATGAATTTCTCCCCCACACAAACCGCCGTGGTGAACTATACCGCAGGATCTGGAGGAGACGACGTAATTGTAGCAACGGATATCCAGATTCTGGGTATCGTGACGCATAATGATGGCTCAGGACTGGTAGCAAACGACCTAACATTCTAGGAAATAGAACTCGACCCAAGCTTTGATAAGCTCGGTGGTTCTCGTTTGACAAGCAAGTACTTATTACTCAACGTATTGAACGATCGTAACATTGCATGAATAATGATGGATAGTGCATGCTTGCGCTCTGGATAGTTTAAAATCCATCATTGTACGTTGCCTCAAATGATCGATTATTAGCCAGCACATTTTCCGGATTTAGACACTCATGAAAGCAAACAGGCCAATCAGACCAGCCAAGAAAAAAGCATCTATCGTAAACAATGAAGCGGCAGAACGATATCCCGTTCCTTCCAGTATACCGGCAGCACCCGATTCCAAAACACCGGCAACCACTTTCAAGCTGCAAAAACTACTGGCACAGAAGGGACTAGGTTCCCGGCGAGAAATGGAAACACTAATTGCTTCCGGACAAGTCAAACTAAACAGTCAAACAGCTGTGATTGGAGATCGTGCCGGCCCGGGCGACGTGATTCGTATCGGTAGGCGCACAATCCGCGTTCATGTGGAAGAAGAACTACCTAAAGTGCTGCTCTATCACAAACCGGAAGGTGAAATTGTCAGCCGTAATGATCCGCAAGACCGCCCTTCCGTTTTCGACAAACTGCCGTATTTACGATCTTCCAAATGGATCGCTATTGGTCGTCTGGATTTCAATACCAGTGGTCTGCTCATTTTCACCAACGATGGCGCATTAGCCAATCGCATGATGCATCCGCGCTTTGAAATGGAGCGAGAATATGCAGTGCGAATACTGGGCGAACTCACCGAGGAGCAAATGAAACAACTGACCACTGGCGTAACGCTAGAAGACGGTGAGGCGGCGTTCACCTATCTGGCTGATCAAGGTGGAGAAGGGGCTAATCACTGGTACCGCGTGATCCTGAAAGAAGGTAAGAATCGCGAAGTGCGGCGCATGTTTGAAGCCATAGGATTGACGGTAAGCCGCCTAATGCGTGTGCGTTTCGGTCCAATCAATCTGCCGCCCAGGATCAAGCGCGGACAATGGTTGGAGTTAGATGAGAAAGAATCTCGGCGATTGTTGAATTTGATTAAATAACGACTCAACTCACTGACTAGAAATAACCGAGCAGTAAGGTATAACTTAATCCAGCAGCAGCACAAAAACTGATGACCGTTACAATCCCTGCTTTATATTTGAACAAAGCGATATAGGCAGCAATTCCAATCAAAGCGGAAAACCATTCAAATGCAGCATCAAAGCCATCTGGCCACAACACGTGGTAGGCAAAGAAAACTGCCAAATTAACAATGACTCCAACTACAGCAGCGGTAATTCCAGTTAATGGCGCAGTAAATTTAATGTCATGCCGGGTAGCTTCAACAGCGGGCCCTCCCAACAAAATAAAAAGAAAAGATGGCAAGAATGTAAATAAGGTAGCAATACTGGCCCCGGCAAAACCAGCTAGAAAAAGCATGTCCGGACCAAAAATCGCCTTGCTCCAACCACCCACAAAACCGACAAAAGCGACAATCATAATCAGCGGACCCGGCGTAGTTTCACCCAACGCCAAGCCATCGATCATTTGCACTGCATTTAACCACATGTACTGCTCTACCCCACCTTGATACACATACGGTAGAACGGCATAGGCCCCGCCAAATGTCATTAACGCCGCTTTGGTAAAAAACCAGCCCATTTGCGTCAGCGTGCCAGCCCAGCCATACTGCATGGCAAGCATAATCATTACACCACCCCAAATTAACAGCCCGATGATGGCAAATGTAGTAAACCGACTCCACTGAAAGCGGGCATGATCTGGAATCGGCGTATTATCATCAATTAAAGCAGAGCCATAAGTATCCGTTGCTTTTACATGATGACTACCGGTACGAAATTTATCCGGTGCATAATGAGAACCGATATAGCCCATCAAACCCGCCATCAACACAATGTACGGAAAGGGTAAATTGAATACAAAGATAGCAATGAATGCTGCAACCGAAATAGCGCGCAATAGGTTGTTCTGCAGAGCTCGAGAACCAATACGATAAGCTGCAAAGAGCACAATAGCTGTTACCGCGGGTTTTATACCGTATAAAATACCTGCAATCGCAGGCACCTCACTATAAATCTGATAAATCCAAGTTAAAGCCACCAGAATAAAAAAAGAAGGCAGCACAAAAAGCATACCCGCCACTATGCCTCCCCAGGTACCATGCATCAACCAGCCAATATACGTCGCCAGTTGCTGAGCTTCCGGGCCCGGCAGCACCATCGTATAATTGAGTGCATGAAGAAAACGCTGCTCGGAAATCCAGCGTCGTCTTTCGACTAATTCCTGATGCATCATGCTAATCTGCCCCGCTGGCCCGCCAAAACTGACGAAACCAAGTTTCAGCCAGTAAATAAAAGCTTCCATGAAAGATACCGGATTAGGTCGGTCTTTATCTCGATGCGTTGTCTCTGACATGTATTTGCACTCTATGGATTTTTTAGTGGCGAGTTGAAAGTTATCTTTCGACGACATTCCATTGCTGATTATCTTCGGCCGCTTGTTGCAGGGCTGAATTCCGTTCATGCTTCGGCAACTTGCTGATTTTTATCACTGCATCGAAGAACCGCTGCATATCTTGGTCATGTTGTTTGAGTATTCCCTGAAATGCCGGCAACAACTGGGTATAAATAGAAACAGTAGCCAATAATGCATTATTCAAAGTTTGTCCAAACCAACGATCATAACTGCCAAACTCGCTCTTCTCGGCTTTCAAGTGCAAGAATTCATCGCGGAGTTCATCAAAAATACGCACTTTACTGGCGCGTTTCTCGGAGTCGCTGATATTCGAATGAAAAAGTTCTTGCAGTCTTTTTCGGTACTTGAATATCAAACTGGTAAAAATCGTTTCCCTTTCTTGTCGAGCGCTTAATGCCGCTTGTTCGAATGCTGTGCCGTTGCTTTCAAACCATCGCCTAACACCTTCATGCTCGACTGCGGTGGCAAAAGACTCATTAAACGCAGTGTCACCTGACACATAAACAATTTGATGCGCCAATTCATGAAAAATCAGCCGGGCAAGATTCGCTTCGGAATAACCAATAAAAGTATTCAGCACCGGGTCACTAAACCAGCCCAGCGTGGAATAGGCACGTATTCCACCGACATGAACATCGTAACCTTCCTGCCGGAGTTCTTCTGCATAGCGCTCAGCTTTTGCCTGCGAGAAAAAACCACGATAATTGACGCAACCAACCTGTACAAAGCACCATTCCTTGAGTTTAAGCGAAAGTTCAGGAGAAGCAAACACATTCCACACCACAAAAGGACGCTCTAAATCTGCATAACGAGTATAGCTCAAATTATCCGGCAATTTCAGCTCCTGACTTGCAAATTCACGCAACTGCATAACCAGAGTCAATGAATCTTTTAATTTTGGATCGATGTACGGATTTGTAATCACTGTGCTGATCGGCTGCGCACGGTGTATCACATTAAAATGCCCATCGACAGCTTGCGCATAATAAGAAAGATTGGCGCAAGCACTGAGCCAACCAAGCTGGGTCACAGCGATAAAAATCTTTAAGGTATATGAAATTCGTAATATCACTTTGGTCGATGAAGTAATAGTCTCTCAGAAATAGAGGTTAACTTTGATAACTTAAAACGTGAGAACTATTCTTGTTGTGTACAAGTAAAAGAAAAAAGTTGTTAATTTTTCATACAGCGCCATATTATTGATAGCGCCATGTAGTTTAACAGTTTTATAGAACTAATCGTGGAGTGAACTTGGCGCAACGAAGTAACCAGTCAAGTCACCAATGATAGTAAAAAACATTGGGTTTACGGTATGGTCTATATCATCAAAAGCTACAATGGTTGTAGCTTCGCCAATTCCGTATAAGGCAAATTCCAAAGCGAGCATAGATTGTGAATAACTCTTTACATTATTCCTTTCCAGAGTAAGAACGTCTACGCAGATAGCTTACATTGCTCGTCAATATAATCCTTAATCGCTTGTGCATCGACATCTTTAACCACATACCGCTGCGGAAGATTCTCTAAATTCTCGAAACCGGCCGGGCGTTCCGGTTCACGGCCAACGGCTTCTGCGATGCTCTCAGAAAATTTGGCTGGCAATGCGGTTTCCAGACAAATGAGTGGCACGCCCGATTCTTGATGTGCTTGCCCTACTTTCAGGCCATCCGCAGTGTGCGTATCGACCAATACATGATAACGCTGATAGATATCTCGAATGGTTGCGATCCGCGCGGCATGGTTGCTGCTGCCGGATACAAAACCGTAATCCTTGATTGCTGCAAATAATGGTGTGATTGATAGATCAAAGGTATTACCTTTGTCAACGGCTGACCATAATTCAGCCACCTGCTCTGCATTTCTGCCAGTCAAATCGAAAATGAAACGCTCGAAGTTGGAGGCTTTGGATATATCCATCGAAGGGCTACTGGTATGCTGGGTTTCCGTGGTGGTACGCGGACGGTACACGCCGGTTCGGAAAAATTCGTCAAGCACATCGTTTTCATTAGTTGCCAGAATCAGATGCTTAATGGGAAGGCCCATCATACGCGCAACATGCCCGGCGCAGATATTGCCAAAATTGCCGGATGGCACAGCAAACGAAACCTGTTCGTCATTATTTTTAGTCGCGGCAAAATAGCCTTTGAAGTAATAAACGACTTGCGCCACAATGCGCGCCCAGTTGATCGAATTGACTGTACCAATACGGTGCGCTTGTTTAAAGGCATGATCATTGCTGACAGCCTTGACGATATCCTGACAATCATCGAACACACCACGAATGGCGATATTGAAAATATTCTTATCTTGCAGTGAAAACATTTGCGCGGTTTGGAAACGGCTCATTTTTCCCTGCGGGGACAACATAAAAACTCGAATTCCGTGCTTACCACGCATGGCGTATTCGGCGCTGGAGCCGGTATCACCTGAAGTCGCACCAAGAATATTTAATTCGTTGCCGGTTTTGTCCAATTGATATTGAAACAAATTACCGAGCAACTGCATTGCGATGTCCTTGAATGCCAGAGTCGGGCCATTGGATAACCCCAATATATGCAAGCCGGGCTCCAAGGTTTTTAGCGACGTGATATCGGCACTGCCAAAAGTCTCGGCAGTATAGGTTTGATTGATCAAGTTGCGCAGATCGTCAGCCGGAATATCGTCAATAAAGCGTGACAGAATTTCGAATGCAAGCGCCGGATAACTCAAACTTCTCCAGACTTCCAATTGCGCCGCTGTGATTTTGGGATAGGCTGCCGGCATCGCCAATCCACCATCCGGAGACAAACCGCTCAAAAGAATTTCAGAAAAAGATTTGGGTGGCATTCCACCGCGGGTAGAAATATATTGCATGCTTGATTTTAGTTAGTTTTAAGTAACCGTGTTGTGTCCTACTTACAAAACGCAACGATAATCGGTATCCACAGCTTTAATTGTTTAATTCTTCGATGCGAACACGGATCACCTTGCTCGTTACCACGGGTAATGATTCAATGTGCGCGATTGCCGCATTGATATTTTTTTCAGCCGTCAAATGCGTCAACATGATAATGCCGACTTTATCGGAATCGCTGCTGGCTTCCTTCTGGATCATGGCGCTGATAGAAATATTATTCTCTGCCACAATGCGAGTAATTTCAGCCATTACGCCTGGTTTATCGATCACTTGCAAGCGCAGATAATACGAAGTTTCGACTTCTTCCATCGGAATAATCGGCGTATCGGATAATGAATCCGGCTGGAATGATAAGGTTGGAACGCGATGCATCGGATCAGCGGTTTGCATCCGCGTCACATCGACCAAATCCGCAATTACCGAACTGGCGGTTGGTTCAGCACCCGCTCCAGCACCATAGTATAGCGTCGCACCAACCGCATCACCGTTAACGACAACTGCATTCATCACGCCTTCGACGTTAGCGATTAATCGCCGCATTGGAATTAATGTGGGATGCACCCGCAATTCAATCCCTTTTGCCACACGTTTGGTAATCCCCAGCAGTTTGATCCGGTAACCGAGCTCTTCGGCATAGCGGATATCCTCGCCGGTCAGCTTAGTAATTCCTTCAGTATATACTTTACTAAATTGTACCGGTATACCAAATGCAATCGCCGACATCAAAGTGATTTTGTGCGCAGCATCAATGCCTTCAATATCATAGGTAGGGTCAGCTTCGGCATACCCAAGCTTTTGCGCCTGTGCCAGAACTTGCTCGAACGACAATCCCTTTTCGCGCATTTCTGACAAAATAAAATTTGCTGTGCCATTGATGATCCCGGCTATCCAGGTAATGCGATTGGCCGTCAATCCTTCGCGCAGCGCTTTAATGATCGGGATACCACCCGCCACCGCAGCCTCAAAAGCGACAATTACGCCTTTGGCTCGCGCCGCAGCAAAAATTTCGGTGCCGTGATTCGCCAGCAAAGCCTTATTGGCCGTTACCACATGCTTGCCATTGGCGATTGCTTCCAGAATCAGATCCTTGGCAATAGTCTGGCCACCGATCAGTTCTACCACGATATCAATATCAGGATTTTTAGTAATTTCATGCGCATCGGCAGTTACGATGACTCCAGAATCTGCCAAATTCCGGGCTTTATCCAGATCTTTGTCGGCTATCATCTTGACGACAATTTCCCGGCCCGCACGGCGCGCGATCTCTTCCTGGTTACGTTTGAGAACAGTGTATGTGCCACCACCAACGGTGCCAATGCCTAATAAACCAATGTGAATGGGTTTCATAAATTCAAATTAAAAATAAACAATTAAATTGATGCGTAATTATAAGGGCCAGCTGACGAGAAACAAAGTCAAAGCACTTGATGATTAAGTACCATGACGCTTGCGGTAATGCTGTAAAAAATGCGCAATGCGACCGCAAGCCTCAGTCAAATCATCCGCATTGGGCAAAAATACCACGCGAAAATGATCCGGCTTCATCCAATTAAAACCAGTGCCCTGCACTATTAAAACCTTCTCTTCAAGCAAAAGTTCCAATGCAAATTTTTGATCATCTTCAATCGGATAAATCTCGGGATCAAGGCGCGGAAACAAATACAACGCCGATTGTGGCTTAAAACAAGTTACACCAGGAATGTCAGTCAACAATTTCCACGCCACGTCGCGTTGGCGCATCAATCGACCTGCGGGCAAAGTTAGATCATAAATACTTTGATAACCCCCCAATGCGGTTTGAATCCCAAATTGCGACGGCACATTCGCACACAATCGCATAGATGCCAGCATATTCAATCCCGCAATGTAATCTCGAGCATGACCTTTTTCGCCCGATACCACCGCCCAACCGGAACGGAAGCCAGCCGCACGGTAATTTTTGGATAATCCGTTGAACGTCACAAACAAAACATCCTCCGCCAGTGACGCAATCGAGGTATGCGTTGCTTGTTCGTACAATATCTTGTCGTAGATCTCATCCGCATAAATGATCAACTGATGCTGCCGGGCAATTTCGATGATCTCGAGCAGTAATTCATTCGGATAGAGTGCGCCGGTGGGATTATTGGGGTTGATAATAACAATCGCGCGTGTCTTGGGTGTAATTTTGGCGCGAATATCATCCAGATTTGGCAACCAGCCCGACTCTTCATCGCACAAATAATGTTTGGCCATTCCACCTGAAAGCACAACTGCAGCAGTCCACAATGGATAATCCGGCATTGGAATCAACACTTCATCACCATTATCCAGTAATGCCTGCATCGTCAAAACAACCAGTTCAGATACGCCATTGCCAATAAAAATATCATCCAACTGCACATTTTTAATCTGCTTTTCTTGCGTATAATGCATAATCGCCTTACGCGCAGCAAACAATCCTTTAGAGTCGCAATAACCGGAAGCCTCCGACAAATTACGAATCACATCCTGCAGAATTTCCTCCGGCACATCAAAACCAAATGTCGCTGGGTTACCAATATTCAGTTTGATAATGTGATGTCCTTCTTCCTCCATTTGACGAGCGCGTTCAAGCACCGGGCCACGAATGTCATAACAAACATTCATCAATTTTCTGGATTTTAGAATTGGGCGCATGGTAATGAAGATGTTTTGCGAAGATCAAATGACAACCCCCGTTTAGACATGCAAAAATTATTCAAATGAGTCAAACCTTGTATTATATACGTTAAACACGCCGCTATCCGGCAAACTTGTAGAAGAAAATTAGAATAGAAAATCGAATATTTATGTGATGATTGGAATTAACAACTGCTACAAGAGCACCAATAAAAGAAATTACCTCTCGCAATCTCATGATGCTAAAAATAAAAAAAATGTTTTATGTAGCGCGTGTCTGGGAAGGTTGTTTTATCAGAGATTCAGCTGGAATACCCAGCTCTTGATGCAGCTTCCAGATCATTTTGAGTGTCAGAAAACGTTTGCGGTTTAATATCTCATACACGCGATTACTCTTTCCAATCATCGGTTCCAGATCTTTGACTGTTAGATCTTTCTGCTCCATTTCAAATTTGATGGCCTCAACAGGATCAGGCAAGTCAAGTGGAAAATGCTTCCGCTCGTAAGCCTCAACAAGCGTTACCAAAACATCCAGTTTTTCACCTTCTGGCGTGTTAGACTCTGCTGTCATGAGTATTTCTGCTTCCTTTAATATCCCGCGGTAGTCGGCATTAGTTTTGATTGGCTTGATGTCCATATTTCGAGCTGCCTCCAACGTTAAATAGTTTGCGCATTGATTTGATCGTATTAAGCATGAGTACCTATGAAACGAATATATACAACGCTGTATACATAGTTAATCCATATTACCAAGCGGTATTTGTTTCCAGCAATAAAGCACCCCGCCGCAAGTAGCGAGGTATTAAAAGCACTCTTCAGACTGCTGGTTTTCAACCAGCCTTCGCCCCAAGGGGCGAGGAATTAAACCCGGAAGAGATTAAATATGACTCTCCCGTCTTTCAGGATGCTGGCATTTTTAAAATTCGCTTTCACTTCAGCAGGTGTTGCCCAGTTAGCCTTTAGTGCGTGTCTATACCAAGCAAGTGTGGGTTGAATTGCATCTGCATAAGCAGGCTCATTGTCCCAGAATGCCTTCAAGGTAGACAAAGCAATAATTCTCATAGGAAAGATATTGGTCCCATTTCGGGACTCTGGCAACCGCTTTGATTGTGCAGCCTTAATCTATGACATGGAAGCCGATGAATATCGACAGTAAGTATGGTAATACGCAACATATGACAAGCCCAGTAGAAGCATAATCACGGAATTAGCGTTCACACTGAGCTTGTCACAAGAGATTGAAGCAAACTTTCGTATGCTTAATGTAAAGCTGCTGCTTCTTTTTGCTCGCACATCAGGTTAGCGCAATAGGTCTCATGGATTCCATCCAGGAAACCCCATAGTGCATCGCAAGCTTCTTGGGTTGCAGCTAACACTTCTGCTTGTTTTTCTGGGTTATCGGCAAATCGCTCGATGATTGCCCATTCAGCTTGAGAATGATAAACATCGGCCTTTTGATGGACTGAGAAGAATTCATAATCCTCAGGATTCTTCATACCATAAAACTTAGCCAATCCATCAATTTTTACCGCAGCAATGTCGGGCACTTGTGATTCAAACGCGTGTAACGCTGCAAGCCCTGCATAGAAAGGCCGATTTAAGCAAATATCCCGGAATGTGGAAACAAGCTTTTCGGTAGTCGGCAATGCGGATGCATTAGCTAAACTCTTGTCATTTGCACCCAATGCAAAAGCAAAATTTTTCCATAAAGCTGGATGATTTTTTTCGCCATGTTCTTCATCAATCAGATTTTTCAATACTTCCTGGCGCACGCTGATATCACCGCTATTTGACTCCGAATGCATATGTGGCGTATTAAAATGTACTGCGCTTAAGTAAGTAGGTTCAGCCAGTACATTATAGAAATATTGCTCGGCGTAATGGCGTAATTGCTCCTTCGTCAATTTTCCTTCGGTCCAGGCAATATAGAACGGATGTTTGAGCAGATGTTTTTCGCCGATAATGGCAGTAATTTTTTGCTTGAGTATGGTATTGGTCGTCATGATTACTCCTTTTAAACCGTGATGGATAAAGTGTTGCATATCATCGCTAAATAACACCGGCAAGTCAAATTTAGCTGATCTGCTCTGTGCTTAAATTGCGGGCTAAATGCCGACTAGCAGCAATCATATTGTGCAATGCCGGTTTTACTTCTTCCCAAGTGCGCGTTTTTAGCCCGCAATCCGGATTCACCCACAAGCGCTCAACTGGTATTCGTTGCGCAGCTTTCTCCATTAATTCAATAATAGAATCAACAGAAGGTATATTGGGTGAGTGGATATCATACACCCCTGGGCCGATTTCATTCGGATATCGAAACTGATCAAAGGCATCCAGCAGTTCCATATCCGAGCGCGACGTCTCGATCGTGATTACATCAGCATCCATGCGTGCTATCGCCGCCATAATGTCATTGAATTCCGAATAACACATATGCGTATGAATTTGTGTTTCATCTTTTACACCGTTTGCGGTGATACGGAATGCACGAATAGCCCAATCCAGATAACCATTCCATTGCGATCTTCTGAGCGGTAGACCTTCTCTCATTGCAGCTTCATCAATCTGAATAATTTTAATGCCCGCTTGCTCCAAAGCCAGAACCTCATCGCGTATCGCAAGCGCCAACTGCATACATGTTTGCTCACGGGTTTGATCGTCACGCACAAATGACCAATTCAGCATCGTCACCGGGCCCGTAAGCATTCCTTTCATCGGCTTACGGGTAAGCGATTGAGCATATTGAATCCATTCTGTAGTCATTGCATGCGAATGTGAAACATCGCCATAAATAATCGGCGGCTTGACACAACGTGATCCATAAGACTGCACCCAGCCAAATTGAGTAAAAGCAAATCCGGCAAGTTGCTCGCCGAAATACTCCACCATATCGTTACGCTCCGGCTCACCATGAACAAAAACATCCAGCCCCAATGCCTCCTGTTCGCGCACACAAAATTCAATTTCTTTACGCATCGCTTTCCGATAATCCGTTTCCAGCAGTTTACCTGCACGAAAATCACGGCGTTTCTGCCTGATTTCCAACGTCTGCGGGAAAGAACCAATCGTTGTGGTTGGAAACAGTGGCAATTGGAACTGCTTGCGTTGCACGATTGATCGCTGATCATAAGACGATTGACGGATACCCATCGCCTCATTGATCTCACGTACACGCGCTTTCGTTTTCTCATGATGTACGCGTTTGGATTGCTTGCGGCTAGAAACTGACGCGCTATTTTCCAGCAGAATCTCAGCAACGCTTTCTCTACCATGATTCAAAGCATTTGCCAGCACTCCGATTTCATTTAATTTCTGTGTAGCAAATGCCAACCACGACCGAATATCCGCATCGAGTTTCTGTTCACTATCCAGATCAACCGGTACATGTAGTAAAGAACAAGAAGGCGTTAGCCAAAGCCGCTCTTGCAGGCGCGCATGCACCGGCTCCAGCCAATTGAGTGTCTCAGTTAAATCGGTTTTCCAGATATTACGCCCGTTAACAACACCTAGCGAAAGTACTTTATGCCTGGGCAACCAGTCAATGACCTTGTCAATTTCGTCATAAGCCGTGACAGCATCCAGATGCAATCCCTGAACCGGCAGTTCGCAAGCAAGCTGCAGATTGTCTTGCAATTGCCCAAAATACGTCGTCAACATCAGATTGACAGGCGTAGCTTGTAATTGATAATAAGAATTTCGCACCGCATGTTTCCACTCCTGCGTCAATTCCATGACCAAAATCGGCTCGTCGATTTGCACCCAGTGAATACCCGCATGCTTGAGTTGATCGAGCAATTGCGCATAGACGCCGAGTAAATCGTCCAATCGATCAAGCTTATCGCTGCCATCCTTGGATTTTCCCAGCCATAAATAAGTGACCGGCCCGAGAATGACGGGTTTAATGTGACGATGGATTTTCTGAGCTTGTTGAATTTGTTCGAGTAAGTGGTCGGCATTCAACGCAAACCGTGTATTTCGGTTAAACTCGGGTACGATATAGTGATAATTGGTATCAAACCATTTTGTCATTTCACCTGCATTAACACATGAATGAGCAGCGATATCGTGTGCTGAACGGCCTCTCGCCACACGAAAATAATTGTCTATCGGACTACTGGCAGAAAATGAACTGACCCGCTGCGGAATATTGCCCAGCATAAAACTCATATCCAGCACATGATCGTATAATGAAAAATCACCCACCGGAATCCAATCGAGCATGGACTGATCCTGCCAATGTTGGATGCGAAGGTCTGCTGCAGTATCTGATAAAGCTTGTTCAGAAATATCACCTTTCCAGTATTTTTCCAAAGCAAATTTTAATTCCCGGTTTCTACCAATGCGCGGGAACCCCAGATTGTGTGTTGTTACCATAATTTCATCACCACTCATAAATATTGATTGAGTTATTGTACGAATAAGGATTAATAAATAATAATGATAAATTTTAATCTATCAATTAGGTTTTCTCATAAATGATCGAACACAGCCACCTTAAGATTATCCAAGCGCTTCATATCAATGGCACGCTTACCGAAGCCGCCAATGCGCTATGTTTAAGCCAACCCGCCTTATCACATCAGATTAGCTACCTGGAAAAAAAACTAAGCGTTACATTGTGGGAGCGTGAAGGTCGCAACTTGCGCTTGACTCAAGCGGGAAAACTCCTACTTGAAGTAGCTAATCAAGTGTTGCCGGTTTTGTCCCAAGCGGAAAAAACACTTGGAGCCTATAGCGAAGGCCGGCAAGGAATTTTACGCATCGGCGTGGAATGTTACCCTTGCTTTGAATGGCTCACTGGGATGATTGGGCAGTTCATGCGGAAAATGCCTGAGATGGATATCGATATCGTGCAAAAATTCCAATTTACCGGATTGGAAGGTTTGCTCAATCATCATATTGATGTTTTGATCACACCCGATATGGTCAAAAAAGAAAATATCTTTTATGAAGTTTTGGCTGAATATCAATTGGTATTGCTAGTGTCTGCCAATCACCCATTGGCAAACACAAAATATCTAACACCCGAGCTTTTGAGTAAGGAAACCTTGCTAACTTTTCCAGTATCACTGGAAAGATTGGATATTCTGACGCATTTCATGACACTCGCACACCTTGAACCAGCCAAGCTAAAACAAATAGAGTCCTTAGAAATCATGTTACAAATGACAGTGCTCAAACGCGGAGTTTGTGTCTTGCCTGAATGGCTGACAGATATTAAAAGTAAAGATCTCAAACTCAGAAAAATTCGCATTGGCAAAAAAGGACTCTATCAGAAATTATTACTAGCAATGCGAGAATCTGACAAGGCTATTCCTTATATTCAACAATTTATCGCGGTCGGACAAAAAATAGCAGAAGATTCTACGACATAACCTCAAGATGTTCTCGACAGACAAACATTCAATTGGAACACTTGCAGGATTGCCTTCACTGCATTGAACAGTAGCCATTACCAGAAGTGACATAACACTCCGCCCTACAACATGAATAGAGCTTTATTCATGCGCTTAAGAATACTAATGATTCCTGCATCCGCATCCAGGTCCATGCACATGATTTGCCTGATCGATTTTCGGCTGCAGCGAGTGCATTGCCAGATCACGGCCATGTGCCATGTTGCCGCGCATTGCAGGAGCAGAAAGAATAATTTTTTCTGTTGCACTTCCGCAGGCTAAGCAATTTGGGTTGGACGCATTGATTGAGTGGCGTATTTCGAATTGTAACTTGCACTGTGTGCACAAATAATCATAAGTTGGCATTTTAGAATTGCTATCCATTAACAAGACGTTTCTCAAAAAAGCCGTTGAAAAACTATATGCATTGCCGCTGCGGTGTTAAAAACAGGTTCAAAATACTCATTTATTAGGCATAATGCGCCATTTTACCTGTTTTCGCCTTGCATCAGCTACTTCGAAAACGTTTTTCATCGGCCTGTTAAGACGTGACCACTTGATATCACAAATGATCACGCTTCTAAGTTTTATTGTTTAAATTTAGCTCCAACGAGGCGGCTGCTTCCCTTTGACACCAAATTGATCTGAAGTGACATCGGTTCTCGCTCTTTTTTCAGCGTCTCGTGTGGGCGCTCTCAGCCGACGCGTTTCAACTTCCCAAACCCAGCCGCTGATGACTACATCTTTTGGAATAAGCGGATGATTCTTAAATGCTTCTATCGTTTTCATACAAGTTTCATCTACATCATCCATCATCCCAATCCATTTGGCAAAAGCCCCTTGCTCCAGTTTCAATTCGGGCAATGTCGGGTCCAGCGCAATATTATCGGTGTCGACTCCCTTGTCGCGCAGCATTTTCTCCAGATCGGTCGCATTTGCAGACAGCATGCCACATTGCGTATGCTGCACTATGACGATTTCCTTGGTACCAAAAAAATTGCAAGTCAGCATCGCCGAGCGAATTGCATCGTCAGTGACGATACCCCCTGCATTGCGAAAGCAGTGCGCATCCCCGCCACCTGCTGGGGTATCTACTTGAATACCAAGCGCTTCATCGATCGGCAGACGTTCGTCCATACAAGCCAGCACCCACAACTTTCGGTTATTATGTCCGTCCGGTCCATGACGACGACGTTCTGCCCAGTGATCATATGCGGCGACGCGTGTGCTCAATTCCTCTTTGAGTGTTTTCAATTTTGAATCTCCTTATTAATCCGTAGAATTTTAAAATCCTTACTGATCTACTATTTCGTTAGAATTATGACGGTTGTATAACGGGTACTTAGCCCGCGCATCTGATTATTTTCAGATGTACTAAAGTTACACGCAAATACCATGCCATTTAGAAATAAATATATTAATCATTAATTACAACAAGTTAACTTTAAGACGTTGCCACGTTTGTGCAGCCATGGTTCAATTAGTGAAGCTCAACTTCACATCCAAGTCATAATCTATGAAAAATAGCCCTCTCTCCGAATTAACACCAGTCTTTTTTTTGCAAACCTTTATTCTTGAACTGATGCATGCCAGCGAACAACAAGGTCAGAAGCATTGCGAACAATTGATTGAGCATATCGCTAAAACTGCTGGATGCTTTTTTGAAGAAACTTATCGAGATAATACACATAAAAATGAGCAGCTTGATGTTGAAAGCTACACCGAACTCATACTCGATATCAAGAATAATATCGGCGGTAAATTTTCACTTGTTTCCAGCAATCAAGACTGTATTACTGTTACAAATTCCTGCTGTCCTTTCGGCGAACAAGTGACCAATTTTCCTGAGTTATGCAGAATGACCTCCAGTGTATTTGGAGGCATCGCAGCCAGAAATTTTGGTTATGCCAAGGTTGAAATCAAGAAAAGCATAGCCCGCCAAGATGGCAAATGCGATGTTTGTATTTACACCAATCCACAAGCGGCAAAAGGACATACTGGAATGGAATATACCGATACAACACCCGTCAAGGAAATTAATGATATAAATGAATTGCAGTGTCGGATTGAGACAAAACTGCAAAGGCTTTGGCACAAGCAAAGCAAGCAAATATCAAAAAAATATCAACCTCCTGCGATCATAGCAAAATCACCGATGATGCAAAAAATACTGCAATCAATCGAGGTTATTGCACCTACTCCAGCGACGGTGTTAATTCAGGGCCAAACAGGTGTAGGTAAAGAATTAATAGCGCGCGCCATACACGCGATGAGCGATCGCCACCACAAGCCTTTTATCACCATTAACTGTGGCGCAATCCCGGAAAGTCTGATTGAAACCGCCTTGTTTGGGCACGAGAAAGGCGCTTTTACTGGCGCCATAGAAGTACACCATGGCTATTTCGAAAGAGCCGAAGGTGGCACCTTGTTTCTGGACGAAATTGACTCCTTGTCGCCCGCGGCACAAACTCGGTTGCTTCGTGTAATCCAGGAAGCAGAGCTGGAAAGAGTCGGAGGAAAACAAACATTAGCGGTTGATGTCAGGATCATTTCAGCCACAAACCAGAATCTGGAGGATCTGATCAAGCAGGATTTATTTCGCAATGATCTGTATTACCGTGTCAACGTAGTCCGCTTAAACATCCCTTCGTTGACCGAACGACCGGAAGATTTACCTTACCTTGTGCAATTGATTATCCAGCGGTTGAACAATCGGTATAACAAAGAAATTGAATCAGTAAGCCGTGAAGTCATGCAAAAAATACGCGCCTATCATTGGCCAGGCAATGTTCGCGAGTTGGAAAATATTCTTGAGCGCAGCATGCTGTTTGCCTGTGGCAAAGAAATGACCGAACTGGATTTAGAGCATCCACTTGAGAGCGGAAGTGCTGTGGAATGGAAAGACTTAAAAGAAAATACGCTTGCCAAGATAGAGAAATCGTTTCTTGAAGCAGCTCTAAAACAACATCACGGAAATATAAAAAGTGTCTCCGAAAACATGGGAATCACATCGCGCGCTGTTTACGCTAAGCTAAAAAAATACAAAATTAACTTAGTGGATTTCAGAACTCATGATTAATAGCAATTAGCAGGCCGCTGAAAAACGTTTTCGAAGCAGTTGATGCAAGGCAGAAACAGGTGAAAAAGCGCAGTTTATGCCTAATAAATAAGCATTTTTAACCTGTTTTTAACACCGCAGCGGCAATGCAGATAGTTTTTCAACGCTCTGTTGGATAGAAGCTCTGATTCTGGTTTACTGACACTGCATATTTTTCTAAGAAAATCAGGCGGTATCGATGAAACAAATAATTGAAATTCCTATACCGCTTTTAGGATAGCAGCTATTAATTCCATTATTATCTCTGCATTAAATAGACTTAATTCTACACCCTTCTCATTGAATCAAAAAAATCAGAGTTGTTTTTGGTACCTTTGATTTTATCCAATAGAAACCCCATTGCATCCATATCATCCATTGGATGCAGCAACTTACGCAACACCCAGATTTTCTGCAAAACCTCGGGGGCGATCAATAGTTCTTCACGACGTGTGCTTGATCGGTTCACGTTAATTGAAGGATAAATCCGTTTCTCAGCCATGCGGCGATCCAGATGAATTTCCATATTACCGGTACCTTTGAATTCCTCATAAATCACGTCATCCATCCGTGACCCGGTATCAATCAAGGCGGTTGCAATAATAGTCAACGATCCGCCTTCTTCTATATTTCGCGCGGCACCGAAGAAACGCTTAGGACGCTGCAATGCGCTTGCATCCACACCACCCGTCAGCACCTTCCCGGATGCAGGCACTATAGCGTTATAAGCACGAGCCAGCCGCGTAATCGAATCCAGCAGTATCACCACATCTTTCTTGTGCTCGACCAAACGCTTGGCTTTTTCAATGACCATTTCGGCTACTTGCACATGCCGTGAGGCGGATTCATCGAAGGTAGAAGAAATCACTTCTCCTCTGACAGATCGGATCATTTCCGTGACTTCTTCCGGACGTTCATCAATCAATAGCACCATCAGAATCACATCCGGATGATTAGCTGCGATGGCGTGCGCAATATGTTGCAACATGACGGTTTTGCCTGATTTAGGGCTAGCCACCAGCAACCCACGCTGCCCCTTACCGATCGGAGCAATCAAATCGATAATACGGCTGGTAATGTTTTCTTCAGCTTTAATATCTCGTTCAAGTATCAATCGTTCATCAGGAAACAGCGGCGTCAAATTTTCAAACAGAATTTTCTGTTTAGAGTTTTCTGGTGGCTCGTTATTAACTTTATCAACTTTCACCAGCGCAAAATAACGCTCTCCATCCTTGGGCGGACGAATCTCTCCATCGATTGAATCACCGGTATGCAAATTAAAACGCCGGATTTGGCTTGGTGAAATATAAATATCATCCGGGCCGGCTAAATATGAAGTATCTGGGGAGCGTAAAAAGCCAAATCCATCCTGCAGCACTTCCAGTGTCCCATGACCATAAATATTCTCACCCTTACGTGCCTGATTTTTAAGCAACGCAAAAATTACGTCTTGCTTTCGCATTCGGTTGGCGCCGTCAATTTCGTTTTCGACGGCCATTTTCACTAATTCAGTGACATGTAAATTTTTTAGATCAGATAAGCGCATGAGAAAGCTCTTGAAAAAGAATACTTAGGAAAAAAATAGGATACTGGAAAGGAAAATATTACAGATGGGGTAATAAAAATAGTCGTGATGTGGTTTTTATCAATGCATAATCCTCAAATCTATCTACTTAGACTAGCCTAGCGAGATTAAATGTGACTGTCAATAAACGCTGTTAACTGCGATTTTGATAGCGCACCCACTTTTGTTGCTTCTATATTGCCATTTTTAAAAAGCATTAATGTCGGGATACCACGAATGCCATATTTAGGCGGTGTTAATTGATTCTCATCAATGTTCAGTTTCGCCACTTTAAGTCGATCTCCATACTCCTTCGCAATTTCGTCGAGTATGGGTGCTATCATTTTGCAAGGACCACACCACTCTGCCCAATAGTCAACCAGCACGGGAGCAGTCGACTGCAAGACTTCTGTTTCAAAATTATCGTCGGTAACGTAATGGATATGCTGACTCATAAAATCCCTCATTAAAATTATGCTAGTTCTGGAATAGTAGTCCCAAATATTATCTCTGAGACTGGGTACGTGATTGTTTGGAATAAAGCCGCAAAAGAGAAGTATAAAATACCAATCTGATTATGCTATAGAAAAAACTATTAAAAGGGAAGTAGCAATGCCCTAAAAAGTGGTTAAAAAAACAATCCGGTCAAATTTTCATACAAAATTGACTCAAAAATCAAGTCTCATGATTCCAATTGTTGAAATGCCACAATATGATCAACTTCAGGCTTGATACCTATTTTCTCGCCAATAGCGTGATTATGATGACTGGGTACTAATGCTAATACTCGCGCTCCGCCAGCAAGTCGCAGCGTGTATAAAATCTCTGCACCACGAAATGCCTTGCACACTATTGTTGCCTGCAGTGAACTGTGGTCATCGTGAACGATATCATCCGGCCGTAACAATACATCTACGATACAACCATTCTCATGTTGATGAGGAATCTCACTCTCTAAAATCCCCAATTCGATTTCAATCTGTTGCACATTAATCACCTTCCCTGGAAGAAATACGCCTTGCCCGATGAAGTTGGCAACAAACCGATTCGCCGGTTGATGATACAAATTGAAGGCAGTATCTAACTGCTGCATCTCACCGCGATGCATGACGCCAATTTCGTCAGCTATCGCAAATGCTTCAGCTTGATCATGGGTAACCAGTATAGCGGTAATCCCCTGGCTCTTAATAATCTCGCGCACTTCGATGCTTAAGCGTTCACGCAAGCTGATATCCAGATTGGAGAAAGGCTCGTCCAACAACAACAACTCTGGCTTCGGTGCCAATGCGCGCGCCAGCGCCACGCGCTGCTGCTGTCCACCTGATAATTCATGCGGATACTTTTTAGAGGCTTCGGTCAAATGCACCACATGCAGCAACTCATCGACACGCCGCGCACGCTCCACCTTGGTTAAGCGATGCAAGCCAAAACCGATGTTGGCAGTTACATCCAGATGTGGAAATAACGCGTAATCTTGAAAAACCATGCCAATGCGCCTTTGTTCCGGTGGCACAAAAACATCCGCACTACTAACACAAATACCGTTGAGGATAATTTCCCCGGCCAACACTGACTCAAATCCTGCAATACAGCGTAACGCCGTAGTTTTACCGCAACCACTCGGGCCGAGCAAACAACCGATTTGCCCTTTCTGCAAGGACAAGGTTAAATCATGAATCACGGCCTGCTCACCATAAGCCTGCCGGATATTGTTCAATTGCAACAATATAGCGCTCATTACTTAGATTTCAGTTTGACGCATAAATAAATATATCGGTATTAATCCAGCCAGTATCAACGTAACCGCCGGCAGAGCCGCCTGCTCCCACTGACCTTCTGAAGTCATCTCATAGATTCGGACCGCCAGCGTATCCCAGCCAAATGGGCGGGTCATCAGCGTAATCGGCATCTCCTTCATCACGTCGACAAACACCAGGGTGGCAGCGGTAAAAATACCCGGTTTCAATATTGGAATATGTACTGTTCTGATCATTGCCCAGCCGTGTACGCCCAAACTCATCGCCGCCTCATCAACGCTGTGCGTAACCCGTTGCATTGCGCTGTCAATGGGATAATGACTCACGGCCATAAATCGTATCAAATAAGCAATCAGCATAATGGCTAATGTACCCTGAATCAACTGACCTGTTTCTATTTGAAACCAGCGTAAAGCCAATTCACTGAGCTGCCCATCCAGCCAGACCAACGGCACGTACACGCCAATTGCCAACACTGTGCCAGGTAATGCATACCCAATGGTTGCGGTGCGCACTGCATAACGCGTAGCAGAATCAGGATAACGCCGCAGCGCATAAACCATAGCAATTACAACCAGACAGATCAATAAAGCCGCCAGACCGGATAAGGTCAGGGAATGCCAGAGAAATTCCAGGTAACGACCCACATCGTAATCCTGTGCAAACGATTGCATGGCCCAATAACACAGTTGTGCAACAGGCAGAAAAAATGCAAAAAATAATACACTGACCACAAAACCGGTAACCACCCAATTATGCCAACCTGCCAACTGAATACGTTGCACTCTCGCACTTCTTTTCGCTTCCGCATAACGCATACGCGATCTGAACTGTTGTTCCAGCACAATCACAATAAAGACTATAATAATCAATAAAGAAGCAAGCTGAGAAGCGGCATGCAATGAAAACATGCTAAACCACGCTTTGTAGATAGCTGTGGTAAATGTATTGTAATTAAACACCGCGACCGTTCCAAAATCCGCCAATGTTTCCATTGACACCAGCATGATACCTCCAGCTATCCAGGGACGCGCCATCGGCAACACCACTTTGAAGAAACCCTGCTTGCGGCTGAAGCCAAGTGATTGCGCAACCTCCAACGAACGCTTGCCTTGGCTCAAGAAAGCATTCCGCGCCAGCAAATAGACATAAGGATAGAAAGCCAGGGTCATGACGATAATAACGCCCAACCTGCCACGTATATCCGGAAACCAGGACAGATCAGAATCCAACCAAGCACGCAATGTAGTTTGTATCGGGCCGGTAAAATCAAACAAACCCAATGCAACAAAGGCTGTTACATAGGCAGGGATCGCCATCGGCAATAACAACGCCCAGGAAAAAAATCGCCGTCCGGGAAATTCATAAACAGCGGTAAACCAGGCCAGGCTGATGCCCAATAGTGCCGTTCCAACGATTACCCCCAATACTAACCAGAACGTATTGAGCAGCAAGGAAATCAGTGTGGTTTCAACCAGATGCTGCCAAATCTCACCTGCCGGTGCCAACACGGAGGAAAAAATCACACCAACGGGCGCCAGTACCAATGCAGCGGCGACAAAAGGTACCCAGCGCCAACTGATCATCAAACGTTTGAAAGAAGACAGAACAGAAACAATCTTGCGCTTTTAGGAAACTGATTTTCTACCACCGCATGTGCCGCCTTACTCACACTGCTTTACCGGTACCCTGCGCGATCCATCAGCTTTACGGCAGTCGTCTGCAATTCTCCGGCTTTAACCAGATTCATTGGATTTTGCTTAAAATCACCCCACGCTGCGACAAATGGATCAGCCGCAATTTTAGGATTAACCGGATATTCCATATTCACATCAGCGAAAAGGTTTTGTGCTTTAGCGGACGACAAGAATTCCAATAATTTAATGGCAGCCTGTTCGTTGCGGGCATAGCGCGTAATTCCCGCACCTGAAATATTGACATGCACACCGCTGCTATCCTGATTGGGCCAGAAAATCGCCAGCGGTAAATTGGGATCCTGTTTCATTAAACGGCCAAAATAATAGGTATTGACTAAAGTCACATCGCATCTGCCGGCAGCCACGAACTCTAAAGCCCGGGTATCATCGGATAGCGGATCGGTTGCCAGATTAGCCACCCAACCCTTAACAATCTTTTCCGTCTCAGCTGCGCCATGTTCAGCAATCATCATTGCCACAAGCGACTGGTTATACACTTTCTTCGAAGTGCGTAAACAGAGCCGTTTTTTCCACTTGGGATCGGCCAGATTTTCATAGGTTGAAAGTTCCTCGGGCTTTACTTTTTTGGTGTTATAAACCAAAGTCCTGGCGCGTATCGACAGCCCAAACCACGCATTATCCGGATCGCGCAAATGCGCCGGGATATTACCCTCAAGCACCTCGGACTTAACCGGTTTTAACAATCCTTTCTGTGCAGCTGCCCAGAGATTACCGACGTCCGCAGTTATCAACACATCTGCCGGTGTATTTTTTCCCTCCGCCTCCAGCCGGGCAAGCAGCGCGCCTTCGTTGTCGGTAGTGTATTTAACTTTAATCCCTGTTTCCTGGGTAAAAGCATCAAACATCGGCTTAATGAGTTGCTCAATTCGCGCAGAATAAACAACCACTTCATTAGCATGCGCTGGATGAATAATAAATAACGAAAAAAGCAAAGGAATAAAAATAAGAAAACGGCTTAGATTTGGGCTGACCATGAGAGAAATTCCGGGGAAAAAGTTTCGGCAATCGAATTAATTAATGGCGAATACTATAGTATGAATAAGAATAATTATCAATTAAATATCTCTAGCAAAAAACGGCAAGACTCCGATCAATTCTCGGTTGCCGGCCGTGACCATGGATTCAATTCCATGCGTCCTAGCAGTGGCAATTTAATGGCGAGCGGATTCCAGTTAACACCAAAAGACAAACCCAGAAAATTGAATTCAATCCCTTCCACCGCGCTAATCAACACGCCCAACAAGCCAAAAAATGAAATCTGCAAACCACTGCCACTCGGAGCATGCGATATAAATCGGTAACCCAGATAATCCTTGCCAATCGCCGTGGGCGGCAAATCCAGTTGCAACTCTGGCACCGCGCGCGAAACCCAAGCGGTAAAGGTATTGGAATTCGGCCCCGGCCACATAGTGTAATCTTTCGTGTAGGGGTAACGGTTAGCCGCCAGATCAATTTTCTCGATCAACGCATCCACGCCATCGCCTCTTTTTTCAGCCAGGATCTCGGGTACATTTCCGTACCAGCGCCGGTCAGGCGCATTTTCATAAACCGCCACTACCGACCTCTGGCTACGCCGCAACCACCCGATCACTTCATAAATCGTGTACGACTGAGCCCCCGTAGGCTTCACCGCAATCCAGGTATGAATCCCAAAATAGCCGCGCCAGCCAAATGCGCGCGCGCCATAAACCTGAATAATCGCCTCAGGATTCGTGGCGGGATCCGGCGCTATGCCAACCGGTTCGCGGCTCGCATTCCACCAGTACTGTGCCTCCGCATGTTGCGGGAAAAACAACCCGGCAAGCGAAATCATCACCCAACAACCCAACAAAACAGAGCGACTCGCGCCCTGCGTAACAGATACTAACATCTTGAGAAAATCCGGTTAAGTTAATAATTTTTTGAATAAAGCAATCAGATCGTGATTAATCAACGTGTCATAAAACGTTAGATTTGTTCTTATACGGCTAAATTAGGGTTGCCAGTCTTCACTTTTCTCAACCCTTAATTCGACGGCAGATAAACGTGGTTCTTGTACCAAATGAAAGTCGGTAGCGCGAAGACCATCAGTAAGCATCTGTAGTCGAAAACGTTCCCCAGGGCGCATGTTTCGAAGCATGATTTGAATTCCAAGTGGCGTAACTGTACCGGTGTTATGAAATTCAACCTCGCCTAAAATCTGAGGAAGTGCGCTGAGTATTTCTCCTGGACGCTTTCTCTTCAGGTGCAAGCTGACCATAGGCATGACGGTGACTCCTTGCAAATCAATTGTTAGGGAAACAATCGCCAATTGGTTTAGCGGATTGCCCTTTCGATAAACGGCTATATCGTTGCAGGCTCGTTGGGTTTCTGTATCTATCAATAATGAATCGTCAATCCGTGCAATCAATACATGTTTCGATGAGTCGACGACCCCCTCCGAAAAAACAGATCTCACAATGCTTATCATTTTTGGCTCTGAAACTTCCGACTTCGAGGTTGGCTTTGTATCGTTGGATTCTCGTCTGTCGTACGTTGTCAAGCCCCATAAAACTGAAACCTTTCCCCCAGGCTTAGTAGCAAAGTGGCTGATAAGCCAGACTATTCCGACAACTACTGCTGATATTCCAACAACAATTACCAATCCATAGGTCGTTATGAGTGTCTCAAGAACAGCCAAGATGAACCCCTAACGTTCAAGACCAGGGGCGCGCTGCGCGATAAAGCCGCGCAGCGTCCAACGATCGAATGGAACGAGGTCGACTGCCATATTAGGTTTCGATTTTAAACGTGCGTTCATGCAGCTTTGCTGTTGTGTGCTCGATATTTGAACGGCCTTTCTTCCAGAGTGCGCGGAGAGCAAGAAGAGTAAGAACAATCGTTGCTAGCTTGTACCAATCCACCTCCCGATCCCACTCTACAGGGCCAACAGACTTGAACAATAACACTATCCAAAATAGCGTAACAAATAGGCTAAGCATCTGGTTAATTTTGGTAACCGAAAATTGGGCTGCATCAGTCAACGGATTGTTTCCAGGGTTGATGGCCACAACTTTGTATAGAGGCCCAAGCGTCATGTTCTCAAGCATGTCGACGTGTCGCTCCCAATTGTTCTGCCAGAACTTACTGCCACGATTGACAAGATACCAGGCGAATGAGAGGACAAGACCAAGCGCCGAAAATACAAGCGATAGCCACGGCTCGTGATCGGAAACGGTCTTGTAGGTCAACGCGTAGGCAGCAAACGCGGCTGCAATAAGTGCCCAGAAGTAGGTTGCTCGTTTCCAATACATTTCGATTTCAAATTTTCGAATATCAAGCGCGTACTCGAGTGCTCGGCCAGCACGCGTGTCGGCTTCTTCCGTTATTTTCTCTTTGCGATCTTGCTCAGAAAATTTCTCTTTGTATTGATTTTCGTTCATGGTCTGCAATATCAATGGATTGAAATCTAAAGTAATATGTACGACAAGAAATGTCTCATAATCTGGAACGAAATATCATATAACTCGATTAACTATTTTTAAGTAACTTTACAAGAAAAAATATCTAATCCAGATATTGATTTTACTCTCATTCAAGCAACACTAAGCAACTGCACCGAATTATCCCTGGCGCCTAGCTAATATACCTAGTTTCTTATAAAACCGGCTACTTATCCCCACGTTTGCCCAGCATCTCCGGCAAATCGCGCAAAAAACGCCCTGCTCCGGCCATCTGACGCCGTAGCATGACCCAGTCCTCCGCTCTTTTCTTGGCATCCAAGCAACGCATCAACCGGATTCTCAGCGCCTCATCCTGATGATTCAGAATAGCTGCCCACAACGTATCATCTACATTATAAATTTTATTCTCCAGCAAGCAGACAGGAATAACCTGCTCGGCCGGCACCGCCAGATCGGCAGCAACGGCCCGCACTGCGGCGGTTATATTAGCTGACTTGATATTCGTTGTATGGGTCAAATCATAGGGCGGCTGCCATTCGTTCGCCGGACGTAACCGATCCACAAAACTAACAGCAACCAGCAACGGCGCAGAGCGCCGATCCATTCGTGCAGCTTGATAGCTGCGCAAGGCATCCAAAAATTGCCGTTCAACCTGCCGATCCGGACGATTGGCCGGGCTGACCCATAAGATCAAATCTGCGCTGCCAGCGGCTATCAGCATTTGCTTGCTATCAAAAAACGGACTGTCGCAACCTGGGCTATCGAAAACCAGTGCCTGGGTGAATCCCTCGCGTGATAATACGAATGGTTCAAGCGCCTGGGTGGTGCCCGTCAGAATATCTGTAGCAGTTTTGAGCTCCCCGAACAAGGCGTTGATCAAACTGGATTTACCCGAATTGGATCGGCCAAGAACAAGAATCCGCAATGGCTCGACCGCGGATGCTGTAGCTTGACCCGTCTGCTCCAGATCTGCCCTGGATTCCGGTGTTGCTGATTCGGTGTGATCGTCATCGCCAAGCGGCAAGCGGCCACTGTATAGGTCAATGGCGTAATAACCCACTTTGCACACATAAGCCCGCAAAAACCAGCGATGCAATTCATTTCTGGCCTGATCAAAACTGCGCTCGCGCAAATGCCGCCAGGCTTCGCTCAATAAGGCATTCACCGGATTAATGAGGATGCTGCCCGCGCGGTAAACGTTGAATGCTTTCTCTGCCTTCGTCTTCCAACGTTGAATCCGGAATAAATCACCTACCGTCAGACGATTGCTAAAGGGTATTTTTTCTGCGATATCTCTGCGCAGCTCACGACTTGCCCGTTCGATAATCAGTAAAGTATGCGGCACGGTCAGTTCATACAGTGGCTTCTCAACCTCTGGATGGTAACAATGCGCCACTGCTTCCATCGATTTCTGTCCCAGCTCCGATATCCAGCGGCCATCTTCCAGCGGCCAGTCCTCCGGATTGCAGCTAGCGGCCAACGCTTCAACCTGCTGCCATACCGCATCTGCGCTGGGTGGCCAATCCGGATTAGGGTCAGTAGTCGTATTCATTAATAATTGACGTTCCTGCCGCACCAGCAATTGTTGCAAGCCATAGCCTAAAATACCGCACACCACCATCGCAATCAGCCAATACAGCAAGTTCCCGCTTTGCCATAGCCAAAAAATGCCAAAACCCATCAATGCCAGCACCGGCAATAGCAGCAGAATGGCTACCAATAATCGTAGCGGATCAACAGCTGGAAGCGGTTTCTTCATTTCGACTGACTCCGCAACCGATCTTTCAGTATTGAAGCGCCCTGCTCCAGTTCCTCCGCATAGATCCGGCGTAAGGTTTTAGGATCAACATTCAAGCCATCTTTGCGCCTGGCAAAAAAATAGATAGCCGCTTTTCCTAATGCGTAAGTAGTCGCCCCGCTGGAACTGGCACCCCATACCGCACCCACAGTCTGCCCCCAGAAGGGAATTACCTTGACCACAGCACGGCTCAGCAGGCGCGTCAGAAAACTGGACGCGATACCCGCACCTACCAGCCCCAGAAATTCTGTGATGGTGCTCTTATCCCAGTACTGCCCATATAACACTGCAAGACTATGCAACAATTTAGCCTGCACCGCTGATACGGCAACCAGGTCAACCACCGGCAAAGCGCCTAATCCTGCTGCGGTTAGTGAGTAACCGACGATATGCTGATGCGCGGCACGCGCATACAAATCGTGCACTTGCTTATCGCCACTTAATTGATGTTGCAGACCCAATGAGGTTAGCGATTCAATCGCCTGCCACAATGCCTGCAGCCCATAATCAGGCGGCTCAAACCCATCTTCCGGCAAGGTTAAATCCACCGCGACCCAGCGCATGGCAGCAAAACCCGGCAATAGCTTCAAAGCACTGCGTTGTGCCTGTAAAGCACGGCGCAAATCAACCGGAACCGTTTCCGGCAAGGGATCCTCATCATAAGGCCAGGGGTGCAGATGGTCGTATTCGCTCGGATACAGTTCATGCAAACCCGTTTGCACGATCAGCACGGGCCATTCGGGGTGACGCTGGCGGATGGAATGCAACACGTCAAGCACAGCGGTCTGATTGATGTCAGCCACTTTCATCACAGCCACCAGCAAATGCGCCTGAGATTCGCAGTATTGAATATCGTCAGCCGGATCATAGGAAACTTCGCCCAAGCCACGCGTATCCAGAAACCTGACGATCGGTATATCGGCCGGAAAATCATAAAAACGGGAATTGCGGGTGCACGGCTGAAAACCATTGCCGATCTCGGCCGCTGCGCTACCGGTCAACGCGCGAATAATCGAGGTTTTTCCTGCCTGTGTTTTACCCAATAGCCATAGCACTGGCACCGGCATCTTGGCGCGCGCTTCGCGCAAAGATGCTTCCAGCAAATTTTCGTCGACTCTGGGCTCCAGCAAAGCTGTGCGGAGCTGCTCCCAGTAGTTCGTCCAGTTTTTCAGATCACTTAATTTCATCACATTGTCATCTTATCATTAGGCACAGCAGATATAAGCTAGATATTTACCGCAAAGCAAAGGGCATAAAGCCGCCTATTACAACGTTATGAAAAGGCTATCGTGCTGTTATGCTATTGTACAAAGAGTAATTCATCGTTAATATCAGATTGTTACAGACGAAGTCAAAAGTTAAATCTTAATAAAGGGGAAAATTGATGAAACCGAGCAAGAAAACACCATGTCTTTTTTCTTTGATCGCAGCCATGATGCTCATGAGCACAGCACCTAACACCGCCAACGCCGGAATGGAGCCATTTATCGGAGAGATAAGTTATGTAGCATTTAATTTTGCGCCGCAAGGATGGTATCAATGTGATGGGCAAACGCTCCCTATCAGTCAGTATCAAGCGCTTTTCTCGCTGCTTGGTGCAACTTATGGCGGTAATGGAACGACGACTTTTGCCCTGCCTGACATGCGGGGAAGAGTTCCTGTCCATAAAGGACAGCACCCTGGCGGTTCGATGTTCGATATGGGACAGGTCAGCGGCGCGGAAAGCATGGCACTGACTGTAAATAATATGCCCACCCATAGTCATCTCGCCACAGCCACCTCGACTTCCACATCAGCCGTGGCACCTGGCAGTACTGCAACATCGACATTGAAAGCCGTGAATAGTGACGCTGACATAAAAACCGCAGCTGGAAATTCCCTGGCCAATGCCAAAGGATTGGGCGCTGCTTATTCTGCTGCTGCACCGAATGTGAGTATGAGCTCCGCTTCGATCGAGACCACGCTGAATGGACTTAATATCGTCACCACGACCAGCACCAACGTCGATATTGGCATGACCGGGGGTTCTCAACCATTCTCGATCATGCAACCATATACTGTTGTGAATTGCATTATTGCCTGGAATGGCGTTTATCCTTCGCGGCCATAACTTGGTTTAGTTTGGCGCTTTGATACTGGATCGCAAGCCCACCAGCAAAAAATGAAAATAGCTTTATGGATGTTTCTGTGCGCCGCTACTTTTCTGTCTGACGTTCTGGCGGATAAAGTGAGCGGCGCAAAAGAACAAACAAGCAACAGCCTGGCCATGAAGAATGCCCAAGATGCACTAGCATCCGGCAATTATGAAAAAGCTTTTAGCGGGTATTCTGATGCCGCCGTGCATGACAACAATGGCCTGGCACAATTTTCGCTGGGTCTTTTCTATCACAATGGCTGGGGACGCGAAACCGACCCAGTCGTTGCTTGCCAGTGGTTCGAAAAAGCGGGGCAGAACGGCATCCCGACAGCCCAGCATTTAACCGGCGTGTGTTTTGAGCAAGGCACGCATCATACGGAAGACCCCGTAGCAGCAGCCAACTGGTTCCAAAAAGCAGCCCAGGCAGGACACATTCATTCTTACTGCCATCTCGCCAATCTGTTGATGACCGGCAGAGGTTTTCCCAAAGATCCTGTTAAAGCGCTGGAACTTTGCCGCCCGGCTGCACAGCAAAATTCCATCCCCGCGCAGATATGGATGGGAAAGTTTTATCTGCAAGGCGACTTAGCAATTCAGGATATACAAAAAGCTCAACACTGGTTTGCAACCGCAGCGCAAAAACAAGCGCCCGAAGCTTTCTATTATTTGGGTCTCATCCTACAGACCGATTTATCGGCCAAGCATACGCCCAAAGAAATCAGGCAAATGTTTGAACAAGCCGCCGCGCTCAAATATGTTCCGGCTTATTTTCAGGCAGGGAAACATTTTTATCATGCCGAACCCGATCCAAAAACAAATCAACTGTCCGCAGAACATCTGGCAAAGGCCTATTTGTGGTTGTCAGCAACGATACAACGCTCCGAGAATAGTGAAGAGATCACAGCAGCAAAAGTGATCTTGGAACAAATACTGGCCGTAATGCCGCAAACATGGCTAGCCGAACTCGACCAGAAAGTTGCACAGCATCTACAGGAAGATTAAGCGGAAATTTCTTGATAACACCAGACTACAGAGGAAATAGAACATGACTACACAGACTAAGCAAATGGCAAAATCTATTTTATTTGTAGATAGTGGCGTGGCTGATTATCAACTGCTGGTCGATGGCGTTAAATCCGGAACTGAAGTTGTACTGCTGAATGCCAATCAGGACGGTATTCTGCAGATAACCGAAACACTGAGTCAATATTCCGATGTGGACAACGTTCATATTCTTTCGCATGGTGAGCAAGCTAAGGTTTTTCTTGGCAACACCGTGCTTTGCCCGGAATCACTGATTACCTATCAATCGACCTTACAATCCTGGCGCAATGCTCTGACGCAAACAGCAGAAATTTTTCTATACGGGTGCCAGGTCGCCAAAGGTTTTACGGGTCAACAATTTATCCAGCAATTAAATACAGCGATTCAGGTCAACATCGCCGCTTCGATTGATCTTACGGGCGCTAAAAGATTGGGAGGGAATTGGGATCTGGCCTTCCATTGCGGAGAAATTCACCAGCCGCAGATTTTCACACACAACGCATTGGAAGCCTATGACGGTGTTTTAGCGACAGAAACCATTTCATTTGTTGAGAATGAACTGAACGGTGAGCCGCTGACCAGCTACACCAAGGCAACCACCGATTATGGCAACTTGACCATCAAAGGCACCAATTCCGGGCTCGCAACAGCCTTTGGCTCATTGGCAAACTTAGCCGCACCTGCCGGTTTATATGATGCGCTTACGCAATTTGGATCAGGTGTTTCGGTAGGCATCGGATTGAACGATGGAAGCAGTGGTGGCACAACAGGAACCTGGTTTACTTTTGCCACAGCCGGTGGTGGCGAATTTGATCTGGTTTCGTTAAAAATGACGGAAGGATTTGCTGTTTTCACTTCCATGGAAGCAATCGGCTTTCGAGACGGCACACAAGTAGCGACTCAATCGCTGACGATCACAGGTGGCACAATCAACCAGACTATTGCCATGTCCTCTGCTTTTGACAATGTCGATGAAATCCGCATCCGCCAAACAACCCCAGGATTCTTTGATTCAGGAACCCCAGGACAAGATGGCGTATTATTTGAAAATTTTATTTTTCAACCGATCCCAGGCCCCACGATCACCTCGGCCACTTACAACGCCAGCACCAACTCATTGGTTGTGACCGCCACCAACCTGGCTGCTACAGGCGGCGCACTCAACGATATCAATGTTTCAAAACTGACGCTGACCGGACAAGGAGGATCGACTTATACACTAACTTCATCGAACGTTGAAATCGATTCGGCCACTCAATTTACCGTTGCGCTGAATGCCGCCGATCAGATCAATGTAGAAGGATTGCTGAACAAGAACGGCACCTCCGCCGTCGATGCCACAACGTTTAACCTCGCCGCCGCTGCTGACTGGAATCCTGCGCAAACCGGCAACGCGGATACCACGGGTAACGCGGTCACGGTCAGCAATGTACAGACGCCAACCATCACATCCGCCACTTACGATGCCAGCACGGGAACGCTGACCGTCACCGGAGCAAATTTCGTTAAAGCCAGCGGTGCCACGAACGACATTACCGCCAATAAGCTCACTTTCACCGGCGAAGGCGGCACAACTTATACTTTGACGGATAGCAGCAATGTCGAGATCACTTCCGTCACAGCTTTCACGGTGACACTCAGCGCCACCGACAAAGCCGCCATCAATCAGATTTTCAACAAAAATGGCACCAGTTCCACTGGTGCCACAACGTATAACTTAGCTGCTGCCGATGACTGGAACACGGTAATCGGCAATACTGATATCGCGGATGCAACCGGCAACGGCATTACCGTCAGCAACGTGGCTGCACCGACCATCACATCGGCTACTTTTGATGCCAGCACCGGCGCATTGGTGGTAACCGGAACCAGCTTCCTCAAAGCAAACGGCGCAACTAACGATATCGACGCTTCCAAATTCACCTTCACGGGAGAAGGCGGCGCGACCTACACGCTGACTGATTCCACCAATGTCGAGATTACCTCCGGCACAGCATTCACCATCACGTTGAGCAGTACCGATAAGGCTGCCGTCAATCAGATGGTCAACAAAAACGGCACCGCTTCGACCGGCGGCACGACTTACAATTTAGCCGCTGCGGAAGATTGGGCAGCAGGCGCCGATGCCGCCGTCAATGTTGTTGATGCAACCGGCAACGGCATTACCGTCAGCAACGTGGCCACACCGACGATCACATCGGCCACTTTTGACGCCAACACCGGCGCATTGGTGGTAACCGGAACCGGCTTCCTCAAAGCAAGCGGCGCAACTAACGACATTGATGTCTCCAAATTCACCTTCACGGGAGAAGGCGGCTCGACCTACACGTTAACTGATTCCGCCGATGTCGAGATTACCTCCGGCACCACATTCACCATCACCTTAAGCAGCACCGACAAAGCAACCGTCAATCAGATAGTCAACAAAAACGGTACTGCATCGACTGGCGGCACGACCTATAATCTGGCCGCTGCTGAAGACTGGTTGACAGGAGCCGATTCGGCTGTAGTTATTGCTGATCTCACCGGCAATGGCATTACGATTTCGAATATTGCCGTACCAACCATGACGTCGGCAGCTTACGATTACAGCAGCAACGTATTAACCGTTACCGGAACCGGCTTCCTCTCTAAAAGCGGCGCCAGCAACGACATCGATATTTCCAAGCTGACAATTACCGGAGAAGGTGGCGCGACTTATACACTGACCACCGCCACCGATGTGGAAATCACATCAGGCACTGCATTCTCAGTCACATTGGCTGGCACAGACCTGATCAATGTTGAGGCATTGCTGAACAAAAACGGCACCTCAGCGGTCAGCAGCACTACTTACAACCTTGCTGGCGCTGAAGACTGGGCGGCCGGATCCGATGCTGCGTTAACAGTAGCCGATCTGACCGGGAATGCGATTACCGTCAACAACTATGCTGCACCTGCGATCACTTCCGCTACTTTTGACGGTAGCACCAACGTGCTGACCGTAACCGGAGCCAACCTGGTTTCCAACAGTGGTGCAGTCAACGATGTTGACGTTTCTTTGCTGACGATAACCGGTGAAGGTGGAAGCTACACATTGACGTCTTCAGATGTTGAAATCACTTCGGCAACATCGTTCAGCGTTACACTGAACGCATCCGACCAGCTCGTCGCGCATGGATTGCTAAACAAAAATGGCACCGCTTCCTCCGGCGCAACCACCTACAATATCGCTGCGGCCGAAGACTGGATGGCCGGAACTGCCACCAGCGTCAATATTGCCGATCTCACCGGCAATGGCATTACCGTGAGCAATGTCCCAACACCCACGATCACCTCTGCAACTTACGATTCCGACACCGGTATCCTGATCGTTACCGGCACCCATCTGTTCAACAAGATCGGCACCAGTAACGATATTGACATTTCCACGCTAACCTTGACCGGCGGCGTTGCCAATGCTACTTATACGATCACCAGCGCATCGGATGTTGAAATCACTTCGGCGACTTCTTTCAGCGTAACGCTGTCCGGCGTGGATAAAACTAACGTTGATGCGTTGCTGGATCAAACCGGCACCACATCATCCGGCGGCTCCACTTACAATCTGGCAGCCGCGGATAATTGGCTAACTGGCGCAGACTCTGCCGCCAATATTAGCGATACAACCAATGCAGTAACCGTTTCAACCAATCCAAGAATCACCTCAGCGACCTATAATGCATCATCCGGTGCTTTAGTCGTCACCGGCACAAACCTGCAAGCTAATGGCGGTGGTGCCGATATCGATGCTTCCTTGTTTACGTTTACCGGCGAAAGCGGAGCCACCTACACCCTGACCGATTCCGCCGATGTTGAAATCGCTTCCAGCACAGCTTTCACGGTTACGCTCAGCGCTACCGACAAAGCCGCCATTAACCAGATCGTCAATAAGAACGGCACCGCTTCGACCGGTGGAACCACTTACAATCTGGCTGCTGCTGATGACTGGAATACCAATGCCACAGCGGGCGACACATCGGACACCAGTGGCAATGGCATGACCGTCAGCAATGTAGCCACGCCCACGATTACATCGGCCACCTACAATGCCAGCACCGGCGCATTGGTGGTAACCGGCGCTGGTTTCCTCAAGTTAAGCGGCGCAACCAACGACATTGATGCCTCCAAGCTGACTTTTACGGGTGAAGGAGGCGCTACTCATGCATTAACCGATTCCGCTGACGTTGAAATCACATCCGGCACTGCATTCACCGTCACCTTGAGCAGCGCCGACAAAGCTTCCGTCAATCAAATTATTAATAAAGATGGCACGGCTTCCACCGGTGGCACTACATACAATTTAGCCGCTGCGGAAGATTGGGCAGCAGGCGCCGATGCAGCCGTTAATGTGGTTGATGCCACCGGTAACGGTATTACCGCCAGTAACGTCGCCGCACCCACGATCACATCGGCCACTTTTGACACCAGCACCGGTGCATTGGTTGTGACCGGAACCGGCTTCCTCAAAGCAAGTGGCGCAGCGAATGATATCGATGTTTCAAAATTCATCTTCACCGGTGACGGTGGCGCCACCTATACACTGACTGATTCCGCCGATGCCGAGATCACTTCCGGCACGGCATTTACCCTTACTTTAAGCGCCACAGACAAAACCGCAGTTAATCTTCTTTTGAACAAGACAGGCACGGCATCCACTGACGCCACGACCTACAATCTGGCCGCTGCGGAAGACTGGGCAACAGGAGCCGATGCAGCCGTCAATGTCGCAGATCTGACAGGCAATGGCATTACTGTAACTGTCCCGGCTCCTGCTTCCGGCGGCGGTGGCGGTGGCGGTGGCAGTAATGGCAACTCAACTACGACCACAACGGTCGATGGCGCTGAAACGACCATTACAACGCAACCGAATGGCACCGTAATAACCACTCTCTTGCCCATCGCACCTACACGAGAAGATGATCCATCTTCATTACTTAGAAACTACGCAGATATTCCGCTGGTTACTGGGACATCAGGCAATACCCTGCTGACGATCAGCTTACCCGTCGGCGTTGGCGTGAATGTCCAAGGCTTGCCTCGGGAAATGAATCTGACCGTTGCCAGAGATGATCTGATTCAGCGCATTGCGCAAGGAACCGGAACCGACAGTACGGATGAAGGAATCATTAACCAAGTTGAAAATTTCTTGTCTACCCTGAGTTCCGATACAACCCTCGGTATTCGTACCGTAACTCCCACGGTTAATAACAATCAAGTTCCCGAGCTACCCATTATCATTACCGCCTCGGAAAATACCGATGGTTCCCGCCAAGCGCTGATAATCGATGCCAGTAATCTACCGCCTGGCAGCATTATTCAATTAGCCAATGTCGTATTTGCATTTATTGTCGGAGCGGTCAGCGTTACAGGGGGGGCGGGTGAAAACTACGTCGTAGGTGACGATCACGATCAATATATCGTGTTGGGCGCGGATAACGACATTCTTTTTGGCGGTGGCGGCGATGATACCATCGGCAGTCTTGGTGGCGACGATCAAACTTCAGGCGATGCCGACAATGATATCGTTTTTGGCGGAACCGGCAATGATCGTTTAAGCGGCGGAAGTGGCAATGACCAACTCAACGGCGGATTGGGTTTCGATATCGCAAACCAGGAAGGACAATTATCAGATTACCGGATTGAAATAGACAATGACCAAGTCAAGCTGATACACACTAGTAACGGTGAAACGGACATCCTGATTGATATCGAATTGATTCAATTTGCTGCAGGCAACACCGTGGCGATTGCTCACTCTGAATTTGAGGCGGTTGCGCACCATCTGGCAAAAACCTGGCTGGGCCGTGATTTAACCGTGGCTGAAAGCAACGCTGTGCAAAACTGGCAGAACGCCACTACCGATGATATCTTGACAGCCTTTCATAACCTGCCTGAGGCAGTTGATTTTCAGGATAAAACTGATACTGAATTGCTCAATGGTCTGGAGACCCATCCGGATATTATCCAGCTAGACGTGAGCCGAAATTTTACTGGCGGGGATGAAAATAATCAGGGCTATTTACCGTTGGGTCTGGCCGTGAATGCGGATGGCGGCGCAGGCCATGATGTGTTGCAGCTACCCGGCACGCGTGAGGGTGTGCATCTGGAATTTGCCGAGGATCGGCTGGAATTGACACAACTGAGCGATGGCGCCATGTTCAGCCTCAGAAATGCTGAAATGATTGCCTTTGACAATGGAGAAACCGTTGTAATCGCGCATGATGCAACCGAAGGAATCTTAGGCCGCCTGTTCCAGAGCTTCTTTGACCGGGATGCCACTATTGCTGAATGGCAACTGGGGCGAGAAGCACTGCAGGCGCAGATCAGTCCTCACACGATTCTGGATTGGTTCCAGCAACGTGCCGGTCTGGATGCCTTATCCGACACGGAATATGTGCAAACAATCTACTCTCGGACATTGGAACGCTCCGCGACAGACGATGAACTCAGCCTGCAAATATCGCGCTTGGCGAACAACGAAGTTGAACGGAAATGGTTGGCGGTTGAAATTGCACAGAGTAATGAAGCAACTATCAACTTGATTGGCAGCGTAATGTTGCAGGAAGGATGGGTATGAATACCCACCCAGTTATAAATTTTATATTAAATGTAGTTGCGCTATACCAATAAGGTTCTGGTTGCCATGATTACAAGTGCAATAATAGACAAAAAGGTATGCAAAGGATGTTGACCATGAGTGCGGATATTGATTTTCATAACCAACATGAATGGGATAGACAACAAAAAAGCATGCTGCACAGCTTGCAAAATCATAGGAGAAATTTGCAAATCTGCCATAACTATAAAAACCACAAACCAGAGAATGAGAAAGATTAGCAGTTCAAAATCTGACGCAAAAATAATCTCGTTACATTGGGTGAACAATAACTTCAACGCCACCCACAACAATGCCATTGCTGACAATACGCTTAGATATTCATAGAGCCAGGAGAAATGAAACAACACTGAGAGGTTGTAAACCAGCATCAGCGCAAAAATATTCAAATATAAAGTGCCATGCAAAATACTTAGATCTGCTGCGCGCCGGGTGCGGAAGGAAAAAAACACCAACAACGCCGCAAGACCATATAACATCAGAACCTTACTACCACTTAAACCAAGTAATGGCGCCAACAGCGCAGGAAATAGCAGCGCTACAAGTATTACAATACCAATCGAATGCCGCCCATCAAGCCAGTGAGCCATCCGCTTGAAAACATCAGATTGTCTGAATTTATCCAAGCGATGTATCGCCCATTTTTTTTTATCAATATAGGTGCTTCGTAGTAACAAAAAACATGCAGACACCAACAGCCCTGCGCTTACCAAACTCAAAAAAATCACCCAATCTGGTTTATCTCGCAGCGTGATTGCCAATAAACCGAAAGCAAACATTCCAATATAGATCACGGCTACTGCTGTCGGATGTGACAAACCAATATCAATCAAACGATGGTGCAAATGTGTCCGATCAGACAAAAATGGATTATTCTTAGAAAAAATCCGCCACGCCATTACTGACAAAGTATCAAACAACGGCAGCGCTATCACCATAGCAAGCGCGGATAGCGACAATTGCGGAGCAGTATGATTCAAGTTGACAAGTATCACCCCTAACACATAACCCAGCATCATGCTTCCGCTATCACCCATAAAAACCCTGGTCGGATAGCTGTTGTAACGCAAGAAACCAATAACTGCACCAATTAGAGAAATTGCAATTATCATTAACCAGCCATGATTAACACTCCATGCAAAATAACCCAAGAATGCCAATGCAATCACCGAAATTCCACCCGCTAAACTATCCAGGCCATCTGCAAAGTTGAGTGCGTTTATGATCCCCACCAAGAAAATTACCGTGAAGACCAACGATGCTTTACCCAACGCTAAGTCGCCAATATTTAGAATATTTCCGATATATTCGACTTTCATATCGCTCAGATAAACAAACAGCGTTGCGGATATAAATTGGCCAAGGAACTTCCAGGCTGGTGAAATTTCCATTATGTCGTCAACAGCACCGGTGATGACAATTGCGACCAATCCTGTCAAAAAAGCAACAAAGAAGGTATCCAGCGGAAGGAAAATCAAGCAAATTATTACGAAGCTAATTGAAATCGCTAAGCCACCCATTCGCGGCTTAGGTGTTGTATGTGCACTCCGGAGCTTTGGAATATCCATTGCCCCAACCTTCTGAGCTAGGCTGGAAGTCATGGGCATAAGCAGCATGGACAGAAAAATTGCCAGAGATAAAATTAACCCGATGAACTCAATCGATATTTGAGCCATATGTAGCGCTGATTATCCGAAACGCTCACTACAGGATTGCATCTCAACAACAGGTGCTCTGGCCCAATTCACTAACTTGTCAGCCGTTTCAATGTCAATGAAGTTGTTACAGGCCAACCATTGATCCAGCTTTTTATAGGCGCCTTTCAAGCCCACATAAGATTTAAATCTTCGATAGAGCGGAATATTTAAAACCGGCTGATCCACATCAAAATCACGTGGATGAAAGTATGTCATCACGTAATCAGCTTGGTTGGTCAATTTCTGAATCACACAGAACGGCATCAACCTGAAATACCCTCCTCCGGAAAAAATTAATTTCTTGCCTAAAATCTTCCCAAAACTGATAGGAAATTCTTTTATTTGTCCACTTGCACAACCTAATAGGGAAGGTTGTGCCCGTCCAAAATTTTTATAACCGCCATGTCCTCGCTCAACGGGAAAAATGGAACTATCTCGTTCTATTCCATGTTCAAGGAGAGTTTCGACCATCCAGTCGTTTCCTCTAACAAAGGAAAATCCTGGCGCTCGATAGGTTTTGACTTTTTTACCCGTAATATCTTCCAGAGTATAAATTGAACGCCGCAAATCTTCTCGGAATTGATCTCGGGTTTGCTGATAGGCTAATTGGTGCATATGCGAGTGGGATGCAACTTCAAAACCAAGTTCATCGATTCGGCGAATAATTTCCGGATAATGTTTACCCACCCAACCCAAACAAAAGAAACTTGCGCTGTGCCCGTGCAGCAAGGTTAATTCCAGCAGGCGATCGACATTGGCATGAATGCGTGGCTTGAAATTGAGCCAGTGAGCTTCAGTAGCGGTACATTCAATGTCCAGCATGTGAAACCAATCTTCAATATCGTAAGTCAGAATATTCATCTTAACGAAATGGCACCCAACATTTTTAAAACCACTTAAATATGAAATCTTGTCAGACTGCGAATAGAACAAATATTTTACCAAGCAGCATATCTCATTTCTTTAAAATAATATATATGTCAAATGATTAACGGCATTATGCTGCTCTGCGACATTCTCCAAATGGCATAATCAATCTTCTGACAATCAGCCCTAGGAGTCTGTCGGACTTAAGGTCATTAAAAAAATCTGCACTCGCTTTCCCACTCGGCTCGCCACGATTGCTTAAGTCCGACAGACTCCTAGTGGAATAAATACAAATGATAGTGTGTGATAGGCTGGAGTGAGTTGGCGAACCTAACAATTAATGTGAACGTGTAAAGTTGGAATTCTTATCCTCTCAATCTACCGTGCTGGATTCCTGATGCTGGTATACACCAGTTTTTTTATCGCAACCTGACTCATTTTGTTTCCTCATTGTTAAATGGGTCGTCTCGCTCTTCACTGACGATGGTTAATTTACGCGTTCTAACTCAAGAAGTACGCAATTGCTCAACATTTGGCTTTGTGACTCCAAGACTACCTGTGAGTATGCTTTGTTGATATGGGGAGACTCAGATGTTGAGACTTTGGCAAAGGTCTCATGCTAAGAATTTAAGTGCAACCTTCAAATTCCATGATATCGACTACCGCCGATCCTTCTGACGGGGCCAGGAGTAAGCGGCTTTCTCCTTAAATTCTGCTATAAAGATACGAGGGATAAGTTTCATAAAAACTCCTCGCAAATTGATGTCCACTTGCTCGCCCTAAAGAAACCGGGTCTTACTCAACCTGCAAAACTACTAGAGGCCGTTGAAAAACTATCTGCATTGCCGCTACGGTATACGGTATTAAAACAGGTTAAAAATATTCATTTATTATTTATAAACTGCGCTTTTTCACCTATTTTTTGCCTTGCATCAACTGCTTCAAAAACATTTTTCAACGGCCTGCTAAAGTTTCACTGATTATTATTCTTTATTCGCACTATCACGATCTTTCAGAATATCTTGACTTGGAGGATACTGGCCTGGCTTTGGCTCGCCGCATGCAACCAAGAATAACGATGCTAAAACCGCTACAACAAAAAAAGAATATTTCATAATATGATTTCCTATATTTGAATGTACGTTAATTGGAAATAACCCTCTATTAAAAAACAGAAAACTGACTTTTCTCTTTGCTAATTCTCAGCTCTCGTTATTTATTAGATTATCCTTTATAACATAACCAAGACTAAATTTTCGTGAAGATTCGTTAATATCACCGATTTGCAGGGAAATTAGGCGTATTCGGATTGTCTTGGTCACATCGGTCAGAACATTTCTCCTGGCCGATTCCACTAGCACAGATGATCACTTTTTACCTGGCATCAACATATTATTGAGAGCGGTCGACCAAGATAAATTGGCGAATTCCAATAATTATGCTCATTTTTCTTGTATCGCGACCTGACCCCATTTCCATACGCTCGATGTTCTTCACATCTGCTTCGATTTCATTGAGTCGATTTAATTGTTCCTTGACTGCCTCAAACAGCATGCCAGGTACGATTTCTTCCAGTTCAACCATGCGCTGCTGTATTTCCGCTAGACCTGCTTGCCGTCCACCTTTCAACGTAATGCCAAATTCGTAGAGCAAGCCGCGCAATTGGTTCACCTGCATGGTACGGAACTTGATCAGCGACAATCTTATTCGGTGCGACGCCAGCATTGCTTGTTGATCTTCTGTTTTGCCAGCCACTGTACGCATCCCCGGTTGCCGTACCGCCGTCCAGATTGCCTTGGCATCCGCCACATCGGTCTTGTTGCCTTGCACGAAGGGTCGAACAAACTTGGCATGAATCAGTTTGACCTCATGTCCCTGCGCCATCAGTTTGCGTCGCCACCAGTGCGCGCTACCGCACGCTTCAATTGCAATCAGTCCAGCTTCACGTTGCGCCAAAAACTCCAGCAGTTCTTGCTTGCCAAACTTGCGGTTATGAATCTCCCCGCTCTCGTGCGTCACCCAGTACAGTTGAAAAACTCGCTTTGCAATATCCAACCCATAGGTCGTAAAATTCATTTCAGCCCCTCCGTCCGTTTGTGGAAAGATTCTATTATCTCCACTTTGGCACGTAGATGCCGTCAGGTCCGCGAGGGGCTCTAACTCAATTCCTATTGTTTACCCCGGCTCCCCGGTGGGGAGGGAGGCGTCCATACCATCTTGTATCGCGACCTGACCCCGTTTCTATGTGCGACATTATTGAGGTACAGGTTTACTTCTGCGGTCTTCGTACCGGAGATTCCAAAATTCTACGAATTGCTGTTAGTTCGCCTGTAACGGCTGATAAATAATCATTGGCATGGTGCGATACCACTAACATTCAAATTGAGAGGTACTTTGCCAGCAAGCTCAGCTTGCTGGCAAAGTGTTCCTTTCGAAGCTCGGGTTAGACATATGCCTGCACCAGCAGAAAACCAGCGAGCGGCGCTAAAGCAAACAGCACAACAACGCCAAGACACCCAGACCTAGAACCGTCGGAAGAAGTAAAACGCTCACGTTCCTGGGGTGGTCTAGACTGAAGCCACTTGGCATGACAGGACTGGCAGAAAAATTTAGTTTTGTTGTTGCGCCATGCCTCGATGGTCCGCTCGGTGTGCCGTGAAACCGCACTGCAACGAGCACACATGAAATATGTTTCTTTGGGCCGACGTTTAAGTAAGATCTTGCCAAAAAAGAACAAGACTACAACCCCTACAACTACCGCCCCGATGATGAGTTCCTGTGACATTTAGTTTTCCGTACTTAAAGTAGAGGTGACCGGCGCTACTCGGCTTTATAGTGTAGCATCCAGCGACCGAAGAGGGCGGAGTCGACCGCCATGTTAGATGCTGTACTCTGACACATATTCAACATAACTAGCTCTTGAGGGGTGACATTTTCCATACAACAAGGATTTTCCGCTTTGCGCTTTGAGCATCTGATTAATCGCTACTCTTCTTGTTTCGTAGGCGTTGCCGCTTCCCCATGCGACAAGAATGATATCGGATTCAGAAATGGCCTGCTGGATATGCGAATTATTTTCTGAACCGATGTGTTCGTCTTGGCCGGAGAAGTCTTTTGTTTGCACGAAAGCAAACTGGTTTACAACAATCAGCTTTTTCACCCCAGAAAACTGAGGAATACCCTTCGTGAAAATTAGTTTCTCTAGAAATTGAACTGATTTGTCAGCAATCTCTGAGTTGGCGACGCTGGGATTTTGCATTACCGCGCATACGATTTTAGTATCTCTGTCGGTTGCCTCATTGAGCGAAATATCTAGCCGATAGCGATATTTTGTGCAGTCGGAAAATGTGGCCAGAGCTCTCACCTTGTCAATGTGCTTGTAAATCATTGAGACATCCTTGGTTTTAAGTTGAGCCTCGACGAGTCGGCCAATGTGAATGCCATGCGTGCATCTAACGCCAAGCTAAGAGATGTGCGCTTTTTGCGCGTCCTGCTTGAGTGCCTTGTTATATTTTCTTTTGATTTGAACTTGCCTACTCCGCCAATCACTCACTAGGTTTGCCAATGCTTTACCATCATTAGCCGTTTTTTCCGCGCCTTTCAAAAAATCTTCTGTATTTGGAATATTGGCTTGTCGATGTGGAAATTTTACCAAACCGTGAACATACTTATTTCTCTGCTTTCGCCAGGAATCAATCTTTGATATCAATTCATTACATACTTCCCAAATTGCACCTGGGTTGGTTGTGGAAATTTTCCACAACATGATGAGGTTTGCAAAGGATTGACTATGGATTTGATCTGATTTCAGTGTGTCAGTTGCCTCTAGGAAACTTGCAAGACGATCACTAATAATGCTTTCTTCGATTGTAATAGCCTCGAAGAAATGCTTTGACTTTATAGAAGAATCGATACGAGTATATGCTTCTGTATAACGTTCTTGTTTAATACCCATAATGCTTCGTCCTAGCAAATATAACGTAATATATAAGACATTTTGCTCAATAACATTTTATGTAAAAACAGGTGTCCAAAACAGGCATCAGGTCCATAATCAAGAAACTTTGGTCTTGCCAAGAATCGCATCAATCATCGTTTGCTGTAAGTATCCATTTTTGAAGCAACCATGATCGATTCCAGCTATCCCGTCAACAACCTCAAAGCTTCCCGATACTTCTCCATCGTCTGCCGTAAAATATCTTCCGGCAATTCCGGCGCGGGCGCTTTTTTGTTCCAATCCTGCGTTTCCAGCCAGTCACGCACGAATTGCTTATCGAAACTGGGGGGATTCTGCCCTGCCCGATACTGATCGGCAGGCCAAAAGCGCGAGGAGTCGGGTGTCAATACTTCGTCGATCAGATACAGTTCACCGGCGTCATCCAGGCCAAATTCAAACTTGGTGTCGGCGATGATGATGCCGCGTTGCAGCGCGTAATCAGCGGCTTCGGTGTAGAGCTGGATAGCTTTTTCACTGACTTTTTCAGTGAGTGGTTTGCCTAACTGCTGTTCCACTTGTATTAAAGCAATATTCTCGTCATGCGCACCGGCTGGTGCTTTGGTGGAGGGGGTAAAAATCGCGCCACAGGGCAGCTTCTCAGCCAGTTTCAATCCGGCAGGCAATTGAATGCCGCAAATTGCGCCGGTTTGTTGATAATCCTTCCAACCGGAACCGACCACATAGCCGCGCACAATCGCTTCGACCGGCAAAGGCTTTAAGCGCCGGATGACAAATGCGCGGTCGCGCACTTGTTCATGCTCACTTTCAGCAACGACCGATTCCGGTGCGATACCCGTCAGGTGATTGGGCAGGATATGCGCGAGCTTCTGAAACCAGAAATGGGACAATGCAGTGAGAATTTTGCCTTTGCCGGGCACCGCCGTGGGCAGAATCACGTCAAACGCCGATAAGCGGTCAGTTTGCACGATCAGCAGTTGATCGTCACCAACGGCGTAAATATCCCTAACTTTGCCGCGATGTAAAAATGGCAAACTTTTGAGGTTGGTTTCAAATACTGCGGATGATTGCGTCATAGGTTCTGGATTCGATGATGTTCAAGTTGTTTTTTGATATGAATGGCTTCTCGCAATGCGCTGTCAAGTTCCGTGCTTAGCACGGTGTAATGCCCCATTTTACGCCCTGGGTGCGCCGCATTTTTGCCGTATAAATGCAATTTAGCCGATGGATGTTGCAACACCCGATGCCAATCGGGTTTTCCATTGCGCCATAAATCCCCCAGCAGATTAACCATTACCGCAGCGCTATGTTGCGTGGTGGCTCCTAACGGAAGCCCGCACAATGTTCTAACTTGTTGCTCAAATTGTGACGTAATGCAGGCGTTGATGGAATAATGCCCGCTGTTATGCGGGCGCGGCGCAATTTCATTGATCAATAATGTATCGTCCTGCAGCACAAAAAACTCGACACACAGCACGCCCTGATAATTCAGCTTCACCGCCACCTGGCAAGCCATGTCTTGCGCTTGCTGCGCGAGTTTTGATGTTACTCTGGCCGGCACAATGCTGATATCGAGAATGCCATTGATATGCTGATTCTCGGCGACCGGAAAGGTCTGCAATAGCCCGTCGTTGCCACGCGCCACTACAACCGATAATTCTCTTTTGAGCGGCAGAAATTTCTCCAGCACGCACACAGCGTGATTAAGTTGCTCATGAGCAGCCGTCAATTCGTCAGAATTAACAACCGGCATCTGTCCTTTGCCATCGTAACCAAATTGACTGACTTTCAGGATACCCGGAAGTAATTGCGCCACATCCTGAGCAGTCAGATCTTGTGGTTGCGCGACGATGGCAAACGGCGCGACGGAAAAGCCATTAGCCACCAGAAATTGTTTTTCCAGCACGCGATTTTGCGCAATCGCGACACAGTGCGCATCCGGCTTGACGATGCAGGATTGCACCAGCTTATGCAGCGATTCGGCAGGAATGTTCTCGAATTCAGTGGTAACAGCAGCACATTGATTACCGAGTTTTTGTAGTGCCGCGGAATCCGAATAATCGGCACAGACAAAGTCATCCGCGATTTGTCCCGCCGGGCTGTCAATTGCCGGATCCAGAACGGTTACCCGATACCCCATCTGTTGCGCCGCTTGCACGAACATGCGTCCGAGCTGCCCGCCACCTAGGACACCGAGCATAGCACCAGGCATGATGCGCATTATTTCGGCAACTCGGAAGCCAGGACAGATTCAGCCTGTTTCTGCCGGTATCGATCTAATTGCTCACTCAATTCACTATCATGCACCGCCAGTAATTCAAGCGCAAATAGTCCGGCATTGGCCGCCCCCGCTTCACCGATGGCAAAGGTAGCGACAGGAACCCCTTTAGGCATCTGCACAATCGACAGCAATGAATCCAGGCCCTGCAAATGCTTGGAATTCACTGGAACACCCAGAACCGGCAAAGTGGTCTTTGCCGCGATCATGCCAGGCAGATGCGCCGCACCCCCTGCCCCTGCGATGATGCAGCGGATGCCGCGTGCTTTGGCTTCTGCGGCGAATTGAAACATCAAGTCCGGCGTGCGGTGCGCTGAAACAACTTGGGCTTCATGCGCAATCTTGAATTCATCCAGGATGGCTACCGCATGCTGCATTACATTCCAATCACTTTTACTGCCCATCACAACGCTAATTAATGGTTTAATCATATAACTTCAGTCAACTTTAAATTTGAAAATAAATTACTTAATAGCACATTGCACGATTATGCCTTGAAACACGGCTGGCTATTTTATAAGTCTGTGCAATAATTGTCTGATCTATTTCGATAGCTTCAATAAAAATGACAACTGGTATTATACTAAGCATATTCACAGTTGCACTTTTACATTGATATGACTATTCAATGCATTAAACTTGAAACATTGACTTATCTATTAACGACGGCTTGATTCTGAATGAATTTTCAACGTGGAAAACAAAGTGACGAACCAGAAATCAATCTGGTGCCCATGATCGACGTACTGCTGGTGATACTGATCTTTCTGGTGGTGACTACAACGTATTCGAAATTTGCCGAACTTGAAATCACTCTCCCGCAAGCTAGTGATGAAGAAGTCGACAAAAATATCGACAAGCCAAACAATATAGACATCACCGTCAATGCACTGGGAGATTACACCATCAATCGGATACCCATCAAGTTTTCCAGCATTGAAAGCCTGCGTGACGCGTTGCTGTTCGCAGCCAAAGATCAGCCTGATCCCTTTATCATCATCAGCGCAGATGCCAAGGCTACGCATCAATCAGTCATTACAGTGATGGAAGCTGCTCGCTTGGCGGGTTACAATAAAATCACTTTCACCACGGAAACGAATAATGCCAACTGATGATTAGTTCGGATGGTGATTGAATTCAGCAAAAATTATTACAATAAACTCTAACGTTCCATTTCATAAGGAGAGCACTATGACCAATGTCAACCTCGATAATTTTTCCCAAGCGGCGCAATCCGGGTCGCAGTATGTCTTAGCCCCATTACCTTATTCCGATACTGCGCTGCAGCCTGTGATATCTTCAAATACACTCAGTTTTCATTATGGTAAGCACCACAAAACCTATGTCGACAACTTGAATAATCTGCTAGCAAATAGCGATCTGGCAGGACAATCTTTGGAACAAATCATCAAAGCAACCGCCGGACAAGCGGATAAGGCCGCGATTTTCAATAATGCTGCGCAAGTCTGGAACCATATGTTTTATTGGCATAGCCTGAAATCAAGTGGTGGCGGCGAACCATCCGCAACACTAAAACAAAAAATTGAAGCTTCATTCGGTAGCCTGGAAAACTGCAAAAAGGAATTTGCTCAAGCCGCGCTCACTCAGTTTGGAAGTGGTTGGGCATGGTTGGTGCAAGATGGCGACAAAATTGCCTTAGTCAAAACCGGTAACGCCGAAACGCCGCTGACAAAGGATGTCCGCCCGCTATTGACCATCGATGTTTGGGAACATGCTTACTATTTGGATTACCAGAATCGCCGTGCTGATTATGCAAACGCAATTCTGGATAAATTAATTAATTGGGATTTTGCTGCAGCTAACCTTAAATAATCCCACTTTTATGACTGATATCACCATCGCCCTGTCAAAAGGGCGAATTTTTGATGACACCGCGCCCATACTCAACGCTGCGGGAATTGAGGCGCTCGACAATCCGGAAACATCACGCAAATTAATTCTCTCCACCAACCGGGCGAATGTACGCTTGATCATAGTACGTGCATCAGATGTACCGACTTATGTGCAGTATGGCGCTGCAGATCTCGGCATCGCCGGCAAGGATGTACTGCTCGAACATGGCGGCGCAGGACTTTATCAGCCGCTGGATCTGAATATTGCACGCTGCCGCATGATGGTGGCGGTAGCGGAAGATTTTGATTACGATTCTGCGGTGCAACAAGGCGCGCGGCTACGCGTTGCCACAAAATACGTGCAAACTGCGCGCGAACACTTCGCTGCCAAAGGCGTGCATGTCGACCTGATCAAACTGTATGGCTCGATGGAATTAGCGCCTTTAGTAGGCCTGGCAGACGCCATTGTTGATCTCGTTTCGAGCGGTAACACATTAAAAGCTAACCATCTTAAGGCGGTGGAAGAAATCATGGCCATTTCATCACGATTAATTATTAATCAGGCAGCCTTAAAACTGAAGAGAGATGCCATTCAACCAATATTGGATGCATTTTCTGCAGCCGTCAAACCATAAATCCGCCAGCACTCACTCATCATAACCATGATAGAAATAAAACGATTTAATTCAAAAGACGCTGACTTTGATTCCAAATTAGAGAAACTTCTGGCATTCGAGAATGCACAGGACGATGCCGTCGAATTGACCGTAGCGAAGATTCTTGCCGATATTAAACAGCGCAAAGATGCCGCTCTGATCGAATATACCAACCGGTTTGACAGACTGTCGGCAACTTCCGGCAAGGACTTTGAGCTCACGCAGAACCAGCTGCAGCAAGCGCTGAGCGCTTTGCCGTCGAATCAACGAACTGCCTTGGAAAAAGCGGCCGAGCGGGTTCGCAGCTACCATGAAAAGCAGTTAATGAGCTCATGGCAATATACCGATTCGGAAGGTACGTTACTTGGCCAAAAAATAACGCCGCTGGATCGCGTTGGGCTCTATGTTCCTGGCGGGAAAGCTTCTTACCCTTCTTCGGTTCTGATGAATGCTATTCCAGCCAAAGTCGCCGGTGTAGAAGAATTAATCATGGTGGTTCCAACACCGGATGGCGAAAGAAATGACATGGTTCTGGCAGCAGCGGCTATTAGCCAAGTGGATCGCGTATTCACCATCGGCGGCGCTCAAGCTGTCGCTGCGTTAGCCTATGGTACCGAAACCATACCGCCGGTGGATAAAATTGTCGGTCCCGGCAATGCCTATGTCGCCGCTGCCAAACGGCGGGTATTTGGCATCGTTGGCATCGACATGGTCGCCGGTCCATCTGAAATTTTAGTCATTTGCGATGGCCAAACCAATCCGGATTGGATTGCGATGGATTTGTTTTCTCAAGCCGAACATGATGAGTTAGCCCAGTCGATATTATTATCACCCAATGCTGAATTTCTCGACCAGGTGTTGCACAGCCTGAACCGCCTGTTGGCAGCAATGACTCGTAAAGAGGTCATTCGTGCTTCACTGGAAAATCGCGGCGCTTTGATTCAGGTGCAAGATTTGGATGAAGCCTGTGTTATCGCCAACCGAATCGCACCTGAACATCTGGAATTATCCCTCGAGCAACCGGAAAAATGGATTGATAAAATCCGCCACGCCGGCGCTATTTTTATGGGCCGCAATGCTTGTGAGGCGCTAGGAGATTATTGCGCCGGACCTAATCATGTATTGCCGACATCAAGAACCGCGCGCTTCTCCTCTCCATTGGGTGTGTATGATTTTCAGAAACGCAGCAGCTTGATCCAAGTGTCGCAACAAGGTGCAGCGAAGTTGGGAGAAATTGCATCGATACTTGCAACCGGGGAGGGATTACAAGCACATGCATTATCGGCAGAATACCGTTATAAGAATTAATAATGATAGGATTTTACCGCAATAGTTCCGATACCTGCGGGATTCACTTATGCCAGTTATTACTTCACGCGACCACCCGCTCATCAAACAACTGATCCAGTTGGAAGGATCATCGCAATATCGTAAAAAAACTGGCCTGACGCTTCTTGATGGCATCCATCTCATTCAAATTTATAGTTCGATACTGGGCAAACCCAAAAATCTGATCGTCAGCGAATTTTATTTTGCCGATAACAAACATTTCATAGATATGCTTTTTGGCCATAAGCCTCCTAAAATAAACATCGTTAGTGATTCATTATTTCGTGTACTATCTCCAGTCAAAACACCCACAGGGATTCTCGCACTTATTTCAAAACCCATATTGCAGGAAGCAAATCATCGCAAAAAAGCAGTTCTGAGTGTTCTGTTAGAAGCCATTCAAGATCCTGGAAATATGGGTTCAATATTACGTTCGGCCGCCGCCGCCAGCGCCAGTAATATTTATCTTTCAAAACACTGTGCTGACGCCTGGTCTCCCAAAACATTGCGGGCTGCGATGGGTGCGCATTTTTTTTTGCATATTCATGAAAATAGTGATTTGAAGCAAATTGCGCAAGAATTCACGGGGACTGTGGTTGCCACATCCATACAAGCCACGCAGAGTCTTTTTGATGTTTCATTGGCTGGACCCACAGCTTTCATATTTGGGAATGAAGGCGCAGGATTATCTGCAGAAATGATACAAGCAGCACAGACGAATATCTCTATTACAATGCCTGGCAAAACTGAATCTCTGAACGTTGCGGCGGCGGCGGCTATTTGTTTTTTTGAAAAAGTGCGCCAGGATAGATTCTCAACTCTAACTTCCGATGTTGGAACTAAATAATGCAGGGGTGTATCATACTGCAGCTAACAATAATCACTATGGAGCCTCATGAAAATTTCATTTTTATCCCTCATCATCCTGCTCGGATGCGCGTTATTCAATCCTGTCAATGTCATGGCTTTGCACCATGAACCGCAAAATGCACAAGAATCCAAAGAAAGAATGCCTGATAATGAAGGAATTGTTGTCAACACAATGGACGCGGCCGGTTACACTTATATGGAACTGGAAAATAGCGGTCATAAATTCTGGATTGCTGCACCCACAACCAAGGTTAACAAAGGCGATCATATTCGCTACTCTGGAAGTATGACCATGAGCAACTTTACCAGCAAGACTTTGAATCGCACATTCAGCACCATTGTTTTTGTTACTTCTACAGAAATTAAAAAATAGCCTGGCTAAGTCACATCTGAAAAGCCGATTAATAGCTTATTCTTGAGGCTTTTCAGCTCATCTCGATAGAGTGCTGCTTGTTCGAATTCCAAATTCTTTGCAGCACTGAGCATTTTCTTTTCAACACGCTGCATCTCTTTGGCTAATTGCGCTTCACTCATGACATCATAACGCGCCTGTGCTTGTGCAGCTTTGAGGTTTTGCTGCGATGACTCATAGTTATAAACACCATCAATGAGATCTTTAATCCTCTTGTGTACCGATCGAGGAGTAATTTGATGCTGCAAATTATGGTCTATTTGCTTCTGGCGCCGGCGATCAGTCTCATCAATCGCAGCGCGCATGGATTTGGTGATGGTATCAGCGTAAAGAATAGCGGTGCCGTTGATATGACGGGCAGCGCGGCCGATGGTTTGAATCAATGACCTCTCCGAACGCAGAAAACCCTCCTTATCGGCATCCAGTATCGCAACCAAGGAAACTTCCGGGATATCCAATCCTTCGCGCAACAAATTAATTCCGATCAGCACATCAAATTGTCCCAGTCGTAAATCACGGATAATTTCAACCCGCTCCACCGTATCAATATCCGAATGCAGATACCGCACCTTGATTTGATGTTCGGAAAAATAGTCGGTTAAATCTTCTGCCATGCGTTTAGTCAGCGTGGTAACCAGTACACGTTCATTCTTGGCTGTACGCAAACTGACCTCGGACATTAAATCATCGACTTGGGTCGTTACTGGACGTACCTCTATCATCGGATCGACCAACCCGGTAGGCCGTACCACCTGTTCCACTATCTGCCCACTATGTTGATGTTCATAATTCGCAGGCGTTGCCGACACAAAAACAGTCTGCGGCATCCTTTTTTCAAATTCTTCAAAACGCAACGGACGATTATCCAACGCGGATGGCAGGCGAAAACCATAATTCACCAGATTTTCCTTGCGCGATCGATCACCTTTATACATGCCTCCGATCTGCGGCACCGTGACATGGCTCTCGTCAATAATCATCAATGCATTGGATGGCAAGTAATCGAGCAAGGTCGGCGGCGGTTCTCCGGGCTTCTTGCCGGAAAGATGGCGCGAGTAATTTTCAATACCTTTACAGAATCCTAGTTCATTGAGCATCTCCAGATCAAATCGGGTTCGCTGCTCGAGACGCTGGGCTTCAACTAGGCGATGCTCCTGATAATAATATTCCAGTCTCTCACGCAGTTCATTTTTGATGGTTTCCATTGCACGCAAAGTGGTACCTCGCGGTGTAACATAGTGACTGGATGGGTAGACGGTGAATCGCGATAATTTTTGCAGTATACGGCCGGTCAGCGGGTCAAATAATGACAGGCTATCCACCTCATCATCGAATAATGACACCCTTATTGCAGCTTCCGAACTTTCCGCCGGAAAAACATCCACCACATCCCCTCGGACGCGAAATACCCCGCGTTTGAATTCCAACTCATTACGATCGTATTGCATTTCGGTCAAACGCTTTATGACATCACGCTGAGAAATTTTCTCACCGTTGCGCAAATGTAGAATCATGCCATGATAATCCACCGGATCGCCGATACCGTATATACATGACACGGTGGCCACAATAATGACGTCATCGCGCTCCAGCAAGGATTTTGTTGCAGATAGGCGCATCTGTTCGATATGCTCATTGATGCTGGAATCTTTCTCAATAAACAAATCACGCGCAGGAACATACGCTTCGGGTTGATAGTAATCGTAATAAGAAACAAAGTACTCGATGGCGTTCTCTGGGAAAAATTCGCGCATCTCTGCATACAGTTGCGCTGCCAGCGTTTTGTTTGGCGCGATTAAAATTGCCGGACGCCCCGAATGGGCAATCATGTTAGCTATCGTATAGGTTTTCCCCGATCCGGTAACTCCCAGCAATGTTTGAAACGCAAGACCATCATTCATCCCTTCAATGAGTTGCGTAATAGCTGCAGGTTGATCTCCTGCGGGTGCAAATGTCTGATGTAATTTGAACGGACTATTGGGGAAGGTTACGATCACAGGTATAATTCCGACTTAACAATTATGCTTTTATACCATTCTAACATGCCGTTCTATTTATTTTAGTGCGAGGATTTTTTGTGGAACTCTCTAGTCGCGTTCAAGCTATCAAACCATCTCCCACCCTTGCTGTTACTGCACGTGCCGCCAAACTCAAATCTGAAGGTAAAGATATTATAGGATTGGGTGCAGGCGAACCTGACTTTGATACTCCTCAACATATCAAGGATGCTGCGATAGCTGCGATCAACAAAGGCCAAACAAAATATACCCCCGTCGGCGGAACACCAAGTTTAAAAAACGCTATTGTGGCAAAGTTTAAACGTGAGAATAATTTTGATTTTGACCCCAAACAAATTTTAGTTTCCTGTGGAGGTAAGCAGAGTTTCTTTAACTTGGCATTATCTGTAATCAATCCGGGGGATGAAGTGATTATCCCGGCACCCTACTGGGTTTCTTATCCTGACATTGTGCTTATTGCTGAAGGTAAGCCTGTGTTTATCGATACCGGCATTGAACAGAATTTCAAGATATCCCCACAGCAACTAGAGGCGGTCATTACACCCAAAACTAAAATGTTTGTCGTCAACAGCCCCAGCAATCCGACTGGAGCTGTCTATACTTTTGATGAACTCAAAGCACTGAGTGAAGTTTTACGCAAACATCCCAAGATTCTCATTGCCACCGATGACATGTACGAACACATCCTGCTTACTGGAGAACGATTTGGCAATATCGCCAATGCCTGTCCTGATTTATTGCCCCAAACCATGGTTCTCAATGGCGTTTCCAAGGCTTACTCAATGACAGGGTGGCGAATCGGTTATTGCGGTGGACCTGCACACATCATTTCAGCCATGGAAAATATTCAGTCACAAAGCACATCGAATCCAAGCTCTATTTCACAGGCAGCTGCAGAAGCAGCACTCAATGGCGACCAATCGTGTATCAATCCAATGGTAGCAGCGTTCAAAGAACGCAACGTCTTTATGACTGAACAATTGAATCAAATCAATGGAGTACGGTGTTTACTTTCGCAAGGCGCATTCTATGCATTCGCAGATGCTAACCAGTCAATCGATACGTTATATAAAAAAAATCTTATAAGCGCACCCAATGATATCGTATTCAGCGAATATCTTCTGGAAAAAGCCGGAGTCGCTGTAGTTCCAGGCTCCGCATTTGGATGTGAAGGTTATATGCGACTATCATTTGCCACCTCAATGGAAAATCTAAGGCAGGCATTAAGTCGGATGAGAAGTCTGCTGAAATAAGACCATCAGATCCAGCAGATTTATATTTTTTTATTAATGAAGCGCGGCCATCATTGCTGCTTTTTTAGTTTTTCCAGCTCGTGAGGGTACATTGCACAATCCACAGACGTGATTGGAGTGAATTTCCAGTGTGTGCACTACATACTTACCGTGGCATTTCACACAAGGCGCTATGCACAACACGCCACTTTCGACAAAACGCGCTAAAGTCCACGCACGCGTTAAGCTTAATACTTTTTCTAACTGATTGACTTTAACATGCTCATCATAAAGCCTATAACTTTTAATTAATGCATTAATACCTTTAACGCCTGTATTTTCTGTCACATAATGGTATATGTTTATAAACAGTGAAGAGTGCATATTTGGCTGCCAGCTTATAAACCAATCTTCCGAATAAGGCAGCATGCCTTTGGGAGGCGATACCCCTCTAATTTCTTTATATAACTTCACTAATCTTTCACGACTCAGGTCAGTGTTCATTTCCAACACTTGTAATCGAGCCCCTAATTGAATCAATTCAGTCGCCAGTTGAATTTGCTTAGCCTCGGTGATAATGCTTCGATTGCGCATGATGTTGCCCTCTTTATATATTTACTTCTACGCTACAACTTCAGCAGGTTTTCCAGCCATCAAAATAGCTGCATGTGACTTAGCAACAGATTGCTCACGATTATCGTTGGATAACATTTCGGCAATCAAACGATCGTCAAAACGGAAACGACAAAGCAGCATATTTGACGCGGCCATTTTAATTAATTGTGCAGAAGTTAACTTATCCAGAATATCCGCCAAATCCTGATTAATGCCCAACCGATACATGGCAGATACCCTATCATCATGCAGCATTTGCTTTGCAAGCAATAGATAACTTAAGTTGATATCCCGGATCTCATCCAACATTTGATCTGTTTGCATTTAATCACCCCTTAAATAAATAATATTTAATCGAAAACACGCATTCGTGAGGTGACATTTTCAATTATGACGCAATGGAAGTAAATGGAAGTTAGGCTTAAACGAAGCTAGGTAATCTTCTTATCGCAATGTAGGAATTTTGACTACACGATAAAAATGATAATGAGTTAAAAATATGGTGTTTTTTACTGCACTAGTTAACTGAGCAATTTGTCAGTTATTTGTGGCCTGATAACAGAAGAAAAACTCGAGCACAATACTGTATACAACCATGATAGAACCAAGTAAGCCTTCAGCCCCAATTCTTCCGAAATACCCGGGTCATCGAGTCACCGTATTTTTTGCTTCGGATTTCTGAATACCGAACGATCAATGGAATTCATCATATCATGGACACAAAGAACATCCATCTTGAGAATATCGATGGAAAAATACTTTAAACTAATAATCTTCGTAAGAAATTAATACATTTTGCACTGTGATCTTGAATTCTCTAATCATTAATACCTCCATCAGTTCTCAGGTTGACCCCAGAAACAAATCTGGAATCATTTCCTTGCGCTGCAGCAGACTCCGTTCCACTATGCGCAACTTATTGAGCAGAATAGTTAATTGCAAATAGAATTGATCGCTCGCCATTAACTGGTGCCATTCATCTCCATCCGGATCATCTTCATCAAGATTACGCCAGAAAAGATCGCAGAAACTATGAAATGAGACTGGATACCCCTCAGTTAAGGCAGATTTAATTTTCTGATCTAACCAACGCTGTCGTCTAATAATTAAACCTTCAGCTCCATCGCAAACAATGACCGACAAGTAATCATGCAGATCTGTCGTGCTGCGTATGCTTTCCAGCTCAGAAAATTTTTGTCCATTGATGGCGCTGGCAATCAATTCTTGTAAAGCAAGCGTTGAAATTTTAAAACTTACGCCTGTTTGTAGTCTATAGATTTTGTCGAAATACATAGGTCAATCGTCATGAGTAAGTAAAACCAAAGTGAATGAACGATTCGATTAATATTCGCGATTATGGTTCACTTCGGCGAATTCACGCAAATGTAATCTTGGCGGATTACAGTTAATTAATTTCTGACTTAGTTGAGTTGGCAAGACAAGCGATCACTTCTTCATCGCTCACTTGCGGGAAAATCAAATAATACTGACCAACCGCATAGAAATCCGATGGAGATGACAAACATACAATACGATCCGCTTTTCCATATAAACTTTCCACAACCCCTTGTGGTGCCACAGGCACTGCACAAATCAATTCTGCCGGCTTCTTCTGACGCAACGCATGCAGTGCAGCAATCATCGTTGATCCTGTGGCTAATCCATCATCGATAACAATCACGATGCGTTCTGCAACATCAATCGGCGCTCGGTTTGGAGTATATTGCGCACGCCGTTGCCGAATAATTTTCAATTGATCCGCAATTTCCTGTTTGATATAACTTTCATCTACACCCATTCGTTCGACAAACTCTGTCAAGTACACCCAGCCGTTTTCATCGATAGAACCAATTGCATACTCAGGGTTACCTCGGGCGCGCAATTTCCGTGCCAGCACCACATCCAACTCACCACCCAATTGTTGCGAAATTACCCTAGCCATCGGCACCGCGCCTCTAGGAATAGCCATCACCAGCGGATGTTGACCACGGTAATCAGAAAGCGCCTCAGCCATTTTATTGGCCGCAGCAATGCGATCAGAGAAAATCATGAATTGCTCCCTAGCTTAAAAAAACATGAATTAATATCAGCCAATCGACAAAATTACTATAGCTTACCTGTCTCAATGACCGTTCTCGATTCTTCCAACAATTCAGAGCAGTTAAAAATTTAATTAATAAGCTGGATAAGAAACTTATTCTGTAAAAATAGAAAGCTACAAAATCCGAATATGGCAATAACTTAGGATTGATAACAAGCACTACTGAAGCGCTTGACAAAATCATCAAAGCGATCAAGATATACTAAGTAGTGGTCCATTATTAAAAACTCTTATTCCTAATAGAGTGAATTGACAGCGTTAGGCCCAAATTAAATCCGTTGTCTCTAAGGAAATTGATCATGAATACACAAAACACACACCATAATGAAATTATAAATGTGATTCATCATTTTGAGGAAAATGAAAAATTCAAGTATCCATTTAACCAAGTAGAGAATTTTATACACGTTAATGAGTCGCATTAATTGATTCATACAGCTGTCTTATTCAGATAACTAGAAAGGAGCATCAAATGACTATCGGCGAAATTTGTAATCGCGAAGTAATTGTAATTCAACAGGATGAAACCGTTCAAGAAGCTGCCAAACTGATGCGTCAGTTTCATGTGGGTGCCGTCATCGTCATCGACAAACCCAATGGCCGCGCAGTACCAATAGGAATAGTCACGGATCGTGATTTGATTGTCGAAGTTATGGCAACAGAATTGGACGAAACAGTAATCACAGTGGGCGATATTATGGCGCCGGATATATTTACCGTAAAAGAAAACACCGAAGCACATGAAGCGATCGAATTAATGCGCCGCAAAACCATCCGGCGTCTGCCAGTAGTCGATGATGCCGGCGAATTGATTGGCATTCTAACGCTGGATGACGCCCTACAATGGTTGTCCGAATCAATGCTTGATCTTGCCAAGCTAGTCAAATACGAGCAGAAAAAAGAAGTTCGGCATCGTCCCTAGTGAATTAGGGATCTCAATCAACCGGGCTGTCTGGCATGATTCCAACAAACCTCCTCAAATTCCCAGCCAAACGTACCGAGATGAGGAGCGACAATTTGCCACATTGTAGTTTCATTGCACCTAAGATATATTGTAATTGCATAAAGCAAGATTATGTCCTGTTATATTCCTGTCATATATCTTTGCTATCCTGGATATTATCACCTTATACAAGGAGTAACCCAGATGAAACAACTCCCAACTGCAATTGAACTTGATATTAATCATCAGGTTAATCTACGCAAAAATAACTATCCATTTTATGAAGCAGCCCAGCTAAGGCGTGCAAAAATGCATGCGGCGCGTCTCATTGAGGCATTGGATAGCAATAAACTGTTGACGCCTTCTCTGCATCAATTACTGGAAGCAAGTCTCATTCTCGAAACAACCGATACCCGGATTCTTGCGGCTTACTTAAAAAGATCGCCAGCTAGTATCCGTAGCGAATTCCAGAAGATATGTGCTACGTTAGGAATATACGAGGGGCTCCCAAAAGATCTCCAAAAACGACCTGCATCGATGATTAAGGAATCTGCCTAAATAAGTCAAACAAAGAATCTCAGGCGATTAGCGATAGTTACCTTAACGCTAGTCGCAGTGAACTGCCAGCGTGTGATGCATCAAATAATGTGGTGCAACGGTTGTTCTTGTTTGCCTGAAAATCGTTCGGAGCGACTGGCAATTAACGTAGTCATACTGTTGCCCCAATTCTGACCGGAATACGCTGCCTACCGAATTGACCGACAGATTGGCCATAATGACCTGCAATTTTAGCACTGCAACTTGTGCAACGCCCTTCCGGGGTTAAATGATATTTCTTAATTTCATACCAATCACGCATGATTAATTCACTATCACAGGATGGGCAAAAAGTGGTATCGCCCTCGGTATAATGCACATTGCCGGTATACACATGATTTAAACCGGTATTCAGCGCAATATTGCGTGCTCTGATTACGGTTTCAGTCGGTGTTTGCGGTATGTCGTTCAATTTGTAATCCGGATGAAACGCACTAAAATGCAGCGGCACATCGGCCCCCAGTTCTTTAAAGATCCACTCACTCATCGCGTTGATTTCCTGATTTGAATCATTTAAACCAGGAATCAGTAAGGTCGTCAACTCAAGCCATACATCGGTTTCATGCCGCAGGTATTTTAGTGTGTCTAACACCGGTTGCAGATGTGATCCGGTTTGCTTGACATAGAATTCTTCGGTAAATGCCTTAAGATCAACATTGGCAGCATCCATTTTGGCAAAGAAATCCCGGCGCGGTTGCGCATGAATATACCCTGCAGTCACTGCAACTGTTTTGAGGTCCATAGCGTGGCAAGCATCTGCCACATCCATCGCATATTCGGCAAAAATCACCGGATCGTTGTATGTAAATGCAACACTCTTGCAACCATATTGCTGCGCACAGCGTGCAATAGCTTCCGGACTGGCCTGGTCGAGCAATTTATCAAAGCTGCGTGATTTGGAAATATCCCAGTTCTGGCAAAACTTGCAAGCGAGATTACAACCTGCCGTACCAAAAGATAAAATGCTGCTGCCCGGATAAAATTGATTTAACGGTTTTTTCTCAATGGGATCAACGCAAAAACCGGATGAACGCCCATACGTCGTCAACACCATGGCAGTACCAGCGCGCCCACGAACAAAGCATGCGCCACGTTGCCCATCATGCAGCTTGCAATCACGCGGACATAAATCACACTGGATCCGGCCATCGTCAAGCAAATGCCAATATTTGGCTGAATGTTGTTGCGTGGCGCTAATTGGTTCATCCATGAGCGCACTCCTTGGAACCCTCTATTTCCCGCCATTTGCTGACGGTATATCGAGATAACTGGATCTCTTCAGACCAAAAATCTTCAGATAAACGAGCTTTCAATTTTAACTTGGCGAGAAATTGTTGGGGTTGAGGCAAGCTCTCCCATACCTGGGGCAGAAACGTACTACGATGAGATCCGCAATCGAACACAATGCCGTCAATATTCGGACGCAATTGTGCCAGTACATCGGCTTCACTGGTAAAACCCAGCGGTTGCAATTGCGATAGCAACGAAACTTCGACTGCTACCGTATCAAGCTCATCCTCCACCAGTGGCAAAAAACGAGGATCGTGCAACGCAGCCAGAACGGCATTATTGCTGACATCTTCAAGCAATGGATCACACGCTTGCAGAGAACCGATACAACCTCGTAATTCACTACATTGGGTTAAAGTGACAAATGTTGCTCCCGGCTTGCAAAGCCAAGACATATTTTCCTCCACTGCTACCGCTGTGCAGGGAACATGCAAAGCGCGAGCAATAGCTGCACGTGCAATTTGCAGCAAAATCTTCCCTTGTTGATTGTTATCAAGCGACATGAGCATACCTCGCTTGGTCAAATGCAATAGCTGCGTAACCGACGACCTGATCACGCGCTCCCGCAGTGTCTCCGGAATTCCTCAAATCCAACAAATGCGGCATCAATTGGTGTTTCTGTGCAGAAATAATAAAACCATTGATAGCTACGCTTCCACAGGCATGATCTGGTGCAATCGGTTGCTGCAATTGCAATATTGATTGCACCGTTTGATAGTCGATATGCTGTGCAGTTGCGTAAGGTAAGTAATGTGACAAGTCAGAGCTGATCACGATCAACGTTTCTTCACCACCCCACAGATAATCTAATACTTCGGCAACTTCTACGGCTGAAGCCATACCCACCGCCAATGGCAGTAAGGTAAACCCATCGAGTATACTTTGTAAGAACGGGAGTTGTACTTCAAGGGAATGTTCCAGTGCATGCGCAGCTTTGCTGACGCTCACTTGCGGCAAATGAGCGATTAAATTGACCCAATGCGTATCCACTTCTACGCTGCCCAGCGGTGTAGTAAAAACATCCACGCCTGGCAAAGCCAGGCCATGTATAGCAACCCGATGCGCAGGCCCTAACAATACAACACGCTGAATATTTGCGGCAACCGCACGTAAAGTAGCATAAGCCGTTGCCGCGATAGCACCTGAATACTGATATCCGGCGTGCGGAACGATTAACGCTTTTGGCTTGAAATCATGCCCGTTCGCTTTCGCAAGCAAAGATTGCACATCCAACCTTAACTGCTGTGCATCTGCAGGGTAAAACAAACTGGCGACTGCGGGAGAGCGAATAGTAGTCATGTTGCATTCTCATGTTGATTCACGATATCCCTATCAGACACGAAATCAAGAAATAAATTGCAACTATACAACTAATTCATAATTAATTTTTCTATTGAAATTTTAGTAAGATCATTAGGTTGTTATCATATCCACAGAAAACAACCCGTTACTGAGCGATGTAATTTCAACGCGTGAACGTAATACCCGATTACCACCCGCCTTGATATATAGTCATAAGATTAGTTGCATTATCAGTAAGTCTGGCAATACTATGTCGGCCAAATCTCAAATCTTCCAAATCGACATTACGACCAGGTAAAATTTCCAGCGAATCAAAATTAAATTGAATCAGTGGGGTTACATGATGAGAATCTAAATATATTTTTCCAGTTTTATCGGTATTAGAAACCGGGTCATGAACATCGGAAATCACATAAATTAATTCTCGCAGCTGCTCGTTGGTAAGTGAAACAGTATAAGTATCAAAAAAATGATCCGGAACGGGCGAAGAATTAAATGCAAATGTTTCCAATCCCAGAACAGCGCCAATCGCTTGTGCTAATCCACCCCCTAAAGAATGCCCTGCCACTGTAATTTTTTCATCGGGATGTTGGATGAGTACATCCTGAGCAAATCTAAAGGCATCTTTAAATTGGTCGCTGACCGTACCCGTGCCGATGGCCGCATCCGCTATGGCATCCCGTGCAGTATCTTCCAGTTCCTTAAATGAACAAGGGAAATCGCAAGTTTCAGTACCGCGGAATACCAGGGCTAATTCTTCGGTTTCACGGTTTCTATAAACGCCTGCATCCATTCCTGAGTTTGTTCCAGTGGATCTAATCAGTTCCCAGGAACCTACCTCAACGTTATCAAAATCATAGATTGCATTCGCGAGTTGCGCATAGGGAATAGACCTCACCAGCAAGTCAACCGCGCGCCGCTCTTCAGGAAACAACATGCCGTAAGGTTTCCAAGTGACATTGGGCACATAATCGGGATTGTTATAAAGCGCGACCGTATTCAGTTCAAATACTGAGACCGCATCGACGGTCGCATCATCGCCATCTGTCACCCAGGTTAAACTAACCGTATAGCGCTCGGTTCCATAAAGCATCGGAACATCAACTTTAGGCAAGGTCAGCACGCCATTGAGAAAAGAAAACTTTGGGCTATGCACATCGAAAGCATCATCCAACTCTGCGCCCAACAATGAAAATCGGTTCGGATTATCTGCCCCCAACCACTGTAACGACGCTTTATATAACTGATCTCCCAATGAATCGGTCACGATGATTTTCTGCAAACATACCAAACCATTAGATTCAATAACCGTAACGGGTGCTGTCAAATTAGCGCATTCTTCCGGTTGCGCTGTGACTGTAGATACAGAAAAAACCAGCGTAACAACGCTGATCAGTCTGACTAAATTAGAATGCCTTATTTTCATAAAATGACTCATTGATGACTTTAATCAAACCCTAGGAATCTGTCGGATTTAAGGTCAATCTACTGCGCCAATGGGACAGCGGTTCATATTTCCTCAATTTTTCATTGCATAGTCTCGCTATGCGCTTCAAAATTAAAAAAATCTGCACTTGCTTTCCCCACTCGGCTCGCTACGATTGCTTAAGTCCGACAGACTCCTAGCAGTTTAATCATTTTTCAGAAAATAAACAGGCCTAAATAATATAGCTCGGTTCACTCCATCAATGATCCGCCGGATTCCCCATGCACATTAACCCACAAGTGCGGCAAGCCCAGCGTATTTAGCCACTCAGCTCCGTCTTCTCCTTTCAGCATGCCAATTGTCGAAGCACTGCCGGCAACCACACAGAATTCACCCAGCACACTGACCGCCGCCATAAAATGTACCGGCCAACCAGTTTTGGGGTTAAGCACGTGGCCATACCGGGTACCGTTCAGTGTGATGCACCGCTCATAATCCCCGCTACTGGCCAATGCTCCGGAATGCAATAACAGTGTTTGCAATACACCTTCCGGATTACGTGGATGGCGGATAGCTACACGCCAAGGGCTGCCATCTTGGTGCGGGCCGATGACTCTGATATCGCCCCCCAGATTGATCAGTCCATGATGAATATCGGCATCCCAGCATAGCGCAGCAGCGCGATCGACAGCGTATTCCTTGACTACACCGCCAAAATCAATTTCCATGTCCGCAGCAGTGAATCGCAGAACTGGGCGCTGCCAGCTAATTCTATGCCAACCTATTTTATTCAGAAGGATTTGAATAATTTTTGCATCAGGTATATTTTCAGATTTGAAATTCCAGGCGCGACGCAGAATTCCGGAAGTGATATCAAACAAGCCATCGCTTTGCTGATAACACGTGTCAGCATAATCGAGCAATCCGGCAGTTTCATCATCCACACGAATGTGACCGCCTTGCGCCGCGACGCGGTTTATATCGGATAAAAAACTGTCTGTTCGATAACGGGAATATTTTGCTTCCAGACGATGTACATCGTCCATGATCAATTTGGCAACGCGCTTACTCTTTTTTTCATAACTGGCATAAAGCTGAATCGAGCAAGGCGATCCCATTGCGCTAAAATCATAGTGATAGTACTTCAATTGCGTCATCACAAATCACACGCCCAATGAATTATTATTTGAATGACTCAACTCGTTTAAAACTGATAACTCCAGGTCGCCGACAGCATACCCTGCCGATTAAGCTGGTATCCGTTGAAATCGTTCCTGACCGGTTGCAACCATTCGACTCCGAATCGGTTTCCGGCAAAACGCCCGCGAGGAATCTGCGCATTGACACCAAACCCCATATCAAAAAATTGCCCGCCATAATTGGATGGAAAATCCATCGGGCCGATGCGCGCGTTAAATTGATTAAAATCCCGATGTATCGCATCTTGCCATGTGTACGCACCACGCACTGTGGCAGTCAGCCATTGCGTCAAATCGTAGCCGCCCCAGGTTGTCGCCTGAAACTGGTCGCCCAGGCGGTAGCCAGATTTATTTTGTGCTTCTAAACGCTTGATACCGCTCAATTGCGTACCCCACGACCAACGACTATGTTCACCCGCATAAGTCAGGCTCGGGGTAAAATCCCAGGTGCCACTACCCAACTGCATGCCAAAGTGGATCAATCCGCCGTCAATCTGAGCAATGCGGCGCAGTTTGATATCCACCTTTCCAGTCGGCGCACTGAAACCAAGATTCGCGTGCACACGGTGGCCTGGAATATCCAGCAATTTGATTAGCGAAGAAAAATAAGTATCGCCAACGGCACCGGTTTCATGTCCGGACACACCCGTATGTTCATGCACGCCTGGTGTAGGGGGTGGAGCTCCGCTCAATCTGCGCAAATCCATATCCATATCCATGAATGTCGGCATCAACATGACATTGAGCCAACGAGTCGGAGCATACATGAGATCAACCATGTGCATGCGCATATCCATGAATGTCGGCGTAAACCGGCAAGGTTCGCTGCTGCAACCCTGATCAACTATCATTTGATCACTCACCTTATGCGTACCATGCATCATAGAACCACCGGTCCACTGATACATAAATCGATATCCGGCCATGAAATCCCCAGGTTTGTCGAGCATGTGGCCAAACATGACCCCTGCGGGAGGCAAGGCATGATGATGCTGCGAAGCATGCGCGTGCGATGTGGAAGAACCGCCAGCCCCCCCCATCGGCAGGGAAGTCGTCGAATCAATATCAAACTTTATCGCCGCATTCGCCACATAGTAATCAAAATCGGAAAAACTGTTATTCCCGCCACTGCCGATCTGCATCGAGCTGGCGCGGGTATAGTATTCAAAACCGGCTTCCAGCGCGACGCCTTTGCCGAGTATTTTACTCAATACCACACCACCGCTGAGTGCGCCAAACCCCGCCAGGCGATGATCACTGGAGAAATTATCAGGCAGTTTTCCAGCATCATAAGATATTGTTTTCTCCCGAGCGCCTACTGCAAACCCATCCACTGAATTGCCATTCTGATCCACCAGATCAAATAATGAGTCGCCGAAATACTGTTTCGTTGGATTATTAGTATCAATCCAGACCTTCCGTCCCAAACTATCGATTTCCTGCTTGCTGAACGCCTGTTGAGAAAACAAATAGGGTCGATAGAAGCTGGCAGAATCCTGCGAGTAATAGCGAATTCGAGGTGTTAAGGTCCACCCACTGCCAATCGGTTGTACCCAGCTCGCATCGAACGTATGCGTATTCACGCCCCAATCGTCGACCGATAACCGGTAGCCCAAATGCATCGCCGCATTGAACGGACTGATATAGTGAATGTATTTGGCATTTAAAGCGACTTGATTGCGAATATTCGGGCGCTGTTCGAGCAATGCGCGTACATCACCCTCAATTAAGCTATTATTTAATTGACCCGGATCAATGAAAATGACCGAGGTTGCCTTATAAGGATTTTCCAGGAAACCAGAGCTATGCGTATAACCAATATTGGCGTCGATCAATGCATTTTTGTTCAGAACTTGCGTTAATCCAATATTCGAGACCCAATCCTGCCGCTCCCCTCGCAAAATCTCCGAACCACCCCGTCTTACAATCTGGGGTTCATATGCCGTTTTGGTGATATAGGGCGATGAATCATGATCGAGAATCGCGCCGATTTTACTGGATGTATAACCCCCACCCCATTTAACGCTGGTCAGTTTCTGATTGAAATCCAGCCGGCCGCCTATAGAGCCAAAGCTCGATTGATAATCCCTTTCCCGGGAAAATCCTCCCCCGACATTGATCGCTGCTTCATTCCATTCATGACTCAAACCAAAATTCGCCTGGCGGCGTGTTTCCGGAGAAGCAGATGACATGACTAATACCGATCGGGTATCAACATCGCCATTTAATTGTTTTGTAATGGGATCGCGTCCGATTGGATTTAAATCCTGGTCTAAAAGTACTTTGCTGTTGAGAATTGGAGAAGCGCCGACCACTTCTCCAAACGCAGTTCGCACGCGATTACCGCCAGTGGTAGCCAACGGCGTAATAGTGACCGGTGTTGCACCGGACCAGGTATCCTGGGTATATCCAAACGTGAATTTGGTACGATCGTTGAGCGAGAAGACCCCGCTGCCATGCAAAACATCTGCTGAAATGGGTTTTAAATTGTTGGGAGCACCAAATAGATTGCGCTCGCCTTCCTGGTAGCGGCTATACTGGAAATTGACGCGATCTTGTCCTGCGGCAGACCCCGGCGTCATTAATAAACCGGGTAAAACCAAGGCTGCGGAAGTCAATGCTTGGAGTGCATTCCTTGATTTTTCTGAGGGCGCTAATTTCGTGTTGGAGCATGGCCGACTCCCACGTTGACGTTGAGGCTTACTGTTTCGGTGCAAATTGTGTTTACCTCAATAGCCATTCCGGGAAGGATCTGGCTTTAATAACAGCCACACCCCCCACCACCAGAAGAAGATTTATGACTGGGCGCTGCCTCCCGACTACTATAGTTGTGGGACTGTATCTCGCTTTGCAGAGGATAAGGATCGACTTCCATTTGTGTTTTTGCCAGATTACCGCGTTCCCAGGGCGCCACGCTCACGCAACCCGTCAAAACAATACATAACACTGCCAGTATAAAATAGTTCACAATTATAACGTGATTATTTCGATTAATCATCGGAGTCGTAGATACTGCAAATCTCGACACTTAGTTTTACTCCTGCAACAGTTGCGTAATCAAAGCACGCAATTCTTCTGATTCACCCGAGCGAAATCCCTGATGAATGTGGCGAACATTACCACTGCGATCAATCAAATAGGATGTTGGCATCGCCATTAACTCAAATACTTTGGCGCATTGTTTGCTGGGGTCGGCCACAATCGAAAAATCCACTGGATTTTTCGCAAGAAATTCTTGTGCATCGGCCACTTTCTCATCCAGGTTGATACCAACCACATGCAAACCTTTATCCTTCAAGTCCTGATCCAACTGATTCAAAAAAGGGAAAGACTTTATACACGGCGGACACCATGAGGCCCAGAAATCCATGTAGACCACTTTACCTTTTAATTCTTGCAAATCATAAGTCGGATCTCCTTCCAACGTGGTCAAACGACACGAAGCTGATGCTTGATCCAGATGCTCCGCAAAAGACGGATTTGCAAACATGATTAACAACGCAATAGCAAAATAAAAGAATTTAATTTTTTTCATAGCAAACACCTTGATGATCCAATAACGCTATGACGCAAAAAATAAGGGGCATTACTGAAATTGATTCACCCTAATATCCGTACCCGTATGAGCATTATCGGCTGTCATACAATGATATGACACAATAAACGAACGTGGGCCCGGACCCGTTTTGTTCACCAGCAAGAGATATACACCCTCTCCACCAGCTACACTGACTTCGGGACTAAAGGCGCCATCGCCAGAAATGGGATCAGTCGTACTGATTGCACTGGCTCCCTTGATAATTTGCAAATTCACTAATAAGTTTGCTTGTGGCTGCGAAGTATCTTGAACACTGGCAACCAAACGGTTCACAGGTCCATTTCCATCATTAAAGCAGGTAACTTGCGCATACCCGGTAAAACTTGCGATATTGCCTTCAGGATCCATAGTAGCCCCGGCATCATGCGCATGACTCACAGAAGCAAAGCAAAGTACAGCCAAAGTAAAAATAGTTGTTGCTGTTTTTTGTGAAAATAGTTGCAGCATGATCGCACCTCATTAATAACTTATACTACCCAATACATCATATCTTCTAGCACATTTGATGAGCCGATCACAGGCGTTCTTTATACGCCTGCGATCATTTTCTTTTCAAGCGTAAATAAAGCTTGAATTATTGCGGCCAGACCTGAGCGCCATTAAAAATAATCGGCATATCGCGGCTAACTTGCGCTGCTGAAGGCTTTACTTCAACAACCTGACCTGTTCCTCCACAAGATTCCGGCAAAGGATTGGCTTCGCTACGCGTAATGGTCAATGATGCTGCGCCATCTTCTGGGCGATCATAAGGCGTACCCAATCCGGCGACTGTCCACAAATTAACCGTTTCAGCGCTAAATCCGGAAACTGGTGTAATTTGACAAATATCGACGATATTGATATGAAATTTCACACTGGCTGCGCAAGAGGCTGGCTCGATAATTGCTGCACTGGTTCTAAATGGAATAAAACCAGCCATTTCATGCGGCAAAGAATCACCACCGCCGGCCCAGAAACCCGAAACATTTCCATTGGCATCCTGCTTCTCACCTTGAAAGGTAAAAACTGCCTTACTATATATTTTCGTATTCAGATTTCCCCAGTTCTGTATGAACTCAGTCAGATCACCGGTGTGCGGCTGGCCATCAACCGTGATGGTTGAATCAACGCCATCAGGAAAAACCACGCTGGTGCCTATGACATTAATTTCCCCACAGCCATGACCGACAACAACGTTATTCGAAACTCTGACACCTTCAACGATGGATGGAACTTCAAGCACAGTGTGAGCGACTACATTGTGACCGATGACTGAAATTGCGGCAGCAATTACTGAACCTGATATAAATTTAATTTTGTTATGACTTGCCATTTCACTTCCTTTTTAGTTAATTCAAATACCTCTGATATTCTATTTTTGCAACTGAGTGCAATTCTCATCCTAAGCCTCTAGAATCTTGAAATCGCAGTTTCAACACCGTGCTTACTGCCAGCTAAATGCATTCGCATTTTCTAAACGCTTAATTGATTATCTAATCCTTGGCGATGAATTTCAATGCGACAAATTGTCGCACCTGGCAATTACCGTTCTCGAAAGATCAGCCTAAATCATGCTTTTTCTTGAATTTTAGAGGGATGCGACAATTTGTCACATTGATTTTGCAGACAGAGGAAACTAATATGGATATGTAGATTGAGTTTGATTACTGAATTGCTCAGTATGCTGCTATAAGCGTCTTGCTTGATTTATCTCGTAGTTCCCTCCCTTCACCTCCGGCTAATGCCGGAGGTTATTTTGTAATTTCCAAAATACACGCTTTGCAGTCATTGTTTTTTATTTTTTGATAATGAGCACTTCATCCACAACGTCATTTTCGTCGTACTGAACATGAAATGCCATATCGTCACCACTAAAGGTGATTTCGGTTGGCGTACCAACAAGCTCCCAAAGGCCCAGCGTTGCAACATTGGCAGCGCCATGCAGAAACGCTCTACCCGCTTTAGTGCCGGTACTATACCCCTGTACAAACTTAAAAATCTCAATCCGTTTGCCGTCTTTATATTCACTGATCACCGGCGCACCAAACTCCGAGATCAATTGGGTTCTTGTCACGCCTTCCTTTAATAGATCAATGTCTTTTTTTTCCGGTTGTTTAGCCGCCATAAAAACAGAGCACCCAGAAATCGTCACTATCCAAATAAGCCATTGCATGGCCAGCAACAATCTTCTCTTTAGTACCAACTCATTTATTACTAATAGAATCATGATTTTTATATTGTCTCGCTGGTTAATTATCACTATAAAATGCCGCTATCCAAATCGGAAAAATAACTAACATAATATAAACTTTACATATATATTTTTATTATAAAAAAATTAGAAAATACTATTTCTCTTTATATCAAAAAATTGCTATCTTTCGCCTCTATCAATTTTAAAGCTGTCCAATGTAGCTCAAATTATGCAGTTCAGATGGTCAACTGAGCATCATTTACCTTAAGAAATAGAAACTTTAATGATCGTACCGTATTACAGAGCAATTCATGCAGGAGAATAAAGTGAAGTTTATTTGGTTTTTCTTACACATTGTGGCATTGAGTACATTTATCGAACCCATTCAGGCGGCTTCAAACAATCCATCATCGACTGCAAACAAATCAAGTGTTGTGCGAATTGTTCAGGCAAGTGCTGTGGATTTAAAGACGGTTGCTGGTGAATTGATCGATCACTCAAAGTCATTGCCAGCTATCGTGCCAGAAACAAAGCTGGATGTCGGTAAGCAACTCACCAGTTATCATCGACGATCCGATAGTTATGCGACCAATCCGGAATCGGACCCACCACGCTATGTACGCCGCTTAAGCGATATCGGCATCCCGGCTTTTAATGATTTAACCTGGCTCGATGTCGGCTTAGAGCACCGCACACGTTATGAATGGCGCAATAATGACCTTCGGCGTATCGAAGGAGGAGAAGACAATCCGATATTTCTGCGTCATCGGGCATGGATAGGCATTCGAGATATCTTAGATCCGTTTCGATTTGCGGTAGAGTTTCAGGATTCTCGGGTCGTTAACAATAAACATGCCATCACGGATCAGGAAAGAAATGAGTATGATCTGCTCAACGCCTATGGCGAGTTGTATTTCAAAAAGGGGCTTGGGGTCGATGATCGGAATCAGGACCGACCGATTCGTTTTCGCGTGGGCCGGATGGCCTATGAAACAACCGATCGGCGTTTTATTGCGCGCAATGAATGGCGCAATACCACCAATACATTTGAAGGCTTTCGCTTAAATCTGGGACGCGATGTCAATGACTGGGAGCTTGATTTATTTGGCCTGCAACCCGTTAGGCGCCTGCAAACAAAATTTGATGTAGCCAATGATCACTTATGGTTTTTTGGCGCTATCGGTCACTGGCGCAAATGGTCTGACATCATCACCATACAACCGTATTATATGGGCCAGAAACAAACGGCTAACCCAAATGGCTTTACCGCCACCAACCGGTTAGATCGGGAAATCCATATGCCAGGGTTTCGTGCATACGGCAAGGTGGGCAATCTATTCGATTTTGATGTGAGCTATAACCACCAGTTCGGATATAGCGGCCCACTGCGACAAGATGCACAAGGGTATACTGTCGAAGTAGGACGGACTTATGAACATCCATGGAAACCTCGTCTGACGGGCTTCTACGGCTACGCCAGCGGCGATCGTGACCCTAATGACGGAGTGGACAATCGTTTCGACCGTTTCTTTGGATTTGCGCGACCTTGGTCAGCCGATCACTATGTTGTTTATGAAAACCTTAAGGCTCCCAAAATTCGATTTGATCTTCAACCGATGCAAAAAATAGGATTTGAACTCACATATGGATGGTATTTTTTAGCCAGCAAGCGCGATCGCATGTTCGACATTCTGGATGGCAACATCAGCAATACCGTCCAAGACCCTGGGTTCAATCGTGACCGAACTGGGCAAAGCGGAGATTTTGCCGGCCATTCACTGGAAGGACGCGTACGTTACCAAGTGACACCCAAAATCACCGCTGTTCTCGGTTACACGCATTTCACCGCAGAAAATTATGTGAAAAACCGTATCGCAGCCAGTCCATCCTGCACAAGTGGCAACATACACCCTTGCGTTGACCATCGCTCGGGCAATACCGACTTCTTGTATTTCGAAGTGTTGATCAGCCTGCTATAAATTTTTCCGGAAATCGTTCAGATCCGGACACTTTCAAGCCAGAATCTAGAACTAGGTAAAAATCAACTTATCTGAGAATTCCCTGTGAGCAATGCTTTCCAGATATTTTCTGGCCCTTTCACCCACGCCCGCACCATGTTGCAAATAGGATTGCGCTGCTAACTTGGGTGAATAATTACTCACCACATAACCTTGATCTTTAATATCTGTTGAAGTAAGTGAAGTCACCGCCAATTTGCCCTTACCTAACTTAATCACAAGCAATTTCTTCCCGCTTGTAGCAACGATTAATGCCGTATTTCGATGTTGATTGATAATAACAGTGGGTTGCATAGCAATGAAAAACCTCAGAGTGATGAGTGATTAATACCAAACCAAAATATGCAGCAACAAATTACTTCATCCGCTATTTCTAACTTTGCTCGCCTCACACTGAAGGCTTCATAAAATACGGGCTACCGCACATAGCGATTGATCGAATCCAATCATCGCCATGTCAGAAATTTTCATAGCGGTTAATGTCAAATATACCCGCTATCAGAGGTTGCCTCTCGCTCTGCCAGGCAGTAAAGTCATGCAGAATTTCCCAGAATTGCGGATGTGTTCGCCGCACACCCCACGTTTCTACGATATGCTCAAAATGTTCCATCTTCTCAGCATTACCCAGCAATGACGCAAATTCCTCGATTTTAGCCGCAGGCACATCAAAAATGAAATTAGGATAGCTGCCAATAATACCCGGATATATTGTCAGTTGGTCTTTCTCAGGCTGATATCTGAACTTCTCACCCAGCATGAATGCAACATTGCTATGTGCACGGTCTCGCAGCAACGTATATACAGTGCGCTCATTTTTCTCATTTTTGACACGTATAAATGTCACATCCGGCAACTGCTTGATACCACTCAAGTCAGCTGCAGGCCGTGCTGCAATAGTGGATAAAGCGGCATCCGCATTTTGTACCCACTGCGGCTCATTCGGTCGACTGCACTTTGTGCTTTGACAACGATTCAGCGGATCGAATGACATGGCATTAACCGATTGAAAACGCCTTAGAATTCTAGTAGCCAACTCTTGCTTTGGATTTCCTGTGGTAAAAATTTCTGCTGACGGCGACTCATCGTCTATTTTTTCGTAAACAATTCCGAATTTCAACCTGCCCAAATCCTGATACCAATCATGCAAAATGGTTTCACGTTGACCGGCAGGCATCAAGCGCATGAAGTTATGTTCCGAACCATTGCGTATCAGATCGAAATAAAGCCGAGTCAATAGCTGATGTGCAACATTACCGAATACATCGAAATTAACCACAAGTTCATAGTAAGTTCGCTCAAGCAATGGATAATCAATTAACCAAAGCGTCTGCGGAATATCACCGACAAGTCCTTCGACTACCGAGGCGCTATTATGGTGGCGGAAAATGGTCAATAGCGCATTCTGATTTTTACCATCGCCATCCCAGATATGCGCGAGCGAAGCACCTTGCCGTTGCTGTGACACATACTGATCCTGCCGCAATGCCAGATAATCGTTATGTCGCTTAAGATAATGCAGCCAGTTTTCCCCCATTGCGAGGAGATCATCGTTTTGTCCGGGCATTCCCAATAAAGGAATGACTTTACGCTGATAGGAAGCATCGGTTACAAAAAGATCGGATTCCGGGTCCTGAAACAATGTCCAGAAATGATCGCGTATCACATCGGTAGCAATCTGGCCACGGCAAACCGGACCATGGATGAAAGTACGCACGAAATATTCCGCATTATCCAGCATGAACTGATAACGAGCATAAGCCGGAATATCAGCGAAAGTCACAAACGGATTGGCGCGTTCTGTATAGCTGTAGCCTGGCAAATCACCCATTGACCAGGGTTTACTAAAAAAAAGCGCATCAATGCGCTGCCGTTTCGCCTGATCAAGTGAATAAGGAATACGCCGTTTGTGCACGATGCTACCCGCAATCGGACGCAGACGGTAAAAAAAAGGCCCCATGGGATCGTCATTCGGATTGACTGTGGCTATGGGTTCGATGTCCTCACCGGATGGAGTCGATGAGCGCAATAACTCAAAGAAACGCGGCTCTCCGTCCAGCTCGGAAAAATACAGGGATGCCACAAATAGATGTTCAAACAACCAGCGCGCCACAAGTTTGTTGCGTTTACCATGCTGATTAAAAAACAATTCCCATTCCTCAATTGCCTGAATCTCGCCATTAGTAAGTGTAATAAACTCATCTGGAATCACCGCGCCTTGCTTGACCCATCCGGCCAAAAGAGAATATTCTTGGTCGCTAAGACCGGTTACCGCAAATGGCATGCCACTCAACGGGTAATCGTGCGCATAATCTGCAAATTGCTCACTCGAGACACACTGGCTCTTGCGACCAATGCCCAGCTCAAGAGAATCCGGCAATTTGCTGTTGGGTGGAAATGGATACTGCTTTGCTAACGAAATCATGCCTGCTATCAACGCATCCGACTGTTTATTCTCGGCTTGCAGAACCGAATAAAAGCCGCGTTCTCGCCAACCGGAAATTGTCTGTTCATCGATACCCAGCCGAGTGGGTTGCATTGCTTCAGTGCGTGCCCCGCCATAGATTGATTCGCGAAAAGCGCCCCGCAACAATCCCTTCGATCCTTCTAAATTAAGTTGGCACGGCGCATCGTAACAACTGTGGCATGTCAAGCACTTGGTCTCAAGTATCGGTCGGATTTCTTTAGTATAAGAGACTGGATTTTCGGCAGGCGCAGGCAAAGCAACTTTAACCGGCGCAGGCGTGTTGTTGAGCAGTGTAATGTCGTTATTTTGACAAGCAGACAGTAAAAAAAACAAACTTACGAAATACATCCATGGACGAAACATCCACATCAAAAACCTCATATCTTGAATTGATCGAAGAAATCCTAATTTATTGCTTGTTTACAATACCTATAATATCCTCACATGCTGGGAATCCCGGTTACGTGACGGTCTTAACAAACCGTTGAAAAATGTTTTTGAAGCAGCAGATGCAAGGCAAAAAACAAGTGAAGAAGTACAGTTTATGCCTAATAAATGAGCATTTTTAGCCTGTTTTTAACACCGCAGCGGCAATACAAACAGTTTTTCCAACAACCTGTGAAATATAAACTGAGCTATGAATTGGATGCTCAGTAGCCGGATAAATGGTGAGTCTTAATTCAGTACATCCATTGCAGGCGTGTAATCCAACCTTAGATCGCGCGCCACTGCTTCATGCGTCAATCGGCCCTGGCAAACATTCAGACCATTGCGCAAATGCGAATCATCCATCAGTGCCTTGCGATACCCTTTATTGGCAAGCGCCAGCACAAACGGTAATGTCGCATTATTCAATGCAAAAGTGGAAGTCCTTGCAACCGCTCCCGGCATGTTGGAAACACAGTAATGCACCACACCATCGACTGTAAAAATAGGATTGGCCAGTGTAGTGGGTTTGGAAGTTTCAAAACAACCACCTTGATCAATCGCGACGTCAACCAACACAGCACCACGATTCATGCGCTTAACCATTGCGCGCGTCACCAGTTTGGGCGCCGCTCCTCCCGGGAGCAACACTGCACCGATCACCAGATCGGCACTTGAAACATGCTCTTCCAGTGCATCCACGGTTGAAAAGACAGTATTGATTCTGGAACCATACTGAAAATCCAGTTGCTGCAAACGATGAATCGATTTATCCAGCACCGTAACATGCGCCTCCACACCCATGGCAATACGTGCAGCATTGGTACCCACCACACCACCTCCTATGACTACGACACGCGCAGCAGGCACGCCGGACACCCCTCCGAGCAGCATGCCTCGCCCCCCCTGATCCAGCTCCAGCGCATGGGCTCCCGCCTGGATCGCCATACGTCCAGCCACTTCACTCATGGGCGCCAACAGCGGCAAGCCGCCGAAGCTATCGGTGACGGTTTCGTAAGCAATGGCGATACAACCAGAATTCATCAATCCTTGGGTTTGTACTGGATCGGGCGCCAGATGCAGGTAGGTAAATAATACCTGCCCTTGGCGCAGCAACGAAACCTCAGCAGGTTGCGGCTCCTTGACCTTGACGATTAAGTCAGCTTTGGCATAGATCTCCTGCGGTGTCTCCATAATCACCGCACCTGCACTCTGATACGTGTCATCGTCCAAATCAATTTGTAGTCCGGCGTTCTTTTGCACCATAACCTGATGGCCATGGGCAACCAGTTCGCGTACCGCTGTCGGCGTCAGCCCTACACGGGATTCATGAATTTTAATTTCCTTAGGCACGCCGATACGCATTTGATTCTCCGATCCTATCTGTTAAATAATTCCGCCATTGACAGCAATATTTTGTCCAGTAACCCAGCGTGCTTCATCGCTAACTAGAAACGATACCACTTGGGCAATATCATCCGTTGCACCGATTCGCCCTAATGCTGCCATTTCGGACATGCGTTCTATATCTGCTGCGGTTTTCCCGGTGCGAAATAACTCCGTATCGACAGGACCCGGTGAAACAATATTGGCGGTGATACCACGCTTTCCCACCTCGCGTGCAAAAATACGCGTCAACTGCTCCACAGCGGCTTTGGTCGCGGCGTATGCGCCGTATTTAGGCAGCATCATGCGCGTCACGGTACTGGATATAGTCACAACGCGCCCATAATCCGCCAGCTTTGCAGTCGCCTCACGCAAAGTATAAAAAACACTCTTAAAATTGATATCGACGATGCGCTCAAATTCATCGTCGCGGATTTCGGAAATTTCCTTAAACAACAGGATTCCGGCATTATTTATAAGAATATCGATTTGACCAAACTGTTCGGCAGTTACAGTGAAAAGTTTTTGCACCGCGATCGAATCACTGACATCGGCTTGCACCACCGTGCACTCGCCGCCTGCATTGACAATGGCTGCACAGACTTTGTCTGCAGCAATCTTGTTTTCTACATAATTGATGACGACTTTTGCGCCTGCCTGAGCTAGTGTAAGCGCAATTTGTGCACCTATCCCTCGTGCAGAACCCGTGACAATAGCAACTTTTCCCTGTAAGGATAGCATCGTAAATTTTTACCAGGATGCAATTTGCATAGCCGATTTACTTGGATTCACCATAGTTTTTAAGGAATTTCACGATACTCTGATGATTTTGTTTTTCAGCCCAAGACATGGCATTGTCGCCATGCTCATTTTTAATCGTTAAATCTGCACCATTTTCCAATAGCAAGGAAACCGCATTCAAATGATCGTCTCTCACTGCCATCATCAAAGCAGTTGTTCCATTATCCGTGGTCGAATTAATATCAGCACCGCCACTCAGTAACAAACGAATAATCTCTGGATGCCCGCCGGATGCGGCATAAATTAATGGATTCCACCCGCTGTGATTAATTTTTGCCCCCTTGATATAGAGCTGTTTTACCATTTCGGTTTGACCGTGATAGCTAGCCAGCATGATCGCTGTTTCGCCATGACCATTTCGAATATCCAATTTAGCGCCTGCCTCAATTAAGATTTCCGCAAGCTTCAGATTTTTGTTTTTTGCGGCAATCATCAATGGCGTGTAGCCTTCGATATCAGGGATATCGGGATTAGCGCCTTTGTTAAGCAATCTCGAGACTTCGAATAAATTGCCTTTTTCAATGGCCCAGATTAAATCTTTCTGAACCCCGGCAGAAACCGTCAGCGACCAACTCAAAAATACGACTGCGACTAAAACCAGGCTATGTGATCTAAGTAGATAAGTCATTTCGGGGAATTTTAAATAAGTTAAAAAAATTATTGGTTGTTGCGACAGCAATATCACCTAACTCCACTGTGCGTAGACGCGCGATTTCTTCCGCCACATGCCGCACAAACGCAGGCTGATTTTGTTTGCCACGAAATGGCACCGGAGCAAGATAAGGCGAATCGGTTTCAATCAGCATTCTATCTAACTGGATGCGCTTGGCAACTTCTTTTAATGCAACTGCGTTTTTAAATGTCACGATACCTGAAAATGAAATGTAAAAATTCATCGCAATCGCTTGCTCGGCGACTTCCCAGCTTTCGGTAAAACAGTGCATCACGCCACCCACTTGGCTAGCTCCTTCCTCCCGCATAATGCGTAAAGTATCTGCAGCCGCAGAACGCGTATGAATGATCAATGGTTTATTTGCTTCCAATGCGGCACGGATATGTTGGCGAAAGCGCTCACGCTGCCACTCCAAATTTCCTTGCAAGCGAAAATAATCTAAACCGGTTTCACCGATGGCAATGACTTTGGGATGATTGGCCAACCTTGCCAATTCATGCGCTTGTGGTTCAATCTGATCTTCATAATCAGGGTGCACGCCCACTGAAGCAAACAAATTGTGATGTGTTTCTGCCAATGCGCGTACCCGTGGAAAATCAGGCAAATTGACGCTGACACATAACGCATGCGTGACCTGATTCCTCTGCATATTAGCTAATAGTTGATCAAGGTCTTTAGCAAGATCGGGAAAGTCCAGATGACAATGTGAATCTATAAACATAATAATAAAAAAATTTAAAAGTTACCGTATGCTGCGCACTGCATCGGCCCAACAATTGGGTGTTTCAAACAAACGCACTTGCTCTAATTGCAGATGGTTGCCATAGCTATCCTGATAAGCACCATCCAAAATATTAAACGCAATAAGAGCCAGATTCTCCGCAGTAGGCTGAACATCCAGCACAACCGTTTTATGATCTTCAATTGATTGCAAAAAATGCAAAACTTGCTTATCCCCGGAATAAACCAGAAATGCATGATCCCAGTGATCCACTAAAACGGTCTTTGCAATTTGCTTCACTTCGGAAAAATCCATGACCATGCCTTGCTGTGTTACGCCTTCGTCAGCGATAATGTTACCCGACAAGGTAATTTCAATACAATAGCGGTGCCCGTGCAAATGCCGACACTGGCTGTTATGCGTTGAAATGCGGTGCCCCGCGTCAAATTCCAGCCTGCGTGTGATTAACATACGTACAATTTTGCTTACGTTAAATAAATAAATGAGATTGTAACATTGCAACTAGAGCCTAACTTATTGAATACGACTAACCACAGCCGCGACAGTGCCGGGCTCACTTATGTTTATCCGGTCATATCGCGGCGTGCTGGCGGTGTCTCGATCGGAATTAACCTGAATCCTAATAATGCCTGCAACTGGCGTTGTGTGTATTGCCAGGTGCCGGAACTTAAACGCGGTTCTGCACCGCGCATTGATCTGAATAAATTGGAAATTGAATTGCGATCATTCTTGCGTGATTTGATCCATGGTGATTTCATGCACAAACAAGTACCTCCGGAAGTCAGAAACATTCACGACATCGCCTTATCTGGTAATGGTGAACCCACCAGTGCAAAAGAATTTGATCAAGTTATTGAATTGATCGGCCGTGTCAAAAAAGACTTCGCATTACCGGGAGATTTAAAAACCGTATTAATCACCAATGGCAGCTTAATTTATCGACCTACTGTACAAGCAGGGCTAAAACAGATGGCTGAGTTGAATGGCGAAGTCTGGTTCAAATTCGATCGCGCATTGGCAAAAGAGAGACTCTATATCAACAATACATCAATCAGCCTAAGAAAAATTAATGATCACTTACGGATAGCCACTGCTTTGTGCCCCACCTGGCTGCAAACCTGCGTTTTTCAAATCAACGCCATGCCCCCTGCAGAAGAAGAAATAGTCGCTTATTTAAATTTTCTGCAACAACTAATTAATAATGAAATTCCGCTCCAAGGCGTTTTATTATATGGCATAGCACGCCCGTCGCTACAACCTGAAGCGGCACAGCTATCAACAGTGGATGAATCCTGGTTAGCAGCTTATGCCAAAAGAATTGAAGCACTTGGCATAACGGTAAAAATTAATTCGTAGTATCAACTACTCGAATTTTCTACTGTCATCACAAATTTATCGCTATGTGTAGCCGATTTACAACAGAATGATCTTTCTTGATATTAATCAATACTTACATTTTATGTAATTGATATTAATATAAAACATTAATAATTATCTAAGCTGAAATTTATAAAGAGGTTATATCCAGACTTTAAGAAAAAAGCTTATCGCTTATAATGGCAGTCTGGATCATTCAAGAAAAACAGTACCCTGCCAGCAACAATGTTTGTCCTCTGTAATAAATACCGTATTAATCCCAATAACAGGAGTTTCGTAATGAATTCATCGCGTGTGTTTTCTTTTTCAGCAAAACCTTCCGCTGAGTTAAGAATACATTGGATAAAAAAGATACAGCATAAATTATTCAATATAGGCTTTAGTATTGCTGCTATGTATCTGGTTTCTCAGGCTTACGCAACAAGCCCAGCTCCAGCAAACACCAATACCGGCGCGCCGACAAGTTCAGCTTCCGCCGCAGCACCGCAAGCTGCAGCGAGTCAATTCGATATGTCGAAAGTACCCCCGATCAGCCCAGCGGCACGCCCCGGCTTATTTATGTTACCTCCTACGGGCCCTGGTTATTTTTCACTCTGGGATTTAATAACGGGTAATAAACGTGAGAAACCACCTGTTGCGCCCTACGCGCCGTTTGCGCTTTTAACTACGCCGGCATATGACATCGACTTTCGGTATCTGGATAACCCAGATCACGAAAAAGATCTTTTTGATCCAGTCAAAAGAATCCATTTAGCCAGTGATTGGCTGTTATCCTTTGGCGGTAACTTCTGGTATCGCTACATTCATGAAACAGACAGCCGCTTGAATGCAGAAGGCACCAATAACGATTTTCATATGCTGCGCACGCGCTTCCATGCTGATTTGTGGTATCGCGATCGAGTACGCTTATTTGCAGAACTGCTTGACGCCCGTGCTTTTGGTTCTGAGCTACCTCCACTGGTAACGGATCGGAATCATGCTGATATTTTAAATATGTTTGCCGACATCAAGCTAGCCAATATTAATAATGGTCCGGCGTACATTCGCGTTGGTCGACAAGAGCTCATGTACGGCTCACAAAGACTAATCTCCACGCTGGATTGGGTTAATACGCGCCGAACATTCCAAGGCGTGAAAACTTTTTGGCGTACTGCAGAATGGGATGTCGATGCTTTCTGGATGCGCCCGATGGTAATCGAGAAAGGTAATGTCGATAATTGGGATACACAACAAAACTTTTTTGGCTTGTGGGCAACAAATAAAACAAGACCTGGGCACTTAATCGATCTTTATTTTCTGAGCTTAATCAATGATCGCAATCTTGCAGCCACTAATGTACTCGCCGGAAATATTCTGCAAGGCAATGCTGATACACATACGATAGGTGGTCGCTTGGCTGGAAATTATGACAATTTCTTGTATGAACTGGAAGGCATGTATCAGTTCGGCCAGCGATCCAACCTCGACGTTTCCGCTTTTGCTGTTGCAACGGGCCTTGGCTATCGTTTACCGTTACCGATGAATCCGCAAGGCTGGATACGTTATGATTTCGCATCCGGTGATAGCAATTCCAAAGATGGCCGAAGCAATACATTCAATCAATTGTTTCCGTTCGGTTACTACTACCTGGGCTTCTTGGATCGCATAGGGCGCCAAAATATGCATGACATCAACGCACAGTTTACTATGCAACCAATGCCCTGGATAACATTCATAACGCAATATCATCGTTTCTATTTGGCTAATAATCGCGATTTTTTATATAACGCTGCTGGTCAAGCAACCTTGCAGGACGTCACAGGTCAGTCAGGCAGTCATATCGGAGATGAACTTGATTTCCGCTTAAATCTTCATGTGAATCGTCACCAGGATGTAATGGTGGGTTATTCAAAAATGTGGCGTGGTGAATTCCTGGATAAGCAAAGACCGGGAATCTCTCCTGATCTTTTCTATGTTCAATATAACATCCGTTTCTAGGCTTTTTCAAATCTGCAAAACACCACCGGATAATGCCGGTGGGGTCAACTTGATAATGAGTAATAGCAAGCGACCAACAACTTAAAATTCATGTGTACTGCTGGCCTGCCACCAATCCGCAATAATTTTTCCTGCTGCGGGATTTACTAGGTACCCGTACGAACGGTGGCAATTCAATCCCTCATTATTTCGGTAAAAATTATAAATTCCATTGCAGTGATCTTTGATGGATTCAATAATTCCCATTTCTCGCATCGGCGCAAAATCATCAGCAAGCGCCTGGTCAAGCGCTGTAATATCTCCGACAGAAGATATATTTTCCCAATGTCGGATGTTGCTTGGATATCGTTTCCCCCCGATTTGGTTATTACCTGTTAACCGGCGCTGTACATAATTCATACCCAGTGGACTACCCATCGTCAGGAATAAATCAATTTTTCCGGGCAAACACTCTAAATGCGACAGCTCCCATAAGGTGTCGTAGGCAATTACAGAACCCAGACTATGACCGATCAACAGCACTTTGTCATTGTTTGCCAGCATCGGACGCAGTTCTTGTTTCAATAATTCACGAATCTCGGAAGCAATATTATTATTGTTTTGAAAATAGCGATTAGTTTCTAATGCAGCTGATCGCAAAGGTTCGTGTATCAAGCGCAGAAAGCAAGGAAGATAATCTACGATGTTATACAAAGCGCGGTCCAGCTTGCGATGCCATGCATCCGCTTCTCGAATATCCTGTTCTGTAGGACCATGTTGGTTGATTAAAGCATCAATCCACTCAAGCTCACTACTAATATCTTTATTTAGATGATAATAAGGGTAATTCCAAGCGACCAATCTAAAATTTTCCGGGTGCAAACTCAGGTCTGCGGCTATTTCCGGCTCAGCACGACGAACACCTTCAAGTAAAATACGCCATAACAACTTTTTATGTTCATTAGCGGGTGGTTTTGGGTTTTTCCCAGGAATGAAAATAATCTGTCGGTGGTTTATTTCGTTAGTCATGTTGAATTATCACTTTGATGCGATCAGAGCTATAATCTGTTGATCATTTTATATAAGTCAATACCAGGTCATAGAGTACAAGTGAAGAAGACACTGCCCATAATCCAGATTGCGAACAAGAAGTAAAAACGGGGCAAATCACTATTGGCAAAGGCTACCACGTACAAAAAACCACCTAGCTAAACTCAACAAGCAAACTCATTCAAAATAAAATCCCGCACAATTTTAATCTGGTTATCATCCATCAGCATCGGAGCATGACCGATACCGGGTAATTCAACTACTTTAGCCTTTGCTCCGCGTACTTGCATTTGCGCGGCCGTCTCGGATGACAAAATATCGGAATTCATTCCGCGCAATACCAAAGTAGGAACATTGAGTTGATCCCATTGCGCCCACAAATCAATATCTGTGATTTCGTGTGTTTTAAAACTTATTGCAATCCTTGGATCGTAGCGAAAGCCGTAAGAACCATCGGGGTATTCACGAGCACTATGAATCGCCATATGCTCCCATTGCTCGTCAGTTAAGGGGCCAAAAGAAACCGAAATCAATTTCATGTAGTTTTTAAATTCCTCAAAACTAGCAAAACGAGGATCTTTACCAACATAATCAGCTATTCTTTTCAATGCTACCGCTGAAATTAAAGGACCCAGATCACTTATCACTAACCTGTTAATTGGAATTGGTAAATTTGATTGTAGCGCCATCACCATACCAATCAACCCACCCATAGAAATACCCACCCAATCCAGCACTATCGGTGTAGTAGTGTATTGAGATCTGAGATGATTCAGTAGCGAAATCGCATCCGCAAGATACAACGGGTAATATTCATAATCCTGCGCTTCCTGCAGCCAATCACTCTGACCACGGCCCACAACATCAACACAAACTACCCGGCAATCCGCTTGAAGTGCACGCGCCAGATAATCGAAATCACGACAATTACGCGTCAATCCATGAACACAGATCACAATATGTGGATTGTCACGATCACCCCAGTCAGTGTATGCAATATGATGGGGTTCTCTAGGCTTATCATCAGCTGACAGGGTTGGCACAAGTAATCGATTCACAGGTATCTTCATGAGCTTATTATGTTACCTTTCCATTTTCAAAAATATTACATTATCTGTTATAAGATACAGCAAGGAAGATTTTAAACAACCGTCTCAGTCATCAATGTAAATAAGTATCTAACAAGCTATTACAGCAAATTATTCATGATTCGCTAGATTTCATCACAATTTTTATTACCTGTTGAATATAGGCCGTGCCAAAGTTATCACGCAGCGTTTGATCTTTTTCTCAATTCCCAATCGGCCCCAACTAAATCTTGGATAGAAGTAAATTATGAAATTATCTGATCTCTATTGGCATCGCATCACACCTCTTCATTTTCTATTGTGGCCAATCAGTGTCCTGTATGGTTATTTCCTGACATTGAAAAGACTGTGTTATTGGCTAGATATTTTTCCTTCGGTCAAATTACCTGTCCCTGTCATTACGCTCGATAGTATCAGTGTTGATGATGACAGCAAAACACCCTTGTTGCTTTGGCTAGTGGATTGCTTGATAGCTCAAGGTTATCGGCCAGGAATTATAATGCGCGACAACTCCGACAATCCAGATTTACCACGTGAAATAACTCCGAATAGTGATCCGCATAGTATCGATGGAAAAACATTCTTATTAGCCCATCACTGCCAGGCATCCTGTCCGGTGTGGATTGGCAACAATAGAGTAGCCACCGCCCAGGCACTACTAAGTACCTACCCTGGATGTAATATCATTATCTGTAGTAATGGAATGCTACATTATCGACTTGAACGCGATATAGAAATCATAGTCGTTGATTTTAGTGAGCATAGTTTTGGCAATGGACTCTTGGTGCCTGCAGGGCCGCTATGTATCAATCTCAACCAGTTAAGAAAATCCGATATCATCGTGACAAATGGAGTGCCAAACCATCATCTAGACATCAGCAGGTTGGGTAAAACCTATAATATGCAGCTGACAAACGAAATGGTCTATAACGTGCTTAATCCGGAAATTCAGCAATCTATTTCCAGTTTTAAAAATAGGCGGTTACATGTTGTTACCGACGCCGATAACTCTCGTTGGTGCTTTGATTTCATACAAAAAATGGAACTCAATGCAGAATTACACTCCTATACAGAAAATCATCGATTCAGCCAACACGAGATTAATCTCACGGAAGCTGATGCTATTCTCATGCCTGAAGAAAATGCGCTACAGTGCAAAAAATTTGCGAATGATAGGCTCTGGGCTTTGCCAAAGAGAGCATGGATTAATAGCGAATTACAAGGGAATTTACTAAAAAAACTTAGCAATAAAAGCTAGCATCGCGAAACCATTAAGTTTCTGAGATTTATATGAAAAACTAAACCATATGAAATTGTGAATACAGACATTTCTATTTAAATTTTAGTAGAAATGATTATCTAGTGATCAATGCTATACCGTCAAATAATATACTCACGCTTATTCCAGTATGTGCTTATATATACAATGATTTCTCACAGGATTTCTGTTTCCTCAAGTTTTGATACGCTTACGATATGAAAAAAAATTCATCACATTCAGAAAAGCTAAATCTAGTTTTCTTTAAGGGAAATGTGTAGAATCTTGCGGTTTTCCAATTCAGAAATTAAGCGAGTCATTAATCTGTGGCCTTCTACGTACAAAAATATGGTGGCACATCAGTCGGAAGCACCGAACGGATCAAGAATGTTGCCCGTAGAGTGGCAAAATTTCACTCGCAAGGACACCAAATTGTAGTTGTCGTTTCAGCCATGAGTGGTGAAACCAATCGCCTGATCGCATTAGCCCACGAAGTACAACAGAATCCTGATCCGCGCGAATTAGATGTAATGGTCTCCACCGGCGAACAAGTATCCATTTCATTATTAGCAATGGCATTAATGGAACTTGATATCAAAGCCAGAAGCTATACAGGATCTCAAGTTAAAATTTTAACTGACAGCACACACACGAAAGCGCGAATATTAAATATTGACGAGGGCAGAATTCGGGATGATCTTGCTGCCGGTTATGTGGTAGTTGTTGCGGGATTTCAAGGTGTAGACGAGCAAGGCAGCATTACAACACTTGGCCGAGGTGGATCTGACACTACTGGAGTAGCACTGGCCGCGGCTCTAAAGGCTGACGAATGTCAGATTTATACTGATGTGGATGGAATTTACACGACAGATCCACGTGTTGTAGCGGAAGCAAGAAGGTTAAACACCATAACCTTTGAAGAAATGCTCGAAATGGCAAGCCTTGGCTCCAAGGTCTTGCAGTTAAGGTCTGTCGAGTTTGCTGGAAAATATAAAGTAAAACTGAGAGTTTTATCAAGTTTTGAAGATGAAGGTCAAGGCACTTTGATTACTTTTGAGGAAGATGAAAATATGGAGCAGGCAGTCATTTCAGGGATCGCATTTAATCGCGACGAGGCAAAAATTACTGTATTAGGTGTTCCAGATCATCCTGGTATTGCTTATCAAATTCTTGGACCCGTCGCAGATGCGAATATCGATGTGGATATGATCATACAAAACGTAGGTCACGATGGCCTGACAGACTTCTCCTTCACTGTTCATCGTAATGAATTTAACAATACGATGAATATTTTGAAAGAAAAAATTCAACCTCATATTGGTGCACGTGACGTACTCGGAGGTGATAGAATTGCGAAAGTATCAGTTGTGGGCGTTGGAATGCGCTCGCATGCTGGCATTGCCAGCAAGATGTTCCGGGTGTTAGCAGAAGAAGGAATTAATATACAAATGATCGCCACTTCTGAAATAAAAATCTCAGTTGTGGTTGATGAAAAATATATGGAACTAGCAGTCAGGGTTCTGCACAAAGCATTTGATCTTGAGCAAGCACCCTGAACTAAATCTCAAGAACTGATCAATAAACTATCAAACGATTGCATTCAATCTAATAACGGAGAGATGGCCGAGTGGTCGAAGGCGCTCCCCTGCTAAGGGAGTATAGGCACAAAAAGCTTATCGAGGGTTCGAATCCCTCTCTCTCCGCCAAAGACCTAGTGTCCAAGCGGATTTAAAACAGATTGAGTATTAATTACCATCAATACTACCATCAAAAAAAAGATGAAAAATTCTGGATAATTTTATTTTCATTCTTTAACGAATCTAGACTCAATAACATATCCTGCTTTAGTTGTAGCCAGTTAAGGCATTAATGGTAATTCTCTTTGTGGCGAAGCTTCTGCCGTCAGTAAGGATTTGCTGAGAGAAAGAGTGGTGACTCGCACGCCAAGTAGCCTCAGTTTTTTCTTCAGCGCTACACGTTGTAAACATTCTCCCGCTGCACGACGAATATCGGCTGGATCGGCAGTGTGCGTAGTCAATGTAATGTCTCGTGTGACCGTGTGAAAATCCTCGAATCTTAGCTTGATGCCGATGGTGCGCCCGGCGTAACCTTTACGTTGGAGATCTTCTGCTACGCGTGTGCACAGCGCAGTAAATGTCCCAGATAAGGCAGGTCGGTCATGAATGGGATGGAGGTCTTGCTCAAAGGTAGTTTCCCGGCTGATTGATTTTGGTTCAGCGTGCATAATGACGGGACGCGTATCAATACCATGTGATGCATCATGTAACCAATGAGAGTAACTGCGGCCAAAATGGGTTTGTAGAAAACTCAGTTCAGCTTGTGCTAATTCGCTAATGGTGGTGATGCCAAGCGAAGCTAATTTGTCGCTTACTTTGGGGCCGATGCCATTGATTTTACGCACGGACAACGGCCAAATTTTATCAGCGATGTCATCCATGCCAATGATGGAGATGCCGTCAGGTTTGTTAAGGTCAGAGCAAATCTTTGACAGCAGCTTATTTGGTGCAATGCCAATAGAGCAGGTGAGGCTGGTTGCATCATAAACAGCTTGTTTGATTCGTTTTGCAAGCACTAAGGTATCAACTGTCGACTCACTGAGATCAATATAAATCTCATCAATACCGGTATTTTCAATCATGGGGACAAGGCTGGCAACAGCCGCCTTGAACAGCCGTGAATAATGACGGTAGCTGTCAAAGTCAGCGGGAAGAAGAATAGCATCAGGGGCAAGTTGTGCCGCTTTCATAACACCCATACCTGAATGCACACCTTTTGCCCGTGCTTCATAAGTTGCTGTCGTTATCACACCGCGTCCGGCATATTCACGTAGTTGATGAAAATATTTACTGCCGTTAGCCTGTTGAGTGGGTTCATGTTTGGCTCGTCCGCCGATCACGACAGGCAACCCAATTAATTCCGGATAACGAAGCAGTTCGACGGAAGCGTAGAAAGCGTCCATGTCGAGATGGGCTATACGTCGTGACTTAACATTCATCGTTAATACAGCAGTAAGATTTTATCGATCATCACACTCCCAAAGTATAAATTCGTCGATGTTATCAGCCGCATTCTCCACATTAAAGCATTAAGTAAAGAAATTAGCGGGATATTGAATAGCCCAACCGCTTGTGATTCGACCAGAGCAAGCATAACTTGCGCGATTATTGATTTCGCTTTATCAATCGCGGCCAACGGTCATGAATCCAGACAAATTCAGGTGGAGTTGCTTCAGTAACCACATAGACTCGTTGCTCGTCGCTTCTTTCAGCCAACAGTGCCTGAACCACCATGCTGGCATCCAGTGGTATCCAGTGCGATTGACCATCGTGATCTTTTTCCATAAAGCTTTCAGCTGGAATCAGTACTGGTCTTGGACGCCAAGGTTTCCATTTGCCCGCCCTAATAGAATTCAGACGTGCCCAGCCACCATTTGGAAAACTTCCAGAACCCTCGTTTTTACGCTTACCCTAAGTAACCCAAGTTACATCACCCTGCCGCAGCAACACGGGCAGCCTAGCATTAGGTTGAGGGAAGTAGATCTTGTGATCTTGGTATTGAATGCCACCGCACATAAAAATATTATAGCCAGCAATCAGTTATGGTTTCATTTTAAATGCTTCCGCAAGGAAACAATCAGCATTTTAATTTCTTGTTACTTTAACTGATGGCTCTAATGCCGCGACACTTGGGAAACTCAGCGCATCCCCAAAACATATTTCCAGAATTCACGCCCTTCTTAGCTATGCGTTTCACCATCGCATTTCCACATTGCGGGCAACTCGGTTCTACTGCCGATATAACTGGATTAAGTGATGAATTATTCTGTTCGGCAACAGGTATACCTAAAGAGACCTTTGCAAAACACACCTATATAAAATTTAAGCCAAAGATACTGCAGTTTTTACAGCAATCTCTGGATTTTCAGCCGATTTTAATCAAATAAATTGAGAAAATATCGTCCTTTGTTGCCATTTGCTGCTTAAAAGACGCACGTTTCCTGTTTTTCTAAACTTTGTATGATATTAGACGACAATTAACCTGTCCGGTCCGTATTGCCTCAATCAAAAATCATACTACTATTTTAGCGGCACACCTCATCACAAAAAGTTTAGTTTCAAGGCCTGCGAGTAGTGCTTGCCCAGTATACCTACAGTACGATCATGTCAGTAATTAAGTGATTTTGCTACATCCTTTTTCCCACAATCCAAGTTAGTCTGAATGTCTGCATCTATACTGGAGAAAGTCAGTGGAGGTGCCATTTGATTAACCATGAGTGCTCGCAATGTTTTTTCATGACCTTCTTGTTCCTGGCGCCACTGTGCAACTCTTCTTTGCAGAGTCCGGGTTTGACCAGTGGAAAACTGGTTTGGGTATTTTCCCATGACCCACTGTATAATTCCGCTGGCTGTAGTCTCTGGCATCAGCTCTAGCCGCAATCGAATCTCATCCCAAACATTTTCAAAAGGATCTTTTCTCGTTCGCCAGGTGCGAGGAGCTTTTCTTAAGTCTACCTTTTCACTTGTGTGATAATGACGATGTAAATTACCGCACTTCCTCGGTTGCATATTTTGATCGTCAATATCATCTTTGCTGACGACAAAACTGGATTTTGCACTGCCGTTTTTGTTCCAGGAAAATTCCCATAGCTTATCTTGTAGCATTTCTAGCTGAGTCAGTATATTGACAGGGTCGAGTGTTTTATACTCTGCAGTTAACGAATCTTTCTTTGCTTGACTAATATGCTCAGAGAGAAGAATTCGTTGAAATGGCGTCTTTGCTTTATCGTATTTCTTTGATACTTTAGCCCCTTGCCGTTCTTTCTCTAACAGCTTCAGTGATGGTTGGAAGAAATTAACATACTTTCTCAGTACGCAATACAATTTAGCCAGCGCTTCCCAGGCTTCTCGACCTTCGAATCGGTCATAACCCACCAGTCTACGCACTACCGAGCCGTTCTTTTCCTCAACATGAGCCTGGTCGTTCTTACGGTGTGTTCGCGCCCGAGTAAAGGTAATAAATCTATCTTCACAGTAGTCTAGCAAGTCATAGTTGATAAACTCACTACCGCAATCAGTATCTAGCCCTTGCAAGGGAAATGGCAATAATTCGTCAGCGACTCGCAAACCGTCAATAACATCACTGGCGCACTTTCGCAGCAATGGCATGCATTCTAACCATCCCGTGGATATGTCAACCAAAACCAGTGTGTTTAAAAAAGCGCCATTAGTGTTTCCACCACAATGCGCGACCAAGTCAGCCTCCAGGAAACCTGGAGTGACATCGTCCCAATCAGCAAATGTCCTTACCTGAATTTGATGCTTTAAGAGATTGCCACGACGCGTGGTGCTGATGCTTCTCTTGATGTTCTCTCGCTCCGGCCTCAACATGCGATCTACAGTTGCGGGACTGATGCTGAGCAGGTGTGCTCGCACATCTGCTGGTAACCGTAAGTGGCCATGATGCTCCATGGTCGTTACCAGCTGCGGTAGAAACGGCACGAGACGCTTTGAGCAAATTTGGTTAGCGGTCAACCAGACTGAAATTAAAGCTTGTCGTACTTGTTCATCATACTTCTGGGATGCTGGCCGCTTCTTTGGTAGGATTGGCATCTCAGCACTGTTCAACAGCTGAATGGCATATTTCCGCTCGTAACCTGTGGCAGCAACAAATCCATCCAATAACTTACTCCTGTCCGCCCAATTCGCATTATGATACTTCTGCTTGATAATTGACTGCAACTCCCTCCGAGCATCCAGACTCATTGATTTCATCATCATCTAAATCTCCTTTCTTATCGTTTCAAGTTGGTTTGATTTTAGATGAGGCAACGGCTCCTAAGTAGTATGGTTTTTAATGAGTCAATGCGCAACGTAACGGGATTTTGTAACCAGGCGATTGCGTTGCAATTGCCGCTGAGTGAGTGGTTTATTCTTTACCGCTTTGTCCTGAATGCCGTTTTTGATGCCGCGTGCCTTTAGAGCCGCTCGGTGTTTTTGGCTACAACAGGCTTTATCAGCGTGTACCCGTGTTCCGGGTTTGATTGCGGCTTTATCGAGCAAATCCAACATCGGCTGACTGTCATGCTGATTGGCGGCTGTGGTTTGTATCGCCAGCACTAAACCGTTGTCACTAACCAAGGTATGTTGTTTATAGCCAAACACTGATTTGCCGCCCTTCTTTACCCAACGAGCTTCCGTATCGACTCCCGGTTGAGTCACTTCAACGACCTGCATTGCCGCTTTGGCTAATGGTTCATCATCTTGTTCTTCGCGGTCACTAACCCCTTCACAGGAAGGCTTAGTCTTTGGTTTACGCGGGCTATGTGTGATGCTCGCGTCAATGTGGCAGCCGGTCGTAACGCTCACATTGAGCGCGCTGATCTGTTGACTGATCTGTTCCAGCAAGCCATCCCAGGCTTGATCGGCGGTTAAGCGGGTTCTAAATCAGAGATAGCACCGAATGATCAGGCACTTCATCTTCGAAAAATAAATTAAGGAAGCGCATGACGTACAGATTGGCATTTGCCCTATCTTCAACCGCTTCGTCGCTGAGACCACCATGCCAGACACCAACCGGCAACATTTTGAATAATAGCAGTCCAGGATAGGCCGGGCGGCCTGTTGCATCAGATTTAGGAGAATGATGCGGGTTAATGGCTGCTTCGATAGGCTTCCAATCGATCAAATGATCAATTTGATTCAGAAAGTTGCCTTTGCGGGTACGGCGAATGACATCAAAAACTGAGAAACGCATAGATTGCATTTAACCGACTGATTAAAAGCTCTATTTTACTACAAAAAAACATTTCGGATGAGGGTTTGTTTTGCAAAGGTCTCTCAAAATAATGCTTGACGTTAGAAACGTAAAGTGTTAATAAAGATATACGGTAATGTCGCCGTATCTTTAGGGTATATATCATGGGAACCGAACATATTGCAGCTATTCTCAAGAAAGCAACAACTGATGATGTCTTCCGTCTTGCCCTTGCTAAGGATCTAAATAAGACGCTGGACGCTCATAATATCGAACTTACTAAGGCAGAAATGGATGCGCTCAAAAGTGTAAACTTCAAAAAACCGCTGTTTACAGACATTGGAGGAGCGGCAGCGGCAAGTTGGGTTCATGTTTACAGCTAACTAAGGTTTTACCTTTAACTAAATAAACAGTAATCTCGGGAGGGAATATGAATCTTGGAATTCTTCTTTGGAATACATGTAATGCTGCCTGCAGTCATTGTGCTGTAAATTCTGGCCCTTCCGAGAAATCTGTTATGACGGACGATCAAATATTTGAACTGATCGATGGGGCGTTCTACGATTGCTCCCGCCCAAAGATTGGGTTGTCGGGAGGCGAGGCATTCGCATTTTTCGATAGACTCTGCAAAATTTGCAGGTATGCAATCAATAAAGGAGCAATTGTATCGGTTAATACCAACGGTTTTTGGGGGACATCTGCTGAGGAGGCGAAGAAAAAAGTACAAATAATAAAAAGTATTGGTGTTAGTAGACTCGTCGTTTCAATTGACGAATTCCATCAGGAGTACATAGATGTTGCACGACCGCTTAACGTCATTCGAGCCTGCAGAAGTGAGCATTTGGAAGTGGAGGTGCAGTTCGTTGCCACCAAAGCCACTTCCCGACTTGCCGATTTTTTAGCCAAGCACGGCGATGACTTATTAAACATCAGATGCAGAGAAATTCCATGTCATCCTGTGGGGCGGGCTGCAGAGAAAATCGACGCAGGACATCTTTTTACTAGCAATGAAATCCCCACCGGAAAATGTCCTAGCCTTATTCTATCTGCTTCTGCAGAAGGAAATATAATTCCGTGCTGCAATGCTGCAGGCCACCTCCCATCTTTGCAGCTCGGCACTGTAGCTGATGACATTTCTGATATTCATCGAAAATTTGTAGAAAGTCCGCTTTCCTATGTGATGGTGACGCAAGGACCACAAGCTTTTATACCGGCTGCGGAGAAAGCGGGTTTTAAGCATCGTGATGGGGGTTACATAGACCAATGCCATTTGTGCTACGAGATATTCAAGAATCCAATTTACGCACTTAAATCGAAGAAAATGGCTCGTGAAATTTACGAAAAGGAGTTTTCAGAAAAATTGCTATCAGAATTTAATGAGGCGATGGAAAGTGTTAACGGATAAAGCTTTACGCTGTGAGAAAAACTGATCGGAACAGCAAATTATCCGTTGCCCTTGTAAATATGCCGGTGTCGTCGACTGGCTACCCTAATCTTGGACTTAGCCTCCTTAAGAGCCAACTTACTGACCGCGGGATAGCGTCCAAAGTTTTTTATTTTAATCTCATGTACGCAGATTTCTGCGATCTTGAATTAAACCGTGAGTTATCTAACGGTGCGCCAAGGCCGACAGATCTTGCGAGTGAATGGCTATTTCGAGAAATAGCCTGGGGGGCGAACTCTGATCTCGATTTACGTTATCTAAATGAAGTTCTACGCGGGCACAATCTTGATCATACTTCCAATGGAGTAAGACCTACCGAGGGCTTTATCGAAAAACTAGTGAGCCTTAGAATGCATTCAGACAAATTTATACATCGTTGTTTGGATTCGTGCGACTGGGGTCAATTTCGAATTGTTGGGTTTAGCTCAGTCTTTCAACAGCAACTTGCTTCTGTGGCACTTGCTAAATTAATAAAGAAAAAATGGCCTAACATAGTTATTGTCTTTGGTGGTGCCAACGTCGATGGTCCGGCGGCTGAGACAGTTGTCAATCACTTCGGACCTGTGGACGTTGTTTTTCGTGGCGAGGCCGACATCGCCTTTCCGCGGTTTGTTCAAGCTTTATTAGATGACCGGCCAATCGCTCAGATTGATGGCATGGTCGTTTCGAATTCGTTTGGCAAGTTACTCCGACGTAGTAGCTCTGCCGAGTCAAGTCAATCCGTAGTCCAATTTCATAAAAGTAACGAGCAAGTTAATCCGCTCATTACCCTAAACGATCTGCCTTATCCAGATTTTGAAGACTTCTTTGAACAACGTTTGGGCCGAGAACAGATAATTGAATCTCCTAGTTTGGTTTTTGAGGGATCGCGAGGATGCTGGTGGGGGGCAAAATCACACTGTACATTCTGCGGACTCAATGCTACTACAATGACGTTCAGACAAAAAACTTCAGAAAGAGCGCTGGCAGAAGTTGATTTTCTGATTAGTCGGTATGGAGGGATAACAAAAGCGTTTGTAACCAGCGACAATATTCTCCCTATAAATTACCTGAGAACTTTCTTGCCTAAACTGGTAGGGAGGCACAAAGGCGCTACTTTTTTTTACGAAATTAAGGCGAATCTTACTCGTCTCGATGTTGCCGTATTAAGTGCTGCTGGTGTAGACACGATTCAGCCAGGGATCGAAAGCCTACATAGTTCTCTGCTTACTATTATGAAGAAAGGAGTTAGCGGGATTCAGAATGTGCAGCTACTAAAATGGTGTATCGAATATGACATAAGACCACTTTGGAATATTTTGGTGGGATTCCCGGGTGCCAACGAATGTGTTTATTCTGAAATGGCAAGTCTTGTTCCTGCCCTATCCCATTTACCCCCCCCGAATGGAGTTGCTGATGTTCGTTTTGATCGTTTTAGCCCATATACCTACAATCCAACTGCCCACGGTTTGAGCAACCTAAGGCCCTACCACAGTTATTCACTTATCTATCCTCATCTACCACAGGACGAGCTAGGTAAAATCGCCTATTACTACGTCGGCGATTTTAATGAGAAAGATTCTATCCCTCGCAACACGCAGAAACTCCGACAAGAAGTCTCAAAATGGAAAGCAATACACAAAACTGCATCGTTGAGGTTATTGGAAATTGGCTCGGAGGGGCACGTATTCGACAACCGATGGGGACAAGCAACGCTACATAAAGTCAGTGATATTGATTGCGCTATTTTGAAAGAAACAAATGATATTCGTTCCATCTCGTCGGTAGTGCAGAAAATTTCTCAGCTCACCTCATATGATGGCGAATCTGTTCACCAAGCTATTCTTAGAATGGCATATGGCCAGAATCAATTAATATTAATAGAAGGAAATAGGGTACTAGCACTAACGCTGTTTAATGACTCAGATTCATCTCGAGACGAATCTGAGCCTGACAAACAATTGAGCGTAGGAGAAAGTTTTGAACTACCGTGACGCAGTTAACCTCGTTCCAATGCAAGAAACAGATTTCACAGCTTTTTCTACAAGAGTACTATCAAGTTATGCGGAAACAAATGTCCGTGCTGGGATTTGGTTGCCGGAAGAAGCATTATATCGATCTAACGCCGACTTAAATAAGCTATTACCGGATGGACAATTAACTGCAAAACAACTTTTCTTATCCATTATTGAGCAGAGCACGGGCAACAAGGTGGGTACAATGTGGGCCGGCCCGGAACCCGGGAGTAACGAAACTGTTTATTTTCTTTTTGACATTTATATTAATGAAAAATATCGTCGTCGGGGCTTTGCGTCTAAATCAATTAGAACATTAGAACGCACCCTCACGGCAATCAACGTACGTAGCATCAAACTGCAGGTTTTTGTATTCAATTTTGCCGCTAGGGAAATGTACGAAAGTCTAGGGTATTCTATTTACAGTCACGCCATGATAAAACATGTCATGGCGGATCCTGCGTAAACACCCGCATATAGGGTGCTAATAAACAAAAGGCTCTAAAGTTTCACGGGATTATGTTTAACCCATTGTCAGTAAAGACCTATAAATAGAGCTTACTCAGAAATTCAGCGATCAGATACGCGCTGCCAAGTAAGAATTCCGGCTTGAGATGAATTGGCAGTCACGCGCAAACGGAATTTTTCTGGGCATGCACTCTTCTGTCACCCAAAATGCTATTTTGGCAGCAAGATTCCTCAGGCAAATAAAAACCAGCGCCAAGATGAACAGGTTCATAACCAGGAAGATACTATTAATCCATGCGGCAGACGTATCAGCGCGCTTGGCTCGAATATTGTTGAGCCGATAACCATATTTTCCTTGGCCAAACTTTCCTTCAATTGGAATGCGCTCGCGATATTCCTGCCGGCGTTGTGCTTTCAGGCGTTTGATCTCATCTTTGTTTTCAGCTGTACTCTTTGGCGGACGCCCCA
>NZ_JAIEMO010000013.1 GCF_019752095.1 Nitrosomonas sp.
TCCAAAATGCTCAAGCGTGAAGGAGGCCTATTCGGTCGGCGTCGTGTATCTACGCTGATGAAGCGAATGGGAATCCATGTAATCTACCGCAAGCCCAACACCAGCACGCAGTATCAGGCGCATCCAGTCTATCCGTATCTGTTGCGGAACTTGTTCATCACCCGCTCAAACCATGTCTGGGCAGCAGATATCACGTATATCCCAATGAAGCGTGGATTCGTTTATTTGTTCGCCATGATCGACTGGGCAAGCCGGATATCTTCAATACTGATCGATCTTATATGTGTCATTCCCTGGATCAGGGAATTATCCTAAGGGGAAATCTGGGTTTACTATTACTATTTGTGAGAAAATCGCATTACAATGTGACATTACCAATGTTTCATATATTCATTCAATTGGTTATGTGAAATATTATTATACTAATCCTGGTTGAATCAGCCCACCTTGCTTTGGCATTAACGGAACAGTGCCCTTGCTTCATCAATATCTTGACAGTCAGTAGCCAATAAAGTCTACTATCAGCAGGCTATCAGGTTCTATACCATCCTGTTACAGCTCAAATTCATCTCCGGTTGTCGATCATGAAGGAATCATTGCGGTGTTCTCAGCGTTTAAAAATTTCAGCTTTATAACAGCGCTTGGTTATCTGGCATTTTCCGCAAGCTGGCTTGCATTTGCTTACTTCCTCGGGAGATTGATTCCGGATCAACAATTATGGTTTGCCTTGCTGGTAACGCTCCTATTTGGCTTACCTATTTACTTTGCCGCTATTTATGCGGTGACAATACAAAGAATTTATCTTTCCAGTCAGTTCAAGAAGCTTGGCATCTTGCATTGGTTATTCACCCGGCGAATTTTATCGTATATCGGGTGGCTGCTGTGGTCAGTTATTTTTGCATTTTTATTATTGTTTTATCTCGGCTCAGCTGATAAACGGGAATGGATCGCATTTTTTGCTGTAATCCCCGTATTCGCGGCTATTTATGCTGTTTTCTTCCCTTTGGCTGCACGTGAATACAAACCATACATTGCCGTACATAAATCTTTATCCTGGTCACGCTGGGTAACTTCATTGGTTATGTCGATATTTTTTGTAGTTTCCATCAACCACAGCAATGTAAATCGTCAATATGCATCACTGGCTGAAGCGGTCGCAACGGAAAGCCAGAAATTGGATGGAGCCACAAATAGCATTTTAATTCTTGAAACCAACCGGTTACTGGGTTTTATAGAAGGCGTAAAGCGCTATGCGCTCAGTAGTTTGCACTCATTCAGCAATATGCTTTATTTAGGCGCAGTTTTTCTGGGCAGCTTAGTGTTTTTCTTCAATGTAGCCTTGGGCGTTTCCAGCTTCATGGTTCCTTTATACGAATATCGCCGTGTATTCGCTCCGATACAGGATAGCGATGATCCACCTGCAGTTTCACCTTGGGCCTGGGGAATCACATCGGCGTTTGCTACTTTTTTTGTTTTCTTCATTTACGTACCGTCAACTGTCTATGTCGATGCCTGGATGCGATCTAATCCGAAAACTGTGGAAGAAATTCGCACCTCCCAGAAAATTGTCGTGCAAACGGTGGAAAAGATAGGAGATGATTACTACAGACCTGGAACTGCGCAACAGATTGAACAAGCTTATCTCGAAAGTTTGCTCAATCTGGAAACTTCACTGGATCAATTGCGCAAAACTACCGATCTCGGATTTAAGCAAATGATTGACAATGTTGATGATTATCTCGATTGGTATTATAGCCTGCCAGGTGAGTATGAACGTATTGTGGCGCTTGCTACCGGCGTATTGGAAAACTGGATGGCTGAAAAGCTGCAGAGTTATCTAATGCAAGGCAATGCATTTGGGCCTGTACAACAATCCATTGAAGACGTGCTGCACAATAATCTGCAATTGCGCGCTGAGCATTTACAGAAAGTTGAGCGAATACTCACTGATAATCGCATTGATCGCATCGACAATTCACAGCTTGATATTGTCCTTCAGGCCTCGCTTAGTGCGCTGAAAGAACCGCCTACGCACAGCGTGATTGTTAATTTGGAAAACCGCATGCTGATTTCCGGTGGCATAGGCACCGCGGGTGCGATCACCGGTGCGATTGCCGGCAAGATCACAGCGAAAGTCGCCGGGAAAGGCATCATCAAATTAGGCGCACAAGCTTTGATCAAAGTGACCGCCGGTAAAGCAGTCAGCGCTTTAGGCGGAGCCGCAGCTGGCGCCGCAACCGGAATGGCGTTAGGTTCATTCATTCCCGGCATTGGCACAGCCATTGGTGCAGCCATCGGTGGTATCATTGGCGGGATCACTATTGGATTAACCGTCGAGAAATTGCTCTTGATGCTAGAAGAAGCATTCTCGCGCGAAGAATTTAAGCAGCAGATCCTTGAAGCCATCGACGAAGAGCGCATCGAATTTGAAAAATTCCTAAACACTCCCGCTTTATTGGATGAAATCCCCAATGACATGATTGAAGTTGAAGCACCTTGAATTTTTTCTGAATCCCAATACGCTTGTTTATCTAACCTTGAGCTTGAATCTGTATGGAACATAACATTACCCTGATTACTACGATTGCAGCAGGTTTTGGTTTGGCTTTGATTTTTGGCTTTATTGCAGAAAAATTAAAAACCCCTGCCCTGGTTGGCTATTTATTGGCCGGAATTGCAATCGGCCCTGCAACACCTGGGTTTGTCGCAGATATCGGCATTGCTGCGCAATTAGCGGAAATCGGCGTGATGTTACTGATGTTTGGTGTCGGATTACATTTCTCTTTGAATGATCTATTAGCTGTCAAGCGTATCGCTTTGCCGGGCGCGATAGTGCAAATGACTGTTGCAACTCTACTGGGTATCGCCCTGGCCGACTGGTGGGGTTGGGATTTCGGTGCAGCATTAGTACTGGGCTTATCACTATCCTGTGCCAGTACAGTCGTACTCCTAAAAGCAATTGAGTCGCGGGGATTGCTGGAAACCATGACCGGCCGCATTGCGATCGGCTGGTTGATTGTTGAAGATTTAGTCACGGTTCTGATTCTGGTATTGCTACCTTCATTTGCTACCATGTTGGGCGGATCAAACGGCACTGAAACTGCGGCAGATCCTTTGTGGCAAACGATTGGAATCACTTTGCTACTGGTTTCAGCTTTTATCGCTTTCATGTTTATTGTTGGACTGCGTTTGCTGCCTTGGCTGTTATGGCAGGTTGCCCGCACGGGTTCGCGCGAATTGTTTACGCTGGCGGTTGTCGCCGCTGCTATTTGTATTGCCTATGGCGCCGCAGCATTATTCAATGTGTCGTTTGCATTGGGCGCCTTCTTTGCAGGCATGGTGATGCGCGAATCAAAATTCAGTCATCGCGCTGCGGAAGAATCATTGCCGCTACGCGATGCTTTTGCAGTGTTGTTTTTTGTCTCAGTAGGCATGTTGTTTGATCCTGCCGTATTGATCGATGAGCCTATGCGGGTTTTAGCAGTCGTCGCGATTATTATTGTGGGCAAATCAATAGCAGCCATGTTGCTGGTACTGATTCTGCGTTATCCGCTCAGTACTTCATTAACCGTAGCGGCCAGCCTCGGACAAATCGGAGAATTTTCATTTATACTGGCAGGATTGGGGCTGTCGCTTGAATTGATGCCTGCCGAAGGAATGAGCCTGGTACTCGCTGGCGCGTTGATTTCTATCGCTTTTAATCCGATCGCTTTCGCGGTTATTGTGCCTATCCGCAACTGGATCTTGAAACATTCTGCCGTGGCGCGAAAATATGAAAGTCGCGATGATCCGTATGCTGAATTACCCATGAGTACCGAACGCAAATACCTGCAGGGTCAGGTTGTTCTCGTCGGCTATGGTCACGTAGGTGAGCGCATTGGACAAGCACTTAAAGACCAGGATATTCCATTTGTCGTTGCCGAGCAAAATCGCGAACTGGTACAGGATTTGCGAAAACAAAGCATTAATGCAGTATCCGGTGATGCAACAGAACCTTCGGTATTAATCCAGGCGCATATTACCGATGCGGCGATGCTAGTCATTGCAGTTCCCGATCCATTAAATATTCGTCAAATGATTGATACTGCATGCACCTTAAACCCTGCAATCGAAATTGTATTACGCACTCGCAATGAGGATGAAACGGCATTGCTACGCAAGGATAATGTTGGCACCGTATTTTTTAGCGAAGAAGAGCTTGCTAAAAACATGACGCATCATATACTGCAACGCTTTGATACGAAACCCAAGACTGACACAATCAAACGCTAAGTAAAAGTTGCATATAACACCGACAATAATGAGATTAACACGATGATAGAACAAATATATGTAGGTATTGATCAAGACAAAAATGGGGGTCTCACCCATCTGGGTCGCATCGTACGAGATGCCTGGGTGTTCGGCATTTTGCCTGAATCCGAAACTTGCACCGGCTGGAGCGGCGCGCAAATGCAATCTATATATGAAAAAGTCTATGCTGCCTGGGAACCCTATGCACACCTGCCAAGCCGTTTACCCGAGGAGTTACGTGAACGGCATGCGCAACTATACGCACAAGCCATTGCAAACGCGAAAGAGAAAGGCTGGGATACCGAACTGGATGAAGATGATTAGCGCTTTGCCGGAAAATGCAAGATTCGCGCCGGGCCGTCCAACTTAGCTTTGCTGACCAAGGTCTGCAATGCAAGGGGCAATTCCATTTGCAATCGGGTCATAATTTCTGACATGTCCTCACGATAATAGATTGCATCATAAACGACCGGCTGATTCAACGCATCACGATCTTCCCGCCTGAAATTGCACCAAGCGATATCAATCCAGCATTTACGCTCCCCATCTATAAACACAAACTCATCGTTATCAACAATGGCCATATATTGCATCGCGCGGATAGGCACAAACAAATGCCGGGTCGAGCAGCGCGTTAATAAAGTGATGGCCAGATTATATGTATTTGCCGGTAATTTGCGAGTCTCCCGATGGATCTCAGGATCACGATAACAGGTAATCTCCATAATTGCCCCAGCTAAGTATTTTAGGTTTAGATTGTTATAGACATGGATGCTTTCAACTGCGCGGTTGAGAAGCAAAATATCCATACATGTGTTACCTTACCGCCGATAATTCAGGAACTCAAGATGATCAGCAATAATTTTTATTCATCAGCTAAACCGGGAAGCAAATTTTGTTGACCGAGCGAGTGATCCCTATTGCCTACAAAATAACGAGCGATGTTACTGCACAAACTTTTTAGTCATTTTATTTCACGCCTAGGGCCTGGATTACTCTATGCAGGCGCAGCTGTAGGTGTTTCTCATTTGGTTCAATCCACTCAAGCCGGTGGCATGTTTGGATTCGAATTAATTATTGCGATTATTATTATTCATTTAATCAAGTATCCTTTCTTTGAGTTTGGTCCGCGCTATACCGCAGCAACAGGGCAGCATATTTTGCACGGATATTTGAAACTGGGAAAATGGGCTATCTGGCTCTATTTACTCCTGTCAATATCAACCATGTTTATCGTTCAAGCCGCAATAACTGTAGTAACTGCTGGTTTAATAACGAATATTTTCGGTCTCGAAGGACTGGGTGGACATGATCCGCAAATAGTCGCTTTCATTATCAGTAGTATCTTGCTGTTGTTTGCTTTGATCTTGCTGGTCAGTGGTCGCTATAAGCTTCTGGATAAATTAATGAAAGTTATTATCCTGGTGCTTGCGGTCACTTCGATTGCTGCTGTGATTATGTTGTTATTTGACAATCCCGGTCACCACAAATCTGCAACTGTATTTTTCTCATTTTCTGATACCGTGCATTTAATTTTTCTGGCGACATTTCTTGGTTGGATGCCCGCACCTCTTGATCTTTCTGTATGGCATTCCATTTGGGCTAAAAGCAAAAATGAAAGTGAGGGTAAGTTAACCAGCATGCAAGATACCCTATTTGATTTTAGAGTGGGTTATATTGGAACAGCTTTTTTGGCGATCTGCTTTTTATTATTGGGTGCGCTGGTGATGTATGGCAGCAATATCCCTTTCGCGGCTGGAGGCGCGGCCTTTGCAGGACAATTGATTGATATGTACCAACAGGCGTTAGGTCAGTGGGCATATCCAGTTGTTGCCATCGCAGCATTGGCAACTATGTTCAGCACCACATTAACCGTACTCGACGCTTTCCCGCGCTCAATCAGCGCCGCATCAGCACTGATATTTCCCCAAAGATCACCGCTGAATAATGAGAAAACCTATCTGGTCTGGCTATTGATCATTATTACAGGAACGTTATTCATCCTGTTCTTTTATCTCGCATCAATGCGCGACCTGGTTAAAATTGCCACCGTCGTATCTTTTGTAGCAGCTCCCATTTTCGCCGTATTAAACATGCAGGCCGTATTTAGTAAAAATATGCCCGATCAGCATCGTCCGGGAAAATTAATGTGGATTTGGTGCTGGCTCGGCGTTGTCACTTTATCCGGATGTTCGATTAGCTATTTATTATTACTTTAATTTGCCCGCAAAATAACATTTGATGCGCCCTACTCGCCTTGAGAAGCCAGCAGCCACCCGCAGCAATTTCAAAACAATTGCTTCACTATTACCCTATTTATGGGAATTCAAAGTCAGGGTTGTTTTAGCGCTCGGTCTGCTGGTATTGGCCAAATTAGCCAATGTTTCCGTCCCTCTGGTTCTGAAGGAAATTGTCGATGCTCTGGATCAAACGCGTGCTGAGCTGGTATTACCCGTTTTTTTGCTGATGAGTTATGGGGTGTTACGCCTGTGCAGTACTCTATTTGGTGAATTGCGCGATGCCATCTTCGCCAAAGTGACACAACGCGCAATCCGGCGCGTAGCCAACAAAGTATTTAGTCATCTGCATTCATTGTCACTGCGTTTTCATTTGGAACGGCAAACTGGCGGCGTTTCGCGAGATATCGAACGCGGCACGCGTGGCATTTCATTCCTGTTGAATTTTATGCTGTTCAATATTCTGCCGACACTGCTGGAAATCGGGCTGGTATTGGCCATACTCATCAGCAAGTACGACATCTGGTTTGCCATCATCATTGTCTCGACCTTACTGGCTTATATCTCACTGACACTGATCGTCACCGAATGGCGCATGATTTTCCGCCGCACCATGAATAACATGGATTCAAAAGCCAACACGCAAGCCATCGATAGTTTGCTGAATTACGAAACGGTCAAATATTTTGGCAATGAATCCTGGGAAGCCCGGCGTTACGATGAGCACTTACAATCATGGGAAAAAGCCGCCGTACGCAATCAAACTTCGCTGGCAACGCTTAATGCAGGACAAAGCGCAATTATTGCTGTAGGCGTCACGCTGCTCATGCTGTTGGCAGCTGATCAGGTCATTGACGGTCATATGACGCTAGGCGATTTGGTGCTGATCAATGCTTTTATGCTACAGCTTTATATGCCGCTACATTTCCTCGGTTTTGTGTACCGCGAAATCAAGCACTCACTCGCAGACATGGAGCGCATGTTTACCTTACTGGAGGAAAACAAGGAAATTCAGGACAAACCCGAAGCACAAATACTCGATGCCAGCAATGCAACGATCCATTTTGAGCACGTCAATTTCAGCTATGAACCCAATCGTCAAATTTTGTTTGATGTCAGCTTTGATATCCCCGCCGGACAAAATATCGCCGTTGTAGGTCACAGTGGCTCAGGGAAATCCACACTGGCCCGCTTGTTGTTCCGTTTTTATGACGTGCAGTCGGGCTGCATTCTGATCAACGATCAGGACATCCGTGACGTCACCCAGCAAAGCCTGCGTACTGCCATGGGCATCGTACCGCAAGACACGGTGTTATTTAACGATAGTATTTATTACAACATTGCTTATGGGCGTCCGGATGCCACTGCGGATGAAGTCTACGCAGCCGCAAGATCAGCGCATATCCATGATTTTATTGAGAGCCTTCCTGAGAAATATGAAACCATCGTCGGTGAACGCGGCTTAAAACTATCTGGCGGCGAGAAACAACGCGTAGCCATTGCTCGTACTATTTTAAAGAATCCAGTCATGCTGATTTTTGACGAAGCCACATCAGCTCTGGATTCAAATTCAGAAAAACGTATTCAGGTCGAGTTAAAACGCATTGCAAAGAACCGAACAACATTGACCATCGCCCATCGATTATCCACCATTGCTGATGCTGATCAAATCCTGGTAATGGATCATGGACGCATCATTGAGCGTGGCACACATCAACAGTTGCTGGCAATGAACGATCAATATGCGCGCATGTGGGAATTACAACGACAACAAGAAATTGATCAAAACTCTCAACCAAATTTAACGGTTAGTTAACTGCTCCAGCGGCCATCCCTGATAAATCAATCTGCATCAATCACTTGCAGATCACATTTCACTAAACAGTGTATCACTCGTTTTCTCGTTACCACTGTAAAAAAAATAAAAAACCGGAAAATACGGGGAAAATCAACCTTTTCTTCAAGAATGATTAAGGTAGCGATGTGCTAACTTCTCACTTCAGAATTTGCCATCAAACAATTGCGCAATTACATTCTAGGGAGTCATCGCAATGCTCGTATCCGTTGGTTATATCATTATTATTATTTCTGTATTTGGCGGTTTTGCGTTAGCAGGAGGTCACTTAGCTTCTTTATGGCAACCTGTGGAAATTCTTATGATCGGTGGTGGCGCTATTGGGGCGTTTGTAGTCGGCAATTCAAATAAAGCGATTAAGGCCACTATGAAGGCTTTGCCTACCGTCTTCAAAGGTTCTAAATATACCAAAACGCTTTATATGGATCTGATGACATTACTCTATGAGGTACTGGGGAAAATTCGCAAAGAAGGGCTGATGTCCATTGAAGGGGATGTGGATGATCCGTCGAATAGCCCCATTTTCACCAAATACCCGGATATTTTAGCTGATCACCATATTACTGAATTTATTACCGACTATTTACGGTTAATGGTCGGCGGAAATCTTAATTCTCTGGAAATCGAGAGTCTCATGGACAGCGAATTGGAAACGCATCATCAGGAAGGAGAAGTGCCCGTCCATACAGTCGCAAAACTGGGTGATGGGTTGCCAGCTTTTGGTATTGTGGCAGCGGTTATGGGCGTAGTGCATACGATGGAATCCGTTCATCTTCCGCCCTCGGAATTAGGCGTTTTGATCGCTGCAGCCCTAGTGGGCACATTCTTGGGAATTTTGCTGGCTTACGGATTTGTCAGCCCCTTGGCTGGCAAACTCGAGCACAATCTCCATGAATCCAGCAAAATGTTTGAATGTATCAAAATTACGTTATTAGCCAATTTGAACGGTTATTCACCGGTGCTAGCGGTCGAATTCGGCCGGAAAGTTTTATTTACCACCGAAAGGCCCTCTTTCATAGAATTGGAAGAGCATGTTAAACAAAGTAAATCTAAGTAATGCATAATTTTTCCGACATGACACCCAACTTAATTTGCGAGAATATTTATGGCTGATGATCTTTCACAGCGCCCAATAGTTATCAAACGGATTAAGAAGGTGGCCGGTGGTCACCATGGTGGTGCCTGGAAAATTGCCTATGCAGATTTCGTGACTGCCATGATGGCCTTTTTTTTACTGATGTGGCTACTGGGATCATCAGACCAGAGTCAATTAGAGGGCATCTCGGATTATTTTCAAACACCATTAAGAATTGCCTTTATGGGCGGCTCCAGCATTGGAGAGAGTAATAGTGTAATTAAAGGAGGCGGCACTGATCTCACACGTCAGCACGGCCAAGTAAAGAAAGGAGAAATTGTTATAGATGACCCCGCCAATAAGCAAGCCGTAAAGATTATCAAGGAGCGGATTGAATTGGAGAAACTCGAAGGGTTAAAAAAGAAAATCGAGGAAGCCATTGAAGCCAACCCCCAACTGCAAAGGTTTGCAAACCAACTGTTACTCGACATTACAACAGATGGATTGAGAATCCAGATCGTTGATGAGCAAAACCGGCCTATGTTTGCCCTTGGAAGAGCGGAATTACAACCCTATACCCGAACTATTCTGCGTGAAATTGGCAAGATGCTTAACGAAGTAACTAACAAAATCAGTCTTTCCGGGCATACGGATGCGAAGCCTTTTCCGACCGGTGACAAAGGTTACAGTAATTGGGAGCTTTCGGCTGACCGCGCCAATGCTTCACGACGAGAATTGATTGTAGGTGGCATGGATGCGAGCAAAATGCTGCAAGTTGTTGGATTGTCTTCGGCAGTATTATTCGATAAGAACGAACCGCTTAACCCAATTAATCGTCGGATCAGCATCGTTGTTATGAATGAGAAAGCTGAAAAAGCGATCACTATGGATAATCCTTCCGTTGATATTGATATACAGGAAGAACCCACTAAAGAATTGTTGCAAAATCCAGGAGCAAGCTCTTTATAAACTTATAGTCATTATTCATTATGTTGAAATTTCGACACCCAGTTATCATCGCCCTACTCACTCAGGTCATTTCCTTAATAGGTGTTGGTTCCTTTATTGGGTTCCAATCGGTAATAGTTTTAAATATTTTCGCGTGGGCTATGATACAGGGATTGCTGGCCGGGTTTGTGAGCTATTACCTTAGAATGCCGAAGTGGTGGATTCCGATCCATTTGGCTTTTATGCCTCTAGCCATTGCTGTATTAGCCCTGAATATCTCATCAACATGGTTCTTAGTGCTTTTTCTTTGCTTACTACTCACCTACGGTAAAACTTATAAAACCCAGGTACCATTATACCTTTCAAGCAAAAGCGTCAACCAGGCACTGGCAACATTACTACCCAAACAGAATCAGTTTTCCTTTATTGATATTGGAAGCGGATGCGGGGGGTTAGTAAGTAATCTGGCAAATACTCATAAGAACGGTTTGTTTTATGGCATCGAATATGCGCCCTTACCTTTTCTGATCAGTAAATTAAGAAGCATGTTTTCTACTCCAACCAGCAAAATAGTATGGGGCGATTTCTGGAAACATGACTTTTCAAGCTATGATGTTGTTTATGCATATTTATCTCCGGTTCCGATGGCTTCACTCTGGCAGAAGGTGAATCAAGAAATGCGCCCGGGTAGTTTTCTAATCAGCAATACTTTTATTATTCCTGATATACCGCCTGATAAAAGTATCAAGCTTGATGACTTCTCAAACTCTACGATATATCTCTGGAAAATATAACATCCAGATTGCAATAGCCTATGTACGACGCCAAGTAGTCCCTTGCGAGCCATCTTCAAGAATGATGCCTTGTTCTTGCAGCTGTTTCCGGATTACATCAGCATCGGAATAGCGCCCTTCTTTCCGTGCGTTTATACGTTCCTGAATCAATTGCTCGATTTCATCATGGATTGAAGCGTTTGATTCACTGTTAGCTGCCTTATTTTGCAAATATTCCTGGGGATTTTGCTGCAAGATCCCTAGCAAGCTACCTAGTGCCTTAAGTAGCCCAGCGTGTTCTTTTGATCCTGTTTTATTGATATCGCTGGCAAGATCAAACAATATAGCAATTGCATCCGGTGTATTAAAGTCATCATCCATTGCCTGTTTAAATTTTTGCGCATAAGCGTTATTCGAATCTATCGTTGCGACCTGAATGGACTCAACTTCTTTTAATGCAATATAGAGCCGATCGAGTGCCAGTTTTGTGTCTCTAAGATGTTGATCAGAATAATTGAGTGGGCTGCGATAGTGCGCACGCAAAATAAAAAAGCGTACCACTTCAGGTTGATACAATTTTAATATCTCACGGACAGTAAAGAAATTACCTAGAGACTTTGACATTTTTTCATTGTCAACTCGAACAAATCCATTGTGCATCCAGTAGTTAACGAATGGATAATCGTGTGCTCCTTCACTTTGCGCAATCTCATTTTCATGATGCGGAAACTGTAGATCTTGCCCTCCCCCATGAATATCAAAATGCTCGCCAAGAAATTGCTCACACATAGCTGAGCACTCGATGTGCCAGCCCGGCCGTCCTTGCCCCCAGGGAGATTCCCAGAATGGTTCGCCAGGTTTTGCAGATTTCCACAACACAAAATCTAATGGATCCTTTTTGCTTGAATCAATATCAACACGCTCACCGGCGCGTAGATCGCTCAGAGATTTACCGGAAAGCTTGCCATAACCAGGAAAGTTATGTACAGAGTAATAGACATCGCCATTATGAGCTTGGTAGGCGAGATTCTTTTCTACCAGTGTGCTAATCATCCGAATCATACTTTCAATATGGTGTGTTGCACATGGCTCATGAGTCGGTGATGAAACGCCTAATGCTGCAGCATCTTCATTCATGGCTTGAATAAAACGCTGCGTTAGTGTTTCAATTGATTCATTACTTTCTTGCGCACGTTTAATGATTTTATCGTCGATATCGGTAATATTTCGTACGTAATTGACAGCAAAATCATTCGTTTCAAACCAGCGAACAACCATGTCAAATACAACCAGCACCCTCGCATGACCCAAATGACAGTAATCATAAACGGTCATCCCGCACACATATAATTTAACTTTACCAGGCGTAATCGGAACAAAACCTTGTTTTTCACGGGCGATTGAGTTATATATTTTGAGCATAAAGCCAATGGATAAAATTGTGGAATTACTTGTCTTTTTGATAGAATCCAGAACCTTCTTGGATACAACTGGAATGGACGATGAGTATAGCATAATGTAGATTTGAATCTCTGTTTACCACTAACGATGAGGACCCTGACTATGTATTTTCGCCAAATTTTGTTTTTCCTTTTTTTATTTTCATTTCCTCTGTATGCTAACGCAGAAAATATTAAGGTTGAAATGAAAACGAATGTTGGAAGCATTGTCCTTGAGCTTTATCCTGGCAAGGCGCCTAAAACCGTTGAGAATTTTCTGCAATATGTTGACGATGGTTTTTTCACAAATACGGTATTCCACCGAGTTATAGACGGCTTTATGATTCAAGGCGGCGGATTCGATACCGCACTCAACCAAAAACCGACACGAGCGCCTATTCGAAATGAAGCTGCTAATGATTTGAAGAATGAGACCGGAACGATCGCAATGGCACGAACATCGGATCCTCATTCTGCATCAGCCCAATTTTTTATTAACGTTGCTGATAACAAATTTCTAAATTTTAAGGCGCCTAATCAAAGTGGCTATGGTTATGCGGTGTTTGGCAAGGTAATTTCCGGCATGGATATTGTCAATAAAATTGCATCAATACCAACCGGCTCCAAAGGCCCTTTTCCAAGTGATGTACCGAAGAGCAATGTTATTATAGAAAAGATTATTAAACTACCCGTTAATATTCAATAACAAGAATCACAAATTAACAAAGGATAAATAATGGTTAGATTACAAACCAATTTAGGTGAAATAACAATTGAACTGGATAGCGAAAAGGCGCCTGAAACTGTACGGAATTTTCTAGACTATGTAACCAGTGGATTCTATGACAATACACTGTTTCATCGTGTTATCGATGATTTCATGATTCAAGGGGGTGGATTTGAACCTGGAATGAAACAAAAAACACCTCGTGCACCCATCCAAAATGAAGCCGCTAACGAACTCAAAAATGATACTTATACCATAGCGATGGCACGTACGGCTGATGTACACTCTGCAACAGCGCAATTTTTTATCAATGTAGCCAATAATGGATTTTTGAATTATAAGGATCCATCACCGCATGGCTTTGGATACTGCGTGTTTGGTAAAGTGGTCGAGGGGCAGGATGTGGTCGATACGATAAAAAAAGTTAAAACCGGGAATCATGCTGGGCACCAGAATGTTCCCATTGAGGATGTCATTATCCAAAAAGCTGATGTCATTTAATTGCGAATTGGGTTCAGTAATTTTAACTCATCGATCTGCTAAATTCATTAGCTATAGCGCTAAGCCTCGAGCTAAATCGGTCTGAAGATCTTGCACTGACTCTAATCCCACTGCAATACGCAACAACCCGTCGGTTATCCCTGCAGCGTCTCGCGCCTCTTGACTGATTCGTGCATGGGTTGTCGTTGCAGGATGTGTCAGTGTACTCTTCGTATCGCCTAAATTTGCAGTAATTGATATTAAACGCGTCGAATCAATAACGCGCCAAGCGGCCTCTTTACCCCCTCTAACTTCAAAAGTAACAATACCTCCGCCAGATCTTTGTTGTCGTTTTGCCAATTCATATTGCGGATGCGACATTAAACCGGGATAAAATATACGCGTCACATTGGGATGGGATTCAAGCCACTGGGCCAGTTGCAGGGCATTTCTCGAATGCGTTTCCACACGAATTTTAAGTGTTTCCAAACCTTTGAGGATAACCCACGCATTGAATGCACTTAGCGTCGGCCCGGCCGTACGTAAGAATCCATAGATACCGCCATCCATAAGCACGTCGCGCTTACCTAAGACAGCCCCTCCTAACACTCTTCCTTGTCCATCCAAATATTTGGTAGCAGAGTGAATCACAATATCTGCGCCAAGCTCAAGCGGTTTCTGCAAGACAGGGGTACAGAAGCAGTTATCGACCACAAGCCAAATACCCGACTTCTTCGCAATCTCAGCTAAAGCAGGGATATCCGATACTTCTGTTAATGGATTGGAGGGCGTTTCCAGAAAGAATAGCTTAGTGTTTGTTTGTATGGCAGCTTGCCATGAATGTGCATCAGTCGCCGATACGAAAGTCGTTTCAATATTAAATCTCTTAAGTATGTTATTGAATAAATTGACTGTTGCACCAAATAAACTTCGTGATGCGACGATATGATCGCCGGCAGATAGCAACCCCATGACGCATGCAAGTATGGCTGACATTCCGGAAGATGTTGCAATACATGTCTCGGCACTTTCCAACGCCGCAAGCCGTTCTTCAAATGCGGTTACGGTAGGATTAGTAAATCGGGAATATATATTCCCCGGCTCATCCCCGGAAAAACGAGCAGCAGCTTGCGCGGCACTATCAAATACAAAGCTTGAAGTTAAATACATCGCTTCAGAATGCTCATTAAACTGGCTACGATGAATGCCAGTATGCAGTGCCAGTGTTTCTGGTTGTAAGTGATCAGACATATAATTGGAACCTCAAGCAATAATTATATTGTTCAAAATTTATAGCGATTCAACGCTGATCGCTTTTGGATCAGTCGGTTAGATAACTCGATTTGTTTTCTCAAGAAACTATTCAGAGAAGACCAAACTCAAGTCCAATTGAGTCTTGTATCTAGTGTGATGTGATAGTTGACTGGAATTTCTTTGAAATTCGAGGGAATTTAAATAATCTGGCGTTATATCACCCGTAATATAGATTCCATCAAAACACGAAGTCTCAAATTTTTTGACAGCAGGTGAGACTACTGAAACGGCATGATTGAGCGCATCCAGTTCCTGGAAAATCAGATAGTCAGCACCAATTTCAGTACAAATCTCGTCCGTATCACGATCCGTTGCGATTAATTCTTGGCGCGTTGGCATATCGATACCATACACATTGGGATGTCTTACCGGAGGTGCTGCTGAAGCAAAATATATCTTGTTTGCGCCAGCTTCGCGCGCCATCTGTACAATCTCACGACTTGTAGTGCCACGCACAATGGAATCATCGACCAATAAAACATTTTTACCACGAAACTCTATACCCATTGCATTTAATTTTTGCCGCACCGATTTACGTCGTTGTTGTTGTCCTGGCATAATAAAAGTCCGGCCAACATACCTATTTTTAACAAAGCCTTCACGAAAATTAACCCCCAGGCAATTAGCCAACTGTAGAGCACAAGGACGACCTGAATCTGGTATTGGAATAACCACGTCAATATTTAAGTGAGACATTGATCTTTTAATCTTTTCAGCCAAATACTCTCCCATATTTAACCGTGTTTCATAAACAGAGATTCCATCGATTACAGAATCAGGTCTAGCTAAATACACATACTCGAAAATACAAGGATTTAATGAAGAACTGGCAGCATATTGTTTATTATAAAAGTTGCCATCTTCGTCAATAAAAATAGCCTCTCCAGGCTCTATATCACGTATCAGCTTAAATCCGAGGGTATCCAAAGCAACACTTTCGGAAGCAACTAGATATTCAACTCCCATTTCATTTTCTGCAGTTCCAAATACCAAAGGACGTATTCCGCAAGGATCACGAAAAGCGAGCAACCCATACCCGGCAATCATAGCCACGACCGCATACGCGCCTTTACAACGTTTATGTACGCCAGCTACTGCAGCAAAAATGGCTGCGGGATCAAGTTGACAATTGCGCGTACTTTCCTGCAATTCGTGTGCAAGAACATTCAAAAGCACTTCCGAATCGGAATTAGTATTGACATGTCTTAGATCAGCTCTAAACAACTCCTGATTAAGCTGATCAGCATTTGTCAGATTCCCGTTATGACTCAGCACAATACCAAACGGTGAATTCACATAAAAAGGTTGAGCTTCGGCCGGAGAACGTGCAGACCCTGCAGTAGGATAACGCGCATGGCCGATGCCCATATTCCCAGTTAGTGCTCTCATGTTTCTGGTGCGAAACACATCCCTTACCAGACCAAGCCCTTTATGCATGTGAAAGGTATTACCCTGCGCTGTTACAATACCGCTCGCATCTTGTCCGCGATGCTGCAGCATCAACAGGCCATCATAAAGCAATTGATTAGCTGGTGATTTTGCAACAATGCCGAGAATTCCGCACATAGAAACACTCCGTAAATTTTGCTTTAATCGGCTTAAAAATAGATAAAAATTTGCTCAATAAAGCAATCAATTAAAGCATATAAAATTTTACTGATGCAGGATCATTTTAAGAATTTTCCTGCCTTTCATAATTGATATGCTTCGATACGTCATTGGGTAACCAAGGCAATATTTGTAATGCTATCGCTTCCAGTGGCTTACTCAAAATAGCCTGCTGCCAAAAAACCTGGTTAGGAATCGTCGTTAATCCGGCGATCAGAACCAAAAGCATAACAATAATTAAAGCACGCAAAAAGCCAAATAGTGAACCCAAAAATCGGTCAATAAACCCTAGCCCAATACCTTTAATAAAAGCGGACAATAACATGGTTATCAATGCCGTAACTAGCAAAACGGTCAGAAAAGTCAAAACAAATGTAATGAAAAATCTTAACGTTTCTCCAGTTATTTCAACCGGTAAAAATTGCTCAAAGAAGGATGTATACGCACCCGCTACTATAAACGCAACCACCCAACCCGCAATAGCTAATGATTCTCGAACAAATCCACGAAAAACACTTAAAACTATAGATACAAGAAAAATGCTGAGAACAACATAGTCAAAAACGGTCATTGATCAAAATTATTACAATTTGCCTGAATCATTTTATTTGATAAGACTACTGTGCTACCTGGGAATTATCACTCCGTCCAATCCAACATTTTTTAATTTCTTTAATTCATTTTCAGCTGCGCTTCGCGTCATAAAAGGCCCAATTCGCACACGCGTCACTTCGTTATTACCAACTCTAAGTGTTTCGGTATACGCATTAAAACCACTTGATTCTAAATTTGCATGTTGTTGCTTGGCTTTTGATTGATCTGAGAATGCTCCTAACTGTATAACAAATCCTTTTGTTACATCGGATGAGGTTTGGGGAGTTTTGGTTGCTCCAGTCGCGCTAATCGCTGCAGCAGGTGCATTTGTAGCGGTATACGTAGAATTTGCATTGTTTGCACTTAATATTTCAGTGGATCGCTTTTCAAACTTCGGTTTAATACCGGGAATCGGAATACCGTTTAGTTTATACGTGTGCGCTTCAATGATCTCCTCTATATTTTGAGTGTAAATTTCAGGTTCATTCTGTAATTCAGTGGTTGCATCCATTTCACTGAAAGGTACTGGAGTCATTTGCTCTGTGCTTGAAACAATAGTACTTTTATCAATTCCTGGTAAATTAATAGCAATTTCATGCGTTTCATCATCTGGCTTAGGCTCATCGAATATAGCTGGCAACACAATGATGGAAACAAGGACCAGAATTATCGCACCGACCAAACGCCTCCTGGCACGTTTCCGAAGTAATAATTCTTCTTCAGTGATATTTTTACTCATAAGCAAACCCAATGATTACTTGCTCCGATGTGTGTTTAAGTATTGCAACACGTCACTCACCGTATAGAAAGATCCAAATACGCAGATTCTATCATTTTTACTTGCTTGTTCACAGGCAAAAACAAAAGCAGAACCAGTGTCGGAAAATTTGCGAATATGATTATCATCGGAGGCTTCGGCTTTATGGATTTCATTAATCAAATAATCCGCAGTCGCAGCACGGGAAGAATCAACAGAAGATACGAGCCAATAATCAATATCATTCTTTAATGCTTGAATAACGCCACAGATATCCTTATCTTGTAACATAGCTACAATTGCATAGGTTTGTCCAGTCGACCTTGTTGCACGTAGATTTTGTGACAGCACCATCGCGGCACTGGGATTATGCGCGACATCCAGAATAATCAGCGGCTGTGTTGAAATCACTTGAAATCGTCCTGGAATAATCGCTTCCATTAAGCCCTGACGTACATTATTCATACTGACGGGCAGCACTTCTCTCAGCGTATCCAATGCAGCCAGACAGGTACTTGCATTTTGTAGCTGTTTTTCTCCTCTTAAAGCTGGAAATGGAAGAGAATAGCGTCTACTCTCCGGACCCCAAAAATCCCAATGCATATCTTGTTTTGAAAAACCGAATTGTTCATTAATCTGATATAAGATTGCGTCGTTCTTTTCAGCTTGCTGGATAACTGATTGTGGTACATCAATTTCCGCACAAATTGCCGGTTTGTTTTTTCTAAAAATAGCGGCTTTTTCAAAACCTATTTTTTCTCGCGTATCGCCAAGATATTCGACATGATCAAGATCGATACTGGTTAGAATTGAACAATCAGCATCAAAGATATTAACTGCGTCAAGACGCCCTCCTAGGCCAACTTCCAGAATCGCTGTATTGACACCTGCCTGGACAAAACAATACATTGCGGCCAATGTGCCAAATTCAAAATAAGTTAATGAAATGCCTCGAATCCTGCAGGCTGAATATATTTGCGTAAAGGCGTTGCACAGACTCTTATCATCAATGTCCTTTTTACCGATGCGGATCCGCTCATTATAGTGCAGCAAATGAGGAGAAGTGTAACAGCCCACTGCATAGCCCGCACAATGCAATATGGATTCAAGCATTGCGCAGACAGATCCTTTACCGTTGGTTCCACCAACAATGATGATAGGGAACTGAGGCTGCAACGCAAGCTCTACTCGAATACGATTGACTCGCTCCAGTCCTAGTTCAACCGTTTGAGGATGAAACACCTCGAGATAACTTAACCAACCTGCAACTGAAACAGGAAGCCTATCCGGCACATTCATCGCCCTTGATCAATCCAGAATTTAAGCTATCGGCATAGAAACACGCATCAATTGTGTACAAATGTTGACAATTTTGTCACGCATTTGCCTTCGATCGATAATCATATCAATCGCACCATGTTGCAATAAGAATTCAGCGCGCTGAAAACCTTCTGGCAGTGTCTGGCGCACAGTTTGCTCAATTACTCGTGGACCAGCAAAGCCAATAAGTGCTCCTGGTTCCGCAATTACAACATCTCCAATAAAAGCAAAGCTTGCAGATACACCGCCCATGGTAGGGTCTGTCAAAACAGAAATATAGGGGAGTTTATTACGACTCAGCCGCGTTAATGCGGCTGTAGTTTTAGCCATTTGCATTAGAGAAAATAAACCTTCTTGCATGCGTGCCCCTCCACTCGCACTGAAGCAAATAAACGGAACATGGTTATCAATACAAGTTTTCACACCACGAACAAATCGTTCGCCCACCACAGAGCCCATCGACCCGCCCATAAAACCAAACTCAAACACAGCAACAACAACAGGTATCGTTTTGATAGTCCCTTGCATGACCACTAGAGAGTCATCTTCGTCAGTATTTTCCTTGGCCTGCGCCAGTCGATCAGTATAACGTTTACTATCTTTGAATTTCAATGCATCGGTCGCAACCACTTCGACACCAATTTCAAATCGACCTTCGGGATCCAACAATTGATCAATGCGGTCTCTGGCAGAAATGCGGTTATGAAAATCACATTTTGGGCAAACGCTTAGATTTCTGGCTAGATCGGTGTAATACAAGACCGCTTCGCAAGTGATGCATTTACTCCACAAGCCTTCTGGCACTATTTTCTTTTCGCCGGCTTCTTTGCGTTTAATTTTAGGTGGAATTATATTCTGAAACCAACTCATGAAAACTGTTCCCTAGAATGTATTGTCAGCATTACTCTAATTCTTATCAATAGCATCACGTAATGCTTTTATCAGACTTCCGACATTACTTAATAAGTCTGACTCAGAAGACTTCTCTATTTCCTCGATTATCCTGCTACCTACAACCACAGCATCTGATAGTTCTGCTACCGCCTTAGCTGTTACGCCATCGCGTATGCCAAATCCAACACCGATCGGCAGCGAAATATACTGACGCAATTGATTCAGCTTAGTACTGACATCTTGCAGATCCAGGTGCGATGCACCGGTAACTCCTTTAAGAGAAACATAATAAATATAGCCTTTCGCCATCTTTGCCACTTGCTCAATGCGCTGTTGATGCGTAGTGGGGGATAATAGAAAAATTGCATCAATTTGATGCTGCTCCAGGCACTGTACCCATTCACTTGATTCTTCCGGAGGATAATCAACAATAAGAACACCATCAACTCCGCACTCTCTTGCTTTGGCAGCAAATGACACCTGACCCAAGGCTTCAACAGGATTTGCATACCCCATCAAAACAATCGGCGTATTTATATTTGTTTTTCTGAATTCAGCCACTAACTTCAATACATCATCTAGGCTGACATGATGTTTTAACGCACGTTCTGAGGATCTTTGGATGGTAGGCCCATCCGCCATGGGATCGGAAAAAGGAACACCTAGTTCAATAATATCAGCGCCTGACTGAACCAATTGGTGCATCAATTGAATGGTATACTTAGGATGAGGATCACCGGCCGTAATAAAGGGAATCAAGGCTTTGCGATTTTGTTCTTTTAATCCGGCAAATGTTTTAGCAATGCGATGGGTTCTTTTAGTATCACTTTGCTCGCTAAAAAAGCTGAGTAAATTTTTAATGCTATCTAGGTTCATCGGCTCAATCCGCTCTCAATTCTTATCAGAAATTCAACAAAACAGCACTGATTGTAAGTTTACTACAGTGTTAAACCGGACATTTGCGCAACTGTTGCCATATCCTTATCACCTCGACCCGATAAATTAACCAGCAACAGTTTGTCTTTAGGCAAGGTAGGCGCATATTTGGCCGCGTAGGCCAGTGCATGGCTTGATTCCAGTGCCGGCATAATACCTTCGTATCGGCACAGTGTATGAAACGCTTCCAGCGCTTCATCGTCGGTAATCGCGACATATTCAGCACGTCCGCAATCTTTAAGCCAAGCATGCTCGGGACCTACACCAGGATAATCGAGACCGGCAGAAATTGAGTGTGTTTCAACAATTTGACCATTTCCATCTTGAATCAGATAAGTGCGATTGCCATGCAGCACCCCAGGCCTGCCCATCGATAAAGTCGCCGCGTGTTGATCGGTATCAATACCTTTCCCTGCAGCCTCAACACCTATCAGTTGAACATTGACATCATCAATATAAGGATAAAATAAACCAATGGCATTTGATCCTCCGCCAACGCATGCAATTAGCGCATCCGGTTGCCGCGTAAAATCCTCTTGCATTTGTATTTTAGCTTCATTCCCTATTACTGCTTGAAAATCCCTCACCATCATCGGATACGGATGAGGCCCGGCTACTGTACCAATAATATAAAAAGTATTTTCGACATTAGTAACCCAGTCACGCATCGCCTCGTTTAATGCATCTTTCAATGTTCGCGACCCCGACTCGACCGGCACCACCGTTGCTCCCAGGAGCTTCATACGATAAACATTGGTTGCCTGACGTTTAATATCTTCAGACCCCATATAAACAATACACTCCATGCCATAACGTGCTGCAACCGTAGCACTCGCCACACCATGCTGACCAGCACCGGTTTCAGCGATAACGCGTTTCTTTCCCATACGCCGGGCCAATAAAGCTTGTCCAATCGTATTGTTTATTTTATGTGCGCCGGTATGATTCAGATCCTCACGTTTTAACAGTATCTGTGCGCCCCCTAAATGTTCAGACCATCTTTTAGCATGGTAGATGGGGCTAGGGCGTCCTACATAATGTTTTAATTCTTCAGCAAATTCTGACTGAAAATTCGCATCGTGACGATAAAATTCATATTGCTTTCGCAAATCCTCCAGCGCCGAAATTAATGTTTCAGCAACAAAAATACCTCCGTACGGTCCAAAGTGACCGTTTTTATTTGGAAGATCATAGGCACTCACAATTGTTTTACTCCTTGCATGAAAGCAAAAATCTTTTTTTCATCTTTAATTCCTTTCGAAGCTTCTACTCCACTCGAAACATCGACTGCCCATGGCTGAGTTCGTTGAATTGCCATAGACACATTGGCTGGATTTAGGCCACCAGATAGAATAAGTGGCAGCGACAAATGTTTGGGTATGAGATCCCACTCAAACGCATGCCCAGTACCTCCTGGCATATCGGCCACATAAGTATCAAGCAATAAGCCTTTTGCGGTGCTATATCGCTCAGCATATTGTAGCAAATCTGTGTCTTGTTTGACTCTAATTGCTTTGATATAAGGCTGGGAAAATTGATTACAGAATTCAGGTGTCTCATCACCATGAAATTGAAGCAGATTTAACTTAGCGACTCGAGCAGTTTCTTCAACCCAAGCAATGTCTGGATCGACATAAACGCCTACCGTGCAAATGAAAGGTGGGATATTGGCGGAAATGAGGCACGCAACATTTGGATCAATATAACGTGCGCTCTGGGGCCAGAAAACAAAACCAATCGCATCAGCGCCTGAGCGGATTGCTACCGCAGCATCTTCGCATCGAGTAATTCCACACACTTTTACGCGCACTGACATATTGAATAATAAACTCTAAATACTTAATTATATAAGAACATATTAGGGATAAGAGGCATTTCATCTAATCCTAGCATATACCAGCTGGAATCATATTTCACACCCGCTAAGTATAAGCCCGCAGCAGAAAAAGTGGGCGCGGCGTATGCGCGATTGCAACCTGCTAGCAACTCAAGCATCCATTCGGAAGAATATTTGCCTTTACCAACATAAACCAGGCAACCAACGATATTTCTTACCATGTGCTGCAAGAATGCATTGGCGCGTAAATCAAAAATAAACAAATTCCCATGACGAACAATCTTCAACTGTGTCATTGTGCGTATGGGAGAATTTGCCTGACACCCAGCTGCTCGAAATGCAGAAAAATCATGTTCTCCAATCAAGATATTGGCGGCGCGCTGCATTATGTCCAATTGCAGCGGTTGATGAAACCATCCGACCTTTTTATGATTAATTCCTGGACGCACAGGCTGATTCAGTAACAAATATAAATAACGCCGCTCAAGTGCACTATATCTCGCATGAAACTTGTCGGATGTTTCTGATGCCCACAAAACGGCAATATCGTCAGGCAGAAACGCATTTACACCGCGCACCCATGCAGTGATAGGACGTTGCACGGAAGTATCAAAATGCACGACCTGATAGAGTGCGTGGACACCTGCATCAGTTCTCCCAGCAGTGATTACGCGTATTTTTTCATGAGCTATTTGAGATAAGGCAGTTTCCAGTGCATCCTGTATTGAACAATTTTCCGGTTGACTTTGCCATCCACAATAACGACTACCGTCATATTCTAGAATCAAAATTATTCGCACAAATAGAAACTGCCTTTCCAAATAAGCTGTAACAAACTAGATAATAATCATTACAGATCTTTTAACATTTTCTTCGCAGCTTTCTTTTGCTTTGCGTCACCGTCTCGGATGACTTCTTCAAGCATTTCTTTGGCGCCTTCCTTATCATCCATCTCTTGATATGCTTTAGCCAAATCTAATTTTGTCTCAACTTCTTGCCATGCTTCACTTTGAGTGCTTAAATCTTCCTTTTTAACTTTGTCATCGCTTGCGCCAGAATCCTCTAGATCCAAATTAATAGCGGCCAAATCAATTTCAGGAACTATCGCTGACGAATTTGATTCTTTATCATTTTGTGTAATATCTGGAGATTGGTCGAACTCCAGAGGATCATTATCAAGTGTAGGCTTTCCTGAATCAGTGCTGCTATCATCACTGAGTGCGGGAATCTCAATTTCGTTTAGGTTTTGCTTATCTGTCAAATCAATTTCTGAAGGAGAAAACTCAAAATCGTCCTTATTCTTCTCTGTAGTTTCATCACTTGAGCTGACAACAGCAGGCGGTTGTTCTGGCTCATCAAATTCAATCTCTACCGCATAATCAGAATCAGAAATTTTTTCAGCTTCTTTTATTTGCTTGGCATCCTTTAATTCAGTTTTTCCTTTCGCTGCAATTTCATCAATTTCGTCACTCAAATCAAAATCAATTTGATTTGCAAATCCAGAAGAACCATTATCTTCAGTAGAATCAATCGATTGACCAAACTCTTCTTCAGAATCTTCTTTTAAGTTTCTATCGATAATCTGTGAATCTTCCGGAAATGTCTCATCGCCAACCTGCGACTCCGTAATCGACTCAGTTTCAGACTCAGATTGCAAAGTATGTTCGGCGCTGTCTTCGTAAGACAAATCAGGATCTCTATTAAATTCTTCCGACTCTTCGGCTTGAGAATAAGGGTCTGCATCTTGAAAAGATTGGTCATGATCCAAATTTTCAGATGACGATCGATCTTCCTCAGTAACAGACGCAGCTTTGGCAGCAGCCATTGAGGCTATTCGAGAACGCATTGCTGAAGAATAATCTTCTTCATTATTTTCTTCTACTTCTTCATCGTCGTGTGATTGATTTTTGCGTCTTCTAAGAATCAATAAAATAAGTAACAACAGCACAATTAAAGCAGCACCGATGTATTCGATATAATCATATGCCTGATCAAGCAGTGATTGACCGGGTTCTTCATCAGATACTGCAGCAGGCGCATTGACTACCGTTGCTTCTGCAGCTGGTTGAATTATCGGTGTCTCTTCTTGCACAGACACAGAATCCAAAGCTACGTTCTCAGTAACCGAAGCCTCGTCTGCCAGAACTTGTGATTCCGGTTTACTAATTGATGTTGGAACTGATTCCGCCTTAGTTTGTGCCTGCGCTAATACCGAATCCTTAAGCTCTAGTAATTGTTTCAAGTTCTCAACACTCTTTTCCAGCATAGCTACACGTTCATTCGCTTCCTTTAATGCAAGATTTCGCGCAATCGCATCCTCTTCCATCATACGGAGACGATCAACCAGTGTAGATTCAGCAATCTGACCATCTGTGTCAAGTAACTGTGCTCCGCTGGATAGTTTCAGAACCTCTTTGGGTGCATCGGGAGCAGATGTCGATTTCTTATCAATGCTGGTTGTAATCTGACCTTGATCTGATTGACTGATTGTATGAGGTGCTGAGGATTCCTGGCTAATTGCTGCCAACCGCTCCCTGTAATTACGCCAATCTGCTATTTGTGTTTTTATTTCGGTTCTTGCAACTGATGAATCAATTGCTGTTATTTCATTCATCTCAGGCACTTTCAAAATCACGCCTGTCCTAAGTAAATTCATGTTGTTAGCGATAAAAGCCTCACGATTAGCACGATAAAGCGCCACCAGCATTTGATTAAGATCGACACCGGCGGGTAAAACCTGACTCGCAATCGATGATAAGGTATCACCTCGGTTAACTGGACCATAGGTCTTATTGGATCGACTGGATGTATCGGCAGTTGATTGAACCGAATTTGTAATTGAATTATCATTTTTGATGCGCGGTGATCTTTCTGCATCAAAACCTGATGCACCAACTATGGGTGGAGGGCTTGTATTGGCTGCCACCAGATTTTGTGCTGGTGATTCAACAGGATCAAGTAGAACGGTATATTCCCGCAAAATGCGCCCTGAAGACCAATTTAACTCCATCAGTAACATTAAAAACGGGTCATTAACTGCTTGCGGCGAAGTCAATTTAATATAAGGGTTACCATTTGCTCTCGTTTCGATTAAGACCTTGAAAGCTGACAAAACAGATTCATAGTTTATACCGGCTTGTGCGAATGCTTCACGAGTAGCCACACTAGCATTTAGAGATGATATTTCATCAGTATCGGTCGATACAATATCGATTTCAGCGCTAAAAGGTTGCCCTAGCGCAGAGTTAAGTGTCAATTTACCGAGTCCAGCTGCTGGAACAGCAACCCATGGCAGCATCAGAATAATTGCAAACAAGCTTACTTTAAAAGATGTTTTATACACCGAAGTACCCTCTCTAGTTTTTTGGAAATAAATATCGAAAGGCTAGTATTGCAACATAATCACACTAGTTGCGATTACGCCTCAAATTACAGGCTAATCAAACAAACCTATAATCAGTTAAAGCACCTCACAAGTAAGGTGTGAAATATATGCTCTTCAAGTTGCTGGTTTTCTATCTACCAATATTCGTTAATGTAACGAAAGATTAAACTCGAAATAATAAAATACTACATTCGACTATTGTATTCAGGATATCGAAAGATATTTAGTGTGCAATCAGTATGCGCAACATTCTACGCAATGGCTCTGCGGCACCCCAAAGTAATTGATCGCCTACGGTAAAAACAGATAAGTATTCACCGCCCATTGTCAGTTTGCGTAATCGCCCTACTGGTATTGATAAAGTACCCGTTACTGCCGTTGGCGTTAATTGTGAGGTAGTGGCTTCTCTCTCATTGGGAACCACTTTAACCCAATCATTTGAATTTGCAATAATTTCTTCAATTTCATCTAATGGTACATCTTGTTTTAGCTTGATGGTTAACGCTTGGCTATGGCACCTCATTGCACCAACACGCACACAAATACCATCAACAGGAATTTCCCGGTCGCTTGTTCCAAGAATTTTATTGGTTTCGGCTTGTCCCTTCCATTCTTCTCGACTTTGTCCATTAGCAACTTCTTTGTCAATCCAGGGAATTAAACTGCCCGCTAACGGAACACCGAAATTTTCAGTTGGAAATCTTTTATCACGTAATGTGCCAGCAACTTCACGATCAATATCCAGAATACTGGAAGCAGGATTATCCAACAAATCCTTCGCCACTCGATGTGCCTCACCCATTTGCTGCAACAGTTCACGCATATTTTTGGCCCCGGCGCCCGATGCGGCTTGATAAGTCATGGCGCTCATCCAGTCCACCATACCTTTTTCAAAAAGACTGCCAACCGCCATTAACATCAAGCTAACTGTACAATTGCCACCAATATAATTTTTTACTCCATTATGAAGGGCCTGCTCAATCACAGGTTTATTGACCGGATCCAATATGATCACGGCATCTTTTTCCATGCGCAATGCTGAAGCGGCATCAACCCAATATCCTTGCCAACCCGATTGACGCAACAGTTTAAAAATCTGATGCGTATAATCCCCGCCTTGACAGGAAATGATGATATCCATCGCGCTCAGTTGATCAATATCAAAGGCATCTTTTAACGGTGGCGTCTCCTTGCCAATTTCAGGGCTTACGCCACCTTTTTGTGAGGTTGTAAAAAAAACAGGATCAATCAGAGAAAAGTCTTCTTCTTCCCGCATTCTCTGCATTAGCACAGATCCAACCATCCCACGCCAACCTACAAAACCAACTTGCTTCATTGCTTATCTCTTTTTCTAAATTAACAATTCAATTCGTTAATCAAATAAAAAACTGCATAAATATTAACTTACTTTATAAAATGATACAAAATGATTAATGCATTAATTACACCTTTATTTCCTAAAAATGCATTAATTTGTCATTAAGTATAATTACAGCATTGCCAAAACCACATCCCCCATGGCTTTTGTGCCTACAGATTTCATGCCGGCTTCATCAATATCTTTTGTCCTGTAGCTCGCCGCTAAAACTTTTTTAACCGCATTTTCTATGCGCTTTGCCGCCACTTCCTGATTGAATGTGTGACGCAGCATCATAGCTACTGACAGTATTGTCGCAAGCGGGTTAGCTATATCTTTTCCAGCGATGTCAGGCGCTGAACCGTGAATAGGTTCATATAATCCTTTATTATTCTCATCTAAGGAGGCTGAAGGCAACATGCCAATGGAACCTGTTAACATGGAGGCTTCGTCAGACAATATGTCACCAAACATATTTCCGGTGACCATGACGTCAAATTGTTTTGGATTACGAACCAATTGCATAGCAGCATTATCAACCAACATATGCGACAAAGCCACTTGCGGGTATTCCTTAGCAACCTCAGCGACAACGTCACGCCATAATTGTGTACATTCCAACACATTCATTTTATCTACGGAACACAATTTACCTTGACGCTTAGCAGCCGTTTGAAACGCAACATGTGCGATGCGGCGTATCTCGGCCTCACTGTAGATCATGGTATTAAATCCAACACGCTCTCCATGACGAATCTCAATCCCGCGCGGCTCGCCAAAATAAATATCGCCGGTCAATTCACGCACGATCATGATATCGAGACCGGCAACCACGTCGTATTTTAAACTAGAGGCATTGGCGAGTTCCGGATAAAGCATTGCGGGACGCAAATTAGCGAATAAATTAAGCTTCTTGCGAATCGCAAGCAAACCACGCTCAGGACGCTGCTCGCGCGGCAAAGCATCATATTGCGGGCCTCCAACAGCACCCAAGAGAACTGCATCCGCCTGACTGGCTAATCGATGGGTCGCATCAGGGTACGGTTCTCCAGTGGCATCAACTGCACAGCCCCCGATCAATCCGCATTCCAATTCAATACCCAGACCATCAGTTCTCAAAGCATCTAATACACGCACGGCCTGAGCAACAATTTCCGGCCCGATACCATCGCCTCCTAATACAGCAATTTTCATTTTATCCCACTTTCACACGGTCACTTACATAAACAACCAAGGCTGTTCATTGCGTCGTTTCTGCTCAAATTGATTTATTTTTTCAGCGTGCTGCAGGGTTAGACCAATATCATCCAAGCCATTGAGCAAGCACTGTTTACGGAAAATATCAATCTCGAATGTAAATTCTTCTCTTTTTGGAGAGATAATCTTTTGATTCTGAAGGTCTACCGTCAATCGGTACCCTTCTATTGATTTTACTTCCTCAAATAAGTAGTCCAATATCGCCGCGTCCAGAACAACTGGCAACAAACCAATCTTATAACAATTATTAAAAAAGATATCCGCAAAACTAGGGGCGATAATGACGCGAAAACCGTAATCTTGGAGCGACCAAGGAGCGTGTTCACGACTTGATCCGCAGCCAAAATTTGCACGCGCCAGCAGTATTTCCACACCTTGGTAACGTGGCTGGTTTAATATAAAAGCTGGATTCAGTTTACGTTGCGATGAATCCATGCCTGGTTCGCCATGATCCAGATATCGCCATTCATCAAATAGGTTTTGACCAAAACCGGTGCGTTTAATTGATTTGAGAAACTGCTTCGGGATGATGGCATCGGTATCAATATTAGCTCGATCCATAGGTGCCACCAACGCTGTAATTGTTTCAAATTTTTCCATTAATTTATATCGTATTTGGCCAAGTATACTTGCTGTTCATGCACAGCAAAAAAATATTTTTCACTATTAGTTACTCAGTTTACGCACATCAACAAAATGTCCTGCAATTGCAGCAGCAGCAGCCATTGCAGGGCTAACCAAATGCGTCCTGCCACCAGGGCCCTGACGGCCTTCGAAATTTCGATTTGAGGTTGAAGCACAGCGTTCACCTGCGGTCAATCGATCGTCATTCATTGCTAAACACATAGAACAACCCGGTTCACGCCATTCAAACCCGGCTGAGCGAAAAATTTGATCCAGCCCCTCTTGTTCCGCCTGTTTCTTGACTAAACCTGAACCTGGAACCACCAGCGCCAGTTTGATATTAGCCGCAATATGCTTCCCTTTGACAATCTGTGCCGCCGCGCGCAGATCTTCAATACGTGAATTGGTGCAGGAACCGATGAAAATCTTATCCAGGTTAATTTTCTGGATCGGAGTATTGGCGCTTAGCCCCATGTAGTTCAACGCTTGTTGCATATCATGGCGCTTTACTTCATCAGGAACACACGCAGGATCAGGCACGATTCCATCTATTGTTGTCACCATTTCGGGAGATGTGCCCCAAGTTACCTGAGGTTTGATCTGCGTCGCGTCTAATGTCACTGTTCGATCAAATACAGCATCGGCATCACTACGCAGTGTGCGCCAGAATGCAACAGCGCTATTCCATAATTCGTTTTTGGGAGCAAACGGCCGCCCTTTAATATAATCAATGGTGGTATCATCCACAGCCACCATCCCCGCACGCGCACCGGCTTCAATCGCCATATTGCACAGCGTCATCCTCCCTTCCATTGATAACGCACGGATAGCACTGCCAGTAAATTCAATTGCATAACCAGTTCCACCCGCAGTGCCAATCTCACCGATAATCGCTAAAGCAATATCTTTGGCAGTAATCCCTAGCCCCAAATTGCCTTCCACCGAGATGCGCATGGTTTTAGACTTCTTCATCAATAGACATTGCGTGGCTAATACATGCTCAACCTCCGAGGTACCAATCCCAAAAGCCAAGCATCCAAATGCGCCGTGCGTACTGGTATGCGAGTCGCCACATACTACTGTCATACCAGGCAACGTAGCGCCTTGCTCAGGACCAATCACATGCACAATGCCCTGACGCAAGTCATTCATCTTGAACTCAGTAATTCCCAGTTCATCGCAATTCTGATCTAGTGTATCGACTTGTAAGCGAGAAATGGGATCTTGAATACCTTGACTGCGGTCGGTAGTCGGAACATTGTGATCTGCAACCGCGAGTATAGAATTAAGGCGCCAAGGCTTCCGCCCAGCCAGTTTCAGACTTTCAAACGCTTGCGGGCTAGTCACTTCATGCACTAAATGACGATCAATATAAATCAATGCCATACTACCCGGATCATCAGATTCAGTATGCACCAGATGTTGATTCCAAAGCTTGTCGTATAATGTTTGCATCAGTAAAAAATAAAATCGAACGTAACGTGCAATTATCCCATAAAGTTTACCAATTCAACAAACTAACCACACTATCGCTTATTAATGATTAAATGACTTCATTTTCCATGCAATTAGCATCAAGCCCGCAAGCGCTGCTGCTGCACTCATAAAGAAAGTGTTACCCGCACCCAACCAATCCCAGGTATAACCGCTAAATACCGCCCCCAAAGCCCCACCCACTCCGTAGGCGACACTGGTATAAATCGCTTGACCTTTCGCTTGATGACGCCCCCGAAAAAATTGATGGATCACCATCATGGCTGCAACATGATGCGTTCCATAGGTCGCTGCATGTAAAATCTGCGCTATGACAATAATCACTGGCCATTCGACATATTGACCTATCAATACAAAACGCAGGATGGCACAAGCAAAACTGAAAATCAGGATATGCTTCAATCGAAACCGTTGCATCAACCACGGCATGATAAAAAAAATTCCAATTTCACAAATCACGCCAATCGCCCATAACCATCCGACAAATCCTTTGTCATAGCCATGCTCGACGAGATAAATGGAGAAAAACGTATAGTAAGCGCCATGCGCAAACAGCATCAATAAACTGGATAACAAAAATGCCATAACCTCCGGGCGCAGACATATCTGCCGTATCGAAAGCAACCCTGTAGCATAATGCATAATTTCTTTTTCAGGAATTTGATAAGAAAAAATCACAATGCCCAGTTTAAGTCCCAACAGAATCCAAAGTAGCCAGATAATTTCCATTACTTCCAATAGATAACCAATGCCAATCACCGCCACAACGAACCCAACCGATCCCCAGGAACGAATCCGTCCATACTTATCGGTATAATCTCCCAAATGAGACAATGTAATCGCTTCCATCAACGGCAATGAAGCACTCCAAAAGAAACTCATCATCAGCATGACAACAAAAATCCAAGCAAATGATTCTCCAGCAAAAAAACCGCAGAAACTCACAAAACCGCTTATTGCTGCGATCTGCACAACCCAAACTCGCTTACCGGTATGATCCGCCAACCACCCCCAGACAGTTGGAGAAAAAATACGCGTAACTAACAATAAGGACATCAAAATACCAATTTGCAATGCGCTAAATGACAGTGACTGGAGATACAAACTCCAATACGGCGCAAAAGCACCAATAAAAGCAAAATAGAAAAAATAAAAGCCGGAAAGGCGCCAATAAGGAAGTGATGGCATACTTTAGATTAATTGATGCAATGATTAAACAAGGGATTGTCGGCAAAAGTGAAAATATGAAACTCACTGAACCAAAGGATAGCAGCTAAATAAGATGCTGCAATTAATTTTAAATGATCCCACAACAATGCAGACCTGCAAAAAATTTCAGCAAAATTTGTTGCAACGCTTTACTCAAAAAAACGTAAATTATGCGTAACATAAATTTGAATCAAGAGTCAGCTGGATAATTTATTTGTTTGCAACCGATCTATTGGTAGATAGTTGACAATCCACAAACCCTTCGATAGTCTCCGTGAACGGATCGGATTTTGTATTTATGCACACTCACCATGTTCTGAATAAATTGAAAGAAGTGTTGACAGGGTGCCACAATTATTACCTCATACCTTCCTTTATCAACTAGTCTCGGTTTTGTGCATTACATAAATACATTCTTTTCATCGAGATCAAATATAACTACATGTTAATTTAAAAAGGAGAAAATGATGGAACTTAAAGGATCTAAAACTGAAGGCAATCTGAAAGCCGCTTTTGCCGGAGAATCTCAAGCCAATCGCCGCTACTTATATTTCGCAGCTAAAGCGGATGTAGAAGGGCAAAATGATGTGGCTGCTGTATTTCGTTCTACTGCGGAAGGTGAAACCGGCCATGCCCATGGTCATTTGGAATATCTGGAAAATTGCGGTGATCCAGCTACTGGCATGCCATTCGGCGCTTCTCGTGACAATCTGAAAACGGCCATTGCAGGTGAAACACATGAATACACGGACATGTATCCCGGCATGGCCAAAACAGCACGCGATGAAGGATTTGATGAAGTCGCCGACTGGTTTGAAACACTAGCCAAGGCCGAGCGTTCTCATGCGAATCGCTTTCAACGCGCATTAGATAGTTTAGCTGACTAATTCGGTGCTTTAGTTTGAATCAACAGGGGTTTAATCAAAGTCTATCTGGATAAGCCCCTGTATTGCTTTATTCGAATTTTTTGATACGTAAAATTCATCATGACCATCAGCGAAGGAAGTCTCGAAGCACCCAAGCGTCATCCAATCGATTGGAAGAATCCCGATTTTTATAATGAAGCCAGCTTGAACCAGGAATTGGAGCGGGTTTTCGATATTTGCCACGGATGTCGGCGCTGCGTTAATTTATGCACAGCCTTTCCACGCCTGTTTGATCTAATTGATGAAAGCACCACAGGCGAATTGGATAGCGTCAATAAAAACCAGTTCTGGGAAGTGGTTGAGCGCTGTTATCTTTGCGACATGTGTTTTATGACCAAATGTCCTTATGTGCCGCCACATGAATGGAACATTGATTTCCCTCATTTAATGCTGCGTGCAAAAACAGTCAAATATAAATACAAAGGTGCAGGATTTCGTGACAAATTGCTCTCAAATACCGATTTGATAGGTAAGTTGGCCACCATTCCTGTCGTGGTTCAAACCGTTAATGCAGTAAACAAGACACCCATTACTCGCAAGTTAATGGATGGCATGTTGGGCATTCATGCTGATAGAAAATTGCCCGAATATGCAACCCAGACATTCCGCTCAAATGCTGAACCCAGCAACGCTTTCCCCGTTATTAACGGTGCGCGTACGCCTGGACAAGTTGCTATCTACGCAACTTGTTACATCAACTATAATGAGCCTGGCATTGGACACGATTTATTAAAAATCTTGCAGCATAATGAAATCCCGACTTGCCTGGCAGAAAAAGAAGCTTGTTGCGGAATGCCCAAACTGGAATTGGGTGATTTGGAGGCGGTAGAAAAACTTAAAAACGAGAATATCCCGCATTTACTAAAATTAGCCCAAGAGGGATATGCCATTCTCACCGCGGTGCCTTCTTGTACGTTAATGTACAAGAAGGAATTGCCACTATTATTTCCACAGGATAAAGCAGTTCAAGCCGTCGCTGCTGCGATGTTTGATCCATTTGAATACTTGGTATTAAGAAATCAGGATAAATTACTTAAAACAGATTTCAAGAAACCCCTTGGCACTGTGGCTTATCATATACCTTGTCATCAACGTGTACAAAACATTGGAAAAAAAACACGCGATATACTGCAGCTTATTCCAGAAACAACCATCAATACTGTCGAGCGCTGCTCAGGTCATGACGGAACCTGGGGCGTGAAAAGCGAACACTTTGCGGATTCCATGAAAATAGGTCGTCCCGTTTTCAAACAAATGGCCGCTTCTGACCCGGATTACATCAGCTCAGACTGCGCCATTGCTGCGCGGCATATTGAGCAAGGTATCGGTGCAAGTAAGGCGCAAAAGCTGCATCCACTTACTCTATTGCGCATGGCGTACGATTTTGACGCCGAGCATCAACCGATTGACGACGTTAAACCAATTACCTAAGTCCATTTATAATGAGAAACACATGGTTAAAATTACTCGTGATGATTTGTTAACACTGGAAGCCTATGCCAAAATCCGCAAGGATTTTCGCACCCAAGTGATGGCACATAAGAAAACGCGCAAAATCCCCCTGGGACAAAATATCACGCTTATCTTCGAAGACGCTGTCACCGTTCGTTATCAAATTCAGGAAATGTTGTACGTCGAGCGCATCTTTCACGAAGATGAAATCATGCACGAACTGGAAACATATACACCGTTGATTCCCGATGGACATAACTGGAAGGCTACGATGTTGATTGAATACCCGGATCCTGCGATACGCGCCGTTAAACTGGCCGGTTTGATCGGCATTGAAGATAAAGTATGGGTCAGAATCGCAGGGCATACACCCGTATATGCTATTGCTGACGAAGATCTGGAACGGGAAAATAGCGAAAAAACTTCAGCGGTTCATTTTCTTCGCTTTGAGCTCACCCTTGATATGATTCAAGAACTTCAGGAAGGTGCAGCATTAAGTATCGGTGTTGATCATCCCGCTTATCAAGCAACGATTGATGCCGTCGACAGCAATATCCGCACCTCATTGTTGCAAGACTTATCCGGCGCATGAAACGAATTTGCGTTTTACTCTGTATTTTGTTGTTTGCCTGCGCCAAACCACCTTTCAAGGATCAATTCGAAAGCGACAAGCCATGGATTGAGCAATTAACACAACTTCCCGCTTATCCAGATACCACAAACTTGATGGAATTCGATGCGGGTGTTGTCTCCAGTAATCATTATTTGATTGATACAACTTCCATTAATATTGGTGAAGATGGCGTAATCCGCTTTACTTTAGTCGTCAAATCATCGACAGGCGCTCTCAATGTCAGCTACGAGGGCATCCGTTGCGCTACCAGCGAACGAAAACTGTATGCACTCGGAAGAGATGATAAAACCTGGATACAACCTCGTACACCGGAATGGCAAAAAATTGAATTGGTGCAGCAATTTAACGCGCAACGTGAACTGGCTAAAAATATCTTTTGTCCGCATCGTCAAATCGTAACCAGCACGGAAGATGCTATTCAAGCTTTAAAAGCCGGGATACATCGTACTATTTACCGCTAATAAGCAGAGCTATACATATATCGCTATGCTCGGCTCGAATTAAATTCTTCCATAGAATCACGAACAGTGACAACAAAGCAACAATATGATTCATCAATAATATTCTAAATTCGCGATCTATCACCCCTCGCGTGATCTTGAAATAGCAAGTATCAACAAAAAACTAAAAAGCCATTACTCGACACTTTCAATTTTATCAACCCAGCGATTAATCATTTGTCTAATTGCCAATCCACCTTATGTTGATTTACATCAAATTGGTTTACAGTGACCATAAGATAATGAACTATTGTAATACAGAGAAAAGTTGAATCCGCCAAGTATAAAAGAGCATAGAAGATAATCTAGAAGAACCAAAATTACCCTTGGATTACCCTTAGGTTATTTCCAAATCAAGAATTCACACAACATGATTGCTTTGTTTATTTAGTTATGAAGTTAGTTTGTTTTTAGGAGAAGAATTATGAAGACTTATAAAGCCAATATTATCAATATCATATTTGGTGGTTTGATTTTTGTGAGCGTTAATTCCGCTCATGCAGTTACGCTATTCAGCGATGATTTTAGCGGCACCAGTCTGGGGCCTACATGGGATGTTCAAAGAGGCTATGCCACCATGGATGATGGGTGGGTCAGAACGCAGGGTTCTACACCCGGAAGCTGAGATGCTTTTATTATGACGCATGAAGGAGATTCCACTTGGTCGAATTATCAGTTAACGACTCGTTTCAACCCGTTGGGTGGCGGCGATGATTGGTACAACGGTCAAATACAATTTCGGGTACAAGATATGCATGCATGGACGGAAGGGACGTATTATAGACTGCAAATATATACGCCAAATGCAAACCCCGGATTTCCATCAGACTCCATAGTATTCAGCAAGATAGTAGATGACATTACTATATTTAATGTCACTCGTATCTTAGATCAAGGGATTCTGAACAGCACCGATAACACGGTCGATATTCTCGCGGTGGGTAGCAACTTCGATATCACAATCAATGGAACAACTGCCGCACATTTCCATGATGACAATCCTATTCTCACCGGCGGAATAGCGCTGGGTTCGATCTGGGAATCAACGACTCGCTATGATTACGTCAACGTTACGGCTGTCCCGGAACCCGAAACCTATGTCATGTTATTAGCTGGTCTAGGGTTGATCGGATTCATGGCACGTAGGAGAAAAGATTCAGCGGTGTAATTTAGACTTAATTAAGAACGGGGGCTTAGGTTCCCGTTTTTATTAAGTGCTATGAATTAACAATAATCCATGGTTCTCTGGCTGTCATCCTGAAAAATACGATGACAACCCCCTCCAGGAGTCTATCCGCTTCATAATTATTTCTCTAATCCCTATTGTCTTTAAGGTAATTAAAGTTCACACTCCCGATGGGGTTTTTATAATTTTAATATCCTACGCCCCTTCCTCTGAATTTCGTCGAGGATTAACCCGAGAAATCACTAAAATAAGGAAAATCACATGAATAAAAGCTTTAATCCGATACTATCAGGAGCAATCGGCATGCTTCTCCTGAGTTTCAGCGGCTTAGTCAGTGCAGAAACGCCCGTTTTAAGTGAAGCGCGTGTTGTCGCGCAGTATAATTATATTATTCATATCTTAGCCATGCTGTTGATCGGCTTTGGTTTTCTAATGGTATTTGTACGCCGCTATGGCTTTGGTGCGGTAACCGGCACCTATCTGGTTGTTGCGGTAGGACTTCCTCTCTACATTCTGTTACGTGCAAACGGTATTTTTGGACATCAATTATCACCTCATACGCTTGATTCTCTGTTATTCGCCGAGCTATCCGTTGCCACAGCCCTTATCGCCATGGGTGCAGTATTGGGCCGTTTACGCGTGTTTCAGTATGCTTTGCTGGCATTGTTAGTTGTTCCGCTTTATCTATTGAACGAATGGATTGTGCTTGATGATGCATTCGGCTATACCACAGGGTTCCAAGATACCGCCGGCTCGGTTGTCATCCATGCTTTCGGCGCCTATTTTGGGTTGAGTATGTCAATTGTTTTAACGACCGAGTACCAACGCAGCAAACTGATTGAATCAGATCATACGTCGGATCGTTTTGCCATGTTGGGATCCATGGTGCTGTGGTTGTTCTGGCCCAGTTTTGCCACTGCACTCGTGCCACTAGAGAACATGCCACAAACCGTAGTCAACACCTTGTTAGCATTATCAGGTGCAACTATCGCCACTTATTTCCTAAGTTCTAAACTGCATAACGGCAAAACATCCATGGTGGATATGGCCAATGCTGCATTGGCCGGTGGTGTAGCCATCGGTTCCGTCTGCGATGTAGTGTCTCCTACCGGAGCTTTCGGTATCGGCTTGCTCGCTGGCGCACTTTCCGTCTTAGGATATGTATTTTTGCAACCGTTACTGGAGTCAAAATTTAAAATCGTGGATACCTGTGGCGTGCATAATTTACACGGAATGCCCGGGTTACTAGGCGGTCTCAGTGCTTTCCTGATAGTTCCCGGGATCGCAATTGCACAGTTTAATGGCATAATGATAACGCTTATCATCGCAATTGTTGGCGGCTTAATCGCAGGTGCCATTATCAAGGCAACGGGCACCACACGTGAACCCTATGAAGATAGCGTAGAGTTTACGCACCTTGCAGGCCCCGAGACAGAGAAACTTCCCGAACAACTACAAACACGTGTCGAAGCTCTGGAAATTCACTCCTCTGCAGCTAAACCGCAATTTCCAATGGAATCTCCTGAAACCAAGGCATTGATTGCAAGATTGGAATCTCGAGTTATGACGTTAGAAAACAATATTGCTGCAACGCAAAACCGTGACGCTGGTGAGAAACCGAATCCCACTGCATAATTATCCTGTATAGCACCCCGGAGTTTGTTACGGGGTGCTTTTGGATACAGAATGGGTGACTACAATTTCACACATGCGTCATAAAAACTTTTGTGCCTGGATAATAGGTCTTTCCCCATTCCGCTAGAGTCTGCAATACTAGCCGCAGATCTTCCCCTTTTGCTGTTAACACATATTCGTATCGTATCGGTTTTTTCTGATAAATCTGCTGCGTTAAGATACCGACAGCCTCTAGCTTTTTAAGCCGGTTCGCCAATATATTAGTAGCAATTTGTTCCGGTGATTCCAGGAATTCTTGATAGCGTTTTTTACCCAACAACAAATCCCGGATAATCAACAAAGTCCATTTATCTCCCAAATGATCCAACGCACAAGCTATCGGGCAGCAAGATCGCTCGTGGTTTCGTTCGTCATAATCAACCATTATCCATTAATCTCTATATCTAAAAAGTGAATCCCCTGTAATATCGCTACTGTCACTTGCCATTGGCAAGCTTATGCGATACAGTGACTTGCATTATACAAGTATGCGCTCAATTAATCACTGTCAGGATTGCAGACATGCTAAAGCTTTATCAATTTGAACGTACCTGGAATATTCCAAACTTAAGTCCTTTCTGCTGCAAAATAGAAACTTACTTGCGAATGGCTGGCATTGACTATGAAATTGTGCCTGTATTACCTATCGGTGCCCCCAAAGGAAAACTACCCTACATTGAAGATAACGGTAGAATTATCGGGGATTCGCGTTTCATTGTGACTTATTTAAAGTCTTCGTATAAGGATTTGGATAAAGATCTGAACGATGCTGAACTGGCAATATCGATTGCCATGCAGCGCTTACTCGAAGAACATTTGTTTTGGACCGTACTCTATTCGCGATGGCAATACACGGACGAAAACTGGAAAATAAACAAGAAAGCGATTTTTGGAAGATTACCGCCCGTTATCAGGGATATCGTTGCCAATCGAACACGCCGCAAAATCCAACAGCAAATTTATGGTCATGGCACCGGCAGACACCAAGCGGAAGAAATCTTTGCACTGGGCAAGCAAGATCTCGATGCGCTATCTGCAACGCTAGAGAGCAAAAGATACTTCCTGGGTGATCAACCAACAGCGCTCGATACATCTGCATTCGGACTCCTCATCAATATCATCGGTTGCCCGATCGAGTCGCCGCTTAAAGATTATGGATTAGCAAGAAAGAATTTGAGCGACTACGTTAATCGAGTTAAGCGCGAATTTTATCAGAACCTATAAATCGCTTTGATTTTTGAGAACCCGAGGGCACCAGCAAGTTTAGGATGAAAATCATGCAGCTATTGAGCTGGAACATTCAATGGGGACGCGGAATGGACGGACAAGTCGATCCTGCGCGTATCATTCGAACGATCCACCAACTGGGTGAATTTGATGTCATCTGCCTGCAGGAAGTCGCAGTCAATTTTCCCGACTTACCTGGTAGCCGAGGCGAGAATCAGGTTGCCGAGCTTTCAGCACAATTGCCTGGTTACACTGTAATCTACGGCGCAGCCACCGATATCCCAAACCGCCATGGCGGTCGCAGTCTGTTCGGCAACGCCATTTTTACCCGCCTTCCCGTCGGCCAGGTATGGCGGCACTTACTGCCATGGCAAGCGGAATTAGCCACACCCAGTATGCAGCGCGTACTGGTGGAGGCCGTCGTGACAACAGATATTGGTCCGCTGCGCATCATGACCACACACCTCGAATACTATTCACAGCACCAGCGCGAAATCCAGATCGACGTCATTCGGCACTTGCATCAAGAGGCTTGCGCAATGTCGCAACGAAAATTTCTAGCTGAGGAACGAGGCAAAACTTTCGAAGTCTTTCCCAGACCGGCAGAAGCAATCTTGTGCGGCGATCTCAACTTCCCAGCCACAGCGCCCGAACACGCGCAAATTCTCGCGCCTTTCAATGATGGCACATCGAGCTTTCACGATGCCTGGTCGATATTGAATCCCGGCATGCCACATGCACCAACTGTCGGCATCCACCCGGTAGATTTTGTCGACCGTCCGGAATGCTATGATTTTGTGTTGATTACCAGTGGATTAGTAAAACACCTGAAAACGCACGGCATTGATGCTGAAACAAAAGCTTCGGATCATCAACCGGTGTGGATTGAATTGAGATAAAAGCGATCTCATAGAAAAAATGGAAAATAGTTTTTGCCGCTAGCAAAAATAAAATCTAACGCCTTACTTCTTTACTTGGAAACAGTAACACGCTTAGTTGACTCCATTTGCGTACTCCGTAAATAGCCTAAATAACAACCTGCCAGCATTCCTAAAATCCAACTGAGAACAACAAGTGTGGGCATTAGATGTGAATCGTTGGTATCGCGGAATCGAGTTATTAATATCCCAAGTGGTGCTGCACCCAACAATATAAAAGCACAGATTCCCAGCGCTCCTTTGCTCCAACGATACACTGCGTAGGATAGCAACAGAAATGGTAATGCCATAACTAATTGCATATACCAGGAAATGCCACTCCAAAGTAATCCAAAACCAAGGAACGACAATAAAAAACCATTCACAAGCGCGCACAAGACAATGAATATATTGCGTGTATTTGATTTTTCTTGCATATTAACAACCAATTATTATTAAACGATTTGTTAAATCATTCAGCATCCTGCATGCTCCCTAGCAGCAATAAAATTATCTTAAAGCTAACCTTTCGCTGAAATTATAATTCCAAGCTTCAATCCTGCAATGACGATACCATTGATAAGCTAGTCGATCCAACAGTCAGAGTAAAACATTAAGGCATATTGAGAACCTATAATCAATTCAAATTAAAATGCTATACTCGCAAAGCCATTGTAAGCTTGAGGAGAAAGCTGATCAATTTCTAAAATATGGTTAAATTTTGCATGAAAAAACTAAGCAAAAAAATTACAGCTATTTCTTCTGTTCCTGCTATTACAATTTACAAAATTACATAGAATGCTGACAACCGTTGTAACCACTCCGATTAATCATGTTTTACGTAGCGCAAGTTGGGCATCGAAGCGATTGCAATCTTTTTCTGGTAAAACAATCTGCGTCCAGATTTCTCCATTAATTAATCTTAAAATGCTTATCGACACAGCGGGTGAATTACAGAAAATTGATGAATCTATGAATGCAGATGCAACACTGACATTATCCCCGCTAATACTGCCAAGATTACTGGCCCGGGAATTAAATGCATTCGCGCAAATAAAAACCGCTGGCAATCCAGCTTTGGTTGAAGAATTGATTAATATCGGTAAGCAAATCGACTTCAAAGGAATCTTTGAACACGATCTTAGTAATGCGATCGGGGACATACCAGCGCACCGAATCGTCCAAACGGGCGAGCATCTGATGCAATGGCAGATAAAAAATATTGATCGCTTCGTTCAAACATTGATCGAATATTTGACTGAAGAAAATGTTTTTTTAGTCAAACCCGACGCAATCTATCTATTTTCACAAGAAATCAATAACATAAAACTCAATATTGAACAACTAGAACAGCGGATAAATAAATTGGCGAAACAGAGTACTTTAGCAAATGAATAGACAGTTCCATGAAGCAGGTACTTCTTATCGAATGGCAATGCGCAGATGACTGTAAAATCAAACCCGAATACCAAATACCTGAGGCATTCTAATTAATTTTTTTAGCACCATTCTTACTTATCAAATATTGATTCACTCATGCGCCTATTCCGACTTCTAAAAATACAATACGTCGCCTTCCAATTCGGATTGGATGAATTTGTCTTAAACCATAGTCGTTTGCGGGTGTTACGAATCATTGTGAGAACATTAACTTTCTGGCGGAAACTGGATAAACCGCGCGGAGAGAGATTACGGTTGGCTTTAGAAAAATTAGGCCCTATTTTTGTCAAATTTGGCCAGATGCTATCCACTCGCCGCGATCTCTTACCTCACGATATCGCTGATGAACTGGCGAAATTGCAGGATCAGGTTCCCCCATTTTCTTTGCAACTCGTATTATCAACGTTAGAAAAAGAATATGGTCGGAAAATCAATGAAGTATTTTTCAAATTTAATGAAACACCAATAGCTAGCGCCTCCGTTGCGCAAGTTCATTTTGCGGTCTTGCACGATGGAACCGAAGTGGCGGTAAAAATATTACGTCCTAATCTAGAACCTATTATCACACATGATGTTGCATTGATGGATACAGGCGCTTGGCTGGCAGAGACACTCTGGTCAGATGGCAAACGCCTAAAACTGAGGCAAGTGGTCTCGGAGTTCGCTCGCCATTTGGATGATGAGCTTGATCTGATGCGCGAAGCAGCTAACTGCAGCCAATTACGCAGAAATTTTCTGAATTCTCCATTGCTGCTGGTGCCAGAAGTCTACTGGGACTATTGTCGCAACGGCGTAATGGTGATGGAACGCGTCAAAGGCACCCCTATCAGTCATGTTGAAGAATTAACGACACAAGGGGTAGATATCCCCCAATTGGCGCGTGTTGGAGTGGAAATATTTTTTACCCAGGTATTTCGCGACGGCTATTTTCACGCCGATATGCATCCGGGAAACATCTTTGTCGGTCAGGATAGTCGATATATTGCGGTTGATTTCGGCATTATGGGAACACTCAGTGATCAAGATAAAAACTATTTGGCACAAAACTTTCTGGCTTTCTTTCGTCGCGACTACGGGCGCGTTGCGCAAGCTCACGTTGAAGCCGGCTGGGCGCCAAAAAATACTCGCATAGATGATTTTGAATCTGCCATACGCGCAGTTTGCGAACCCATATTCGACAAACCGCTAAAAGAAATATCATTTGGGCGAGTTCTGTTCCAACTGTTTCAGGCCTCTCGGCAATTTAATGTCGAAATCCAGCCTCAATTAGTATTACTGCAAAAAACACTACTCAATATCGAAGGCCTTGGCCGTGATCTGGATCCAAATTTGGATCTCTGGAAAACCGCCAAACCGTTCTTAGAACATTGGATGGCTGAGCAAATTGGCCTGCGCGGACTTGCCAGCCGTATACAAAAAGAAGCCCCGAATTGGGCAATTATCCTGCCGGAATTTCCTCGCCTGATACACCAAGCTTTTGCGGAAAACCGCAATCATGATTTAGAAAAAAGAATGACCGACTTGGTCATCGAAGAGAAACGACAAAATCGACTGCTGTTACTTATTGCAGTCTTGCTGGCTGGATTACTGGCTTGGCAAATACTCCACTGACTCGCTTCAATCATGAATTTTTCCACAGAAAAAATATTCTTCTCGTGAAAGCAATTCTTGATTAATATTAGAAATACTACACATCGCATCACCAATCAAATTTGAACAAGAAAATTACGTTAAACTAACAATTCATTTTTGCTAACTTCAATATCATCTTCATGAGCTATTATCAATACCATGTCTTTTTCTGCACCAATCAACGTGAAGGTGGTGCCAAATGTTGCAATAATTTCTGCGCCCAGGAATTGCGCGATTATGCCAAACAGCGCATCAAATCATTAAAACTCGATGGTAAGAAAAAAATCCGTGTGAATAATGCTGGGTGCCTTGATCGCTGCAGTGAAGGTCCGGTTATTGTGGTTTATCCCGAGGAAACTTGGTACACTTATATCGATCAAGAAGACATTGATGAAATTATTGATGAACACTTGCTTAAAGGAAATATTGTTGAGCGTCTTAGAATCTGATCTCAACTTAATCTTAGGGGATTTTGCTGCTTGGCATCGTCAGTCAGTGTCTCTGACTTCAAGTGCAGTCAGTTCCAGTCCCTCAATTTCTTGCAATGATTTGCCCGCAATCCCCTGCAAATCGCCATACATGCCCACTGTTGCCGTCATCACGCGCTCAATCTGTTCCTCACGTTTAGCCCATTGTTTCATAATCACTTTGCGCTCCCTTTCCAGGTCTTCCTGCAGGGTAGAAAACCCCTCGACAATCGCTTCCACGCGCTGACGGAAACGCGGACCGGTAAGGTATTGGTAAACCATCTCGGTTTTGGTTTGCTGACCTTCTGACGACTGGCGCGCGAGCGCAACTTCCAACAAGGATTGACGTAAAATCATCGCTACCGGCAGTGCAGCACGCGGGTGAGCAACCCAGACACCTTCAATCAATTCAAACGTTTCAATGCCTTTTGGCAGACTATGGCTCACAATAATAGCAATTTCTGCTTTCGCAGCGCGTTGATCATCGCGTAGCTTCACCAACCAAGCATCGCTCCAATTCTTGGTCCGTTTGAATTCCCATAAAATGACGCCGCATGGTTGACCGCCTGCGCCGACAACACGATGCAACACATCCCCGCCATATTCACCTTTGGGAACCGGTTCAATCGCATCATAAGGAAATTTTATGCGTAACAGGTTTTCCAGTTCGAGTTCCTGCACTTCTCCTTGCAGTTGTTGCGAGCCCTGCTCAGCCCTGCGTTTGAGATCTTCGATCTGTTTTTGCATCGCGGCAATGGTTTGTTTCTTCTCCATCACCTTGAATTTCTGTTCTTCTTCGGCTTCTTTCTTGGCGAGTGAACGAACTTCGATCAATCCATCCTGCACTCTTTTGGCAACCGTGAGCTCCAGTTCGCGCTTAGCGTCATCGAGTTCACGCTGTTTCTTGATCAGTTCGGCTTGCACCTGTTGTGCTTGCGCGAGTTTTTCATCGCGGATCTTCAACACTTCTTGTAATTCGATTAATTCTCGCGCCTTGCTTTCCAGTTCGGCGGCACTGGCCAATTTAGCCTTGCGAGATTCTTCTGCAATCACGCGCGTACGCTCTGTTTTCAATTGCTCTGCCACTTGACTAGCCACTAGATCTTCTAGCTTACGTTTGTCCTCAATTAATTGCTTTTCTCTATCGCGCATCGCCTGTTCGCGTTGAATAATTTCATTGTTTTTTTTCGCCAACTGTTGTTCAAACTGTTTGCGCGTTGATTCAATCAGGGGAGCTGCCAATGATTCGGTAAGTTTAATTTCAGTTTTACAATTTGGACAGGTTATCGTTGGCTCTGTCATAACACTATTTCTCCTGTTAATGGCAATGAGACTGTTCGTTATATTTTATAACGAGTTAAATCAAAATTCAGAATGGATTCAGAAGGTTAAATTCAAGATTTATATAATATCACGCAGTAGCGCGCCGCTTTAGTAGATAACTCTCTGAACATTTATATCAAATTAAAAAATGAGGTGCTACTAGCAACTCGCCAGCGGACAACGATATCAGATTTACGGGTAAATTCGCGATGCAAAATGAAAACAGAACGACAAATGAGTTCGGTTCCGAAAAATATACCTAACCAAGCAATTATTCTTTAACCATCTAATACCTATCACTTACGCTCCGTAGGATATTTCTGATATTAATTAATTCATTCTTTATGTTACCTTTACAGTAAGTTTGGCGGAGCTGTTCTTTAGCTTTTAATTTTTAAGTGTAAAAAATTTAGAATACCTATGATATTGAATTACGCCAAGACTTGCAGAAAGGTATTCATTACACTCTTCAATTACTTGAACCACAGTCAACAAGTCTTTCCTCGAATTATAAATAGACTCAATATTGATTATTTCATACGTGGTTACGGAATATGAATGAGCGCTTAAAAATACTGATTATCGAAGACGAGAAAATAGTTGCGCTAGATCTAAAAAGACGCCTGTCCAAATTAGGCTACGAAATAACAGGTATGGCTGCCAACGGTCAAAAAGCGCTGGCGTTAATAAGCCAAGCTCCCCCCAATATTATTTTGATGGATATCCATATTCAAGGAAACATGGATGGCATTGAAGTAGCCAGTATATTGCAGAAAACGCATAGTATTCCAATTATCTATCTCACTGCTTATTCCGAAGAACAAACCCTAATTCGTGCAAAAGCTACCAAGCCATACGGATATTTATTAAAACCATTCTCAGACAGAGAATTAAACATTATTATCCAAGTCAGTATAGAACGCTATGAAAGCGATACTTTATTAAAAAAAAGTGAGCAGCACTTACGCCTTGCGTTAGAGGCAGCACACATGGGTACTTGGGAGGTGGCAAGGGCTTCACATAACATATTTATGGGCAAAAGTCCCAAAGGTACTCTTGAACCCATAACTGATTGGGAAAGCTTCTTTCTTACAATTAATGAAAACGACAAACAGAGAATTCTCAATTTTATTGACAAATTATGCAGTAAAGAAGGATTTTCAGCAGAAATAGAATTTAGTGTAAATACTCATACAGAAAAAAGCATATGGTACAAGTTATACGGCAAATCATTTACGAATGGTGATGCTGGCAAGCACCAAGTCGTCGGCATCTTACAGGAGACCACTGAAAATCGGCTGGCCAGAGACCGTTTGGCGCAGGCAGCCACCGTATTTAGATGCTCCACAGAAGGCATTATTATTCTTAACAAGAATAGGCTAGTTGATTGCGCCAATGATGCCTTTCATTCCATAACCAAGTACCGGGAACAAAATATAAAGAACAAAGAATTACCTTTTCTTACCCATCAATCTCTGGGCGCAGTCATCTATGAAGAGTTGTGGCAAAGTGTTGAGAAGCACGGCCATTGGCGTGGTGAAATCAAAGTATATAAAAAAAACAAAGAGGCCATGTATATCTGGCTTACAATCGGACTCATTCCCGTCGAGGCAAATAGGGGAAGACAATTTGTCGTGATGATATCGGATATCACAAAAATTCGTGAAACGCAGAAGCAATTATCACATTTTGCATACTACGATAACCTTACAAACTTGCCTAATCGTATGTTAACCAAAGATCGACTTAATCAGGCAATAGCGTTAGCAACTCGAGACTCATTCATGTTAGGCGTATTATTCATTGATCTGGATAACTTCAAACGTATCAACGATACTTTTGGACATAAACAAGGTGACTCTCTGCTATGCCTTCTTTCGAAAAAAATGCTATCCGTATTACGCCAAAGTGATACGTTAGGAAGGTTGAGTGGTGACGAATTTATTGCTATTGCTACAAATATTGAATCCCATGATGCCCTGATAAAAATCGCCAAGAAAATTCTGGATTGCGTCTCGGAACCGGTATACATCGATAGTATGGAAATAATTCCGTCGTGCAGTATTGGCATCAGCGTATATCCAAGCCATTCCGATCATTCAGATCATTTAATTCAAATGGCAGACACTGCCATGTATGAGGCCAAAAATAACGGGCGCAATAATTACGCTTTCTATCATCCTGGTTTGACACAAATAGCCATTCATCAACTCACGCGAGAAAGAGAATTACGTCAAGCGCTAATCAACAATGAATTTTTACTTCATTTTCAACCACAATTTTCTTTAGATAATAGAAAAATAACCGGAGTCGAAGCGTTAATTCGTTGGATGCACCCCAAGCAAGGATTGTTATCTCCCGCAGAAATTATTCCTATTGCCGAATCAAGTCGACTCATCATCGATATTGGCAATTGGGTTCTGATGGAAGCATGCAGGCAATTACATCAATGGCGAATTGAGGGCTTAGATAATTTGCGTATGTCTGTAAATGTTTCAATACGTCAGCTCGCAGATAAAGACCTGCAAAAATATATTGCCAGTTTATTGCACCAGTACTCTCTTCCAGCACATTTACTCGAACTGGAAATCACAGAATCCTGTCTACAAAACGAATTAATTTATATCACCTGTTTGGAGCAATTAAAGAAGCTTGGAATACTCATCTCCATAGATGATTTTGGCACAGGTTATTCTTGCTTGAGTTCGTTAAAAAATCTCCCCATACATCGTTTAAAAATCGACCAAAGCTTTATTAAAGGAATCCCGTTGGATAAAAATGATTGTGCGATTGCAGCAGCGATTCTGGCACTCTCACAGAAGCTTAATCTTCAGGTAACAGCTGAAGGTATCGAAACACGGGACCAGGCTACTTTTTTAATCAGTCATGGTTGCTTTGAATTACAGGGTTATTTTTTCAGCAAACCCGTTTCTCCCAGCCAAATACCCAGTCTAATACGAGAATTCCCAGAAAAATTAACTAACTTAGAATTTTAATTGTTATTTTCCTAGCTACTTTGACTCATGACTAAATAAAAGTAAAACATGACATCTAATCGGTATAAGAAATTCAGCAACCCTGAAGAAATGGTATATCTTGCTGTTGAGGCTTCTCCCAATGGCATGGTGATGACTAATAGTGATGGTGAAATTGTCATGGTTAATTCAGCTTCGGAGAAACTTTTCGGTTACTCTCGACAAGAGCTCATTGGAAAATCTATAGAAATTCTAATTCCAGAGGAATTTCGTATACATCATCCAGAATTACGGCTTACTTACATTAAGGAATCAAAATCTCGTCCAATGGGTCATGGCAGGGACCTATATGGACTACACAGGAATGGTAAAAAATTTCCGGTTGAAGTTGGCCTTAATCCCGTTGAAACTAAAAGTGACGGCACCTTCGTACTAGCTGTTATCGTCGACGTTTCTGATCGCAAACAGGCCGAGAAAATGATTCATCTAGCTGTAGAAGCATCACCCAACGGCATGGTAATGACTGATCATCAAGGAAAAATCATAATGGTCAATTCTACCACCGAAGAATTATTCGGCTATCAACGCCAGGAAATGATAGGAGAACCCATAGAAATACTCATACCAATATCACATAGAACTCAACATCCTGAATTAAGGAGGAGTTTCTTGGAACACTCCAGCAAACGCGGCATGGGGCATGGGCGCGATCTTTATGGTTTACATAAGAGCGGCAAAGAATTTCCGGTTGAAGTTGGCTTGAATCCTATTCAAACAACTGAAGGAACTTTAGTGTTAGCTTCTATTATCGATATCACCACGCGCAAACACCAAGAAGAACAACTTATGGCCGCTCTGAAAGAAAAAGATTTATTATTATCGGAAATTCATCACAGAGTTAAGAACAACCTGCAAATTATCGACAGCCTTTTAGGAATGCAATCCGAAACTGTATATGACAGCACTGCAATCACCGTTTTGACAGAAAGTCAGAATAGAGTTAAATCGATGGCATTAATTCATCAAATCTTATATCAGTCGCAAGATTTCTCACGAGTAGATTTTTCCAGCTTTATCGATTCTTTAGTAAATAATCTTTTAGTTTCTTACACACCAGAAACTTCTAAGATAAAAACCAAAATTGAAACAGATGAAATTCTCATCCCAATCAATATCAGTATCCCTTTAGGTCTCCTTCTAAACGAATTATGCACAAACGCAATAAAGTATGCTTTTCCAGGAAATCGTTCGGGAACGATTCAGATTAACCTAAAACATCATAATTCAAACCAGTTGTTGATACGTATTAGTGATAATGGAATTGGTATATCAGATGATTTTGACATTGAAAATACGCCTACACTAGGTCTACAACTCGTTCAATTGTTAAGTGAACAGATAAGCGCAGAGTTAACTATTCACCGCAGAAATCCTACAAGTTTTACACTCATCTTTCCGAAGGATCTGTAATAAAGCCGATTCTTGTCATGCCTGCTTTAGCCGCAATGCTCATTACCCGTGCAATATGTTCATAGTGCGCCAATTTATCTGCATGAAGATGTAATTCAGCTTCAGGTTCCTGGCTTATTTTTGCAGCAAAACGCGATGCTAATTGCTCCAATACTTCGGGCTCTCCATTCCAGAATAGGCTACCATCCGCACGTATAGCCAATTCAACATGCTCAGTTTGTGTGATATTTGGAACATTCTCTGCTTTTGGCAGATCAATCTTGACGGAATGAGTAAGAAGTGGTGCTGTAATAATAAAAATGATTAACAATACCAGCATCACATCAACCAGCGGCACCACATTAATTTCTGACATAGGGGCCTGGCGCCCGCTATCTTGCATACTTCCAAACGCCATTATTGCCCCCTTTCCATCGCAACATCAATTGCGCTTGTGCTTATTTCGCGCTGCAAATGTGGCGCAGAGAATGGAGTATCATTGTTATCTCCAACCGTTATCAGTATAAACAGATCATGTGCAAAAGCTTCCAAACGCGCAAGCCAGATACGATTACGACGTACAAAAGCGTTATAGGCAAGCACTGCTGGAATGGCTACCGCCAGCCCTAACGCTGTCATGATTAATGCTTCGCCAACAGGGCCAGCGACCTTATCTAGAGTGCCCTGCCCCGAAAGTCCAATTTGTATCAGCGCATGATAAATACCCCACACCGTGCCAAATAAACCAATATAGGGTGCTGCCGAACCTGCTGTTGCGATTAACGTCAGGCCATTCTCAACTCGAGTAGCTTCCTGATCAATACCATTGCGTAAAGTACGCGTTAGAAACTCACTTGTCCCCCCTGCAGCAGCTAATTTATGCATGCTGTGTAATTTAGAATCAGCTGCCGCATCAATACCCAGCTTAGCAAGCTCTGAGAATGCATTATTTGGTACAGCGTTTCTTAACTCAATATGGGCCGTTTGTAGTGAATCAAAACTCCAAAAATGCTTCAAAAAAGCCTCAGCACGGCGTTTAGCAATTATATTTGCAATACTTTTTGTGATAATCAGATACCAGCTCGCAATCGATAGTGATGATAGTAATACAAGTACACTGATGCCCACTCCATCAATCTGATCGAGAAAATGAGAAAAGCCGAGTCCTTGTTCCATGAATTAATTTCCTTGCAGTACAAAATTAAAAGGCTGTAAGGCTATCGCTCGAACGGGCTGGCCGTTACGCAACGACGGATTACAGTGCCAGCTCTTCACTGCAGCCAATGCCGCAGTATCAAGACGATCATAGCCACTGCTATTAAGAACTTTTGCATCATCAATACGCCCACTCTCATCCAGCTCTACACGCAACACCAATTTACCCTCTTCACCCATGCGTCGCGAAATGGCAGGATACGCTGGCGGAGATAATTTTGGGCAAGAAACGGATAATTCCGAAGCCAACGTCATAGGTCCCGTTGGCATTTGTGCTGGTGCAGCATCCGGTAAAGATATGGATTCCCTCGTTTGCTCCCGAACCAGTGCCGGCAATGGCTCTGGCACAGGCTCGACATTCTCTTGTTTAGGAATTGCGGGAGCTCTAGCAACAAGACGCTCTTGTTTGGGCTTGAACACAGGCTTTTTGGCTGGCTGAAGCCTAACAGGCACAGGTTTCGGCAATGCTTCAGGAGCGGCACGCGGTATTGACGGAGTAATTAGCTCAGCAAACAATGTAACCATCTGATCAGGAGCTGTAATTAAGCGCTGATTCCATAACACATAAAATAATGCAGCGTGCACTACCAGTACAAACAACAACCCCGGCAACGAGATAAGGCGTTGTTGCTGCTCAAGATATTCACTATTTCTCCAAGAGAATGATTGCATTACAGAATAACAAATCCAGAAAAATATACTTATTATTGACTTGAAAATACTGCAAGCTAATGCGCTGATTTGACAAATAACATGTATGTATATGAACGCTACACCAACCAATGCACTGCTCTAAATATACTGACCAGAAACTAAGCTGGCCAGCATTTCATGATAACGCAAACGATAATAATTATCAATCAGTAGATTAAGCTTAATGTGGTGATAATTTGTCAAAACGATACAGAAAGTCTTTTCATGCACAAAAATTCTTTTCCACTGCATAGGCTGACAGATAGTAATATAGTGCGATCACATCCGATCTAATTCAAACATGACTTACACCACACCCGGTTTCTGGCGTCGCATTATTTGTCTGATTTATGAGTTTCTGCTTCTATTGGCCGTTTTGCTATTTGCGGGATTTATTTTTCATCTTATCTTTAAAGACACGCAAGCTTTTTATTTCCGGCCATTATTTCAATTTTATCTACTCTTAGTTATGGGATATTACTTCACCTGGTTTTGGACACATGGCGGACAGACTTTGGCCATGCAAACTTGGAAGATGCGTGTTGTGACTGCAGATGGCGACAGTTTAACAAAGAAACAAGCCATCATTCGTTACCTGCTCGCAATAACAGGTATTTTTCTTTTTGGGTGCGGAATCATCTGGGCGTTTTTTGACCGTGATCACCAATTTCTCCATGATCGTATAGCAGGGACTCGTATCATTTTATTGGCAGGCTAAGGCTCAATAAAAATCAACTAATCCTTTTACGATAGTCGACTCATTACTTTGTTTCTTTTATAAAAACTTACATGCGCATTTTTAGACTAAGTTATAAAAAAGTGTATACTAAACGGATTGTTATGATTTCCACTACGTAAATAATTAAGAATTTAAAGAATGGTTTCAATAATCCGTTAATATAACAACCTCACATCTACATTAGCGATCATTTAAATAATGCGTAGCCAAATTTTCTCAGCAATCACTAGCTTGAAACTCCATCTTAGAGAACTCCCCATCCAAGCTAACTGCTTTGTTATCTTTGCCGCAACAATAGCCATTTTCGTCACTGATTTAAGTCTCCCCTTGGGTGTTGCCGCTGGCGTCCCTTATGCACTGGTAATATTCGCTAGTCTATGGGTCAGTGGAGTTCAATTTACCTATCTAATTACCACGCTCGGATTTACTCTAACCATTGCGGGATACTTTCTATCATCGTACATGGTTGTCCCGTTAGATATTGTATTGTTTAATCGGGGGATCACTTTATTACTGATCATTTGCTCCGCATACATGGTGATTAAAATCAAAAGAGCAAATGTGGATATCACTACGTTAATGAATCAGATATTGATCGATCCTGTCACGGGATACAAAAACCGCCAAGCTTTTGAAACCGAACTCGATACAGAAATAGTGCGTAGCAAACGATATCAACGGAGTTTATCCATCGCGATTATCGATATTGATCTTTTGAAATTATTCAGTGACAACTATGACTATAAAAGCAAAAACGATTCCATTAAAAGAATTTCCCAAGAAATTAAAACTAACATCAGAATAACCGATTTTCTTTATCGTATTGATATCAATGTATTTGCCATAGTATTTTCTGAGACAGATTTGATCGAAACTAAAAAAGTATGTGAAGCTATACGCAAGAAAATCTCTTCCGTCATAGATAAGAACGCTGATAACAAAATCATGATAAGCATCGGTATCGCGATGCTTGAAGAAACAGATAACAAAATCAATCTCTGCAAACGCGCAGAAAATGCACTCTTTATTTCAAAACAAAATGGAGGACATCAGGTTTCCACCTTGCCTACGATCGCCAACAAAGAAAAAACCACTGTCGCCGCCATTTTGTCACGCTCGAGATCTGATTGATTCCATTTTATTGACACAAATCAAGCATCCTCTGCACAAATACATCAATTCTTTTTAGCTACAGAAAAAATGCATTTATCGATGCATTGAAGAAATTACTTCAAATTCTCTTATATAATCCAGGGTATCCATCAGACAAAACCTTACGTTTCTGAGACACCCATGAGTTTATTGAACAAGCCGATGGCCAAAAAATCAAGCGGCCATTCCTTCTCACCCAGAGTAGCCCGATTATTACGTGAATCCGGGCTATTGATATTGATGGGTGCCGCACTTTATCTAATATTGATTTTTACTAGCTATGACCGTAGTGATGCCGGCTGGTCGCATAGCGGTGACTTTAATCAGATCCAAAATGCAGGGGGACATGCCGGCGCATGGCTAGCTGACTTATTGCTGTATTTATTTGGTGCATCTGCATGGTGGTGGGTTCCTTTCTTTCTGTCTGCAATTGCGTGGAGCTATCGCCGAATAGATACAGTCGGTATCTTTGATCGGCATTCCGCGTTACTTTCTCTTGGCGGTTTTTTACTGTTGTTATCAGCCAGCAGCGGTCTGGAATCGCTCAGATTTTACTCCATCAACATTTCACTCCCTTTACTACCGGGCGGAATGCTAGGCAACACAATTAGTCATTATCTCTCGCAAATACTGGGATTTACGGGCGCAACTCTGACATTATTAATACTTATCGCTGTCGGCTTTAGTCAATTTACCGGCTTGTCATGGGTTCGATTTGTAGAAATGCTTGGTGAAAGTGTTGAAAATCTATTATTACTACTCAAAAATGCATGGGAAACAAGACAAGACAAATTTGCAGGTATCGTTGCATCTCATGTCCGAGGAAAAGCCGTTGAGAGCGAGAAAAAACGCATAGAAAATAATCCGATTCTGCATATCGAACCACCGACAACCAGTATTATTAAATCTCAGCGCATTATCAAAGAGAAACAGCCTTCCTTATTTTCGGATTTGCCTGACTCACCACTACCGCCATTGCGTCTTCTAGATGAACCGGATAAAGATTTTGAAATATTATCCAAAGAAACCCTTGAATTCACCTCTCGCCTGATTGAACGGAAACTCAAGGAATTTGGTGTCGATGTTAAAGTTGTTGCAGCCTTCCCCGGGCCTGTCATCACCCGCTATGAAATTGAGCCGGCTATTGGCGTCAAGGGCAATCAAGTCATTAATCTGGTAAAAGATCTGGCACGCGCATTATCGGTTGCCAGTATCCGGGTAGTCGAAACTATTCCAGGAAAAACCACCATGGGACTGGAAATTCCCAATCCTAAGCGCCAAATTGTCCGACTCCAGGAGATTCTCAGTTCTCAGGTGTATGCCGATTCCGTTTCACCATTGACCATTGCATTAGGTAAAGATATCAGCGGGCGTCCGATTGTATCGGATTTAGCTAAAATGCCTCATGCGCTGGTAGCTGGAACCACCGGTTCAGGCAAATCGGTTGCGATCAATGCAGTGATTCTAAGCCTTATTTATAAAACCACACCCGATCAAACCCGCTTGATCCTGATTGATCCAAAAATGCTGGAACTATCGGTATATGAAGGCATTCCGCATTTACTGACGCCGGTTGTCACCGATATGCGCGAAGCTGCTAGTGCATTACGCTGGTGTGTCGCCGAAATGGAGCGTCGTTATAAGCTGATGTCTGCATTAGGTGTGCGCAATCTCGGTGGTTACAATCAGAAAATACAAGAAGCGATTAAAAATGAAGAACCCGTAGTTGATCCGCTGACGCTACCTGAGGAAGAACAAGAATATCTAGAAGAATTGCCACTGATTGTCGTGGTCATTGATGAGTTAGCCGATTTGATGATGGTCGCCGGCAAGAAAGTTGAACAATTAATTGCTCGGCTTGCGCAAAAAGCACGTGCATCTGGCATTCATCTGTTATTGGCAACCCAACGCCCATCCGTTGATGTGATAACCGGTCTGATTAAAGCAAATATTCCAACCCGAATTGCTTTTCAAGTATCGAGCAAGATTGATTCACGTACCATCCTCGATCAAATGGGAGCCGAAGCCTTACTGGGTCAAGGTGACATGCTGTACTTACCGCCCGGCAGCGGCTATCCGCAACGTATTCATGGTGCTTTTGTCGCCGATCATGAAGTGCATAAGGTGGTTGAATATCTTAAAGAACATGGAGAACCCAACTACATCGAAGAAATTCTTAAGATCGATGAAGAAGACAGTGATGCCGGCAATTCACTCGATTTTAAAAAGCCATCCGAAGGTGAGACCGACCCGCTCTATGACGAAGCCGTTGCCATCGTAATCAAAACTCGCCGGGCCTCTATCTCTCTCGTGCAAAGAAATTTGCGAATCGGCTATAATCGTGCCGCCCGTCTTGTAGAAGATATGGAACGAGCCGGCTTGGTTTCTTCAATGCAAAGTAACGGTAATCGGGAAGTACTAGCTCCGGCACGTAACGAATAATCCAATTTCCAGCTGCTATACTTTGCTCTACACACCCATTTCATTAAAGGAACCTATGGTCCGTTTAAGCTGTTCCACTTTCTGCTTGCTGCTGCTCAGTCTGATACCAGCCCTGGCTGAAGCAACTGCTATCAACAGTCTTAAAACCTTCATTCAGGAAACCCGCACAGTTCGAGCAAACTTCTCACAAACACTGTACGATAAAAATTCCCGTGCCATCCAAGAATCAACCGGCACCATGCAGTTCGAGCGTCCTGAAAAATTCCGCTGGGCTTATGAAAAACCATACGAGCAACTGATTGTTGGCAACGGCACGCAAGTCTGGTTTTATGATCATGACCTCAACCAAGTAACTGTGCGCCAATTCAACCTCGCTATCGGCAGTAGTCCAGCCGCATTACTCGCCGGCAGCAGCACGATTGAAGACAATTTTGAATTGGTTGAGCTAGGTGTACAAAACGAAATGGAATGGCTCGAAGCAATTCCCAAAAACAAAGAAAGCAACTTTGAGTTCATCCAGATGGGGTTTTCTCCGGACGGTACGCTCAAGGTTATGGCATTGCGGGATAATTTCGGACAAACAACATTATTGTCGTTCTCTGAACTGGATAAAAACCCCACCCTACCTGCTGATTTATTCACATTTATTCCTCCGGACAATGCAGACGTCATCAGTGAGTGATTTGGACCTTTTTTCGATTAATGCACCCAAAGCACCATTGGCAGAACTACTGCGCCCCAGACAACCAAGCGACGTCATTGGACAAAATCATCTGCTTGGCGCAGGAAAACCACTGCGGTTGGCATTTGAGTCAGGCAAACCGCATTCGATGATTTTATGGGGCCCGCCAGGAACCGGGAAAACTACACTAGCTCGTCTCATGTCAACTGAATTTGATTGCGAGTTCATTGCCCTATCTGCCGTGCTGTCGGGCGTCAAAGACATTCGCAATGCGATTGAGCAGGCTCAGTTAGTCCTGCAACAATCCGGTCGGCATACCATTCTTTTTGTTGACGAAGTGCATCGCTTTAACAAATCACAGCAAGATGCTTTTTTACCGTACGTAGAACAGGGCTTAATCACTTTCATCGGTGCCACCACGGAAAACCCATCATTTGAAATTAACAACGCACTGTTATCGCGCGTTCAAGTGTATATACTCAACGCCTTATCAGAACAGGAATTATCCAGATTATTTGAGCGTGCTCAAAATTTAATTCTGGATAAAATGCAATTTTCTGATGAGGCAAGGAATTTACTAATCGAATTCGCTGACGGTGATGCCAGACGTTTACTAAATCTGCTAGAACAAATTCATACTGCAGTCAGAACTGAATCCATCACGCAAATCAGTAAAGATATTGTCCTCAACACGTTATCACGCAATGCACGCAGCTTTGATAAAGGCGGCGATGAATTTTATGATCAGATATCCGCACTACATAAATCTGTTCGCGGATCTTCACCTGATGCAGCGCTCTATTGGCTGTGTCGCATGTTGGATGGCGGCGCCGATGCGCTGTATATCGGACGAAGATTGATTCGGATGGCAGCTGAAGACATCGGCCTGGCAGATCCACGTGCTCTACGCTTAACATTGGATGCCTGTGAGACTTATGAGCGACTAGGCAGTCCGGAAGGCGAATTGGCGTTGGCACAAGCTACCTTGTATCTGGCCTGCGCGCCGAAAAGTAACGCCGCCTATCTAGCTTACAAGAAAGCACGCTCCTTAGTTGCCCAGGATAAATCACGCCGCGTCCCATTGCACCTGCGAAATGCACCCACCAAACTGATGCAAGATATCGGCTATGGAAACACTTACCGCTACGCGCATGATTGCCCGGAGGCCTACGCAGCGGATGAAAATTATTTTCCGGATGAAATGCCTGAAGTGAATTTTTATCAACCAACTGCTTTCGGACTGGAACAAAAAATTCAAGAAAAATTGGCTCATTTACGAAATTTAGATAAACAAGCAAAACGTAAACTATAAAATTCAATTAATACCAGTTATTTTGGAGTTTTTGCATGTTAGAAATTCAACAACTACGCACTGATCTGAACAACATTACCCAGCAACTCGCCAAAAGAGGCTACACTTTTCCTGCCGAAGCATTTAATGCTTTGGAAGCAGAACGCAAAATAATCCAAACCCAAACACAAGAACTTCAGGCACAACGCAACACAGCATCGAAGAAAATCGGCCAATCTAAAAGCAAGGGAGAGGATACTTCGGCGATTATGGCTGAAGTAGCGCATCTAGGCGATGCATTGAAACAAACGGAAAATCAGCTGGAGCACATTCAACATCATTTGCAAAAAATTCTGCTCGAGGTTCCCAACCTTCCGCATATCAGCGTACCCGAAGGCAAAGATGAAACAAGCAATGTGCGAATTCGACAGTGGGGCGAACCACGACAATTTGATTTTGATATCAAAGACCATGTCAGCATCGGAGAAGGCCTCGGATTGTTGGATTTTGAAACCGCTGCCAAACTCAGTGGGGCACGCTTCAGCTTGATGAAAGGCGGCCTTGCTCGTCTGCATCGGGCGCTGGCTCAATTTATGCTGGATATACATACGCTGGAACATGGTTACATCGAAACCTATGTACCCTATCTGGTAAGTCGGGATAGCCTACGCGGCACGGGACAACTTCCCAAATTCGAACAAGATTTATTTGCCGTGACCGCCGGTGGCGTGGAATCTTCCTCTACAGAAAATACGCCTGAATATCATCTCATCCCCACTGCGGAAGTACCCATTACCAACATGGTGCGCGATGAAATCGTGCCGCTGCAATCGCTGCCGCTCAAATATGTCTCACATACGCCCTGCTTCCGTTCTGAGGCCGGTAGTTATGGCCGGGATACGCGCGGGCTGATTCGTCAACACCAATTTGATAAAGTAGAGCTGGTACATATCGTTCACCCGGATCAATCCTACGAAGCACTGGAACAGCTGGTCGGACATGCGGAAAAGATTTTGCAGAAACTAGCGCTGCCATACCGAGTCATGGCTTTATGCACCGGCGATATGGGTTTTTCGGCAGCAAAAACTTATGATATTGAGGTTTGGTTGCCCGCGCAAAACACCTATCGGGAGATTTCCTCCTGCAGCAATTGCGAAGCGTTCCAAGCCCGCCGCATGCAAGCACGCTTTCGTAGCGAAAATGGCAAACCGGCGTTACTACACACATTAAACGGCTCTGGTCTGGCCGTCGGGCGAACGCTAGTGGCCGTGTTGGAAAACTACCAGAATGCGGATGGCAGCATCACGATACCCGAAGTTTTGCGCTCCTATATGAATGGCCTTGACCAACTCGAGAGTAGCGGCGCAAAATGAAAACCAAACACAACGATTCACTCTTCTTATAGGAAGCCTCATCATGCAGAATGAACACACCGATCAACCCAACCATACATCTGACAACGACAGCAAGCTCAAAACACTCGAAGCTGAGGTGCGCGAAGCGATTGCCAGCGGCACGCATATCCAGGAAACCGTGCGCCGGCTAACTCTGGAAGCCATGAATGCAAAACATATCGATCTGGAATCCTTACAGCGAATTATCACCGCGGTGATGGATGGCGTGCACGACGGCGCAACGCACCAGCTACAACATGCAGCCAATCAAACGCAAGCAGCAAAATCACAAATTACTGAAGCTGTTACAGGACTCGATTCTGCATTGGCTGGATTTGCCGAAGCCTCCAAACTAGCCGTTCAAGAAGCAACCAGTCAGGCCAGGAAATTCTCTGAGACCGAATTAAAGCGCACTCGCTCTGATCTGGAAAGCCTGGAAAGTTTATTCGTCGACACCCTGCATCGTACCGGTACAGCAGCGCAAGGCGTGATTTCAGAGATTCTGCTCGACTTGAGTCATCATGCAAAAAATACCGGAACCACAGTAGGTTCGCAGTTACAAGAAACTTTGGCCATTCTCGCGCAACAAATTGCATCAGTCGGACAATCTCAGCTAGAAACCGGCGCCACCCTCGCGCAAAAAACAGCCGAATTTGTTGGTAAAATCACTCAAGGCGTGCTATCGGGAATCAAAGATAAATCCAAATAAAACTATTGTTGAATTCGATCGATTAAACGAGTCGTTAGCTCCACGTAACTTAAAAGGTAGGGCTAACGATATCCTAACTTAAATCTTCGCCGCCTAACGCATCAACCATTGCGGTAATCAGTTGACTAAGTTCGCCGGTCATAATAGCAAAATCGCTGACAAACAATTCTTCAGCACTCTCAGTCGACTCTTTCAGAATATCCTGTGGCGCAATCCGCCGCAGCTGCAAATTATCATGCAATACAAATGAAATTTTACTATCCCACGTCATTGCCAGCCTGATCACTTTTTTCCCTGCACGGATATGACGCACAGTCTCTTCGGTCTCCAGCGCATGGTGGGTATATTTGACAGTTGCTCTCTCATCGCTCATGCCTTGCAGCTCACAGTCACGATCGATGCTAAATATAGAAGGCAAATCATCGCCGGACAACCAACGTGTCATCGCTGAAGAAGGCGAAACCTGCGTTTCCAGCGGCGCTAGCGTCAAACCGTGCATCGATTTAACCAATACTTCAACCAATTCATCAGCTTTCTGGGTGCTCGTCGTATCAATTATCAAACGACTTTTAACCGCATCAATCCAGGCATAAGTTTTGTGACGTTGTGTAAAAGCACGCGGCAATAACTCAATTATCGTGGCTTCCTTGATATCTCTAACTTGTTTCTTACCTGGCTTATAGCCTTGCATTTTCTCAATTTGCGTAATACGGTTCTTGGCATGCTGATTAATCACGCCAGCTGGCAATAATTTCTTCTCCACACCCAAGGCAATCAGCCATTGTTGGCCATAAGCATGGATAAAATTCTCCTGCTCATCGCGCGGCGGTACCCAGCCACGGCTTTGCATCTCCATTTGCATGCATACTTGCAAGGCATGTTGAGAAAGCGCCTCTTCAAGGCTATTCAATGTTATATTTCCACTACTAATACGATAAGCTTGTAAATTTCTGAACCACATAGTTTTACTCTATTAACTTGTTGATTGTCTTTGCCATCATCACTGCATGAAAAAAATTTACTCTGCTGGCAATTTGTTGGAAGCGCAGATAGTACTTGATCTGCTCGAACACGCCTATATCCCGGCGAGAATTTTTAATCAGCATGCGCAAGGCTGCGTCGGAGAAATTCCTTTCACACACGCATATCCGGAAGTATGGATCATACGCGAAGAAGATTTCGAGCGCGGCAAGCGTGTCGTTGAAACCTACGAGAAAACACCGACAGCAACCGGCATCATACGCTGTCCTGCTTGTAATGAAGAAAATCCAGCTAATTTCCAGCTCTGTTGGAAATGCGGTTCTGGCTTAGAGATTATCCTGTACCAAACCAAGATTACCGAATAAACAATAACATCAAAAAGTGATGAATACTTATCCATCACTTCATGCTTTCTCCAACATTAAATCAGATAATGCTTATGTTGCCATCGATTGAACAACGCCTTGCCGCAGAACTCGCGGTTAAACTGGCACAGATCCAAGCCACTATCCAGTTACTGGATGACGGCTCCACTGTTCCCTTTATTGCCCGCTACCGCAAGGAAGCCACTGGAGGATTGGATGATGTGCAATTGCGCCAATTAGCAGAACGCTTGCACAACTTGCGTGAGCTGGAGAAACGACGCGCGACAATCATCAATGCAATTGAAAGGCAGAATAAGATGACCCCGACACTGCTGGATGCGATCACCCATGCGCAAGACAAGACACATCTGGAGGATTTGTACCTGCCCTACCGCAAGAAACGCCGCACCAAAGCGCAAATCGCCTTGGAAGCTAGCTTGCAAGCGCTGGCAGATGCGCTGTTAAATGATTCACGGCTTGATCCGAAAATTGAAGCGACGAAATACCTGAAAGACCCGTTCACCACCGAGGAAGGCGATAATCCAGGGGTGGCGGATGTCGAACAAGCATTGGAAGGCGCACAACACATCCTAATGGAGCGTTTCACCGAACATGCACCGCTGCTGCAAACACTACGCGAATACTTACGCTTGCATGGCATTCTGACTGCCAAGGCCGTCAAGGACAAACAAGACAGCGACATTAAATTTACCGATTATCATGATTACCATGAAGCGATCAGTAAAATTCCTTCGCATCGTGCATTGGCGCTGCTGCGCGGCGAGCGCGAAGGATTCTTGAAACTAAAACTGCGATTGGATTCCGAACTGGAAGAAAAGAGTCGAAATTTGGCACCCAACTCATGCGAACAACGAATCGCGCAACAATTTAACATACGTGACCAAAAACACGCAGCAGATAGTTGGTTGATTGATACCGTGCGTTCAGCTTGGCGCAACAAAATCTTCGTACATCTGGAAACCGAGCTGATGAGCAACTTGCAAGAACGCGCCGAAACTGAAGCCATCCGGGTATTCGCACAAAACCTCAAAGCCCTGTTGCTCGCCCCACCTGCCGGTGCGCGCGTCACCATCGGACTGGATCCCGGATTACGCACTGGAGTGAAAGTTGCAATCGTCGATACCACCGGAAAAGTACTCGACACGGCAACGATTTATCCGCATCCGCCTAAAAATGATTGGGATGGTGCAATCCAGACTTTAAAGCAATTGGCACAAAAGCATCACGCTTCTCTGGTCGCGATTGGCAACGGTACCGCATCACGGGAAACCGATCATCTGGCCAAAGATTTAATCAAACAGTATCCACAACTCAAACTTACATCAATCATGGTGTCCGAAGCCGGAGCTTCGGTGTATTCCGCATCTGAGCTTGCCTCGGAAGAATTGCCTAATCTTGATGTATCGCTGCGCGGGGCAGTCTCAATTGCACGGCGATTGCAAGATCCTTTGGCCGAGTTGGTCAAGATCGACCCAAAATCTATTGGTGTCGGCCAATACCAGCATGACGTCAATCAAAGCCAATTAGCGCACACACTCGATGCCGTAGTGGAAGACAGCGTCAATGCTGTCGGCGTTGATGTCAATACCGCCTCTCCTGCCCTGCTGCGTTACGTTGCCGGACTCAACAGTAAAATTGCACACAACATCACCGCATACCGCAACGCCAAGGGCATGTTTGCCATACGTACCGATTTAATGAAAGTCACGGGCTTAGGCACAAAAACTTTTGAACAAGCCGCCGGATTCTTGCGCATTCCCACTGGTACAAATCCGCTTGATGCTTCCGCTGTTCACCCGGAATCATACCCGCTGGTCGAGCAAATACTCAATGACGTAAAGCTGAATGTTTCCGCACTGATCGGCAATCAAACTGTTTTGAAAGCTATCCGTGTGGAGAAATACTCCAACGCACAATTTGGTCTACTGACCGTCAAAGACATCCTGCAAGAACTCGAAAAGCCCGGCCGAGACCCGCGCTCCACTTTCAAAACCGCCACTTTTAAGGAAGGCATTGAGTCGATGAGAGACTTACAAACCGGCATGGTGCTCGAAGGCGTTGTTACCAATGTTGCTGCGTTCGGTGCATTTGTCGATATCGGTGTACATCAGGACGGTTTAGTACACATCTCGGCGCTGTCAGACAAATTTGTCAAGAATCCGCATACAGTTGTAAAGGTGGGTCAGGTTGTTACAGTCAGAGTATTAGATATTGATGAGAAACGAAAGCGAATTGCACTGACGATGCAATTTGCTGGTGGCAAGGGGGAAATATCCTAGAAGAAAATTATCACCACAGCGTGCACTTGGTGGAAAATGCTTCTGTGACAAAATCATGAAAACCAAGAATAAAGCACCCCGCCGCAAGCAGCGAGGTACTAAAAGCGCTCTTCAGACTGCTGGTTTTCAACCAGCCTTCGCCCCAAGGGGCGAGGAATTAAACCCGGAAGAGATTAAAAAAATATAATTTATCGTTATATCAATTAGTAAGAGATGCAAACAATCACTAAATCTGTTTTCAACCCGACAAAGCCATTTATATCGGCAGTCTAATCAGGTATAATGCTGCCCTTTGGGTCGTTAGCTCAGCCGGTAGAGCAGCGGACTTTTAATCCGTTGGTCGCCAGTTCGATCCTGGCACGACCTACCAAATAGAATAGGGGTTAGCTTAAACGCTAATCCCTTTCTTATTTTAGAACTCAGCATATGTGATAAATCATACTGTAGTACTTCGATATTTCCCGGAAATTAAGCGAAATAATTCGATTGTCAGCTCTGAATTTAATTTATTCTGAATTTTGATTGATGATTAAGCTTCTGCGCTTTAGGAAGCAAAGCGGATTGCCATGACAATGCCTCAAAAAAAGAAATAGATATAACCCTATATAATCGCCATCGATTTCCTTCCGAAATCATACAATGTTCGGGGTGGCTCTATCAGCGATTTTCGGGTGTCACTGCTTTATTCAATCTTGGCTGTCTCATGAATCAACGGAATCTCAGACAAGGAGTCTTTTGATTTCACGTTAGCATATAGGAGAGATTTCCAGCGTTGGGTTTCTTATAAAAGTATCTGGGAGTACCGAGCTATATCATCTCTTAATTTAGACTGTGTTGCTGTACAAAATCGGTTTGAAGGCTTACAGTGTCATTCAGTCGATCAAACTCAATAAGAAAGTCAAAGAAAGTAACTTATAAAATTAGGAAATGAGGTTTTTGTCAAGCTAACCCCGGCAAAAGATTGCGTAACCCACCCACAATAAATTCTACGGACATGGCTGCCAGCATCAGTCCCATGACACGCGTTGTTACATTCATTGCGGTTTGGCTCATACGATCCCCAATTTGCGGAGCGAAATGCAATATACCCCAAATAATAAGCGCCACTAGCAGACAGATAATAAAAAAAGCCAGTTGGTCAATTGTTCCTTCTGTCTGATTGCTAAATAAGATAACGGTACTCATCGAACCGGGCCCTGCGAGTAAAGGCATCGCAAGTGGAACAACCGCAACCGATGCGCTATCGACAGCCTCTTGGTCTTCTTCAGGAGTATGTCCCGTTCGATTGTTTTTCACCTGCAGCATTCCAAAGGCAATAGACATAAGCAGTATGCCCCCTGCTACTCTGAAAGCATCGACACTGATACTGAAGAAGGCCAAAATTGATTGGCCTAACAACATAGTTACGATGAAAATACAGGCAACCGAAAACGCAGTGGTGCGTGCTACTGCTTGGCGCCGATGTTTAATATTTTCCGTGAAACTAAGGTAAAGCGGTACTACGCTTATCGGACTAACGATGGCAAACAAACCGACAAACATCCGCGTGTATTCATTCCAATCCATTGACTACCTTTTATTATTTTCTTAGTTGAGGTAACTGACCCAAAGAGAGCTGAACGATATTACTGAGCTAGATCCGATTTAGTGGATGGGTAAGTATTGCGATAATGCAACATTTCTCACTGGTTTTTCCATGCAAGTTTTAGCGAAATCCGCAGGGGTTTGATTCTTAAGTTTTGCATGCTTTGAATAGGTATTGCCCGCTAAATAGTACCTTATCGATATTGGCATAATGAATAATTTCAGCGACCCCACAAAAACTCCATCGATTTCCATCCGAAATCATACAACATTTCGCTGTGGCTTTATCAGCGATTAGTTTTTTGAGTTTTTGCCTAAAATACGCCAACAACTCGCGCCGAGCTTTCACACCGGCCAACTCGGGAAATGTAACGAAGTCTGCGCAGTGACAATTCGATGAAACAATCTCAGCGATTCTCGGGTATCACTGCTCTATTCAATCTTGGCATTCATCTGGTATCTGCCGGAATCAGTGAAAAGGGGTCATTGAAGTTACGTTGGCATAAGGCGAGAATTTCGACGTTGGGTGCACTATGAAAGTTAACTTGTCGGTACCAAAATTAAGCTCAGTGACCCGAAGGATGAGTTTGTTAAGACTATAATTGAGAACGATAATGAGAATTATTTGCAATCGTATAAATTCTTCTGTAATATATTAACTGTCATCAATTGACTATTGTCATACCGTAGCAGTCAGCGCATTTACTATCGTAGCCAGATGATTGCAAATTTCATTTTTGTTCTTCCTTGCGTGAAAATAAGCCCTCACGCATCCTCACCCAGTACATTTTCTTCTCCTCCTTTTTAATGTACTGGGTTCTTTTTTCCTGATATTAATTCGTCATTGTCTGATTTTAGGCAAAAATGTCGAGGCCATCCTCTGGATTTCTGCTGCCAGGTAACCTCAAAAGAACCGGCTTTGATTCCAATTAAGATCAATCCTACCCGTAATTCGCCACATACCCAATATCAGCAGCGGCTTAACTACTTGTCCAGTTCACACTCCGAACAACAAATCGATTACTCATTTCTGCATTCAGCCCTTATTCATGTCGGCCGGTATACATTGATGCCATCAATGCTCCACTTCGGAACGAAGAACTGAAAGGAAAAACAGAATGGACACTGTAACAACTAAATTAACCCTCTGGAGGACAAGTGAAGTTTTTCCAAAAATATATAAATTGCTAGTATCTTCTGCTTTAAATTTGCCTAACAATAAAGCATTGCTGATGCCGATTCTAGTAGCCTTTTTTATACTCGGTGGCTGTAAGACAGTCCCCATCCAAGACAGAAGTTTTTCTGACGAAATAGGTTTCTGGGAACAAGACAAAAATACAAGTGCTCGCTTTCAACATAATTCCATCGCTGATGATAAAACCATTGGGTTATTATACGTATCGGGTAAGGATATTTTACTCAATGGCACTCAAGTAGAAAATTCTTCGAAGATGAAGAATAATTCATTCGTGGATACTGGTCCTTACAGCAGTGCCCGCATAGAGTTCAAAGCATCTGACTCAACTTGTTTAATACGCGTCGATGAATTTAATTTCGGCAATGCCTACACTGACACATCCGATTGCAAACATTATATTGAAACAACTCATTCGGCTATAAAAGCCCAAAACGCTATTCTTCATATTCATGTTTCTGAACATCAAACAAAAATCATAGTAATTAGTGGCATGATAAAGGTGATGCTGCGAAAAAATGAAATGCAATCCATTGACGTCAAAGAAGAACAAAAAATTATTATTACCCATGATGCTATCAATCACCCTCGCCAAGTAGCGCCAAGCGAAATTTGGCAGCATGCTAGCTGGAAGGAAAATCACCAATTCTACAAAACAGAAATTGATTGGCACAAAGTAATAATGACTATTGTGACTGTGGCAGTAGTGGCTGCTATTGTTATATTGCTGCCAGCGTCAGCCGGAAGAAGAGGAGTGAGTCATGGTCATAATTCCGGTCATTTTCATAGATTACGATAATCAATCGCATATTGGGTTCTGTCGCATTAACCAATTCGTGGTAATTTTTCTTCAAATTAAATCTTAGCGGGATTTGGTTTCAACGGAATCTGAGACAATGGGCTTTTGAAGTTACGTTGGCATAAGGCGAGAATTTCGACGTTGGGTGCACTATGAAAATTAACTTGTCGGTACCAAAATTAAGCTCTGTGACCCGAAGGATGAATTTGTTAAGACCATAATTGAGAACAACAATGAGAATTATTTGCAATTGTATAAATTCTTCTGTAATTGTATCACGTCAGCGAAAGTTGGACAAAATAGCTTGATTGCTTAAGAGATACTTCTGGTTTATAGTTACTGATAGATAACATTATTATGCAAGATCCAACCGTTCAAATGAATCTCTTCAGGATCATGATGTGTCCAATGAACCACACCGCCCTTATCATTCCACTCGTATTCACCAAAAAATTCAATCTGATCGTTTAAAACCAGTTTATCAATTCTTGGTGCTAAATCGATATTGTGGGCAATGAGTAGTGTTTGTTTTGATTTTAATTCAATGATAAATCTCTGATGGCGACTCCCATTAAGATCATCCGATAGAATGGAAATCACAATTCCGGTTCCATAAACCTGCACATTACTTTGGGCATCAGCAAACAATTGAGCCAATAAGTCATCTCCATTAAGTTCTAATTCAATATAATCTGTAAGCACCCCTACTCTTAACAATCCATTAAAAACGTCCCCATAAACATAGACGTCTTCGCCCTTGGTTCCAATATAGTTATTGGTTTCTGGATAGTAGCGCACTAAATAATTATCTAAGTGACTCGTTGCCACTCCAGTAGGACTAAAAAACTCAGGAAAAGATTGTTCGGCGAAGTTGAATAACTTATTGCTATTAGTTAAAAAATTTTCAGCAAATGATGCCGTTGAAATTAACAGTAGAAACAGTAATGTAAATTTCATAAATTTGTGTTAATTCATAATTAGATACAGATTTTTTTTAAAGTGAGGCACTTCAATTACGGTTAAAAATTAATGTGTAAAAGTTTCTACTTTTAGTGGCATTAAGAGTTAAATTAAATGATTAATACGGCAGGAATTTTTGATTCCTAACTAGGAATTAGATACAACAGCTTCGCTCTTGTATATGTCATTAGGACAGACTGGCTATGCCAGACTGTTATGACGGTTAGTAAGTGAAAAACGTTTTTCAAATAGGAAACGTGACAAATTTGCCGATTATTCGCGTGTATTGGCGAGCACTGACGAGTTAAATACATATAAAATACAGTCAGTTAAAAGACCTTTTAATCCGTTGGTCGCCAGTTCGATCCTGGCACGACCTACCAAATAAAACAAGCACTTAGAGAATAAAATCCTAAGTGCTTTTTATTTACCAAAGAAATGTAACCGTTTTGTAACCGCATTCCTTCAATACAAATCAATAAAAAACCACTATAAAACGGACAGTTATAAAAATATTTTTATTTTCACTAAAGTTATTTTTTAACCTGCCGATATAACAAGTGCATATTATCCCGCTTTATGAGAGGCACTAGGGGGACTCGTTAGAGTCTCTCTGGTTTCTTACATTTTAAACAGTCTGTTATAAATCTAAATTATCCAATCTTAAAGGCTTTCGGATTTCGACATGCTTAAAATAAAAAAGCCAACATCAAAATGATGCTGGCCTTATCCTTTATATTTTCAATCTAATTAATTGGTCTTGTTTTTAGTATCTGGATGTTTGTTATCTGGATGTGCTTTATCGGGTTGTTTGTTATTAAGTTGTTTAGTCTTGGTATCAGCTTGTTTTTTATTGCGCTCTTGTGAATTAATTTTAGCTTCTAAAGCATCCATTTTTTTATCTGCTGCTTGATTGCATGTTTTCAAAGATTCAAAATTATTTGTTTTTTGCATACAATTTAGCCGCCCTTCTATTATTTATAATCTTTCTTTTACATTTCCAATTTCACGATTTTTTTCAAGTTGAAAGTCTGAGTCTGGCTCAGAAGCAGATATTGTCGTTGAAGAAAAAAACATACATACAACTACCATCAATGCCACATTAAATAATTTCATTTTATTATATCTCCATAATTCTTAATTTTTCTTTAAGTCATACCTAATGGTACATATTAATAATGCCTGGTAGTTTCGACTTTATCTGTGCGGTAGTATACATATCCACGTGAAATATTTTATTTAGTCCACACATAAAATAATGAGATTTGAAAAACTTAATCTTCGTGATTTGCTAGAGTTTGTGATTTTATGCGAGACATACATTTTTATTTCATTTCTTCTAACGATTCTATGCCACCTTACACGCAACGAATAAAGATTGCGTAAGCTGGCTGATAGATTAAACGCTTAGGATTCATCCTAGTGGCTAAATAGGGGTTAGCTTTAACGCTAATCCCTTTTTTATTTTCGAACACAGCATATGTCTTAGAACATAGTTTTATCTGAAGACAGCCTTCGATATTTCCCAAGGATTAAGCAAAATAATTCGATTGTTGGCTCAATATAATATTCGGCTTATTCACATTAAATAGAATCTTTTAATAACAAGGTAAAGTGACTCGTTTCATTCACTTTCAATGTATACATTTCATGATAATTTGCTAGGCAACGGAATCTTATCTTGGAGTGAGAATAATAATGCAAACAATTATTTCGATTATTGATCGTAAAACGAATTTGCAAGTCTATAGCTCCAAAATTGATCTAGAAAATATAAAGGAATCAAATCTTTCTCCAACAGGTATTTTTGACTATATTTGGGAAAATGCGCTAGAAAATGAAATGTTAGGCGACCGCTGTGATTATTTCATTCAACTTTTTAATCAAAGGAATCATATAATTGATTTACATGTAACTGATGGCAAAACGCTCATTACAGAATACGATAAAACTGGAGGCAATAAAGGTTCGGTAATATGCTTGCAAGATTATAAAAATCATAAACTTCGCAGGTATGCAGGTTAAATAATCAATAAAGCTGCGTATATTTTCTTAGCGACGGCGACGGCAAATGCATTACGATAAACAATCAAAAAATTAAACCTTATGGGAAATAGCATCTTGTAATTCAGGCAATCATTCGTCCAAATTGCTTTGACTACATACAGAAATGGCATCTTATCGCCAATTAGAAGAGCCAGCTGATGCAGCCTGACTCAAACTAAAAAATCTCCGGAAAAGTCGGGAAGATTTAGTTTGTTGTTACAAATCAATCTTGTTACTTAATCTTAAATTGAATTACTTGTGACGATTTATTTTTTATTTCGCATTAATACTCTTAATCATTATTTCAATTTCGCGAACTACTAGCTCTTTCATTAACGCGATCTTCTCTGCCAAAGATCTTTCTTCCGCTTGGAGAATCATTTCTTTCTCTGTGATAAATGCGTCTATATTTACAATGTTATTAATCATTACAGTTCCTTACTTGAATAAGGCTTTTACGACATTTCCGGCTCAGTTCTTTATCTAAAAAATACGCTCAGCAGGGCACTCTCAATTTCTTTATTGGCGGCGCGGATTTAATCAGGAGAAACATTCAAGGTTTTTACCGAATGATCTGAGTGGATTCAGGATTTCGAGACCCTGATAATAAAAAACCAGTACCCAAAAAGCACAGGCGAATGAATAAGTACAACCATCCGACTATGCAAACTTTTTATCTGCACTGGTTGATGCGGCTAAACCAAACTAAAGGAGAGTCGATTTATAATTTATTAGGGGTGGTTTTGCCTCATTGGTTCCCATTTTTGGGAGTCGAGTTAATCGAATTTCATTCGCAGCTTGGCCTTGCCGTCATAAGAAACTGATTTTCCTGAATTGTGCAAATGCAATAATTTGAGCTAAGCGCGATACTTGACAGCAAAAGCTGCAAAGATTTTACCCGTCCCCGGTTAATGCAAACTTTCATAAGGACACCTCTAGAAATACAGTTTTTGTCAATAACAACCAAAAGGAATTAGATAGTTACAGGTGATTTTCTTGCAAAATATGTAATTTTTAGAGGTGCCATTAAACGCCAGTCCCTTTTTTATTTTCGAACACAGCAAGTCTAATAAATCATGCTGTTATCTAAAGACAGCACTTCGATATTTCCCGCAAATTAAGCAAAATAATTCCATTGTCGGTGCTGCATCGAATTTATTTGGAACTTCAGCTGGATGATTAAGCTTCTGCGTTGTAACTAAATGTATTGCGGCAAAAAATCAAAAGGTTTTTTTAATCTACTGAGCTAAATCATCTCTTAATTCAGGCTGTCTTCTGTCCAACTTGTGGGTCGACGACGAAATATAGATGCAGATATGCACAGCACGGCTGCTCTACATGCGTTTATTGATGAAATCAATACAGGAGAGCGATCGTTCTCTATCCAGTTAGAAGTGATTAACTATTTAGCAAACATTTTATCTAGCTGTCACAATGTATAATTATCCACTTACCCACAGCCTGTCCACATAGGCATTGACGTGTATTGTGGAAAACTCTGGTCACAAAAACATTATCTCTAAAACTTAAAAATCAGTTGCGATGAATTCAAAACACTTGCAGCTATTAGTGACCCAAGCCATGCCTTATGGTAAGTACAAAGGACGATTGATCGCTGATTTACCAGGAAATTATCTTAACTGGCTTGCTCGAAAAGGATTCCCGCCTGGCGAAATCGGGAAGCTATTGGCATTGATGCATGAATTGGATCACAATGGCCTCTCATCGCTATTGACTCCCCTTCGAGTGCGACAACACAACTGCTAGAATATAAAAATCACTTTTGAATTAATGGCAAATCGTTACCCAATAATCTAAAACACTTTGGATGGCTTAATTCAAATCCTGTTTTCCGCTTTATTTCCGCATATAGGTGTTACAAATTGTTTCTAAGTTATGAGCATCATGATATAAATTATGGATTTCGTTGATGAAAACACCAAAAAGACTTGAACCACTGATCCAAGATGGTTTTATCGATGAAGTTATCCGTCAATTAATGAGTGGCAAGGAAGCTTCGGTTTATGTAGTTCGATGTGGAGAAGATATTCGCTGCGCTAAAGTATATAAAGAAGCCAACAAGCGTAGTTTTCGCCAAAGTACGGATTACACCGAAGGCCGTAAAGAAAAAAATAGCCGTCGAGCACGTGCCATGGCAAAAGGCTCTCGATATGGACGCAAAGCGCAGGAAGAATCCTGGCAGAATGCTGAGGTAGATGCCTTGTATCGACTTGCTGCTGCTGGCGTGCGTGTTCCCAAACCGTATAATTTCCATGAAGGTGTACTGCTGATGGATCTGGTGACTGACGACCATGGCAACGCGGCTCCGCGACTCAACGATCTGGCTCTGACGGTAGAATTATCTCGTGAATACCACCGCATGCTTGTTTCGCAGGTGGTGCGCATGCTTTGTGCCGGGATTATTCACGGTGATTTGTCTGAATATAACGTGCTAGTCGATAGCACAGGGCCAGTTATCATTGACTTGCCGCAAGCTATTGATGCGGCTGCCAATAACCAAGCCTGTATAATGCTGCTACGTGATGTCGAGAACCTGGCTATTTACTTCGGTCAATTTGCGCCTGAATTGTTAGCAACCAATTATGGTATGGAGATATGGTCACTCTACCAAAGCGGACAACTGCATCCAAAAAGTGTTTTGACCGGCTACTTCGAGTGTATTGAGAAACCCGTTAGCATTCAAGGTGTCTTGCGTGAAATCAATGACACACTGAAGGAAGAAGAAGCAAGGAAACTTTATCGCTCATTACATGCACATCAATGACGTTAGGAGTTATTATTTATTATTTTAGCACCCACCACAACAAAAAATGTTTATGACTAAAAACCAGTTACGCGTGGTAATCATGGCAGTAAAAGCTGCTCCTCGTACAAAGTCATCAAGCTATCCAGAACTTTTTGCTCCTCGCACGGCTGGCAGAGTGAAGCACTCCTTGGTGATGCATACGCTGATTCCCTTTTGAAATATCTGATTGATGCTTCGAATTCTAATAAAACTCTGATGAGAGGGTATTTTTCACTTCAATTACTTAGCGCATATTTCTTGTTGGTTACCCTGACAGTATCAAAAGTTATTTACTAGTTGTGAACCATTCTTAGGTTATTGCTTGGTTTCAATTGTCCACAGAGGTTTTTTTAGGAAAGATTGAATATGAAAATAAACATTACCAAAAAAGAATATAGATTGTTACTTGATGTTCTCTATCTTGGAGACTGGATGTTATCTGCACATGACCAGGAGGAATTGCCAGAAAAGGAGAAGTATCAAGATGTAGTCCAGAAATTTTACTCATATGCTGAAGAAATGGGTTATGGAAATTTGATAGAAGCTGATAAAGAATCAAATAAATATTATGAAACAAGAGAGTATGAGGACACCAGTGAAGTTAACGAAATCATTGAGAACTATGATAATGCAACATTCTGGGCGGAATTAGTGTCAGGGCTTGCGATGAGAGATGCCGAAGAAACTGAAGGAAATGATGCAATCAAAAGAATGTCACCTGAAAAAAGAATAGAATTATTGCACTCATTGGAAGAGCAATATCATCAAGAATTTATGGCTAATGATCTAGCTAATCTTAAAATCAAGAAATGAGATACGAGCTTAATCTGGTTCTGTCGCATTAGCGAGGTCATTGATTCAATCTTGTGTAGACTGCTGACATTGAAGAAATGGTGAGGCTACATGCTGGCTGCAAAAGGAATGCGGTTTCCGATTGAAGTGATTCTGGTCTGTATCCGCTGGTACGCGGCGTATCCATTAAGTTGTCGACACCTGGAAGAAATGATGGAGGGAGTTGACAAAATGTCTTTTGCTGAGCAATTTTATGCGCTGGCAGAATAAAACCGTCTAGCGACAGAAGCCGACTTCTCTGCTCACCTGAAATATGTATTTTTACAGCTAATGCGACAGATCCAGTGAAGCCACCTCTGGCCGCCGGCAGAGACATTTATCTGGGGCGTTTTTTAAAAAAAAGATACCCATAAATATGAGTAACAACATTAAAAGGATGATATTGATATTTGAATTGCTACTCTTGGATTCAATATTATTTTCCTTATCTAAGGAAATATCATGCTGCAAGAATTCTTGATAATTTTTAAATTCATCAATAAGCGACGTAAGCCTTTTTCTATCATTTGAATATTTTTTTAAGAGATCAAGAAACTTTTCTACTTGAATTTTGCTATCGGTATCTAGATCTAGCCTAATGATTTTTATAATTACCAAACTCAAATCGCTTAAAAGGTACTTAGTCGATCCTGAAATAACCGCAAGCAATTGATGTTAGGTATAAATACTTTGTATTTATAAGATTGCCAAAGCCCATGGCATTTTGCAACGACGGACTTTCGTTAGGCAAGTAAAATCGCTGCGTCTGGATATTCGACACTACCGGCACGTGAAGAAAAGAGCCAAGGCCAAACGAGCGCTAAAGCGACTCAGAACAATTGCGGGGATTTTGATACGAGAGCTAAGGAGAGAATTACCGCAACATTGTCTGTTTGAGTGCTACCAACAGGATTTTCTACTGTATGAACGTGTTCTGAAGCAAAAAACCAAAGACACGCCTAAAATCTATTCTCTACATGAACCACAGGTGTACTGTATAGCCAAGGGGAAAGACCATAAACAATTTGAATATGGCAGCAAGGCATCGATCGCCAGTACAGCGAAAGGCAATCTAATTGTCGGAGTTGTCAGTCACGAACAAAACCTGCATGACAGCAACACATTACCCGAGATTCTGCGTCATGTTGAAGCCTCACGCGGCAAACCGGCCAAGCAAGCTGTGTGTGATCGCGGCTACCGTGGTAAGCGCGAAGTCAATGGAACCCAGATCATTCTTCCTGGAAAGGCATTAAAGAAGGACAGCCGGTACCAGAAAGACAAAAAGCGAAAACAATGCAGAAGGCGCGCGGCCATTGAACCCATTATTGGCCACCTGAAGTCGGATTACCGCATGGCGAGAAACTATTTGAAAGGCGCACTCGGTGACCACATCAATCTGCTACTGGCCGCTGTTGCCTGGAATTTGAAACAATGGCTATTGGCCATTTTTTGGCTCTTTTTCCTGTGGAGAAAACTGCAGGTTTCGCGAATTCTTTGATGGAAAAAATCAAATTACCCCAATTTACCTTTTATGGACGACCACCTTTTGAAGCTGCTGTTCCAAGATAGCGATTGACGGGAATTTTTCAGGGTCGACTAATTAACCAAAAAAAACACTACAAAGCAACCAGTTATAAAAATATTTCTATTTTCACTAAAGTTATTCTTTAACCTGCCGATATAACAAGTGCATATTATCCCGCTTTATGAAAGGCACTAGGGGGGACTCGTTAGGGTCTCTCTGGTTTCTCCAAAAAAATTAGCTTGTGCAAAATTTTGCATGCCCACTTTAAATTCTTTTTCTACATCAACAGCCAGCGCTATTTCTTCTTGCTTGAGAATAATAAGCAAGGGGTTCTGTCGCAAAGTTTGTCAGTTTGGGTGATACTTGGCTAATTTTAGTAATTGAAGAATCCAATGATCAGTTTTAAAGGCGCTCACTTTCCAAAAGATGTCATTCTCTACGCTGTTTTTTTCTATGTCAGGTATAGTGTTTCTTACCGTGACATTGAAGCAATTATGGAAGAAAGAGGCGTTAAAGTTGATCATTCCACGCTCAATCGATGGGTTATCAATTACTCATCTTCCTTGGCTTTGACGGCTAAAAAAATTAAACGCGCTGTTGCCACGTCCTGGCGAATGGATGAAACCTATATCAAAGTTAAGGGTAAATGGATTTATTTATATCGCGTTGTTGATAAATTTGGCGATACTATTGATTTTATGCTCTCCAAGCACCGTAATAAAGCAGCGGCCAGCGCCTTCTTTAAACAAGCAATCGATACTAGCGGATTTCCTAACAAAGTTGTCATGGATAAAAGCGGTGCCAACTATGCTGGTTTGGAGAGCATTAATAGGTTGCTAATGTTGGCAGGTTTGTTGAGTTCTATTGAAATATGCCAGGTGAAGTATTTGAACAATATCATCGTGCAGGACCACCGTTTTATCAAGAAAATCCGAACCCCATGATGGGATTCAAAGCCTTTCATTCAGCGCAGGCAACCATCGATGGCATTGAAACCGCACACATGATCCGAAAGGGACAACTGTCCCTTGAAAATATACCCGCTTATAAGCAGTTTATGGCTTTATCAGGATAACTGTGCTCGCAAATAAGTGTGGCATTTGCACTTTACGAATATTTGCGACAGAACCACGCCAGAATCAATCAGGCGTTTTTTTCTTTAGCAATATGCCGATAGTATTTACGCTTAGCGGCTTTGATTCGCGTGTAGCGGATATGCCAATAAAATTTATTTAGTTTTGAAAACATAGAATCTAAAAAATTATTTTTTCAAAAATAGTTAATATATGATCTAAAGGTATAAAGGGAATATTTACCCGTCTATTAGTAAGGTGAAATTAACAAAAATAGGATTTAATCTATAAGACTAAACTTTTAAATAATGGGAATAAATCAATGAATAATAGAACAAATCATATGATAGGTTATATATTTGCAATCATAATATTTCTGTTTAATGATCAATCTCATGCAATTGATAAAGCAACGGAAAATGATGATTCGAATATAATAAGTATTTCGAAAAGCGATTCCTTATATGATAGTGCGATTCTATTTGATTCTCACAATCTACAAATTCCACGAGTCGACACTAATGACGAGGTAGGTAAGTACAGAAGTGCAGTACTAAACTATGATGAAAATTTGGACGCTTGGAAGTTAGTTAGGGTCGATACCTCATTATTAGATACTGACTTAGTGAATGAAGTTAAAGTAATTGTTACTGAAAATTTACCTATACAAGTTTTTCTAATTATTAAAACTAATATAGAAACAAATTCTGATAGTTGCGCATATGCGTCTCTTAGTAACGATGTAACCACCGTTTATCAAAAGCAAATGCTTAATAATTTTGAAATAGTTTTTGACGCACCTTACAGAAACATAATTCAAATTGATCCTACTATTGAATGTAAGGAAGGCACAACTGTATTAATAGCTTATCCATTAAAGGTGTTTGGTTTAAAAGCAGGAATTTACACTTATAGTGTCAATAACACTCATAGTGGAACATTCGAATTCAAAGAAGATAATGTTTTGGCTTACCCTTTTCGGAATAATGATTGAAAGATAGCAAGTGTATGTCGCCAAACCAATTTAGACGGATGATTGCCTGAATTAAGAGACGGTTTAGCTCATCAAGTTTGAATTATTTAATTGGTTCGCGTAATACATTTGGCGTCGTGTAGCTAATGATCGCCATTTTATTTTCTCTCGTTCATCCAAAATAGATTGACCGCGGCCGTAATAAACATCGGCGGGTGTCAAATTATTCAGTGATTCATGATAACGTTCATGATTATAGTAATCGACAAACTGATATTTGACAGCACATGTCAGTATAACTATGTAAGATATAGTTAGAGCGCCCGTAGCTCAGTTGGATAGAGTACTTGGCTTCGAACCAAGTGGTCGTGGGTTCGAATCCTGCCGGGCGCGCCATTAAACAAAATTCGTCGTCACATCCACCCCGATCAGCAGAACGATCACCTTGCGTATACGTACGAAAATCCGTGAACACCCGTATTTTCATGCGCTGCTCAATCCCGCCTCAAGTAGCGCACTCCTTCTAAAAATATCAATCTCCAGCGTGAATTGCCCAGTGGAAGATCTTGAAATCAGGCTCGGCGGCCTTTACCCTTGAATTACTCCCGAACACATCGATTGCAGATTCCTGTAACTGCAGCTTCCATTCCGAAATCTGATTCGGATGCACATCAAATTGTTCAGCTAACTCAGCAAGTGTCTTGTCACCCTTGATCGCAGCTATGGCCACCTTGGCCTTGAATCCCGCTGCGTGATTCCTCCTCGTCCTTCTCATACTCTCGCTCTTTTTTGCCGTCTATTACACGGTTTGGGTTGAGCATGAATACCACTTAACGGACTGTCCGAATTTGCGAGGCCACTTCTCTATCTAGGACCTAAAAAATACCACAGGATCAGACCAACTATAGGCAGAAGCAATATTAGTACTATCCATAGCACTTTGTTTCCTGTGCCCGCTGAACTTTGTACAACCTTAACAATCGCCCATACATTAAGGACTAATAAAATAAGACCAGAAAGGCCACTTACTTCAATACCCATAATTTATTTCTCCATATTTATTAAAATAATCAAATTCTTGAATTAATTCAGAAGTAATCAACTAATCCAAAATAACTTTGGGTAAAGATCAGGAAGAGAAAATTACCAACGTAACATTTGGACCTTTCCTAACATTTTACTCAAAACAAGCGGCTTGAAACAGATAACTGGCATGCCTATAGGTGGCGAATTACAATTCACACTGCCATCGGTGTATGAAATAAATCTCGGCAATGTGATTTCCACCGGCACTCGTTGATATTCGCCTTGCCCAGTACATCATTTCCGCTGAGGCTTACCATCCAATACAGCGTGAACGCGGTAACCGTTATAATAGTCTTTGAAGGCATCGAGTTTCTTTTTTAAATCGTGTGCATTCCAAAGCAGAACCTGATCAAGATACTCGCGCCTGAGAGTTCCGATTAGCCTTTCGACGAATTGGAACTTGCGGGACCGTCTTGATTTCGTCGATCTCCAGTATTCTCAGATTGGCATGCCATTGACGAAAGGTAAACAGGAATCGATCGAGAACAGTTAGGTTAGAGCCCTTTGCCGGGATTGGTTGATGCTTAATGAGTAGGCTGTCTGCTACGATGGCCCGTGCACCACCCGGCCTCACCATTTTCGCGAGTGTGGTAAGAATATGCATGTCAAATAAAGGAAAATTCTTATCAACTTCGATATTACATGTGTCCGAGATAATTACAAGACTGGTAACGGGATTAATTTTTGGCGAGAATTAGTAATTCGCCATGCACGGGCTTTTCTAATACCATTACTAACTAAACAATAGGTTATTTGCCAAGCGTTACCCGCCGACAAGCCATATAAAATAAGCCATCGGCGTCAATCACTTTTAACCGTTCTAACACGCCTTTTTCTACCAATGCGCCCATAATGACGCCAATCTCACGCTTACCTAAACCCTCAGCCTGCAAAGCCAAGCGAATATCATGGCCTGAAGCTGCGCCAACTTTAGAGGCGTTTTTATCTAAGGCGTTTAACACTAATTGTTCGTAAGTAGAAAAAGACGTTGCAACCATTATTGCCTGATAATCGATAGGGTCTATCATATCCAGAATGGCACGCCGGATTTCTGCAGTGTACGCACACCGGCGACAGAGCAACTGCGGAACCTGCTTGACCAGACCATCAAGCGTATCATGAAAGCATTGACTCGCCACGGTGGGTATTGCCAAGCTAACTCTCGCAGGTCTGCCAAAACACTAAATTTACTGGCCTTAAGCTACCGTTATCTTATTCCAATACGCAAAAGCACCTTGTCTCTGATTTCGGCAATGGCTAATGACGGTCAAGATTAAATAGATTGCACACGCAGCTTAGACATTCCAGAATCGTTGTGCCTGCACCATAGACTTGAACCAGCGCATGCCTCGTTCTGTCAAACGAATTGGCTTGTGTAAAAGTTCGGTACGATTGTGGGCATATCGAGAATTGTCGTGAATCGTAGTGGAGACAAGATCTCGGTAGGCGACGCCATAATTTTTTAACTTATTAGTGACGGTTTTCCTAGGTTCATTTCGGTATCTTGAACTATCGCTCGGCTGAAGTTAACTAGGCAGTACCTATTTGACGTATTTATAGACGATCTGATTTCTACCCATTTCTTTTGCTGAGTAGAGTAAAGCATCGGCAAATTTTATCAATTCTTTTTCGTTAATATCCCTAACGAGATTAGTTGACACCAAGCCGATACTGGCAGAAACAGTTGCCATGGTTGGTGAATTTTTATTTGGTATTTTTAGTTCACGTATAGCTTTGAGAAGTTTATTCACGACATCTAAGGATTGCTCAATAGTAGTATTGCCGAGTACTATCAAAAATTCTTCACCGCCATATCGGCCGCAGATATCGCTTGGCCTTTTGGTATAGGCAATAAGAACCGCACCAATTTGAATTAGACATTCATCGCCTGCCTGGTGTCCATAGGTATCATTTAATAGCTTGAAATGATCAATATCGATAATTGCAAGAGAGATTGGCAAATTGAATCGTTTGCAACGCCGATGTTCATTTTTTAAGAATTCATCTAAACATCTACGATTTGGAATATTAGTAAGCCAATCCGTACGTGACAGGTATAACACCTCTTCCTCAGCAAGTTTTCTCTCAGTTATATTTTTATGTGATACAACAAAATAAGAGGTGGCATTAAATACAAATGGCGTAACCTGCATTATAAACCAGCGTTTTTCATCTGAGCTGTGGCAAGGATATTCAAAATAAAATGATGATTGCTCACTGTTTATTACTTTTTTTATACCGGCTGCAGCCTTTAGTCCGGATTCATCTCCCGTGACTGCAGAGTTGTTGCATATCTTAAGATAGTTAACTCCTTTCCAATCATTATTAATTAAACCGTTATTATCGTGAGAAAATATTTTCCATGCTCGATTTACGAAAACAATATTACCTTCGCGATCAATTACAGCGATATGTTCTGTAATTGCATCAAGGACTAACTTAAAGAATTCATGCATTTCAGCCATAGAAAAGAACCGCTCATATTTACATGCAGAACAGATGATGGTACCAATAAATTAACTGTACCTGCGTGATATTGGCATAATGAATAATTCAGCGATTCTACAAAAATGCCATCAATTTCCATCCAAAACCACACAACATTCCGCTGTGGCTCTATCATCGATTAGTTTCTCGAGTTTTTGCCGATATTACGCCAACAATCGCGTCAAGATTCTCAGGGAATAAATTCTTAGAAGTCCTGTCCTACCACCCTACTTCAATGTTTGCCAATACTTTCTTTGCATTTTTCCACATGATTTGTTGTTTTACTTAAGTAAGTTTAGCAATCTGCCGATATTTGAGATTTGACAATTAGGGTTTCTATGAAAATAATAGTCAGTGCGACATTCTTAACGATGATAGTCATCTTGGGTGGTTGTTCAGGTTGTATGTCGTCAAAGGAATTTGGACAAAGATAGCCAGAATTTAGAGACGCTGTTGGTCATCAGGTTTGGAAATTTCGACTAATTATCGGAATATATTTAGTTATAACGTATAAAATTAACTCTGAATTAAAGCTCTGCATAAGTTCGATCCAGAGACGACAATCGAATTATTTTGCTTATTTTTCGGGAAATATCAAGGTGCCGTCTATAGATAACTTCATGACAAAAAACATTTTGCTATGTTCGAAAATAAAAAAGGGATTAGCGTTAACTAACCCCTTGTTTTATATTTGGTAGGTCGTGCCAGGATCGAACTGGCGACCTATGTCTGTAATATGGCAGAAAATTGAGATATCAGTCCCAGAGAATATGGGGACGAAACACGCTGCTGAGCATTCTCACAATCAGACAAGGTTAAGAGAATGAAATATACGCTAATCTAATCGTTGCCTTGCAAACAGGGGCTTCATTTCAAACAGCACATATCATACAAACTTACAAATAATAATTGAAGTCGTTATTTTTTGTGCTTACCATTACCCATCTGGTTACCAATAACACCACCTACCGCTGCACCTCCAACGGTTCCAAGAGTGCTGCCATTAGTAAGGACCGCACCTCCGACAGCACCGACGCCTGCTCCTAATACTGTGTTTCTATCCCGTGTTGACATACCTGAACTGTATCCCGTCAGCAAAAGTTGGACAAAATAGCCTAATTGCTTAAGAGACATTTTTGGTTCATCGTTACCCTAAAGAAAGAGGAACGATGATGACAAAGAAAGATCACCCCGAACGCAGTGTTGAGAAAACTGTACGAGATATTCGTCGTGCAACCCGCCGAAATTATTCAGCTGAAGAAAAGGTACGCATAGTGCTGGAAGGTATTCGTGGCGAGGACAGCATAGCGGAGTTATGTCGCCGGGAAGGTATCAATACGAATATATATTACCGCTGGTCGAAGGAATTTCTGGAAGCCGGGAAGAAACGGTTAGCGGGAGATATTGTTCGTCAGGCAAGCACGGATGAAGTCAGAAACCTGCGTACTGAGGCGCGTGCACTGAAAGAAACCCTGGCAGATCTGTTAATGGAAAACCGCCTGCTTAAAAGAAATATGATCGGGGATGGGGAGGACGGTATATGAGATATTCCGCATCCGAGAAATTTGAGATCATTCGGCTGGTTGAGCAATCCAGTTTATCAGTTGGGCAGACACTGTTGCGGCTTTGTATCTGCAGATCCACTTTCTACGATTGGCTGAAGCGCTACCAGAAAGGCGGTATAGATGGATTGGAAGATCGAAAGCCCTCTCCTCGATGGGTATGGAATAAACTTCCGCAAGACCAGCAGGCTGCAATTATTGAGCTTGCACTGGATAAGCCCGAACTGTCACCGCGGGAACTGGCAGTCATGTATACCGATGAACAATCCAGTTTTGTATCGGAATCAACAGTCTACCGGCTATTGAAAGCCCATGACCTGATCACTAGCTCAGCTTACATCCTGATGCAAGCGAGGGATAAGTTTCAGCACCCAACGACGCGAATTAATGAAATGTGGCAGACCGATTTTACCTATTTCAAAATAACTGGCTGGGGCTGGTATTACTTATCGACTGTACTGGACGACTTCTCGCGGTTTATTATTGCCTGGCGGCTTTGCACTACCATGAGTACCCATGATGTATCAGACACGCTGGATGATGCATTGCGTTTTACAAGACTTGACCAGGTCAACATTAAACATAAGCCACGATTATTGAGTGACAATGGTCCGTGTTATATTTCAAGTGAACTGGCACATTATCTTGAGAGTCAGAATATGACTCACACACGTGGCAAACCCTACCATCCCCAAACTCAGGGTAAAATCGAGCGTTGGCATCGTTCACTGAAGAACCAGATCCTGCTGGAGAACTATTACTTCCCCGGTGAATTGGAAGATCGCATTCGCCAGTTTGTCGATTACTACAATCACGAACGCTACCATGAGTCATTGAATAATCTGACACCCGCTGATGTCTTTTATGCAATCTATTCTGGATGAGCGAAAGAAAATTAAATGTCGAACATTAGCGATGCGACGGCAAATGTATTACGATAACCAAGCAAAATCTTTAAACCTGATGAGCTAAAGCGTCTCTTAATTTAGGTTGCCATCTGTCCAAATTGGTTTGACGACATACAATAGGAAATCAGGCCATGTCACATTATAATACGATCTTTTCACAAATACTAAAATTTGTACCGAGACATGAGTTTGAGACTTTGGCAAAAGAACATCATTCAGGTCGTTCATTCCGCACTGCATCTAGATGGTCGCAGTTTGTGACCTTGGCGATGGCACAATTGGCAGGACGGAAGAGCTTGCGAGATATTGTTGAAAATATCTCAGTCCAGGCGCATCGTCTCTATCATCTGGGTAGTATGAAGTTGACGCGTTCCAACTTGTCTCGCATCAACGAAGATAAACCTTATACGTTGCATGAATCCCTGGCAGGGAAGTTATTAAGTCGTTGCCAGGCAATGACACCAGGCCACAATTTTCGTTTCAAGAACCCACTCTATTCATTGGATGCTTCTACCATAGACCTTTGTTTGTCGGTCTTTCCGTGGGCAAATTTTCGCACGACAAAAAGCGCCATTAAGCTTCATGTCGGATTGAATCATAGCGGCTATCTTCCTGAGTTTGTCGCCATTACGGAAGGCAAGACCAGTGATATTGAAATTGGCCGTACACTGCAATTTCCCCAAGGTAGCATTGTAGCTGTTGACAGGGGGTACTGCGATTACGGTTGGTACAACCAATTGACAGAGAAAAAGATATTCTTTATTACTCGCCTCAAATCCAACACTAAATTCAAGGTTGTCAGTCGTGAGCCGGTCTTGAAGTACAAAGGATTGAGCAGTGATCAAATCATCAAGTTCACTGGTTTGAAGTCAGCAAAAGAATGCCCAGCTCAGCTGCGGCGTATCGGTTACCGAGACAAAGAAACCGGCAAACATTATGTGTTTCTAACCAATAATTTCAAGCTATCAGCCAAAACCATTGCTGATATCTATAAGGCACGCTGGCAGGTAGAGTTGCTCTTCAAATGGATTAAACAGAATCTGAAAATCAAGACTTTTGTTGGGACAAGTAAAAATGCAGTCATGACTCAGGTTTGGATCGCTGTATGCGTATATTTGCTATTAGCATTCATCAAATTTCAGTCAAAAATGAGCAAAAGCATGCAACAAATTCTGCGATTATTGCAGCTCAATTTGTTTGAAAAACGTGACCTAATGGCTTTATTGCGTGGGGATCCACTCGTCGATAAAAATACTAACAATTATCAGATGTACTTGGTGTAAAAGTTAACGGGACAGTAGTGATGGCATATAGGGTCACTAAATTCATCATTCCACCATTATTGGTCAGATAAAGTTAACTTGGCAGCACCATACTCTAGAAATTACCTTAGTGTTACCAAATCCGGCTCACTCTATATATTACGATATAATATTGGCTTCTTTCATACACTTACTTCTGCATTATATGCTACAGTCTGAGCTAAAATTCTTTTATTAATAAGGAGGCAATTTGAGATTTTCATTCACTTTAGTGTCCTTCGTAGGAACACAGTTTCTTCTGGCTTCCGTGTCGGCTTTCGTGGCAATATCTAGCGCTTGGGCTACAACCACTTACACCTACACTAGCACACTAGCTTGGACGTCCCTGGCGCTTCCTATACATCAGCCCAAGGAATCAATAACACCGGCCAGATCGTGGGAAACTTCCAGGACTCCACCACAGCCCATGGCTTTCTTGCCTCTCCAATACCAGAACCGAAATCTCTCCCTCTCTTCGGCTTCGGCTTGGCTACTCTCGCGGTTATTCGCCGACGCAAAGGGGCTTAAGTACGTGGCAAACGCAGGCCACACGAATAGGCAATCCCAAATTAAGTCAAATTGGGCTGATTTTTCACCTCAAGACCGGCGAGAAAACTAGTTATTGTCTTCAGTACAAGTTTCTCGCCGGTTGACATTAGTATCCTTAACTCTTGCCATAGATATTAATTCAGATTCAATGACCTAGCAAGCATTAAGTTTAATTCTGACTTTTATATCACCACAATATCGGCATTTGTCATTGCTAACCCAACACCAACACCGGCAATTTCTATTGCTACCCCGGCGCCATTACCATCCGCATCGTACAACAATGAACCCGTTGCATCGTTGTAAATAACAAAGTCATTGCTATCCATCGCCTTCGCACCAATCACAAATTGACCAGAATCTAATGTACCGGTTGCAGTTAACAAGCTGAACACGCTATTTTCTAGCTGAATTGTGTCATTGGCGACGTTATAGTCAGTAATTTTGTCTATATGTCCAGCTGTGGTAAATTTAAAGACATCATTACCTGATCCACCGGTCAATACATTATTACCCGCTCCACCATCAAGCGTATCGTTACCCGCCCTGCTATTTAAATGATTGTTGGCAGCATTTCCAGTGATAACGTTAGCCTTGCCATTGCCTGTGCCGTTAATCGCCGATGCACCGGTCAATGTAAGATTTTCCACCTCGGTGGGTAACGTATAAGTTACGCTGCTGCTGATCTTATCAAGCCCTTCCAGTGAAGACTCAAGAACAATATCATCTATACTATCAACAATATAGCTGTCATTACCAAATCCACCGTGCATATTATCGGCCCCTGCGCCTCCATTGAGGATATCGTTGCCACTATCCCCCCGCAGCGTATCATCTCCCGCACCGCCTGATAATATATCATTCCTGAAACCACCCATCAGCTGATTTGAGCTTGCGTTGCCTGTTAGTGTATTACTTACATTAAAACTACCCTGAACATTTTCAATGCTAAGCAAAGTATCCTTACCAGACCCAACCGCTGCGATACCGGTTAAAAGATTTATAGTAACGTCACTAATGAACTCATTTGAATAATCAGCGGTATCAAAGGCGCCTGCTCCACCATTGAGCATATCGTTGCCATCTCCCCCATCCAGCCAATCAATACCATCTCCGCCACTTAGACTATCATTGCCAGCATCACCACGGAGCGTATCATCTCCATCACCGCCTGATAGTGTATCGTTGTTTATCCCCCCCCACAGCTGATTTGAGCCTGTGTGGCCTGTTAGCGTATTGCTTGCACTAAAGCTGCCTTGAACATTTTCAATGTTCAGCAACGTATCATTTCCTAAGCCACCTGCTGCGATTCCGGTTAAAAGATTCACACTAACGCTACTGGTTGCACTCGAATAATCAGCAGTATCAAAGTCAAAACCAATATCTCCACCACCATTGAGCGTATCGTTACCTATTCCTCCATTAAGCCAATCAAAACCTCTGCCGCCACTGAGTAAATCATTACCTGCACCACCATCTAGCTGGTTATCATTTGCGTTACCCGTTAACGTATCCGCATATGAACTACCAAATATATTTTCAAGATCAAACAAGGTATCCCTTCCAGCACCACCTGTTGCCAATCCGGTTACAAGATTTACAGTTACCGCCCCTGCTGCATCCGAATAACTGGCGGTATCAGCACCTTTACCGCCATCCAGAAAATCATTACCTGGCCCTCCAGTCAATATGTCGTCGCCACCACCACTTAGCAAAGTGTCATCACCTTTACCGCCGTACAGTTCATTTACATTAAAGTTATCATCACCTATTAATGTATCTGAAAATGCACTTCCTATGATATTCTCAACATTGGTGAGGGTATCCTCTCCGGCACCTCCGGTTGCGGTGCCAAGGGCGAGGTTCACAATGACAGCATCTGTCGCTTTTGAAAAATTGGCAGTATCTCCCCCTTTACCACTACTATTGTCTCCACCATCGAGCGCATCATTACCTTCTCCCCCTTCCAAAAAATCATTACCTTCACCTCCGTGAAGTTCATCATTCCCTAAGAAGCCATATAGGGAATCATCTCTAGAAGTACCGAATAATTTATCATTCACTGATGTGCCATTGATCAACATAAGACAGTCCTTTTAAAAATTTTTAAGCTTGTGAAAAAGACTCGACTGATTGAGATGCAGTTCGTATCCCAACAGTCGTTTGGAGAAGTTCACAAGCTGGGTATTTTCTCCAAATTCCTCAATCAACATCGAATTATGATAAATACTTATCCAGCGATTTAGTTTCTGGTCAAAAAGATGATTTTTTAGAAAACCTTCCTGCTTGAAGCCGAGCGCTAATGTAGATCTTTGCGCATAAGAATTTTCAGCATAAACCACACTTGTTAGTTTATTGAATCCAATCTTATTAAATGCAAAATCTAATATCATGAGCATTGCCGTTAGGGGTATGCGGGTGCCGTTGAATTTTGTTGCATTGGGAAAACCAATCAAAATTTCTGCGCGGCGATGCACCCAATGAATTTCTGTTAATGAAGCAAGACCTATTGGAGTATATTGGATTTCCCCGGTATTCAAAGGATCAATTTTTTCAATGATCCATTGAATACTTTTATTTTTATATACAATTAAACGGTCGGGATGGCGAGCTTTCTGTTGCGATTTGGATTGCCGGAATGAATTTGATAGATAGCGATTATAGTTATTCATGAAAGATTCATTGGCATAACAATCCTTCACAAATTGATGATCAAGCGGTGTGCGAACTCTCAATCGAATTCTTTCATTCTCAATAGAGAGTACCCATATAGGATGCAACTGAATATATAAATGCCTGATTTCAATAGCATCTGGATTGTCTTCCAGACCATGAGCTAGTACAGCAAATGCCAGATCAATTTCATGGTGAAGTAGATGGATATTAACAAGATTAACTATACTGTTAACATTCTTGGGATTTTTCTTTCCGGCTTTCTGAAAAAGAATCTTTGCATTGCTTGAACCGCCAAGACCGGCATGGGCCACACCCAGACAATCTAACAAATATGAATTCTCTCCGGTATGTTGCAAACCTCGCGTCGAAACTTCAATTGCCGTTTTAAAATTTCCAAGTTGGCAATGTGCCGTTGCTGCGATAATCCAGCCCCAGGGTGATTCAACATTCTTCACATTAGTCTTATTGAGGTGATCAATACATGATTTGGCTTCTCCTGCTACCAGCAGATCACCCGCCTTCTGAATGTACTCAGGAATTCGTCCATCAGTGATGTACTCATAAAGAGTAGCAGGGTTTGGCAATTTGCAATTTGGGCTTTTCATATTCAACCAAACAAATTTACATCGCTAATTCATTGAGATTTTGCCAATCCAATACCTACCGAAGAAACTTTAAATAATAATCATCATCATAGATGAAGATTTTAATCATTTAGGATACTCTGCGTTAGATTACATGATGTCCATTTACTTCGCTGTGGTTTTTATCACAAATTTCACAATAATTAGGTGTTTAGTCCCACGGTGTGCTGGAATGGGTTAACGATAAATCGTTCCGGTTCATTTGTCCATATTTTGCAGATGTATTCGTAAGGCGTGAGGCCTTTGCCAAGTTGCATTGCCATTAAGAAACTGTGCAGATGGATTGTGTAAGATTTTGTCGCAAAAGTGCAAAGTCACACTTATCTGCGGGCACAGTTATCCTGCTAAAGCCACAAACTGCTTATAAGCTGGAATTGTATACCGTCAACCCAAGTTGGACAAAATAGCGTGATTGCTTAAGAGACATTTTTAGTTCATCGTTACCCTAAAGAAAGAGGAACGACGATGACAAAGAAGGATAATCAGAACCGCAGTACTGAGAAAACTGTACGAGATATTCGTCGTGCAACCCGCCGTAATTATTCAGCTGAAGAAAAGGTACGCATAGTGCTGGAAGGTCTTCGTGGCGAGGACAGCATAGGGGAGTTATGTCGCCGGGAAGGTGTCAATACGAATATATATTACCGCTGGTCGAAGGAATTTCTGGAAGCCAGGAAGAAACGGTTAGCGGGAGATATTGTTCGTCAAGCGACCACGGATGAAGTCAGAAATCTGCGTACTGAGGCCCGCGCATTGAAAGAAACCTTGGCGGAACTGTTAATGGAAAACCGCCTGCTTAAAAAAAGTATGATCGGGGATGGGGAGAACGGTATATGAGGTATTCTGCATCCGAGAAACTCGAGATCATCCGCCTAGTTGAACAATCCAGCTTTGTGTCGGAATCAACAGTCTATCGGCTACTGAAAGCCCATGATCTGATCACCAGTCCAGCCTATATTCTCATACAGGAAAAAGACAAATTCCAGCATCCAGCGATGCGGGTCAATGAAATGTGGCAGACCGATTTTACCTATTTCAAAATAACCGGCTGGGGCTGGTATTACTTATCGACTGTATTGGATGATTTCTCGCGATTCATTATCGTCTGGCGGCTTTGTGCCACCATGATGTGTCAGACACGCTGGATGATGCGCTGCTTTTTACAGGATTCGACCAAGTCAAAGTCAAACATAAACCCCGATTATTGAGTGACAATAGCCCGTGTTATATTTCAAGTGAGTTAGCACATTACCTTGAAGATCAGAATATGAGCCATACACGCGGCAAACCTTATCATCCGCAGACTCAGGGTAAAATCGAGCGCTGGCATCGTTCATTGAAAAACCAGATCTTGCTGGAAAACTATTATCTTCCCGGTGAATTGGAATACCGTATTCGACAGTTTGTCGATTATTACAATCATGAGCGTTATCATGAATCTCTGAATAATCTGACACCCGCCGATGTTTTTTACGGCCGCGGTCAATCTATTTTGGATGAACGAGAGAAAATAAAACGGTGATCATTAGCCACACGACGACAAATGTATTACGCTAACCCATTAAATAATTCAAACCTGGTGAGCTAAACCGTCTCTTAATTCAGGCAGTCATCCGTCCAAATTGCTTTGACGACATACAATTGCCATTATTATATTTTTTTTCGAATGATTATAAGACGGCGAAAAGATATGCTAAAACCGTAATAGCAATGAATGATGTAGAATTATCAGAAATTAAAAGCACTTTGCCATCCTTTATTTATGCAGTAAGTTCACTATATGAGGAGAAATTTGACTTCTCCTTGTTAACGGATAGTTACTTTAGGTACTCGATATTAGAAGAATCAGATAATCAACTGATATCGCTGCTTTTTTCGATCTATCTGGATAGGTTGTCACTACGATTCAATGATGGCTCTTTGAACGAAAAGACCCTGAGCCAAGTATTTTCGATAATGAAGTCACAATCTCTTGAAGATGTGAGATTACAAAACTATATCATCATTATTGTAAGATATTTCACTCGCTTGAAGCATGAGCAACAAAAAATAACATCTCTTATAGATACCTCAAACAAAAAAATTAAAGATAGCCCTGAAACCTTCCGGGAAGTCAGTGCCTCACTAGAGAAATATAAGTAGTCGACCCTGAAAAATTCCCGTCAATCGCTATCTTGGAACAGCAGCTTCAAAAGGTGGTCGTCCATAAAAGGTAA
>NZ_JAIEMO010000032.1 GCF_019752095.1 Nitrosomonas sp.
CCACACAATTATTCCCACTCACGCCAACCTTTAATAAGCGGAAAATAAATTCCTAATTTAATTGGTCGCGAATCAATTTGCCGCATCATTTTTGCATAACAATTCAACTGCTCCTGATAACGAACCTGTTCACAGTTTAGAAAATTTTGAATATCTGCGCCTTCATGACTACTTATTTTGTAATCAATTATCCACCGAATTCCCGTGGAATCATTGAACGTTCTGTCAATCACGCAACTCATGAGCTTATTATCAACAATTCCGGAAATCTTCAATTCATTTTTTGCATGCTGCTGATCCCTCAGAATCCACCGCCCTCGCTCATCACTGATTGCATTGACCAATGCTAAAATCACGCGATCAATCGTGTTTTCCACTTCCTCATCGTCTCCGCTCATACCATCAGCAAGCAAATTCTTTTTAAAACAACCGCGCATCATCTGTATGCGAACAGCATCCCAGCCACGCAGCTCATCTTCAGCAATTTTTCTTAACCAGCGATGCACTACATTACCCACGTGACGAGCCATTTCTCCCGCCCATGAAAATTCAATCTCTTCCAGAATTTTTTTAGTTTCGTATACTTCCTTCCAAGCTATCGATTTTGGAGCATCTGGCAATGCCCATCCTTCCTTCAGTCTATATATGCCTTGATTGTTTATACCACCGACAATCACTTCACAATCTTTGTTTTCTAGTTTAGAGTTCTCATTTATCGTATTTTTTTCAGCTGCTTCATAATAAATTAATTGCACAACAGGCCATAGCTTATTTAGCAGTGAACTCGCCGCTGGCTTTTTAGGTATATATTTTCTTTCTTCATCCTCAACTAGGCTCACATCACCCAACAAATGCAAAAATTTCCTGGCACGTGTCGCAGCCACATATAACAAACGATCCGCTTCATGTTGCTCTTTATTACACTCAATTTTCTCCATCCACTTATAAATCGGATCAGAACTTAGCCCTGTTTCCTGAATAGGCGCAAGTAATAACTCTGGATAAACTAACTTGTGTCCGACTCCAATCCAATCAAGCGGTTGCTCCATCCATCTCAACAATTGCTTATCGCTTCGGCGCTGTTCCCGACCAAGCCCAGGTATAATGACTGTATCAAATTCGAGCCCTTTAGCTTTATGAATCGTCATAATCTGCAAAGAGTTATCTACAACCAGATCCTGTGATGCATAGAGCTCATTCAGTCCTTTCTCAACGCTCGTCAGGTCTCGAATCGTGCCGATTTCTTCCTGTTTCTCCAAATAATCCAGGAAGATCATGGCATCATCCCAGATTGTCGCAATCTCGCTCTTATCTTTTCCAACTAGATTAATACACCCTGGTCCGCCCAAGGCTTGCCAGACTGCCTCGACCGTCATACGTAGCGACTGACGTTGCCGATGAAATATGCAGGGTATTAGAGTTTTGCGTAGTCTTTCGAGTCGTGCCTTTGCATCAGCTGAGATATACCGCCAATAATTTTCATCACAAATTAACTTCCATATGATTGTTTCTTTGGTAGTTGTGTCGCAATTTTTTCCTTTCTGCCCATTGCCGGCTTTAAACAATGCATCAATGTCTTTAAGCAATAGTCCACACCACGGCGCACGTAATAATGCAGACCAAGCTATCTGATCTGCCAAATTTATCAAGGCGCGGGTAAGTATAAGCAAATCTTGAACTACTGGTTTGTAACGCAGCAACTCAATATCAATTGCACGGAACTGCAAATCAGATTCTTTTAACTTCTGAACAATCACCTGCAGATGACTGCGGTTACGCACCAAAATTGCGACGGTATCTGTCGGATAATCATGGCGATTTTGCTTGATAATTTCTACAATCTGTCTGGCCTCACCACCCTGATTTCTATCAAAAAAAGGATATACCCGCACTGAAGCATCAGTAAGCTTAGGGTGTACCGCAGCTGCAGGTGTATAAACCACTGCGCCGGATTGAATCTCTTCACAATCAGGCATAATTTGTGTAAAGGTTTCATTAACCCAATCAATAATGCCTTGCTGTGAACGGAAATTAGCACTGAGCGTGATCGGTTGCAAAATCAGTTGACCAATCCCAGAATTTCTAGCTTGCAAGAAAAGACCTACTTCCGCTTCCCGAAAACGATAAATGGATTGCATCGGATCTCCCACAACGAATAGGCTACGTCCATCTCCTACTTCCCAGCCACCAATAAGTTTTTCAATTAACTTAAACTGACTGATCGAAGTATCCTGGAACTCATCGATTAGCAAATGTTGAATACGATAATCCAATGCCAACGCCAGGTCCGTAGGGAATTCGGAATCCCCCAATGCAAGCAATGCGCGCTGCGTGACCTCCGAGAAATCCACAAAACCACTGGCTTGAAAAATAATCTTAAGTTGTGCGACGGCATACGGCAATAATCTTGTTATTGCACCAAGAATGCTCCATTGTTGATCCGTATAGTATACTGGTGGCAGTAGGCGTATATCGTGCAGAACCTGCCGAAAAATTTCCTCTGAGCCAAGCATAGTGATCAAAGCACTCCATCGGTTTTTCCACATTCTTGCTACATTTTTCTCAATCTTGCTATCGCCAGACGGAAAGCCTTCGTTAATAGAGATTTTTTTTCTCCAAGAACCCTCTCGAGTAAGTAGCAATTCTGCAACTCCATGCCAATATTCGATATCAATTGGAGTCAGGTTATCCATTTGATTAAAAAATATTATGGATGATTCTCTGTCATCAGAAATCAGATTTGCAGCAGCATAATGCAACAAATCTAGTAGCTCATTCTCTAATAAGTTGGGAAATTGTAGCGAAACATTTTGCAATGCACGATAGCGCAAATTTTGTAAAGATTTTTCTAGCTCTTGCCGGGTTCTACCATGTATATGGCGTAGCCAGTGATCACGACGCGCCAGCATCTCGGCAAGTAAAGATTCGAGACGCCCCATGTCGTTATCCAAATGCTCAAGCAGCTGCTCCACATCATCAGCAATTGCATGGTCTTGCTGCATCGATTCTAGCGTAGCTCGTACCGCTTCCAAGTAAAAATTGGTAGCGTCCTCAATCGTCTCAGGCTGCGCTCCGAATTTTGACAGCAAAGGCATCTGTCGTGTCAAGGAAGCGCACAATGAATCAATCGTCTGTATCCGCAGTCGCTCGGGGTGCTCAACAAGATGCCAACCAGCTTGCTGATCACGTAATAAAACAGCCGCTGCCAACTCCTGATTCAGTTTCTCATGAGCAGTTCGAACCTCTTTAGTAGGATTGCATGCAACTTCAATCTCGGCAAGAACCCGAGTACGCATTTCTGCTGCAGCTTTGCGCGTAAAGGTAATGGCCACAACCTCTTCAGGCGTATCGACACAAGCAAGTAATTTTAGATAGCGCTGGATAAGTAGCGCCGTTTTGCCCGACCCAGCCGGTGCCTGGACGATGAATGATTGAGCTGGATCAAGTGCTTGATAACGTTGATCTGCATCAGGACTCAACTTAGAATCAGTCACTTTCCTTGCTCGGCTCAGTCATACCATCATAAATCCGCTCACGAATCCGACAAAATAACTGCATGTCACAATACTTACACGTTGCAGGAAAATTTTTGGGATTTACTTTGGCATCACCATTGCAAAAACCTGTTGCAAGATTTGTCAAATGTTGCCGCCAGGCTTCAATCAAATCCTCCCACGTCTCAAACCGCGTAAATTTATCTAATTGCGAAAAATCTTTTATACCTGGCAATAGATCCGGCTCCCGCAATATTGCCGCAAACCCCATTTCACCTCGCTTTATAACAGCAAATGCGGCACCTGCAGCTTGTTGTCCGATTTCAGTCATTACCAGATATAAAGGTAGTTGCGGCTCATCTAGACGCTCTCCTATCATCGATTGAATGGATTTTTTACTTGTTTTGTAATCGATAACAATACGTTGCCCACCCTCCAATTCATCGACTCGATCTAAGCGTGCATTTAGGATCAAGTCACCTATTTGGATGGTTCGATTTTGTTCTACAGCAATTACCTTAAAATAACTACGCTTCTTCTCTTCCGCCAGCCATCCAAGTGCCAAGCGAAACAAACGTCGTTGTTCAATTTGTGCAAAACGCCCCGAAAGTACTGTAGATCCATATTGCTGCATTTTTGAAATGGCGCTGTTTATAATATCCTTCAACATACGGTCAAGATTGTGATCACCGATGCCATCGAGCGCCTCTTTGGTTTTCAATTGTTGCCATAACTGAGCTAAAACCTGATGCACCAACGAGCCTCTTTCTACTGCATTCAGGCCTGTATGCGGCACATCCAAACTGGTGATAGACAATCGATGCTTAGCCCAAGCGCGAAATGGGCATGCAGCATAATCCTTGATTACCGATGTACCCCCCTTTATGCCTTGCTTGACGATTTCTTTATCCAGTGGTGGCGATTCACAATCTACTATGTATTCCATTTTGCACGATTGGATAATCCGATCATGATGCCGTTCCATATCAGGAAATGCCGACCTACTGAGTGGTATCGATTGAATTAATGGGCTGAGCTTTAATTCATGCCCATCACGATTATCACTATATTGGGGATGACTTAAAACAATATCTCTGGAGCTAGAAAACCACTTCTGCGTCAGTCGTTGGCAGTAGGCAAATGACTCCAGTGTTGACCCCAAGGGTAATTTTGCTTTGCGTTGCAGCTCTAACGGCAAAAAAGGATTCGGATGGGTTCGCAAAGGCCACTGTTCATCAGATAACCCCATGATCCACAAATGATCAAACTCCATTCCGATCGCTTCCAATACACCGATAATTTGCACAGGCACATTAGGTGTTTCAGGCTGAAACAACGTATTGTCTGCCATTTGTCTCAGCCGACCGATGGCTTCATGGTAGCTGGTTTTTGCATTGACTTGATCCAACACTGCAAAATTTGCGACAAGTGTCTGCCACTTTTTAAGTGTCTGATACTCATTCGAATCCAAACTACGCTCTCCAGGGAAACCCAAAATTTGCAATGCCTCGGACATAATTCTGGAAAATACAGTATGACTGGCCGATTCCGGAAGCTTAGTTTGACGAAATATCCTTAACACTGACAAACACTGCAGCAAAATTGGGCATTTTTTTTGTCCATCTGCTTGCAATACGAGTACGAGTAATCGCTCCAAAGAGATTTCAGGTTCAGTATAGCGGCGCATTTGCGCATTTAGCAGCGCGCGTTGACCCATTTCAGCTTCGCTTCCTGCAAGAAACGGCGAACACAACCAATGACTAATACGATTAAATTCTATTTTTTGATCCAGTAATGCCAAGCTTACAAAAGCTGCATCAATCAATGGGTAAGTTGTTAGTGCCAAACCCAACGAAACATTAAAAGGGGCGATACTATGTTTTGCTCCCGGTAGCGCAAATCGGATATCCGGATCCATCACCTCATTAAAAACACGAATCAGCTTATTGCGATAGTTGGGCAGCGCCGGCACCACGATACCCACACGAACACCATAACTAGCTGTTTCAATTCTGGACCTCGCCCATATTGCCGCTTGATGAATCTCCTCTTGACTATTTACATATTCAAACCGCTGAATGTTCGCCAGCGATTGCTGGTATTGTGTAGCTGGATTAGCTATCACCACCTCACAACCGCAATCGCTCATTTTCTTTAGGAAGGTGATTTGCTGTGGTGTAATAACATCGAAGCCGTAACAAACCATTAAAGATGGTTTATCAATACCAAGAAATTCGTATTGTTCTGTAATCAGATCACAAATACGCGCTTGATCTGTTTGCCGGTTAAATGCCGTTATATCTTGATATGTTTTTGCCCAATCTAGAAACACTTTAACATCTTCGTTTGGTGCAAAATTGCCTAAACGATGGATCAATCGCCAAGCGTGTGCGAGATACCACGCTTCACTGACCGAGCGGGCCGTTTGTGAAACTCTCAATAATACTTTTCCATCTTTTGAAGATAGAATAATTGATTCCCAAAGCATTTGCTCCTGATACACAGACAATAACGAAGGCAATATAGATGCTGCTTTAGCATACAATGATTCGAGGTGAATTCGCTCAATTAGCGATGAAAATGGAAGGATATCTGCCGAATACCACGCAGTTTTTTGCTGGTTGATTTGCTCTTGATTAAATTTTTCATTAAGCGCTAATGCAAGCCTCCTGTTAGGTGTAACCACCAAGCAGCCAGCATTTATGCGCTTAGAAATTTCATCAAAGGGAATCTGTGGGAATTGTGAGAAATCAAACATGCGGTATCTAAATTACCGCCATTTTTACTTAGCGTTGCAGTTGATCCAACTTGCCTTTAACACTAGCCCAGTCATCTGCATCAGGCAGTGCATCTTTTTTCTCAATAATCGGGCGCCATGTTTTAGATAATTCGGCATTCAGCGGAATAAAGTGCACCTGTTCATCGGGCACATCATCCTCAGCGTAAATAGCCTCCACCGGACATTCTGCAACACATAATGTACAATCAATACATTCATCCGGATCTATCACTAAAAAATTTGGACCCTCACGGAAACAATCTACCGGACACACATCCACACAATCCGTATACTTACATTTAATACAATTTTCAGTTACAACATAAGTCATGACAACTTCCTTGCTTAACACTTTTATAGAATGGTATATTTTAGCAGAATTCCAATCAGTAATGCCATCACCAAAGCTACTTGAAACGCATATTTTAGTGTCGATACGCGGACAATCATTTTGCTAAATAGATTAAGAAACTGTCAAACCACCCGGCGCTCATCTTAATTATCTATTGGCTATCGCTTGCGCACTCAAATCCACGTATCAATATGCATTATCTTTACGCAAAACGATTAAAACAGTCTTAAGAATGATCCAAAGGTCGAGCCAGATGGACCAGTGTTTAAGGTAATATAAATCGTGTTCAATGCGCGCTTGCATTTTCTCCAGCACTTCAGTCTCACCGCGCCAACCATTAACTTGGGCCCATCCGGTAATGCCGGGTTTGGCTTTATGCCGTAGCATATAACCTTTGATCAATTTGCGATAGAGTTCGTTATGCGCAACTGCATGAGGTCGCGGACCTACGATACTCATACGTCCCTGCAGCACATTGAAAAACTGCGGCAACTCATCCAATGATGTGCGACGCAGAAATCCACCAATTTTTGTGAACCGTTGATCGTTTACCTGTGCCTGTTGAATATTAACACCATCTTCAATAACCGTCATTGAACGAAACTTATAAACAGTGATTTCTTCACCGTTAAGACCGTAACGTCGCTGTTTAAAAATAATTGGACCTGGTGAAGTAAATTTAACTGCTAATGCTATACTTGCCATCAAAGGAGACAGCAAAATAAGGATGAGCAACGCAAGCACAAAATCGCTGATAGTTTTAACTACACCATCGATACCAGTAAAAGGTGATTCATTCATGGCGACTACGGGAATATCACCAATATATTCAAACCGCGCCTGCATCAAATCGAAGATATAAATATCCGGAAGAAAATATATAGAAGTTGTTGTATCCGGTAATTCATCCATTAACTTCTGAATTCGTGGTTGTGATGACATTGGCAAGCTGATAAAAACCATATCAATGCTATGCTTCTGAACATAAGGCACGACACCCTCCAGCCCCCCCAAGCGCGAGCCAAAGTTGACTAATTGGGCAACCGAATCCATTGCATGAGATTGAAATTTATCCGTGATTCGTGCGCTACCACGTTCATCGAAAAAACCTTGAAAATTGATTAGGAAAAAAGGATGCTCCGCAATATGTTTGATGAAGTGTAAACTGTTCTCGTTGATACCAATAACTATCGCCGAACGCAAATTGCCTTTGTGATACAGATTGGAGACGATGCTATGCACTGTAAAATGACTTGCTATCAACATCAAAGGCGTGACAATAAACCAAGTCAGCAAAACTTCCCCAGAAAATTGGTTATGAAATTTGGTGGCATAACCTAGAAATATCAGGATAGTGACAATAATTAGCCAACCCATCACGGTATCGCGCATATAAGCAAGCAAGCGACCCTTGCGCCAGTTGCGGTAAACGAGGATACGCTCGAAAATGTACGAAGAAATAAAAAAAGTGATAATGACTAGTATTAAATAGTAACTGGTGAAATCTTCTTGATAGAACCAGGTTGTCAGTATCAGCATGCTCCATATAATGAACGGATCAAGTAAATGCTTGAAAAAAGCCACGATGGGCAAATCATTAACTGTCATCGTTGTCCATAAGTATATTGTAGGTTGACATTGGCGCCATTGGCGTTAAAGCCGCCGAAAACAGAATCTGATTTCAAGTCAGCATGATAAGCTGAGGCACTGAGCTCGAGACCAAGATAAGGGTTGTATACGAATCTGACAGTAGCATTGCGGATTCTATTGTGTATACCTAAAAAATTGGATAAATCTGGATCAGTGAGATTGGTTATGCGGTCACCAAAATTGCGTGTTTCGTACGAGAAATCTCCTTCCATGCGTACTTTTTCTGTGATATTCCAAAAGGGTATTACACTTACACCGGTATTAAGGCTGAAGCTTGCGGTTAAATTCTGCCTGGCTGAAGTTTCGCGCCATCCACTAAGAGTCAATCCCGTTTTATCTGTGGGTCTCCATTGAAAAATGCCGCGCGCATTGAATCCACTAAAATCGCGCTGTGCAAAGCTGGCATTCAGACGTTCTACCCACCCTCCACGCACCTGCAAGCTGGTTTTACTTGTGACATCCCAGTTAATTCTGGCCATAACCTCTTTTTGATTGTAATCATTATTGACAAATGCTGATGAAGGCTCAAAAGGAAAATTACCATCTATGTAGCGAAAAAGCACCCCAATCGTATTTCTACCAACTGTTCCGCGCGAAGAAACATAGTCAACCCCCCCCTCAAACTGATTTTCAGTGCGTTCAAGGAATCTTAAGCGTGGAACATCAGGAGGAGCTTTGATACCAAGATCATAGTGTGTAAATTCACCGTTCAATTTCCATCTGGGATGAAACCGCCAGGCTGCGTTAACGTATTCTGTCAGTTCAGTACGGATAGATTTAATACCTGGCTGAAACAGGAAAGGCGCCAATGATTGTGTATAACTGGCTCCCATATTACCTTCTAGCTGGTTGCCTATCAACCAGTTCCAGTTGCCGCTAAAATTTTTCAGATTGTTGTCCATAATGCTAAATCTATCAAACTGAACGCGACTATAGTTAAAGTTAGCACTTAAGCGCTGCCGGCTGATTTCCTTCTGAAAAATAACACCGCCGGTAAATCGATGCGACATATCAAAAAGATCTTTTTGAAGAATTGCACTACGAATAGTTCCATCAGGAAGGTTGTCGACCCTCTGGTTATCCCTGAAGCGCAATATATTGTCATCGGCAGTATAAGAATAACTTCCGAAAGGCTGTATCACTTTTCCAAAAGTCTGCTGTGCATGAGTAGATGAGCTAAAAAAAACCAACATCATGCATCCTGAAACAAAAGACCCGAACCGAATGGATCGTAACAAGTCAATCACGCTGGACATAAGACACTGACAGATGTACGTAACCGTACTTTCACTAAACAGATATTTCATCAACTTCAAATTCTCAGAGTTCGCATTATCATTACCTGAATTTCGCAGATATTTGACAGAATCGCCTTTCCTTTCCCTTAGCATGTTCTCATAAAATTATTTTTAACAACAATTTTTCTATAAGAAAAATCGACTTTTTGATCCATTCCTACCTAAGTGTCGCTATTTTTAACAATTAGGTTTAAATTAATGATACAAAATGTCCTGTATATGTTACAGAAATTTAAAGCAATAGAATTACGGCACAATCTTCAATAACATTAGAACAGAATGAATAAATGTCAATCACAACATGAGAGGAGCGACAGATATAATGATGATGTCGAGGGAGGTGAAAGTTTAATCTGAGTCTTGCAGACTTAATTATTGAATCGACTTCTTTGCTTATTTGATTGGAAAATCAGTTGAGTAACTCGACCGGCAATGATCCATAGGAGAAACTGATGAAATTCACATCACTTACACAGCGTTTTGCTGTCTGGTTTACATTGGTTTCTTTATTGCCCATATTGTTCATTGGGAACAGCTTACTGCACACCTTTGAAGCCGAGATAAAGAAATCTGCTATTCAGAATGTCTCTGCTATCGCTGACAAAAAAGCCGAGCAAATTGACTATTACCTTCAAGAACGTTTGCTTGATGCTTATTTAGCAAGTGGCACAAGTACAACCCATGAAGCAATTGTTAAATTCTCCGCAACTTTTGAACAAAATGGGGTCGACTCCGATGAATATCACCAGCTGGATAAGATATATCGTGAAAGCTACAAACGCTTTTTGGACAATGCCAAGTATTACGATCTGTTTTTGATTTCAACTCAAGGAACAATCGTTTATTCTCAAGCACATGAATCTGACTTTGCAACTAATCTGCGGACTGGCCCCTATCGTGACACCGGTTTAGGTAAAGTCGCCCGCCATGCGCTAGATAATTTAGAAAGCAGTATTTCAGACTTTGAATATTACGAACCATCCAAAGGCGCTATAGCCGCGTTCGTTGCGACACCTATTATTATTGAGGGTGAAATTAAAGGGGTGCTAGCGTTACAAATCTATAGTCAACTCGTGTTTTCAGTAATTTCAAATAACGTGGGTCTTAGAAATAGCGGAGAAACAATCGTTGCACGACTTGAAGATGATCAAACTGCTTTGGTAATGGCTCCAATGAAATATGATCCTGATGCCGCATTAAAACGAAAAATACATCTTGATAATCCACCATTGTCCACAGCAATCCAATATGCTCTAGATGGCGATTCTGGTGGCGCATTAACTGTTAATTACCGTGGCAAGGAAGTTGTGGCGGCATGGCGTTATTTGCCGCGATTGAAGTGGGGTATGGTGGTAAATATTGATGCCGATGAGGCATTCGCTTCTGTTTATCATGTACATTTTGTTGGTGTAGTGATTGTTATTCTAACCTTTATCGCCGCTTTATTCGGGGCCTTTTTATTTAATCGCCGTGTTGTCGACCCTTTGAAGCACTTGAACCAAAGTGCTCTGGAAATCTCGACGGGTAATTTACATCAGCGTGCCGCGATTGAAGGTTGGGATGAAATGAGGCAACTTGCGCAAACATTTAATCTTATGGTGGAACGGCTAAACGCCAGTAACCTTGAGCTTGAAAATAGAGTTGCCGCACGCACAGACGATTTGCAACGGGCAAATTCTGCTTTAGCGATTAAAGAAGAAGAAATGCGTTCTATTGTTGAACACATGGTTGATTGCGTGGTAACCACCGATGAAATAGGCACAATTCTTTCTGTCAATCCAGTAATGGAAAAGCTATTCGGTTATAGCCATGATGAAATGATAGGACAAAATGTGTCGATCATCGTGCCTGAGCCGGATCGTAGCCAACATATCAGTTATATGGAAAATTATTGCCGCACTGGGCATGGCCAGGAATATGTCGGCCGCCCTTATTTGTCTGGATCGCATGGCATCGGGCGTGGACGTGAAGTAGAAGGCATTCGAAAGAATGGCGAACGAATTGAATTATATTTGGCGGTCAGTGAGTATTTTGTGGGCGAAGAGCGACACTTTACCGGTGTACTGCGGGATATCCGTGAGCATGTGCGCATTATGAATGACTTACGGCAAGCACGGACTGAAGCAGAGCAAGCCAATAAAGCTAAATCGTCTTTCTTAGCCGCTATGAGCCATGAAATCCGCACACCGATGAATGGTGTAATTGGCATGATTGACGTACTTAGGCAAACCAGTTTGACTGGCTACCAAATGGAAATGGCTAACTTGATACGCGATTCTGCTTATTCGCTACTTTCCATCATTGAAGATATTCTTGATTTTTCAAAAATTGAGGCCGGTAAGCTGGAAATAGAAAAGATTCCAATGTCATTAGCAAGTATTGTAGAAAACGCTTGCGGTATGTTGGCACACGTGGCACTCAGCAAGAAAGTAGAACTAACCTTGTTTATTGATCCGGAAATCCCAGAAAATATGCTGGGTGATCCCTTGCGACTTCGCCAGGTATTAGTAAATATCATCAATAACGCAATTAAATTTTCCAGTAAGCAGGAAAAGCAAGGCAAAGTATCGGTGCGAGTATTATTGACTGAATCTAATCCCGATCAAGTGGTGGTAACTTTCCAGGTCACCGATAATGGTATCGGCATGAATAAAGAGACTCAGGAGAAACTGTTTAAATCCTTCTCTCAAGGTGATCCTTCTACCACACGGCGATTTGGTGGAACCGGGCTCGGTTTGGCAATATCGCATCATCTGGCAGAATTGATGGATGCAGAAATCACGGTGCAAAGCGAACCTCAGCATGGCTCCACTTTTATTATACAAATGCCTTTTAAGCCTTTAACCAAGATCTCATATGCCGACCACAAGATCGATGATCTCGAAGGCATGAATTGCTTGATATTAGGTGAAAATGATGGATTAAGTAGTGATCTGGCTATTTATTTAAAAAGTGCAGGCGCCGTGGTCGAGCAAGTATCCAATCTCACAAACGTTGATCAAGTTATCCAAAAGCTTGCACCTGGTTTATGGCTTGTTGTTATCGATGCCGGAGAGGAAGTGCCTTCCATTGAAACATTACGCGCTGCGTTTAACGCCCGCTCTGAAGTTATAAAGAAAGACGCTGATACAGGCTTGTACCAACCGCATCCATATATAGAGCCTCGATTTGTGGTGATTAAACGAGGTCGCCGGCGGCAAGCACGTATCGAAGATATCGACATTATTACATTGGATGGCGATGTCATGTACCGTCAATCGTTATTTCGCGCGATGGAGATCGCCGCCGGAAGAATAGATGCAGAAACAGAAGAAGCGCCTCCTCTGAACATCATCACATCAGCGCCTAAGCCCATTTCACGTGAAGAAGCCTTAAAGCAGCGCATGCTGATTCTGGTAGCAGAAGATAACGATATTAATCAGAAAGTAATTCGCCAGCAACTCAATCTGCTGGGATATGCGGCAGATATTGCCAGCGATGGCAGAGAAGCATTGAAACGTTGGCAAAGTGGTGATTATGATTTGTTATTGACTGATTTGCACATGCCGGAAATGGATGGATTCGAGTTGACAAAAGATATTCGAGCAGTAGAGACCGATCAAAAACATATTCCGATTGTTGCCTTGACAGCGAATGCGCTAAAAGGTGAAAAGGAACGTTGCCTGCAAGCCGGAATGGATGATTATCTAAGCAAACCGGTTCAGCTTGAAGATCTGCGCTCGATACTTGAAAAATATCTACCCAATCAGCAATCAATTGAGGCTATCAAATCTGCTTCTCTACCTGATTTATCCAACAGCAAAGCCAAATCCGAGTTAGCCGAAACACCGCTCAATATCCATGTTCTCGAAGAACTAGTTGGAGATGATCCGGTAATGATAAAGGAAATGTTGCTGGATTTTCGCAGCAGCGCGGAAAAAATTGCTGCAGAGCTCCATACGGCTTATCAGACTGGTCAATTAACAACGGTAGGTTCATTGGCGCATAAACTCAAATCGTCGGCACGTTCTGTTGGTGCACTTACATTAGGTGAATTATGCGCACAAATGGAGCAAGCAGGTAAAAACAGTGATGCAGAAACACTAGCTGTATTCTTTACAGCATTTGATGCGCAGTTAATAAGTATCAAAACTTATCTAAGTGCTTTATATGCGAAAGATGAATGACGTCAGGCAACACAATTTTTCGTTGTTGAGGCAATACGATTAACATGATTCTGTATCTGCATATATCATGTTGCAAATCTGTGTTTGGAATATAGAAGCAAGTAATGAAATATAGTGGAAATAATTAAACACAATGCATGTTTCCCGAGACAAATTAAGAATCAGCAATAGACTACTACCAAACTATGACTTATCTGTTCAATAATCCAGAAAATTTTGCAGACGAGCTGATTGAGGGGTATGTTGCGGCACACCGCAATCTAGTACACCCAGTTGAGGGTGGCGTAATCCGTAAGCATAAGGTTAAACTAGGCCAAGTCGTACTTGTTATTGGTGGCGGTTCTGGACATTACCCTGCCTTTGGTGGGTTTGTTGGCTCGGGATTGGCACACGGCGCAGCCATGGGAAACGTCTTTGCAGCGCCATCGGCACAACAGATTTGTAATGTGGCGCAGGCTGTGGATGCGGGTGGCGGTATTTTATTTTGCTACGGCAATTATGCTGGCGATGTACTCAATTTCAATCAAGCGCAGGAACGGCTTTGCGCGATGGGCATTGACGTCCGGACAGTCGTTGTGACCGATGACATTGCTTCTGCACCTTTGACTGAAAAACATAAACGCCGCGGTATTGCCGGCACTTTACCCGTTTTCAAAGCTGCCGCTGTTGCCGCAGATTCTGGGAAATCGCTCGATGATGTTTTTCGCATCGCAACTGATGCCAATGATCGCGTGCGAACACTTGGCGTGGCATTTTCTGGTTGCACTCTGCCTGGTGCCAATAAACCACTGTTCGAAGTTGCAAATGGAAAGATGGAGGTTGGCATGGGAATTCATGGTGAACCTGGCCTCTATCGCATTGATGCACCAACTGCTGATGGCTTGGCAGACATATTGGTCAACAAATTACTCGCCGAAATTCCTTCGACCATCGTCAACCCTGATGGCGCACGTATCGGCGTAATACTGAACGGCCTTGGTGCTGTGAAATATGAAGAATTATTTGTCGTCTATCGCCGGATTGATCGACTGCTACTCGAGCGCGGGTTGATCATCATCGAACCCATAGTGGATGAATTATTCACAAGTTTTGACATGGCAGGCATCTCACTCACGTTATTCTGGATGAACGAAGAGCTTGAGCAAACCTGGGTTGCTGCGGCAGACACGCCTGCATTTCATACTGGCAACATCGCTCGTTCCAATGAAGACACGCCTGCATCCAGTCGAATTAAAGACAAGTACACATTAAAAATGGGTTCTGTGGACTCACAATCCGCTGCAGTAATAGTTTTTGCGGCGCTTAAGGCCGCTTGCAAAGTGATTAACAAAAAAAGCGAGGAACTTGGGAGGTTGGATGCTATTGCTGGAGATGGCGATCACGGCATAGGTATGCAACGTGGAATAACCGCAGCAGTTGTAGCAGCACAAGAAGCGCTTGATGCCAAATACGGTGTTGGGACATTACTTACAGTGGCTGGCGATGCCTGGTCGGATCGAGCTGGTGGTACATCTGGGGCCTTATGGGGCGTTATCCTCCGCAATCTAGGCAATGCTCTGGGTGATGAAGCCGCACCTCAAGCATCAACAATTGCTGTCGGCATTGCTTCAGCACTTCACGATGTAACCAATCTCGGAAAAGCACAGTTGGGCGATAAGACGCTTGTTGATGTTCTTCTTCCATTCTCAGCGGCACTTGCTACGGCGGCATCACAAGGGCTTTCGATTGCCGGTTCTTGGGCCGTTGCAACCGATATTGCAAATGAAGCAGCTCAATCCACCAAGAATCTTCTACCTAAAATTGGTCGCGCTCGTCCTCATGCGGAACAAAGCCTCGGCACACCCGATCCGGGCGCTATTTCGATGGCTCTGATCATTTGCGCGATTGGAAAAACAATTAGCCGTTTCTGAAAGCATACAAGTATCCGATAAAAAACAATAATGCTATTTCCAGGAAAGCGGTGGCTATAGCAATAGCTGTAGTTGGTATCGAAATTGATAAGACCTCTGCACAACTTCCCCCACTATCCAATAAGCCACTAAAATATCGTCATGTAAAAGATGATCGGTGTCAGAAATACAGATAAGCTTAGGATCAATAGAACTGTCACAACGAATTTAAGCATACCTCAACGTAGTGATCACGGTGATCGTCTACAAGTGGAATCATACATTGTGATCGCCCTTTTTCATCGGTAACTAAGTTATTGATCGCGATACCGTCTAACGTTACATGGATCTCATGACCTAGCTTCTCATCGTTGCATTTGACGGTGATGTGGTAGAAAGTCTCGCGAAAGCGATAGTGGATAATGTACCCGCTCCAATGAGTCGGGATACACGGTGTTATATGCAGTTGGTCCATTTCCAGCTGTAGACCCAGAATCGTTTCCACGGTTAGTCGGTACATCCAACCCGCTGCCCCGGTGTACCAGGTCCAACCACCTTGGCCAATGTGTGGTACTACGCCATATATATCCGCACACATAACGTATGGCTCAACTTTGTAGCGCTCGACTTCCGTTGCTGTTCGACCGTGATTGATAGGATTGAGCATGGTAAACAATTCCCAGGTACGCTTCCGATCACCTAGCATGGCAAAAGCCATTGTGGACCATATCGCAGCATGGGTATATTGGCCGCCGTTCTCACGGATGCCTGGCACGTAACCTTTGATATATCCGGGTTCAAGTTTTGATTTATCGAAGGGTGGATCGAACAGTTGGATCAATTGCGTATCGCGCCGTATCAAGTATTTGTCTACCGCAGCCATCGCTTGGCTCGCGCGTGCAGGATCTCCACCACCAGAAATGACTGACCAGCTCTGACTGATCGAATCAATTTTACACTCATCATTACTGGACGATCCCAAGGGTGTACCGTCATCGAAATAGGCCCGCCGATACCATTTGCCATCCCAGGCATGGGCTTCGATATGCTCGCACAGCAATGCAGCCTGTTGCTCACAAATATCGGCAAAAGCTTCGTCTCCCCGGCTCTGCGCCAAGTCGGCAAACATTTTAAGATTCGCATACAAAAACCATGCAAGCCAAACGCTCTCGCCCTTACCGTCACGACCGACAAGATTCATACCATCGTTCCAATCGCCACACCCCATCAACGGCAAATGATGGTCGCCAAAACGCAAACCATGTTTTATGGCACGTACGCAATGTTCATAGAGACTTCCTGCTTCTGGGGAGCGCTGCGGCTGGTCGAAATAAGCTTCCTCTTCCGAATATAGTTCGCGCCCTTCCAGAAAGTGAATCGATTCGTCCAGTACGTCGATATCGCCAGTCGCAAGCACATAGCGGCAGGTAGCATATGGCAGCCACAGATAGTCATCGGAGAAATGAGTGCGCACGCCTTGTCCGTTAGGTGGATGCCACCAGTGCTGCACATCACCTTGAAGAAATTGCCGTTCGGCGCAGCGGATTAATTGCTCACGAGCCAACCCCGGTGTCGCATGAATCAGTGCCATGGTGTCCTGTAATTGATCACGAAAACCGTAAGCACCGCCTGATTGATAATATCCGCTACGGCCCCAGAATCGGCAAGATAGCGTTTGATAGATAAGCCAACCATTGGTTAATATATTCAAAGCGGGGTCTGGTGTTTCCACATACACCGCGCCCAATGTGTGGTTCCAATACCCCCATACCGCTTCCAATGCTTGCCGAGCACCTGAATGTCCTCCGTATTTCTGAATAAAGTGCTGCGCTTCATCGGCGCTATGAGCTGCGCCGAATATAAATACAATTTCGCGATCTTGTCCTTCAGCCAGTTCGATTTGGGTCTGAATCGCTGCACACGGATCAAAACCCGCTCCAGTCTTTCCTGACAAGCGCTTGCGACGCATCGACGCTGGGTTGGACAGCGAGCCATTGCGACCAATGAACTCGGTACGATTCCCTGTTACTGAGCGCTCTTGTTCGCTCACTTTTACAAAGACGACTCGTTTGGCGTATTCGCGGCCATAGGCATTGCGAGCAAACAGTGCTCCACTGTGTGGATCCACCTCAGTCACTATGTGCATCAGATTAGTGTGTCGCCATTCACCGAGTACCAATTCCCAGTAGCCGGTCAACGACAATCGCCTTGTGTGCTTGGAATGGTTGTGCAGCTTGATCATAACGAATTTCACGGGTGCGTCCATGGCGACATAGGTATGCAGTTCCGAAGAAATACCGGCTTGGTAATGTTCGAACACGCTGTACCCAAACCCATGGCGACACACATATCCGGATTGACCGCCGGTTGGCAATGGTGTTGGTGACCAGAAAATTCCTGTATCTTCATCACGGATGTAGAACATCTCGCCACTACTATCACTCAATGGATCATTGTGCCAAGTAGTCAATCGGAATTCGTGCGCATTTTCCACCCAGGTATATGCACTACCACACTCACTGACAACCGTTCCGATGTAAGGACTGGCGATCACATTGACCCACGGTGCAGGCGTATTTTTGCCTGGTTCTAGAGTAATGACATACTCGCGCCCATCGGGCGTAAATCCTCCCAGGCCGTTGTAGAAAATCCGCTCACGCGTTGCTAATGGACTGACTAGTTCAGACACCGGCAGCAACAACCGGGGTTCCAGGAGATCAGAAGCACGTTCAGACAATATGCGACGTTCCAATGGCTCAATCAATGTTTCGGCCGTATCACTAAACACGATGCGGGCGACCGTTTGAAGCAAGACCCTTTCATCCTCAGAGAGTTCTTCGACACGCCGCACAAAGACACCTCCTGGCTTGTCGATTATTTGCGCGTCAGCTCCTGCATTTATCAATCCTATAATCTGATCGTGCAAATCTGCCCGGTAGCCTGAAAAATCCTCATTCACAATCACCAGATCAGCAGCCAAACCCTTCATTCGCCAATAGGCATGGGCTTGTATCGTTTGTTTTATCAGATCGATACGATTAAGATTGCCGATTCGTATCAGTATGATTGGCAAATCACCCGAAATGGCAAAGCGCCAAAGCCCGGATTGACCCAATTGGTTGCGCACAATGATACTGGGTGCAGCGCGTCGAAAAGCGTTACTGTAAATGACGGAACTGGCAAGACGACCATAGATTTGAGCATCGGCTTCGGTGATGTTGAGATGGCGCAGCACTTCCTGGCTCTGAAACCACGCCATTTCAAAGGCACGTTCCACAAAGTGTCGATCACAATAATTCTCCAACAATCCCAAAGCCGCTTCGCGCGTGCTCGCGACACCGGAGATGATTTGCACCGTGGCTGATACATCTGGCAATAATGTGATAGTGCGACGGATTGCCACGATCGGATCGAGCACCGAACCATCCGTGTTCGACAAAGTTGACATATGATTTCCGGCATCCAATACCACAGGATTAGCCGGTGTTCGCCCCCGTCCGATGAATTGAGCGCGGTCCGTTTCATAGGATGGTTCATCAATCACTGCACCTGGCGCCGCTAACAGATGAAACATCCATGGTATCTGCTCTTCCGGCGTGCGGCGACGTCGTGTGCAGAGTATCGCCTGCCGGTCGCGAATAATTTCCGTTTGCACGAACAAATTACTGAAACTACGATGGGCCAAATCGGAATTCAACGGTGCCAACACCACTTCTGCATAACTGGTTACTTCAATATGACGGATACGGGAAGACTGGTTAGTGAGTGTGACACGGCGAATCTCGACATTGTCTTCGGCTGAAACGCTGATCTCAGTGTGCGTTTCGATCGACTGATCACGGCGACGGTATTCCGCGCGTGCTTGCACGAAAATCGCCTCATAGTGATCAGCCTTGCGCAGAGTAGGCTGATATGCGGTGGACCAATAATATCTGGAATCACGGTCACGCAAGTAAATAAAGGTGCCCCAACCATCAGAGGTGGCATCCTCTCGCCAACGAGTGACAGCAAGATCACGCCAGCGGCTGTAACCGCCACCGGCATGAGTAGCCATCACGTGGTAATGTCCGTTGGATAGCAAATGCACCTCCGGTATTAGTGTGTTCGGATCGGTGAATACACGCATGATCTCGCCAGCTTCTGCGACTGCCGGACGCGCAGCGGCACTGACTTCCGCCGCGTGCGGATGCAATGTTGCTCCTTTTTTCGGTATGCGCTCCTGCAGCAGCAATTTCGTCGCCTGAATTAACGGATCAGACATAAAACGACGCTGCATAGGTTGGTTAAGCAATATATGCCCAAAGGCCAGCAGGCTCATCCCCTGATGATGCGCCATGAAGGTACGCACAATAACGTTGGTCTTGCCGCGCGGTACACGTGATGGTGTGTAATCGACTGCTTCATAGAATCCATATGCACCGAGCAAACCGTTGTCGACCAGTGTTTGCAAATTTTGACATGCTTCGTGCGGCATCACCGTCAGTGCCAGTGCGCTAGCGTAGGGTGCGATGACCAGATCGTCTCCCAATCCGCGTTTGAAACCGAGTCCTGGCACTCCGAATGCCCGGTATTGGTAGATTTGGTTTATATCGGTGGCGTTATAACAGGATTCAGAAATACCCCAAGGTACATCGCGTTGTCGACCATATTCGACTTGACGCAACACCGCAGCTTTGCAAGTTTGCTCCAATAAGGTGTTTTCGTAACTTGGCATGATCAAGCTCGGCATGAGATATTCGAACATCGAACCGCTCCACGAAATCAGACTTACGTCTCCACCATGGCTGGTCAATAGCCGGCCAAGTGCAAACCAATGCTTTTGTGGAATTTGTTCCTGTGCAATGAGCAGGAAACTTGCCAGACGCGCTTCAGATGCCAGCAAATCGTAGCATGACTGATCGCGGCGTCGCTCGCTCACGTCATAACCGATAGCCAGTAAATCACGTGCCGCATCGTAGAGGAAATCAAAATCCATTATTGCAAATTGGCGACAACGATCCACCAGAGCACCAATTGTTTTAATTCGCTCCTGCGCACGTCTAATTGACACTCTCATTTCCGTACCTGCAGATGCTAATTCAGCAAGTGTTGGAATATTTTTTAATTGTTGCGGTTCGGGCACCAAATACCTAAGATCCTCTTGAAATGCGCTTGTTTGCTCAACAAATGCCTGCGCCCAATAATACAGTTCGCCGTCGATATCGATATCTGTGGGCAGACAAGCAATCATCTCCTTGCCAATACGCTGCATCTCATTCAATAAACTAGCGGTGATCACCAGCGTTTGTTCAGATTCATCCAAAGTGAGTCTGTGTAGATCGTCTTCAATGACATTGATCTTCTTTGCCATATCCGTAACAAGTAATTTGGGAACGTGTTCGGAGAGTACTCGTAAAGTATCCAGCAACCCCTGAAATGTATTGGCTGACAGAATCGGTTGATCTTTTAACTCGGCTAATCCAGCTTGTAAGGTGAGCAAACTACCGGCAAGGTTTCCACTGTCCACTGAAGAAACATACTGCGGATGAAGCGGCTTCAGTGTTCGCGTGTCGTACCAGTTGTAAAAATGACCAAGGTAGCGCTCCAGCTTTTCCATCGTGTCCAGTGTGTTTTGAACTCGACGCAAAAACTCACCAGCGGAGATATAACCAAAATCATAGGCGGCCAGATCAGCCAGCAAAGACATACCGATATTCGTGGGTGATGTGCGAGTAGCAATGGTCTGAGCCGGGTATTCCTGAAAATTGTCGGGTGGCAACCAATTATCCTGTGAGGTAACAAACTGCGCGAAGAAACGCCATGTTCGTCGAGCCGATTTATGCAGAAACACACGTTGATTCATCGTCAGTTGAGGTAGCGGAGATACCAGTGATTTGCTGATCCACCATCCGACAACAGGCGACAAGAACCATGCTAACAATATAGGCGTACAAAACAGCAATCCCGATGATTGTTCACTTCCTAATAGCAGGACCAGCAACACTGCAAAAGCAGGCCCGATCCACATTTCCTTCACAAAATCGGCCAGTGTATGACATGCATTACGGCGTTTATAAGATGGTAGATGCCACAGCATCAGGCTACGTCGCGTAAATAACATGCGAAGACCCGAATACATAATGGCACTTAGGCTAATTAGCGCGTCATAGGGCAATAAAATCAACGTCAGTAACGACAGTGCAATGGGGCGACTGACTGACTTGCTGGTCAGACTAGAGTGCACCAGCCAATCACGATCTACCGGTTTACGGATTAATTCGATCACGCTTCCCATTAAGACGGGCAAGAACAACACGCTAACGATCAACAGAACCCAGAACCAAGTTGGTCCTGGGCCGAATATCCATCCACCTGCCAATAATGCCAGTAGTGACGGTGGCACAAGGCTACGTCGAAGGTTGTCGAATATTTTCCATATTAACAATGCGTTGAGCGGATTTGGCTGTCGCTCAGCTTTAGGCCTATTGGAGTTGGGCGGTCCGGGAACGCGCGGAAGCAACCAACTCGCAAGCTGCCAGTCACCGCGTATCCAGCGGTGTCGTCGACTAGCCTCGATGGCGTAACTGGCTGGATGCTCTTCAATGAGATCGACATCGGTCACCAGTGCACAACGCGCATATCCACTTTCCAGCAAATCGTGGCTAAGAATAAGATTCTCGGGAAAACGTCCATCAACAGCCTGACGAAAGGCATCTATATCGTAAATACCCTTACCGATGAATGATCCTTCACCGAAAATATCCTGGTAGACATCGGATATTTCTCGTGAATAGGGATCAATACCCGATTCGCCCGCAAATAATTTTGTAAATCGCGTTTGACCTGCACTGGTTAGACTGATTGAAACGCGAGGCTGCAGGATTGCATAGCCTTCGACGATGCGTCGTTGATCAGCGTCATATACCGGCCGATTGAGCGGATGGGCCATATTACCGATCAAAGTACGCGCCGCCTCGCGGGGGAGTTGCGTGTCGGTATCGAGGGTAATCACATATTGGATAGACGGGAGAATCGACATCTCTCCGACAATATCCGAGAACATCGTTTTTTCCCCACCGCGCAGCAAGGCATTGAATTGTTCTAGTTTGCCGCGCTTGCGCTCATACCCCATCCACACCTGTTCATGTGGATTCCAAACACGTGGTCGGTGAAACAAATAGAAAATACATGACCGACCACCCTGATAGGTAGTGTTAAGCATCTGGACTGCAGCACGCGTATAAGCCAATAAAGCATCATCCTCTGGTTGCGTGCATTGCGTAGCATCATGGAAATCCGTCAGTAGAGCAAAGAACAGATTGGGATCACGATTACCAAGATAACGGATCTCCAGTGCTGCAAGCAGATCATCAACTTGCTGCGGTTTACTCAATAAAGTGGGAACCACGACCATGGTGCGGTGAGCTGCTGGAATTCCCTGAGAGAAATCCAATCTCGGCATGGTACGCGGGGGCAGAAACAGCGTAACTAGTAGATTTATCAATGGAACTGCCAGCGCCGAAGCACCTATTATCCCAGTAATCGCAAAAAACCAGAAGCGCCAATCCCCCGGCCCAAGTTCGTCGAATGAGAAAAGCACGACCGATGCCGCATATGCGGTAAGCAGCAGGATCGGGCCAAGATAAAGTATCAGATTGATATGTTGACTGACACGACGAACTCTTAATCTCCACGATAATTGGAAACCGACTGTACTTTCCAATATTGGCCGACCCTGATCAATCAGATAATATCCGACATGCGCTGCGCGGTTATGGATACCCCATTGTTCAGCCGCAGCCTGTGCTAAAGCAATGACTTCACGAGCCACTGCCAATTCACTATACGAACTATTTCTCGCCACATCCTCAATCACATGCCGATAGCGATCACGAGTGACAAAATCTTGCAAAGCATGCATTCCCGCCGGATCTTCCCGCAAGGTTTCTTCGACTACACTCAGCGATTCGACAAAATTCCTCCAGTCCATGGTGTCGATAAAACGCAAACTCCCGATACTGTTGGCAATGGAAATCTGATTGGCGGCACCAGTTCGACCAGATGCTTCTGACAATTGTGCTGCCGTTATTCCTTGCTCCAATAGTTTATGCTCGACCCAGGTTTGAACGAATGCCATTGCTGTCCCTTGAGCCTGCAGCCGGGCATAAAATTCCTCCACAAAAGGTGCAGTTAGAGGTATGTCGGCATTGGCAAACTCTGCCAGCAGCTGGATAAGTTGTTTCGGTTCCTTTTCAGCAGCCGCAAGCATCCGATCTGCCCAGTTGATGGCTGCATTTAGCTCTTCGCGTCGACGAGCGATACGTAATGCAGCACGGCGAATATTTTCTAGTAGCGCCAATTGCAACATGATCGGAAATGCCCATAACTCACCTAGCTTTAGCGGCTCAACAGTCTGGTAGGCGGCAACAAACTGGGTAACGTTTTCCTTGTCGATGCGGCCATCCATGTGGGAGATGAGTTGAAGTGCTAAGTCATAAACGCGAGGGAAACCAGCTGATGAGCCATTCGCCAATCGCGCCAATTGGCGACTGTATCCGCGGGGCAAATGCCGACGCGCTTGATTGATCTGCTGTTCGATGAGATAAAAATTATCCAGCAACCAAGCCTCTGCTGGAATGATTCTTTGTCCCGGTTCAACTGCGGCAGTCACAACGTCATAAGCTGCTATAAGCACGCGTTCATTATCCGCGAGCCGTGGTAGCAACCGGTCCGGTCCGGGACGTGGGTCGATCTTATACTGCCCGGCCAGCATCGCCCCTTGACGTTTCAATTGCTCGATACTGAACAACTCGGAACGAAGTAATTCCGTATCATGAGCGTTACGAAGTACATTCGACGTTTGTGCTGAGAATCCGAACTTCTTGATGTTGATAACATTCTCCTTGTTCAAATTCATGTTAGTCAACGTGACGCCGGCTTCATAACCTCTGATTGCAGAAATTAGCTTTAAATCGGCCCGACTACTCCAAAGACTTGTCTGTTTGAGTCATGCTGCATCAGTAGACTCCTCCTGCTGGGAATAATACGCCCTTTCAAATTCCATCGGCGGAATATTTCCTACAGCTTCCAGTAACTGACAAATATTGAGCCAGTTATCGAAGATATTTGGCTGAAAATGGGATCGATGTACCTCATGAATCGATTTGTCTGTGACACATCAAATTTGGCCCAAGATATGATAGAAAATTGAGCCACTAACAGCAGAGATATGGGAATACGTTCTTCCTTGATGAGATATTCGTGATAACTGGAAATAAACCAAGGGCTTGATGGTAAACCAAGACGGTAGAGTGGACTATGTTTTGCTGCAGTCAAGTCGAGATGACAAAGCGGTCAAACGTTTCTTAAACAATTTCTCAAAAAAATACCGAAATGAACCGAGAAAAATTCTCACTGATAAGTTGAGAAATGACGATGTTGCCACAGAAAATTTACCCCGGACTTTTTTACACCAACAAACGATAACTCCAACGTTGGGCACTTCATGACAGTCAGCTTAACCGTACTCACATAGCTTCAAAACGCGTTTTGTATTGACGGAATCGCGTTTGTTCAAACGCAAATATTTTTGTTCAATTGCCCCCGTTGAGAATTTTTATATTCTCCCACCATAATTTACTTGATTACAAACACGGGGGCACGATCCATATCAGATTTAACCTGAACTATCATTCCTTACTGCTTGACGATGATTAAGGTTATTTGTTTCCATCTTGGCGATCTGATATATGCCTTGCGGGCTACCTATCGCATTACCAGCAGTCGGTGTTACAACTGCCGCCAAGATGAACGTGATTGTGTAAAGTATAGTAATTGCATAAACAATAAATAACTGAGGTGCTTTTATTAACTCTTTGGTTTCCATTGGTTTTACTCCTTTTATTGGTGATCTTTGCAAAAAGCACAAATGCCCGGCTAACTTGCAGAAATAACCTCATTAATAATACGCTCTTTATGGTTGACAATAAAATACTCGCCGAATAACCAACAGCACATCACCTTAAGTGATTAAGAGCGAGCTAATTAAGGTTCGATACATATTAGTTATTTAATTACAATAACAACCCTAATTTCTTCGTGGATGTATTTAAATATCTCGCCTTGAAACGGATAATACGGAGAGTTAACAGCTGAGAGAAGTACCAAAAAATGAAACATTTTGTTTCCATATTAGATACAATAATATGATGCAAGATCTCAATCTTCTCGTAATTTTTGCTCGAGTTGCCGAAGCAGGAAGTTTTTCGGAAGCAGCACGTCGCATGGACATCTCTCGTGCAGCGGTGAGTAAAGCCGTTGCAAAACTTGAGAAAGATCTCAGCACTCGATTATTTCTCCGAAGCACTCGGCATCTTAGTTTGACTGAAACAGGCACCGCACTTTCAGAGTATGCAACCCGTATCATGGAGGAAGCTGAGCACGCCGAACGAGCAGTCAATAGCCTCCATGCTGAACCACGTGGAACGTTGAAGGTAAGTGTATCGAGCTCTTTCGGAACGCGCCATGTCGCTCCGGCACTCCCTTGTTTTCTTGCGCGTTATCCCAAGATCAAAATTGATTTGACTATTACCGATCATCCAGGTGATTTGATTGAAGAAGGATATGATGTACAAATTCGCGTAACAAGCGAGCCTGATCATAATCTAGTGGCACGCAAGATCGCACCTGTACGTCGCATATTGTGCGCAACCCCTCAATACTTCCAGCAGTGGGGCGTGCCAAAAACACCAGAAGATTTAGAGAAATATAATTGTCTTGATTGCGCACTCTCAGCCGAGCAAGGCTACTGGCGCTTCAACGGACCCGAGGGCAAAATCAAGGTGCCAATATCAGGAACCTTACGTATTAATGATAATGACGCGCTTGCACAGGCAGCTCTTCATGGATTAGGAATTGCTTTGCTACCCACTTATACAATTGGCCTGGAATTACAAAAGGGGCGACTCCAAACGGTGCTGCCGGAATATCTATCGGTAGAGCGTCATATTTATGCCTGCTATCTCCCTAGCAGGCATTTGCCCATAAAGATACGCGCTTTTATTAATTTCCTGTCAGAATACGTTGGAGATATACCTTACTGGGATAAGTCTTTAAAATAGGCCAGCTGCTGCCCAACCAACTCCATTTTTGACAGCACATGTCAGTTAAATTATGAATATAAAAAACTCAATCGAGATCAAGCTTCTATTATTGCAACCACAATTTCTAGAAGTGATCAATGAAAGTCACAAGCACAATGTGCCAAAAGGATCCGAATCTCATTTCAAGGTGACGATCGTTTCTGATGAATTTAATGGAAAAATGCTTCTAGCTCGCCATCGAATGGTCAGCAGCATTCTGGCTGATGAGCTTCATTCTATTCATGCGCTTGCTATGCATACTATGACCATAGCAGAGTGGGCTGAAAAAAGAGGGAAGTTAAACGAATCCCCTCCGTGCCTTGGTGGTTCAAAAATCGAATAACCTTGCAATAACATTTTTTCTTACAGAAGTTAATCGATTCAGTAACTCAAGCTTCTAGCCTAGCTCGAAAAAACATCTAAAGTTAATTGTTGACCGCTTTCTGAGACACACACAACCATTTGAGATAATGCACCAATAATTCATTCTGTAACCGCTATTTTGACCAAATAACATAGGAATACATTTACATTTCCGCTCGAAATGAGGATTAAAAATCTGCTGACTTTTCAAATTTAAGCATATTTCTCTTCCCGTGTCTGGAATCTCGCTTTTGCGCTTGCTCTACTTTGCTAGAATCAAAAAGATTCATTATCGGTTTCTGAGATGTGGCAATGATGACGCAGACTTCAAACTCATGAAGTCTGGAAAATTAATATAACAACAATTCCACACCTGACAGGTAAAATGATAGAAAAAATCCAATTTACCTTGTCAATTGAAATGATCAATTCTGAAACGTGAATACTTTAATCCTTAACTCGAAGTAAGAAGCTTTACATGATGAAAAATATTGCTTTGCGTGTAGAGACCAAATTGCTTGGAGCCATCATTTCTTGCTAAAAGAACGCTAATCCAATATTGTCTAGAGGTTTTTTTTGTTATCGCAGTAAAACTTTTGAGGTTGTAAAAATGTCCTACAGTGTGTATATTTATATTAAAAAATAATTATAACTTGTTGTATAATATATACTTACACCAATATCAAGCGCTAGTTTTGATGCCAATAAACTACACAGAGATTAGGGTTTATCAATAAACTCGTAACAAAAGCTTCATTTAACAAAGTCAATAAATAATAAATAAGCAATTAAAGCTTGAGGGAACAAACATGTTAGTCAATATAAACAAAATTCAAATTAATTTCATTCGACGAATTGCCGTGGTCACTACATTTTTCTTGGCAATTGCCACCACTGGCATGAATACGCACGCACACACGCCTCATGATATGGTGCTTGCATTTGCTGCATCACCAGACTATGCCAACGACAAAACGATGTTTCTAGTAACCGATGGTGCATACACCGGCTGGCGTTACGATGAAATTCTGCGTTCAACTGATGGGGGACTTAACTGGATCAATATTCCAAACGGAATGAATCATGCCTTCGAATATAGCGTTCTTCGCGTTTCACCAAAATTTAGTACCGATCAAACCGTATTTGCTGGGCTCAAAGGTAAAGGCGGCATTTATCGATCAATCAATCGCGGCGACTCTTGGGAACCCTATAATACAGGACTCGCCGCTTCAAATTTGATTGTAAGAAAAATGGAAGTTGCTGAATCCAGCTCGGGTTATGTCCTTTTTTTCGCTGATGCCAACGGAGCCCTTTTCCGCCGAGCCAACACCAATACAAATTGGGTTCAAGTTCTCGATAAAACTAATAAAGTGACTGTCATTGCGATTTCACCGGACTACGCTACCGATAATACTTTGGTGGTTGCAAGCGATACGGGTTACTTACGAAAATCCACCAACGGAGGTAATGACTGGACCGAATTAGGGAATCCGACGGGAACCATCATCTACGATATGGCCATCGCACCAGGAAGCGCTGCGGAAATGTTCCTGGCCACTCCTAGCTTTGGGATTTTTTATAGTAGCGACGGTGGAAACACCTTTATCAACAAAGGGAACAATTTACCTAACGAAGCGATCAATAATATAGCGATTTCACCAAACTACGCAATTGATCGCACAGTGTATTGCACCAGCTTGAGGCAATCGGCATTTAAATCCACGGATAATGGCAATAACTGGACACTGTTTAATTCAGGGGCCAAGGTCACCCAACAAACTGGATTACTCAATGAAATGACTGATTTGCAAATATCCCGGACATATGCAACAGATAAAACCGTTTTTTTACCGGTATTCGACGGACTATTTATCTCGAAAAACAGTGGCACTACCTGGCAGCAAAGACAAACGCGCATGGGCCTGATGACGGGGCTTGCGTTATCTACTAGTTTTAACAGTGATCAAGATATGATTGCCACAACGTATGTCGGCAGGGGAATAGCCATTTCTGCTAATGGCGGCACAACTTGGTCTACCAGTGGCTGGCCCAACCCATCGGGACGGAAGATGAACTTCTTCGATTCGCAGGTAGTCAGTAATTCTAACGGTAGTCAAACTGTGGTATCCGCAACCAATAGCTACGTAGGAAGTTCTTTAGATTTCGGAGCGAGCTGGACAGTCAAGTTTGTGCCTCGATTTCCTGCCATAAACCCAGACCTTGTTACTTTCACCAGTCTAGCCGCATCGCCTAACTTTACTAATGACAAAGAGATTTATCTTGGATCGAGATTTCATGGCGTACTGCACACAAAAGATGCTGGAAAAACTTGGCAGCTGCAGCGTGGCGTACCACTGACTAATCCAGTTACAAACATAGCAGTGTCGCCTAATTATGCGAATGACCGCACTACATTTGTTGCCACACGCTCAGGTCAGGTATGGCGCACTCAGAATGGCGGAGATACTTTCTTGCGAGTAGGCACTAGCTCGATCGTATCTACCGGATCGGTTGGACAAAGGTATACGTGGGTTGCAGTATCTCCGCAATTCGCGACTGATAATCTTGTTCTTGTTGGCACAAATAATGGCATTTACCGTTCAGCCGATGGTGGCACCACCTGGACAAAAGAAATCCACGCTTCAGTTGGATCTAATGCTGTTGTTCAACAAGTAGAATTTTCGCCAAACTTTGGTACTGATCGAAAAGCCTTTGTTAATGTCCGTGGTAAAGGTCTATTTCGCGTGAATTTGAATGGAGGAGGAGCAGTAGTATCTTCACTGAACACGACTTTGTCGTTACTTACAAACGAAAATATTCAGTTTACTGAATTTCAGATATCACCCACTTATGCGGTGGATTCTACGATTGTAGGTGCTGCCAGAAAAAATATCTATAAATCAACCAATGGCGGATCAACTTGGGCAGTAGCAGGATTTCCCGATAACTAATCGTAATTGACAATTGCAAGGGTTCTAGACTAATAGAAAAAATGGGTTAGTCTAGAGTTCTTAGTCTTAGTGAATCTCTATGTATATACAGTAGAGTAAACCCAATTATTATCCGATAAGGTTGCTTTGTAGTGTCTCCGAAAAAGATAACTGCTGAATCCACGCGGTGATTTAAAAAGAAGATGACAATATTTTCCATCAAGTAGTGTCATAGCACAGATTACCAAAACCCTTAACTACACATTATCTTCATAATTGTATAGGTGGCGGTCTCCAAGTGATGTCAAGTGATAAAGCGCATCTCCAGTTTAATCTGGAGGTTTATCCAGTTACCACAGTAAAACTTCTGAGGTTGCACACAGGTCGTATAGTTTAGGGGTGAAATACAACACGACTAAATTGATGTGACCAATACGAATTGACACGCTGATTTGCTGTGTACTCAAAATTTCTGAGAACTGCTCTCATATCTGGAAAACTTACATCTTTTGGAAACACGCACTCTCGGAATATACAATGAAAATTAAAAATACCTATTTTGTTATTTGTAGCAATAGCTTCCGTAACAAATAAAGGCGCGCAACGTATTGTATTTTATTTAACAGCTCCTCCAAAAGATCCAGTTGTTGGGATATATGTACTAGAAAAAAAGTCACAATGACCTATTGGTATATAAAAGCATTTCCACTACCCTTAATCTTCATCTTGCGAGATCAATCAACTACGAAGACGAAGAGATTCAGGGTTTATCGATTAATTCGTAGCAAAGCTTCATTTGATGGAGTCAACAATCAATGAGCAACTAAAACTTGAAGGATTAAACAATGCTATTTAAATTAAACAAAATTCAAATCAATCTCACGCGGCGAATTACCGTGATTACCGCATTTTTCATGTCAATTGGCATCATCGGCATGAATGCGCATGCGCACACACCGCATGATATGGTATACGCATTTGCCGCATCACCTGATTATGCCAACGATAGTACGATGTTTCTAATAACCGATGGTGCATACACTGGCTGGCGTTACAATGAAATTCTGCGCTCAACTGACAAGGGGCTTAGCTGGACCGATATTCCGAATGGAATGGATCATCCCTTCGAATATAGCGTTCTTCGCGTCTCGCCGAAGTTTGCTAGCGATCAAACTGTTTTTGCGGGCCTCAAAGGCAAAGGCGGCATCTATCGATCAACAACCCGAGGTGACTTCTGGGAACCCTATAACACCGGCCTTGCTGCTTGGAACATGATTGTAAGGCAGATGGAGGTTGCTGAATCCAGCTCGGGTTATGTGCTTTTTTTCGCTGACGCCAATGGAGCCCTATTCCGCCGCGCCAACACCGATACAAATTGGGTTCAAGTACTTGATAAAACCAATAAAGTAACTATCATTGCAGTTTCACCGGACTATGCCACCGATAACACTTTGGTGATTGCAAGCAATACGGGTTACTTGAAAAAATCCACCAACGGAGGTAATGACTGGACCGAATTAGGGAATCCGACAGGATCGATCATCTACGATATGGCCATCGCACCAGGAAACGCCACAGAAATGTTTCTGGCCACCCCGAGTTTTGGAATTTTTTATAGTAGCGACGGAGGAAGTACATTTGTTAACAAAGGGACTAATCTCCCCAATGAAGCGATTAATAATATAGCGGTTTCACCGAACTACGCGATTGATCGCACGGTATTTTGTACCAGCTTAAAACAATCGGTATTTAAATCCACCGACAACGGTGATAATTGGACGCTATTTGATTCAAAAGCACAAATCACTAAACAAACATCATTACTCAATGAATTAACTGATTTACAAGTATCTCGGACATACGCAACGGATAAAACCGTTTTTTTACCGGTATTTGATGGATTATTTTTATCGCAAAACGGTGGCAACACATGGAAGCAAAGACAAAAAACACGAAGGGGTATATTGACTGGGCTTGCATTATCTTCAAGTTTCAACAGTGATCAAAAGATGATTGCCACAATGTATGTCGGAAGAAGCATAGCCATTTCTACTGATGGCGGCACAGAGTGGACTACCAGTGGTTGGCCAAATCCAAAAGAACGGAAGATGAATTTTTTCGATTCACAGATCGTGAAAAATCCTAACGGAACCCAAACAGTCATTTCTGCAACCGCTGGACGTGTAGGGAACTCCACCAATTTTGGGGATAGTTGGACCGTTAAATTTGTACCTCGATTTCCTGCCATAAATCCGGGTCTCGTCACTTTCACGACTCTAGCGGCATCGCCGAACTTTGCTAACGACAAGGAGATTTATCTCGGCTCGAGATTTCATGGCGTATTGCAAACAAAAGACGCCGGAAAAACCTGGCGCTTGCAACATGGTGTTCCACTGAATCATCCTACAACAAACGTAGCCATATCGCCTAATTATGCCAATGACCGCACTGCATTTGCCGCTACCCGCAGTGGACAAGTATGGCGTACTCAAGATGGCGGAGATACGTTCCTACGCGTAGGTACTAGTTCGATTAAATCAATCGGATGGGTTGGACAAAGATATACGTGGGTTGCGATATCTCCGCAATTCGCAACCGATAATCTTGTACTTGTTGGCACAAATAATGGTATTTACCGCTCAACTGATGGCGGCACTACCTGGACAAAAGAAATCCATACTTCAGTTGGAGCAAATGCCGTTGTTCAACAAGTGGAATTTTCGCCAAACTTTGGTGCTGATCGAGAAGCCTTTGTTAATGTCCGCGGTAAAGGTCTATTTCGCGTGAATCTGAATGGAGGAGGAGCAGTAACCGCCTCTCTGAACACAACTTCATCACTGCTTGAAAATGAAAATGTTCAATTTACTGAGTTCCAGATATCGCCCACTTACGCAGCGGATTCTACAATTCTAGGTGCAGCAAGAGAAAGTATCTATAAATCAACGGACAGTGGTTTAACTTGGGTAGCAGCAGGATTCCCAGATAATTAAGAAGTTGATGATAATAAGAAAATAATCCCTCCTAGTCTAGACTGGGAAGGATTATCAGTAACTGAATTCCTGCTGAAACAACACCTGTACAACAAGCTTTCTTTGTCTAACCTGCCATCAACTTTGCATATTCAAGCAATAACCATTTCATTCCAACGTGATCAAAATTCACCTGCACCCTCGCATCGCTGCCACAACCTTCACAATTAACAATAACACCAGCACCGAATTTGGCATGCATCACGTTTTGTCCGATTCTCCATCCGCTGCTAGTGGATCTTGATTGGATATTTGGCGAAGCTCTTAATACGTTTGTAGCAGTTTGGTTGATCGAATTTGAATAATAGGACGCATTCAGATTCCTCGGTGTTGATTGCAGCCACTTAAGGCAACTTTGCGGAATTTCATCGAGAAAACGTGATGCAATGTTATATCGAGTTTGACCATGTAACATTCGGCTTTGCGCAAAACTAAGATATAGTCGGCGACGGGAGCGTGTCATGGCGACATACATCAAGCGCCTTTCCTCCGCGATGCCATTACTTTCATTCAAACTGTTTTCATGCGGGAAAAGTCCCTCCTCCAATCCACTCAAAAACACAGTGTGAAATTCCAGTCCTTTGGCGGCATGAACAGTCATCAATTGCAACGCGTCTTGGCCGCTGCCGGCCTGATGCTCACCTGCTTCCAGCGAAGCATGCGCCAGAAATTCGGCCAGACTGTCATTTTCAGCTTCATGCACAAAACTGGTTGCTGCGTTGATTAATTCATTCAAATTCTCACGCCTTTCCGCACTCTCACGTTCTTTGGCATAATGCGGCAATAACTCGCTGTGAGTCAGCACGTGCTCCACAATCTGAGGTAACAGCAACTCGCTGCAGCTTTGACGCATCGTCATAATTAAAAATACAAATTTGGCAATGCCTTTTAAGGATTTCTGCGGTTCTTGCAGCAATGCCGCTTCACCACCACATTTTTGCAACGCTGCCACCCACAGGCTACTGCCCCGAGCTTTGGCATCATCTTGCAATTGCTCCAGGCTACGGGCACCTATGCCGCGCGCCGGAAAGTTAATGACGCGTAATAAAGCGCCATCATCATCAGGATTAGCAATTAAGCGTAAATAGGCTAATGCATGCTTGATTTCCTGACGATCAAAGAACCGCATGCCACCATAGACACGATACGGTATTGCGGCATTAAACAAGCTGTGTTCAAGCACCCGGGATTGCGCATTGGATCGGTACAGTAACGCCATTTCTGATAAACCGATGCCCTCCGCATGCAAGGTTCTGACTTCCTCAACAATAAATGCAGCCTCATCAAAATCATTTGATGCGTTGTAGACGCGCAATGGTTCGCCTCTTCCTTCCGCAGTCCAAAGACTTTTTCCCAAACGTTCACTATTATTTTCAATCAATGCATTAGCTGCATCCAAGATATTGCCATGGGAGCGATAATTTTGCTCCAACTTAATAACTTTGGTGATACCAAAATCATGTTCAAAATCTTTCATGTTGCCGCTATATGCACCGCGGAATGCATAAATGCTTTGGTCATCGTCACCAACCACGAAGACCGCCGCCGCAGCATTCATCGCTCCTGTACCAGCCAACAATTTGAGCCATTTATATTGCAATGGATTAGTATCCTGAAATTCATCCACCAAAATATGATTGAAACGCTCTCGGTAATGCTGGCATAAGATTTCATTGCGGCTCAGCAATTCATAACTGCGTAGCAGCAATTCGGCAAAATCCACAGCACCCTCTTTATGACATTGCTGCTCATATGCTTGATAAAATTCGAACATGTGGCGCGAGAAAACATCATCGGTCGTGACATAGGCAGCGCGCAATCCAGATTCTTTGGCATTATTGATAAACCACTGCACTTGGCGCGGCGGGAATTTCTTATCATCAGCGGACAAGCCTTTTAGAATGCGCTTAATTGAAGCTAATTGATCCGCAGAATCCAGAATCTGAAATGCCTGAGGCAAACCCGCATCTTGATAATGAGTGCGCAACATGCGGTGACACAGTCCGTGAAATGTCCCGATCCACATTCCGCGCGGATTAATCGGCAGCATGGCAGTAATCCGCGTCAGCATTTCCTTGGCGGCTTTATTGGTAAACGTTACAGCCAGAATGCCATGTGGATTTACTTGCCCTGATTGGATCAAATATGCAATGCGCGTTGTCAATACGCGTGTCTTGCCGCTACCGGCGCCAGCCAGAACCAATACAGACTGGTGTGGCAGCGTAATCGCCTCCAGTTGCTGCGGATTCAGGTCGGATAATAGAGAAGTCATGAACCAATAAAGTCTAGTATAACCTGAGCATATTTGAAGCCAACTGTATGAATTGAATTTCTGACACTTTGATTAATCCAGAATCCGATAAATGAGTATCCACATATTATCGCGACTCATGAATTAATCGAAGTTGATCAAATATTGTTAGCCTCTACTTTTAGCGACAATATTCAGAATTACTGGTGTCAGTATGAGTTCAATCGCCATACCCATTTTCCCGCCCGGAACAACAATGGTATTCGGACGCGACATGAACGAGTCATGAATCATTCTCAACAAGAAAGGAAAATCCGCCATTCCTGGATTTCTAAAACGAATTACAACAAGACTCTCATCCAGCGTTGGAATTTCACGTGCAATAAATGGATTGGACGTATCGACCGTAGGCACACGTTGGAAGTTGATATGTGTACGAGAAAACTGCGGTGTGATGTAATGCACGTAATCATGCATACGGCGCAGAATGGTGTGAGTTACCGCTTCCGTTGAATAACCTCGCGCATTGGTATCGCGAAATATTTTCTGAATCCATTCCAGATTAACAATCGGAACCACGCCAACTAGCAAATCCACGTACTTGGCAACATCGGCCGTATCACTCTTAGCGCCACCGTGCAATCCCTCATAAAACAATAAGTCAGAGCCCGCCGGAATCGGTGACCATGGAGTAAACGTACCAGCTTCTTGCTGCCACGGCCTGGCTTCTTCATCGTTATGTAAATATAGGCGTGTCTGGCCGCTGCCGTTACTGCTATACTCCTTAAATAACGCTTCCAATTTCTCAAACTCATTGGCTTCCGGGCCAAAATGACTGATCGGACGCCCATTATTTTTTTCTGATTCAGCCACAGCTTGCTTCATCGCCTCACGATCATAGCGATGAAAGCTATCCCCTTCTACAATAACCGCTTTTAGTTTCTCGCGACGGAAAATATGTTCAAAACTGGATTTTACCGTTGAGGTGCCTGCACCTGACGATCCGGTAACGGCGATAACCGGGTGTTTTTGCGACATGCGAATTTTCTCCTAAAAAATATATTCATCGTACCAAGCAAGGTACAGGGTAATTCTATTTTGTGTATGATACTTCTTTCTCATCTGATTTGGCAGCGAGGATTCATTTTTCGATGCTATTAGTTCAAAGTAGCCGCATTAAACTGCTAGCATTTTTATCAAGCTAGGTTAATTGCATTAATAACAAGTATATTGTATACCAAGAGTACACTTTGATCGTCGTCTGCAGCCACTTATGTTACAAGGATATGAAAATATAGCGGCTATTGATTAAAAATTTATTCCACTTATTATACGAATCCGGCGTCAATGATTTTGCATCGACTGAAACTTTTATATTATATCTGACATGAAGAAACCACGACTTCAATGAACAGGATTATCAAACGAATGATAACTCAGTATCATTTTGAGCTAGAATATATAATCAGGCAGGATCATTGAATCGTTTTTCATCAAAAATCTTGTGCAAGACAACTGAAATTTAATTTTTTACAGCAAGATACATAAACAAACATTAAGATAAGAACATAGGAGTCAACTGTGCATTCGATTGTACCTATTACCATGGCACTTGGTGTCATTCTGTTTTCTGTAGGAATAATTGCTCAAACCTGGCTTGGTTTTCAACGAATTGATCGTATAAAACTTCTCGGAAAAGAATATCAGCGCTGGCGCTTTGTATTAGCTTCCGTGAGTTCCGGTGTAGCATTGATTATGCTATCAGTAATGTTACCTAAATACATAGCCTACGAACCGATACAAGAACAAAAATCAATGCAGCCTGCATTATTATCTGGCAACCTAAAATTTGAATTGGAGTCCATTTTATTTAGTCTTAACCTTAATGAAGATACCATACTAAAAGCCATTAATCGCTTCCAAACGGAATATCAAGAAGCGTCGCAGCGAAATGACAAAAGCACGATGGATCTCCTGGTTCTGGAAATAGCTTATAGGATCAGGATTGAACTACAAAAACGCGATTATACGGCGCAACAAATCGAACGTGAAATTGAGAAAATCACAAATGTTCTGAAACAACCAATCAAAGTGGAAAACCGCAAATAGAAAACCTTTATTTCTGTACAATAAATATTACATACTCAAATCACTTTCTTAAGGAATCATTATCATGAAAAAAGTAATTCAAATGCTGATAATTATATTTGCGATTTCACTGGCTGCAACTAATTCTGCGCTTGCTCATCAGTACCCTGATAAAGTAGTTGAAAAACTAGGCAATGGTCTTGCGAATGCTGTAACTGGCGTAGCCGAGATACCTAAGACTATTAGTATAGTTGGCAATAAAGATGGCGTCATCCACGGTATGACAATTGGATTTATTACGGGTATCGCCAATGCAGTTGGTCGATCACTAAGTGGTGCGTTCGATATTGCAACATTCCTGATCCCTACGACATCTTTTGTTAAGCCAGCGTATATTTGGGAGGATTTTAGCCGGGAAACGACTTTCGTTGAAGCAAAAATGCGCTAATCTAACTTTGTTCATCTATCATGGCTAATCAAAGTGGTAACAAGCCATGATAGAACACTAGGCACTTAGTCGCCGACTCAGATTTATTACCATCAAATTAAGAATTTGTTAATAATCATTGGTATTGAATTCTTCATAAAAACATAAAAGCTGCAATTAAGCATACGGATTGATCTACATTGAGCTACCAATGATTCGGAAAAATAGTGACTCGACTTATGATCTGTTGTAGATGTGCTTCCCAGGGTATAGTAAAATTTATTTTTTGTTCAGTAACAAGTATGCGCGCAGCGCAGAAATTCAGATCGATTCTCCAATAGTTGCTGGTGGTGAATCTGCAACAAGACATTCACTAAACTCATAACTACCCGCCCCTTCAGCTAATCCATCACTTTCAACTAGAACAAAGCTTACACAATCTTTCTTTTTGAAAAAATACTGGTACTTATCCGGGCGTCCCTCTTGTGGCAAAGCAACTTCATAAAAAAAGCTTCCCTTCACCCACCATTTACCTGATTCAGTAAAATTCTTTGCCGTGTCATCTAACTCGGTAAAACTGAAATCAATCGTATATGTACCATCAGCATTTCGTATTTGTGTCCATTTTTTTACAGTTCCACTTTCTTCCACATACTCACCTTCCCATACTCCAATCAGCTTGACATCGATAAATGAACGTTGATTTACAGTCGTGATGGCGTTACAGCCAAGCAAACTTATCGTTAGAAGCATTAAAAAAAATCGTTTCATTACTACGTATATTTTGAATTAAAAAGCTATTTACCCTATCGCCATGACATTAATAACTAGCAAGTCCGAATACTAATCTACCAAGTCTAGAAGGCTCTTTGTTGTCTTTAGTGTAGGATATCAAAAATGATTTTTAATAGTACAAATAAATATTAGTGAAACATCAGCAATCTTATGTATTGAACATAACAAAATGCAGAACATAATAGCTTTGAGTGTTGTTCATTGATAAAAGGCTGCGCTATTAATTGTGCTTCGCTTGGGGAATGCAATTACATTTAGATCGTCATCTTATCTATCGCTTTGCCATTTCCAGCAAAGCCAAACTCTTAATTGTCTATGCATATCAACATCAATACCATCGGGTAATATCACAATACTGCAAGGAAAAAACTCACCTTCGGATTGAAGGTTTAACACCACTAAATAAGGCGCAACAAAAGTACTCCCTAGTACATCACAAGCAATCGTTTTACCGGATCGAGTGGTCACTGTACATCGCATCTTTTCCGATAGCGAAAAAGAAATCACAGCTTTATTGGCACAGAGCAAAGCATCACAGCACAAATAATAAGCTAGACTAATCACCAGCAGGATAACAATTAACATTTTGACTCCCAAGGGAAGTAGCAGTGGCCACAATAAAATAGCTGTTGCAATATGAGCTAAAGTCAACATCGCGGCAAGCCAAAATGAGGGTTTACGGTGAATAGATAAAACCGCCATAATAAATTACGTAACCCTCAACTATTAATGAGTAATAACAACTCCATTCGCTGCTTATTCAATCAACCCGGACACAATACCGTATAATCAAGTCCATATTTATTTTCGAACTATTGGTATGAATCCTGTTTGGCAAACTTATTTAAATGATCAGCACGCTGTCATAGAGAACAATCGCGTATTGCATTTTGGCGATATTGCTATAGAACTTAGCGACACGCAAAACAAAACGATTATGACAGATCTTTCACATCGCGGATTAATTCAATTCTCCGGAGATGACGCAAAAAGTTTTCTCCAAAGCCAGCTTAGTTGCGATATTCTGGAGATCAGTCCGGAAATAGCGCAACACGGAAGTTATTGCACCCCTAAAGGCCGAGTTTTAGTAAGCTTTTTACTTTGGCAAAAGAATCAAGATGTGCTTATGCAATTACCTGCTAACTTGGTTGCTGCCACGATAAAACGTTTATCACCTTATATACTGCGTTCCAAGGTACAGCTGACTGATGTGAGCAATGCCTGGGTTCGAATTGGTGTCTCTGGCCCCAACACTCTTGCATTAACAGCCGAATTTTCCCGATCTGCAAATAGTTCGGATCAAATAATTGATGTCACACATACAAAAGAAATCAGCATACTTCATGTTGCACATAACCGTATGGAACTGATTACAACGATTGAAAATGCGCCTGCTGTTTGGGAGCGTCTTAATCAAAATGCCAAACCTGTTGGCACAGCTTGCTGGGATTGGCTAGATATTCAGTCAGGTATTCCAGTTATTCTGCCAGAAACGCAAGAAGAATTCTTGCCGCAAATGATCAATCTGGATGCAATCGGTGGAGTCAGTTTTAAAAAGGGTTGTTACCCCGGGCAAGAAATTGTGGCACGAACACAATATCTGGGTAAGCTTAAACGTCGCATGTTTTTAGTGCATCTAACCACTACGGAAACAATTAAGGCTGGTGATGCACTCTACAGTGCAGACATGGCTGACCAGTCCTGCGGCAATATTGTCAACACCGCACCATCGCCGTGCGGAGGACATGATGCGTTGGCGGTCATCCAGCAAAGTAGCGCGGATACCAGCAATATTCATTGGCAATCCTTGCAAGGTCCGATACTAGAAATCAAATCACTACCTTACACATTACCAGCATAAAAGAGAGTGCCGAAATATTCGTGCTGTTCATTACGACTTGTTAGAGTGTTCCGGTTGCTTTTTTTGAGAAAATCGTGAACTTTCTGGTGCAGTGGTGCCTCCCGTGACAACAAAAGTCATAGCTTCTTCCGTTGTCCAGTCTGTCATTATGACATCCTCTACCGGCAAGATTTCAATATAACCTGATGTAGGATTAGGTGAAGTCGGAACATAGACAACAGCTAATTTCTTATTACTATCCTTATCTTGCATAATTTTTGTAATAAAACCAACCGCTTTCATTTCTGAAGATGGGAAATTAATCAATACAACGCGCTGCCCGGTAACAGGCGGTTGACTTATGGTATTTAAGAATCGCTTGGTAGCACCATAAATCGTTTGTACCAAAGGCAATCGCGCCAATATCTTTTCATAAATATTAATAACTTTTTTACCAATAACAAAAGACGCTAACAATCCGATTCCATACAGACTGATTATTGTTAACAATGCGGCAACTGCATGCTGAAAATAGGAATCCAGCAACCAGCTAGCAGCAGTATCTGAAAATGGGCGTATAGCACGTGCCGTGGCTTTTAATAGAGGGTCCCCGATCTGCGCCAACAAATTCAATAAAAAATCAAACACCAACCAAGTAACCCACAACGGCGCCACTGTAAGGAAACCTATTAATATATAACGACCTAAATGTGCAGAGCGCACTTCCCCTCGTTCCCGATTATTTTTCATCGTCATGTTTCAAAATTTCCCATAGCTGAAAAACAAACTCTCCTTAAACTTTTTAACATGTAATGCACCACAAAATAACCAGAACTCAATCGAATTCTTATTAGGTCATGAAATAATTGCAATTTCTAAAAATAAAGCACCCCGCCGCAAGCAGCGAGGTATTAAAAGCGCTCTTCAGACTGCTGGTTTTCAACCAGCCTTCGCCCCAAGGGGCGAGGAATTAAACCCGGAAGAGATTAAGCATCAATATTAAGAATATGATTTGCTGACAAGCTATCATTGTTCTTGATAGAATCACGAAGTCAGCCGTTTTCGATTAACATTAAGTCTGCATTAATGCGTTAAATCTACTGCGATGCGAATATCTTTTTACTGTATGTATATAGAATAGTCTAGTGAACTTACATTCCTCTTATAGAAGATCAAATAACTCATTAGAAAAAGGTTAACTACAGACAAGCAAAATGAATTTACTAAAATTCATCATCTATTCCATGCTCAGAATACACTTTTTATAAAAACGAAAAGGGATTGTTATGTCACACAACTCGACCCAAATTAATAAGCACCTGAAAAGTCTACAAAAACATCTTGTCGATGAGCACCCAGACAATCCGACTCTGGCCAATGCGGTAAAAAGTTTCAGGAAAATGGACTATGTAGGCCAAAGTATGGGGCTAATTAATAAAGATGAATCTTATGCGACATGTGTGACATGGTGGCCCATGATTGCAGTATTGGGTACATTTTCTGCGGGCAAATCAACCTATATTAATTCTTATTTGAATATGCCGCTGCAACGTACTGGCAATCAGGCTGTTGATGATAAATTCACGGTGATTTGCTTCAGCCGCCACAATGAAGCAAAAACTCTTCCTGGTATTGCACTTGATGCGGATCCACGATTTCCATTTTTCCAGATTAGCCGCAGTATTGATGAGATCTCTGAGGCTGGGCAAGAACGTATCGATGCTTATTTACAATTAAAAACCTGTCCATCTGAAAACATACGCGGGAAAATTATCATTGATTCTCCAGGTTTTGATGCTGACAATCAGCGTGCATCTACATTGCGCTTAACTCAGCACATCATCAATTTATCAGATCTTGTGTTGGTGTTTTTTGATGCACGCCACCCAGAGCCAAAAGCCATGCAAGATACATTGGCTTACCTGGTATCTGCCAGTGTAAACCGAGCTGATGCTAATAAATTTCTATACATTCTGAATCAAATCGATGTTACCGCACAAGAAGATAATCCTGAAGAAGTTGTATCAGCTTGGCAACGCTCTCTCGCAGAAGTAGGGCTGATCAGTGGACGCTTTTATCGTATTTATAATCCAAGCGCAGCTGTTCCAATCGCTAATCAACATGTTCGAGAACGCTTTGAGAAAAAACGCGAAGAAGATATGGCGGATATCGATGCACGGATGCACCAAATCGAAGTGGAACGTTCCTACCGAATCGTCGGGAAACTCGAACAAACAGCAAAAGATATAAAAAATCAAAAGATTAATAAGCTATCTGAAATGTTAAAACAGTGGAAAAATAAAGTCATACTGTTTGATGGATTGGTATTCGGCACTCTGGCAATATTGGCAGGTACCGTCTTGACTATGAACAAATCCTGGAGTCTTCTCAAAACATTTCAGACTCAACTCATGCAAGGCGAAACTGCAGCAGTTGCTATTGCAGCATTTCTTTTGATCGGTATCATTTATGTACATTTTTCTATCCGACGTACTGTTGCCAATCGATTGCTGAGAAAACTGTGTAGAGAGTTGGGAAATGACCATGAAACATTTAAACAATATCTACATGCATTCAACAAAAGCACAGCAGCATATCGCCCAATGTTGCTAAAAAATCCTGCGGGCTGGAATGAAATTACGCAGCAAACAATTGATGAAATCATTAACGAAGCTAACGATTACATTCAGGCGTTAAATGATCAATTCACTAATCCCTCAGGCAATGGAGGTAAAAACTCACAAGCATAAAGATTTAATTCAGGTTCATAGAGAATTTATCGCATCATTTTTCTTTATTTTATCCGACTAACAAACAAAAAAACGTCACCCATGTGTGCTACGTGTTTAATATCGTTGTTACTCGGAATTAGATTTTATTGCCACACTCTATATAAGCACTGAAGTATTCTATGACACAGTAAATACTCACTAAAGTGAGTCAAGAATTATCACAACTTGTCGCTTACTCATGCCTATATTTATTTTTGCAATCATCACCACCGCCAATCATTGTCTCGAAATTTAATGCAAGATACCTTATCTGGTTTGGACAAGCGCAATATTAAAGAGTAAAATTCGGGGCTTTTAAATAGGGTAATTAAATCGGAGAAATTTATGTCAGTTACAATCGACCAAAAAGCACAGGTAGTGCGAGACTATCAAAGAGCCGAAGGAGATACTGGCTCTCCAGAAGTCCAAGTTGCACTTTTAACAGCCAGAATCAATGACTTGATAGGACACTTCAAGATTCATGTTAAGGATCATCACTCCCGCCGCGGCTTATTACGCATGGTCGGTCGTCGTCGCAAGCTACTTGATTATTTAAAACAGTGTAATACAGACACTTACCAAACATTGATTGAACGACTTGGTTTACGTAAATAAATGTATTTCATGCACTGGGTTGGCAGCTATCCGAACAAATCCATCCCATATAAGTTGTCATGAAATCAATACATTGTCTTGCAGGCAATTCAAAATTTGGAACAATTTATTCAAAAGGAAAAAGGATTATTAATTGAAATCTATAAAGAAGAGTATCACTTACGGACGGCATAAACTTACACTGGAAACAGGTGAAATAGCGAGGCAAGCACATGGCGCCGTAGTGGTTACGATGGATGATACCGTAGTACTTGTTACCGTAGTGGGTGCAAAAAATGCAAAACCCGGTCAGGACTTTTTCCCACTTACCGTTGATTACCAAGAAAGATCTTATGCAGCAGGTAGAATACCAGGCAGTTTTTTTAAGCGTGAAGGTCGTCCATCCGAAAAAGAAACATTAACTTCGCGTTTAATTGATCGCCCTATTCGTCCTCTTTTCCCCGAAGGCTTCTATAACGAGGTACAAATTGTAGCCACTGTCATGTCGGCCGACAATGAAATAGATCCTGATATTCCTGCGATTATTGGTACATCTGCCGCTCTAACTCTCTCCGGGATCCCCTTTGATGGCCCCCTCGGTGCAGCTCGCATTGGCTACGTCAATAATGAGTATGTCTTAAACCCAACCACTTCAGAACTTAAAGATACACAATTAAATCTGGTCGTTGCAGGAACACAACATGCAGTTCTAATGGTTGAATCTGAAGCAATAGAGCTGTCGGAGGATATTATGCTTGGCGCTGTAACATATGGCCATGAGCAAATGCAAATTGTTATTAATGCAGTCAATGAATTTGCTGATGAAGCAGGAGTGACCACATGGGATTGGACACCACCAGCAAAAGACATGGCATTTGAAGAAAAAATCGCCAGTATGGCAGAAGCTGATTTACGACAAGCATACAAGATAAAACAAAAACAAGCCCGTTCTGAAGCAATCAAAGCAACTAGAGAACGTATATCGGATGAACTTAAGATCGGCACAGAAAACGGACCAGAATCACAAGTTTTTATGGAAGCATTTTTTTCACTGGAATCAAAAATCGTCCGCAATCAAATACTGGATGGTGAACCTCGTATCGATGGTCGAGGTACTCGCACAGTCAGAGCTATAACGATTCGTAATGGTGTATTACCTCGAACACATGGCTCGGCACTCTTTACCCGTGGAGAAACGCAAGCCCTTGCTATTGCTACTTTAGGCACCGCTCGTGACGAGCAAAAAATTGACTCGCTACAAGGTGACTATAACGAACGATTTATGCTGCACTATAATATGCCTCCTTATGCCACCGGGGAAACAGGTCGCGTTGGCACACCCAAGCGCCGTGAGATTGGTCATGGACGCTTGGCTAAACGCGCTCTTGTCGCCGTTCTTCCTTCGCCTGAAGAGTTCGGCTATTCTTTACGAGTCGTATCTGAAATTACCGAGTCCAATGGCTCTAGCTCAATGGCTTCTGTTTGTGGCGGCTGTCTCGCACTGATGGACGCAGGTGTACCATTAAAAGCTCATGTCGCAGGTATTGCCATGGGGTTAATTAAAGATGGAAACCGCTTTGCGGTCCTTACGGATATTCTCGGCGACGAAGATCATCTGGGTGATATGGATTTTAAAGTTGCTGGTACCGAAAAAGGTATTACCGCGTTACAAATGGATATTAAGATACAAGGCATAACCCAAGAAATCATGCATGCGGCATTGATACAAGCTCATGAAGGGCGAATGCATATTCTGCAAATTATGAAACAAGCTTTACCTTCAACTCGCGAAGATATATCGGTGCATGCGCCACGTATCATTAGACTCAAGATCAATCCAGAAAAGATTCGTGACGTAATCGGGAAAGGTGGTGCTGTCATTCGTGCGCTTACAGAAGAAACAGGCACCACGATTGATATCACCGACGATGGCCAGGTAACAATTGCATGTGTCAATGCCGAGGGCGGTGAAATCGCAAAAAAACGTATAGAAGATATTACTGCAGAAGTTGAAGTTGGAAAAATTTATGATGGTGTAATTCTAAAACTGCTTGACTTTGGAGCTATAGTGAGTGTACTCCCTGGTAAAGATGGATTACTTCATATTTCCCAGATTGCCAATGAACGAGTCAATAACGTTTCTGATCACCTTAACGAAGGCCAACAGGTGCGCGTTAAAGTTCTTGAGGCTGACGACAAAGGAAGACTGCGATTAAGCATGAAAGCTGTATCTTCTGATGGAAATCAACCTGATTCTAATTCTGTTGCGGAAGAAGAGTCGTGAGATAAAATTTCTCACTTAAATATACCCAAAAACCCTGTATTCTTACAGGGTTCTCATTAACTTATAATGATTTAGCTTTATATTATTACTTATTACGCTACTTAGCTATCTGTCTTTCACGCATTTCATCCAATGTCTTGCAATCAATACAAAGCGTTGCTGTTGGCCTAGCCTCAAGTCTTTTTAATCCAATTTCTACACCGCAGCTCTCACAATAGCCATAATCCTCAGAATCAATCTTACCAACAATTTCATCAATCTTTTTAATGAGCTTGCGTTCACGATCACGATTGCGCAACTCAAGCGTCATGTCAGACTCTTGACTTGCACGATCATTAGGGTCAGCAAAAACTGTCGCGTCATCCTGCATAGTATGAACAGCACGATCAATTTCTTGACTAAGTTCAATTTTCATACCCTCCAATATTTTGCGAAAATGCAACAACTGATCAGGACTCATATATTCTTCACCTGATTTTGGTTCATAGGGAGTCACTTGTTTACTTTGTAGTTCTTTTGGCATCTTTTAAGGCTCCTATCTCTTCCAGCAGTGGGGTAGTGTATAAAAATTTTGTACTAATATCAGAAAAAACATTATATAACAAGTCATTTATCTCTATTCTTTACAAATCATATTTCATCAGTAAAAAAATCCAGATAAATCAACATTATTACAGATGCGCGCAGTAAGCCAAAATACAGAAGCATCCATCAATTTCTCAGAGTATTTCACACGTAGCGGATCTCAATAATTAAATCACCTTTGTTATTCCGAGAAAAATTCTCGCGCTTTATCCATCCATGATTTAGCGCGAGGACTGTGGCGAGGCCCATCTTTTAGACTGATTGATTCTAGCTCTTCCAATAATTCTTTTTGACGCGCGGTCAACTTAACCGGAGTTTCTACGGCAACATGGCAAAGTAAATCCCCTTTATCATGGCTACGCACACCTTTTATCCCTTTACCACGCAAACGAAAAATTTTACCCGTCTGAGTCTCTTCCGGCACCTTAATCTTAGCGTGCCCATCAAGTGTAGGCACTTCAATTTCTCCTCCTAATGCGGCCACTGTATAACTGATTGGTATTTCACAGTGCAAATTATCCCCATCACGACGAAAAACCGAATGCGCCGATAGGTGAACCACGACATAGAGATCGCCCGATGGACCGCCATTCACACCAGCTTCTCCTTCCCCAGAAATACGGATGCGATCGCCATCATCGACACCCACCGGGATTTTTACATTGAGTGTTTTCTGTTGTTTAATTCGTCCTACTCCATGACACGATACGCAAGGATTCGCTATCACTTTTCCGCTGCCATGACATTTAGGGCAAGTTTGCTGAATAGAGAAAAAACCCTGTTGCATTCTTACCTGTCCATGACCATTACAAGTAGAGCAGGTTTTGGGCGAGCTTCCTGGCTTGGATCCGCTGCCATGACAAGTATCACAATTTTCCATGGTCGGAATGCGAATTTTCGTTTCAGTCCCGTGTGCAGCCTGCTCCAGAGTAATTTCCAGGTTATAGCGTAAATCGGAACCACGATGCATATTTGAGCGTGTACTACGGCCACCAAAAATATCCCCGAAAATATCACTGAATGCATCACCGAAACCTTGTGCACCGCCTCCACCAGCCGTATTCGTATCGACACCCGCATGACCAAATTGATCATAAGCCGCACGTTTATTCGAATCAGTCAATATTTCATAAGCTTCCTTGGCTTCTTTAAACATTTCTTCCGATTTAACATCACCTGCATTCCGATCGGGATGATATTTCATTGCCAGCTTACGATAAGCTTTTTTTATTGTATTTTCGTCGGCATCACGACTGACACCGAGTACATGATAGTAATCGCGCTTACTCATATTGATTTCCTGCCGCTGTAATTAATTTCGTGGAGTTTGAGTTTATACGATGTTTTTAATTTCGCATCAAATACTAAAACGCAGAACACGCAGAAGAGATTCAAAATTCTCATCATGCGCTTCTGCGCCCAGTACGTATTAACAGGAATTATTTCTTGTTCTTAACTTCTTCAAATTCTGCGTCGACCACTTCGCCTTCGACAGGCTTTTCGCTATGGCTAGAGCTAGAGGAAGATTCTGATCCAGGCTGCGCTTGTGGATCCTGCTGATCTTTTTGCTGATACATCTTCTCAGCCAATTTATGCGCTGCTTCGGTCAAAGCCTGGGTTTTTGCATCAATTTCGTCTTTATTATCAGTCTTGAGCACATCTTCAGCATCTTTCAGTGCGGTCTCAATTTTGGCTTTTTCATCACTACTTAACTGATCACCATACTCTTTCAAGGATTTTTTAACAGAATGGATCATCGCATCACACTGATTACGGCTGGAAATCAACTCTAATGCTTTGTGATCTTCTTCAGCATGCGCTTCTGCATCTTGTACCATTCGATCAATTTCTTCATCCGACAATCCAGAACTTGCCTGAATTTTAATCTTGTTTTCTTTACCGGTCGCCTTATCTTTAGCAGAAACGTGCAAAATACCATTGGCATCAATATCAAACGTCACTTCAATCTGCGGCATACCTCGTGGCGATGATGGAATATCACTCAAATTAAATTGGCCCAAGCTTTTATTGCCTGAAGCCATCTCACGTTCACCCTGTAACACATGAATCGTCACCGCAGTCTGATTATCTTCCGCAGTGGAGAATACCTGCTGCGCCTTAGTTGGAATAGTAGTGTTCTTCTGAATCAGCTTGGTCATTACACCACCCAATGTTTCGATACCCAGTGATAAAGGTGTCACATCAAGTAACAGAACATCCTTCACATCCCCTTTCAACACACCACCTTGAATGGCTGCACCCACAGCTACCGCTTCATCAGGATTAACATCCTTGCGTGGTTCCTTGCCAAATATCTCCTTGACCTTATCTTGCACTTTTGGCATCCGCGTTTGTCCACCAACCAAGATCACATCGTCGATATCGGAGGCAGTCAGGCCAGCGTCTTTAATCGCCGTGCGACAAGGCCCGACGGTACGTTCTATCAAGTCTTCCACCAAGCTTTCCAATTTGGCACGAGTTATCTTAACGGCCAGATGTTTCGGCCCCGAGGCGTCAGCAGTAATATAGGGTAAATTGACTTCAGTTTGCTGGCTGGATGACAATTCGATTTTGGTTTTCTCTGCAGCATCTTTCAAACGTTGCAATGCCAGCATGTCTTTCTTCAGATCAATACCACTTTCTTTCTTGAACTCATCCACCAGATATTCAATCACAAGCATATCAAAATCTTCACCACCCAGAAATGTATCACCATTGGTTGCCAGCACTTCAAACTGATGTTCGCCTTCAACTTCGGCAATTTCAATAATGGAAATATCAAAAGTACCACCACCCAAGTCATATACTGCGATCTTCCGATCACCTTCCTTCTTATCCAAACCAAATGCCAATGCCGCAGCCGTTGGCTCATTAATAATTCTCTTTACTTCCAAACCGGCAATTCTTCCTGCATCTTTCGTTGCCTGACGCTGTGAATCATTAAAATATGCAGGCACCGTGATCACCGCCTCGGTCACCTCTTCACCAAGATAATCTTCGGCAGTTTTTTTCATTTTCATCAACACTTGCGCGGACACCTCTGGAGGCGCAATCTTCTTACCACGCACTTCCACCCATGCATCATTGTTTTCGGCTTTGACAATGCTATATGGCACCATTTTGATATCCCGCTGAACCATATCTTCATCAAAACGTCGCCCAATAAGCCTCTTAACCGCAAATAAAGTATTTTTTGGATTGGTAATCGCCTGACGTTTAGCTGAAGCACCAACAAGCACTTCATTTTCTTCAGTGTAGGCAACAATAGAAGGTGTTGTCCGCGTGCCTTCCGAGTTCTCTATAACTTTAGGCTTGCCATTTTCCATTACGGATACACAAGAGTTAGTAGTGCCTAAATCGATACCGATAATTTTTGCCATATTTTAGATCCTTTTAAAGAGATTGTTCTGTCTGTCCATTGGTTTAGAAATGGAGATGCCTGATAAAAATTCAAGAACCTTGCGCTTTCGAAACCGAAACAAGTGCAGGACGGATAATACGATCATGCAATTTGTAACCTTTCTGCATGACTTGGACGACCGTATTGGGAGCCGAATCCGAATCAACGATACACATTGCCTGGTGTTGATGGGGATCGAACTTTTCTCCAGTCGGATCAATCACCTTAATGTTGAATTTTTCAAACACACTTATCAGCTGTTTTTGGGTTAATTCAATACCATTCTTGAAATTCTCTACACTGGCATTTTCAACTATCAGCGCTGCTTCCAAGCTATCCATTACGCCCAACAATTCTGTAGAAAAATTCTCGATGGCATATTTATGTGCATTTGTGATATCACTTTGTGAACGCTTGCGAATATTTTCCGTTTCCGCTTTTGCACGCATCCAAGCATCATGATGCTCGGCCGATTTGATCTCCGCTTCTTTCAACAACTGTTCGAGACTAGGTTGCGAATCTTTAATTTCACCAGTTTGTATGGTTGCATCGCTGGTTATTCCAGGAACATTGATTTCTTCTTTTATATCAGCCGCATCAGCTTGATTACTTTCTGTGTTGTGTGTATTTTCTGGATTTTGCATCTTACCTCCAAATGAGTGTGCAGGCGATATTGGGATTACACAATGAAATTTCAAGCCTTAAACGAAATTTTTTATACTGCCAGCAAACTCGCCAGAAAAAATTCACCGGTTTGCTTCAGATTTCTATTCGAATTAAGGATTAATTCTTTATTCTTAAGGCCAAAATATTTGCCTTACCGATATAATTCTGAGGAGTTAATGTCAACAAACGAGCTTTCTCGGCTTCTGGAATACTCAAAGCGTTAATAAACTGATGCAATGTTTCCTGAGTAATTCCATTCTTACCCCGTGTTAAAGCTTTCAATTGCTCATAAGGATTAGCCACACCATAACGTCGCATTACAGTTTGAATCGGCTCCGCCAGAACCTCCCAGGTATTATTCAGATCAACCATTATTCCGGATGTATTAACTTCCAGTTTATTTAACCCTTTGATACAAGAATCATAAGCTAACAAGGTATACCCTAATGCTACGCCCATATTGCGAAGTACTGTGGAATCGGTTAAGTCCCTTTGCCAGCGCGATATCGGCAATTTTTCGCTCAAGTGACGCAATAGCGCATTAGCAATGCCCAGATTACCCTCCGAATTCTCAAAATCGATCGGGTTGACTTTATGCGGCATCGTCGAAGATCCGATTTCATCTGCTTTGGTTTCTTGTTTAAAATAACCCAGCGAAATATATCCCCAAATATCGCGATTCAAATCCAGCAAGATTGTATTAATCCTTGCATACGCATCAAACAATTCTGCCATCGTGTCATGAGGCTCAATCTGGGTCGTGTAGGGATTAAATTCCAGCCCTAACCTTTCAACAAACAATTGCGCAAATTTTTCCCAATCCAAATCCGGATAAGCGGATAAATGCGCATTGTAATTACCTACCGCGCCGTTAATCTTTCCTAGAATTGCGACAGATTCAAGTTGTTTTCTTCCACGTTGCAGGCGATAAGTCGCATTGGCAATTTCTTTACCCAATGTTGTCGGCGTAGCGGGTTGTCCGTGAGTACGGGCCAACATTGGAATATCGGCGAATTGATGTGCCAACTCGATTAACCGATCAATAACCCTACCGAGCGCGGGCAACATAACATGCTGCAAACTGGTTTTGAGCATCAAGCCATGTGACAAGTTATTAATATCCTCAGAAGTACAAGCAAAATGAATGAATTCACTGACTCTGGCCACCTCAACATTGTTGGACAGTTTCTGCTTTAACCAATACTCGATCGCTTTTACATCATGATTGGTCGTCGCCTCAATAGTTTTAATCGCCTCGCCATCTACCAGCGAGAAATTTTCCGCTAAATCATCCAGTTCACGGTTAGTTTGATCTGAAAAAAAAGGCACTTCGACAATCCCAGCCTCGCTGCTTAATGCTTTAATCCATGCAATTTCAACATGCACACGAAAACGAATCAAAGCAAATTCGCTGAAATAGGATCGTAAAGCTTCAACTTTGTTGTGGTAGCGGCCATCCAGTGGGGACAACGCTGTAATAACCGGGAAGTTCATGATGTTTTAAATTTTTTTGAAGCCAGAATTTTAGCATGCCTGCTTTGAACTAAAGATGATATTCAGACAATTCCAGCAAGTTCTCACCGGTAATGCCCTGTCAATTCAAGGTGCGACAATTTGCCGCAGCGACAATTTGTCGCATTGTATTTTTATCAATACACAATAAAATTGATAATAACTAGATATAGCCACCCTTGTCGCAAGGCAAGTTCGGAAAGCCTACAGATCTCCCCAAATGAGACGGCTGGGTTGCCTCCCGTGAGTGATGGGAGTCACTGAATCGAACAGTATAAAATCTATCGACTTCAGACCATCATTCGTCAATCAAATGCCGGAAGCTATTGTTCACTAATTCAACACATAGCTAGCGGTGCATGAAGACCAGCAGTGAAACCGATTCAAAAAATACTCAATTATTATTGGAGATTCCAGATGAAAAAACAACATGTAAAGAAAACAAGTCTGCTTATTTCAGCAGCGATCATTTCTATTGCCGCGCTGAATACCAATGTACATGCTACTGATGCCGTAGGATTTAAAGCTTGGAATAGCGGCGCTAATGTACTTAACTTGGGCGGCAGTATTTCCGCCACTGAGACCGGTCTGCAAAGTGCCTATTCAGATAATCCACTCTTGAATAATTCTGCCTGGGCGCATACCGGAGATTGGTATACCTTTCAGAACAACAGCCAGTCCGATGTTACCATAACAGTTACCGGAGATTCCGGTTTTGCTCCCGGCGTTACGGTTTGGGCTACTGGAGGCACTGCATTCGATGGTGGAACCACCGGTTTTGGCGGCGAACTCAGTTCGGCAGGATTTGGCACGCCGCATACCTTTAATGCAACGGGAGCCATGGGCGATGCAGGTACGTTATGGATGGCCAACGGCAACGGAGGCAATGCGCTCGAAACTCTAGGTTATGCGGTTTCCGGCCCATCGCATACCGCTGGAACCGGATGGGGCGAAACCATTCTCACAGGCGCAAACGACGTGAGCTTGACAAGTACTTTTGAAAACGGCGTCGGTGGCAGCACTGGAGCTAATTCTGCGTCGCTTGTATTCGATGATTTAGCACCAGGCTGGTATGCGATGTACATCGGCGGCACTAACAATGCCACTGCAGGCGGGGCATTTGGTTTGACTGTTGACTCGACTGTTAGTCCAATACCTGAACCAGAAACTTACGCTATGTTGCTGGCAGGCTTAGGTCTAGTTACCTGGCGCCTGAGAAACCGGGAAAAAACATTGAATCTTAGTGTTCCAGCTTAAATAAATAGTCGTAAAGCCATAGCAAAAACGGAGCGCTTTACCGAATCGCTCCGTTTTTACCGGGAAGAATAAATTTTTACCTAGGCACAAAATAATTCACGCAAGAGTGATGTGAATTACGTTTAATCAATAAGTCATTAGCACGTACTCAATAAAACGCACAAGCACCCTGAAGTTCCTTGATGTACATGCCTAGCAAAGGAATGCGATCATGCTAAACAATATAAAAAAAATTATAAGCACACTCACCAAGATAGGTTTTCTCACTTTTTTTGCAGGTTCACTCGTTCAGGCTGACGGTTTCGGCCCTATTCCCATGACTTTAAAAGGAGCGCCGGTTCCCAATGTGCCTGGCTTGGTGGGTGGCGCTGACCCTATCATCATCAACAAAAATAAAGCGTTAATACTTGGCAAAGCCTTATTCTGGGATATTAATATCGGAAGCGATGGTATCGCGTGCGCCAGCTGCCATTTTCATGCAGGCGCAGATCGACGCACTAAAAATCAAATAGCACCGATTGGTCGAAATAGTGATTTGCCGCGGGAATTTGAACTTGCAAGCGATGGAACCCTGCGTGGGGCCAATGCAATCCTGAAAAGAAGCGACTTTCCTTTTTTCCAAACCGATAATCCGCTTAACCCCACCGGTACCCCTATCTATAACAGCGATGATGTGGTTTCTTCCTCGGGAACTTTTGGCGGCGAATACCGAGATGCCAAATCGATTGCAGCGACAAATGATCAATGTAATCGCAGTTCCGATCCAGTTTTTCATGTCGGCGCAAAAGGTACCCGTAAAGTTGAGCCACGAAATACACCTACTGTCATTAATGCCGTTTTCAATTTTCGTAACTTCTGGGATGGCCGTGCCAACAATATTTTTAACGGCAGCAGTCCCTGGGGAGATCGTGATCCCGATGCCGGCGTTTGGGTTAGAAATGGTGATGGTACTGTTGCCAAAGAGCGCTTGAGACTCATCAATTCTGCTCTGGCTTCCCTAGCTGTCTCTCCTCCCTTGGATGACTTCGAAATGAGTTGTCATGGACGCACCTTTGCTGATCTGGGTCGTAAACTATTAGAGCGTAAGCCACTCGAACATCAGCGTGTGCACTGGAATGATAGTGTACTGGGTGGATTGGCATACAGCACACCCAATAATTTGCAGAAAGGGTTAAATACAAACTACTACCAATTGATCATGGAAGCATTCAATCCCAAATATTGGGATTATAACCATACTGGCCAATTTGGCGCTCCACCGCCTAGCTCTGCAACGCATGGCATACCTTATCGCCAGGTAGAAGCTAATTTTGCCATGTTCTTTGCGCTTGCGATCCAAATATATCAATCGACCTTGATATCCGATGATTCCCCCTTTGATCGCAGCGCTGTGGACGAGCATGGCATGCCCATCGATTTAAATGCATCGGCACAGCGTGGAATGGATATTTTCCGCGATTCGCACTGCGCGCTTTGTCATATTGGTCCTAACTTTACATCATCAGCTGTGGTAACCAATGGCATTTTGCAAAAATCAAACCCGCATGCTTTCGGTAATCCTGCTTTCCGCGTCAGCACGACAACTGTAGTGACCAGTTTATCTTTAACCGGTGGAATGATGTTTCAAGATACTGGTTTTTCCGGCACCGGTGTCACTCCAGTAAGAAATGATATTGGTTTGGGTGGAACTGACCCCTTCGGCAATCCATTTTCATTCTCTGATCAATACTTACAACTTCTGGCAGGCAACGCATCCGGAGTCGTAGATCCCTATGTTGCAGACGTAAGGCCTTGTGATCTGGATACGTCGATTGCTGTCGAAAGTGACAATCCGCACGCTTTACTTTTCACACGCGTGGATGGGATTCAAAGACAAAAACAAAATACTATCAACTGTTTTAATCCGGCGGGCATATTTGTACCAACGATTAATGCCGCATTGGCAGAATTGGGCAAACCCAATAGAAAGCGATTCTTGAGCGCAGCCAAAGGCTCATACAAAATCCCCAGTCTAAGAAACATTGATTTGACCGGCCCTTACATGCATAACGGTGGCATGGCAACATTGGATGAAGTATTGGAGTTTTATACACGAGGCGGTAATTTTGCAACACCACCGAAAGAGTTTGCCAAAATTTTCGCGCTGGTTGATTTACGACTCACACCGCAAAAGCGCAAAGATCTGCTCAATTTTCTAAAAAGTTTGACGGATGATCGCGTACGCTATGAGAGAGCGCCCTTTGACCATCCGGAAATACGGGTACCGCACGGTCATGTTGGAGACAACTCATCAATCACCAAGTCCAGCCCCATGAATGCGGCGCTTGCAGCCGATCAGTTTCTGTTTATTCCGGCTATCGGCGCTGAGGGCAGGACGAAACCATTGCAACCATTTGACCGCTTCTTGCAATAACAGTATGAAAAACGAAAACGGTTAAGGTAACTTAAAAAACTTATCATGAATGCGTCGTGTGGTACGCCAGACTAGCCACACGACGACAGGAATCATCAATCCGGTCACGAGCTCAGGCTGTATCGGCAAATTGGCTGCTTTGCCTGCCTTAGCCAGATACAGCAGCAAACTGATGACATAGTACGAAATCGCCGCGATCGATAGGCCTTCTACTGTGGTTTGTAAGCGCAATTGTAATTCCTGACCACGGGTAAGTTTTTCCAATAACTGTTGATTCTGGGTTTCTGTCTGGATATCAACGCGTGTGCGCAACAAAGCACTGGCCCGAGATACGCGCGCGGAAAGATAGCTCATGCGTTGTGCGGTCGCATCCACGGTTGCTATCGCCGGAGAAAGTCGCCGCTGCATGAATTCTCCAATGGTTGGCGTGCTGGGTATAGCCTGCTCTCTAAGTTCTCTAATACGTTGTGCCACCAGCTTGTTATAAGCTTGTGTCGCTGCAAAACGATAGCCATGCTCAACCGTAGCGCGCTCAATGCGCGCAGCTAAATAGATCAATGTATCAAGCAATTCCTGATCCGAGCTTGCTTTATTTTCGAGCTGCGCCGTGATATCAGATAATTGCTGCTCGGCACGCGTTAATTCAGGAATAAGTCGCTTAGCAAACGGCAATCCTTTCAACGCCATTAACCGATATGTTTCAATTTCCAGCAGACGCTGCGCAACACGCCCAGCGCGTGTCTCGGATACATCAGCCGACATAATCACCAACATACGTTCAAAACCGCTTGAACGCAACATAAAATCCGTGACTGCAAGCGAGTGTCCATCTCTTCCCATCAGTGACGCTACCACGCGATTATCGCCAAACCAATTGCGCGCTTTCTCAAGCGTTTTGTCCGCTTGACTTATTTCACCCTCCATCATCGCCAACTCGATAGCCGCAAAGGTTCTTCCAGGAATTCCGGCCAACCATCCTTGCGGTAACACGATATAAAACAGTAACTCGGGATCTGCTGCACCTAATTGCACAGTTTCAGGCAAGTGCTGTAATAATGAATAGCGTGTGAACTCCGAGTGGCGCTCCCATCTCACAACATAATCCTGCAGATACAATTGTAAAAAATTATTTTGCAATTGTTCAGGCATCAAAGCCTGCTGTCCAGGAAGACGGCGCAAATGCTCGCATTCTTGTTCGCGCGTAATACCCGCATTGATTACAACAACATTGATTACCAATGCGGGCAGCTGGATACGCTGACTCGGACGGGCATGCACTTCATTATGCAGCAACTCACGTTGCGGGTCGTTGCCGGGCAACAAATTGGACAAATACGTATTAATTTCTGGACCCATAGCTGCGGGAAGCGTCAAATTTTATTGGAAAGCCTGAATGTACCAAGGATTCAGCACAAGGTCAAAAATACAGAAAAACAGCGGCTCTTAGTCTACAATTGTCATTTACGACTGTCGATAATTGGCAGCACAATCTTCTAGGATTCACGTGTTCCAGTTAACAAATACACATGACGAAAATTAATCACAGCACGCTCGTAGCCACATCATCTCTGCAACAGCGAAGCCTTGACACCGTATGGCATCCATGCACGCAAATGAAGCAACACGAAACTTGTCCGCTCGTTCCAGTGGTCAGCGGAAAAGGCGCATGGCTTCATGATGCGGACGGCAATCGCTATTTGGACGCAATCAGTTCCTGGTGGGTCAATCTCTTTGGTCACAGCAATTCTTATATCAATGCGGCGATTCGTGATCAACTCGAGAAAATAGAACATGTCATGCTCGCAGGTTTTACCCATGAGCCGGTTGTGACGCTATCGGAGCGGCTGAAAAACATGGCACCCGGCTCACTCGGACATTGTTTCTACGCCAGTGACGGCGCTTCAGCAATTGAGATCGCATTGAAAATGAGCTTTCACTACTGGCTTTTACGCGGACAACCGCAGAAAAACCAGTTTATCAGTCTGCAAAACGATTACCACGGCGAAACACTGGGCGCGCTATCGGTGACCGATGTGGCCATTTTCAAGCAAACATATGCGCCATTGCTGCGCCAGTGCACACACGTTCCGACTCCTGATTGGCGCTACGCCGAACCTGGCGAACCTGCGCAAGATTACGCCATTCGCGCTGCCGCCGCACTGGAGCAGCATGTGGCGGAAAACCACGAACAGATCGCCGCACTCATTCTTGAGCCACTGGTACAAGGCGCAACCGGCATGGGCATGTACCATCCGATTTATTTACAACGCGCCCGAGAAATATGCAATCAATACCAAATACACTTGATTGCCGATGAAATTGCAGTCGGCTTTGGTCGAACGGGAACCCTATTTGCTTGCAATCAAGCTGATATTGCTCCGGATTTCTTATGTTTATCAAAAGGTTTGAGCGGCGGTTATCTGCCACTCTCGGTCGTTATGACTACCGATACGGTTTTCCAGGCTTTTTATGATGACAAAATAGCGCGTGCATTTTTACATTCACATTCGCATACCGGCAATGCGTTAGCATGTCGCGCAGCGCTAGCCACGCTGGATATTCTTGAACAAGATCAGGTCATTGATACCAACAAAATCAAAGCGGCGTATCTGAATAAAATTGCAACACCGATCACAGCTCATCCTAAAGTCACAAACTTCCGCAATTGCGGCATGATTTGGGCTTTTGAAGTTGAAACAAAAGATGCTGATTTTGCTACAACGTGCTTCCAGGCCGGGCTGAAACAACAAATACTACTACGCCCATTGGGTACAACCATTTATTTCATGCCACCTTACATCATTAATGAACAGGAAATGGATTTGTTGGTCAATGGCACGCTGCAAATATTGAATTCACTATAACTCACTGATAAAAACTTATCATGCAACTGACTTTTTTAGGCGCAGCCGGTGAAGTAACCGGCTCCAGCTATCTCGTTGAAACTGGGAGCGTAAAGTTCCTGATTGATTGCGGTATGTTTCAGGGTGGACGCGAGGCGGATAAAAAGAATCGCACTGCCTTTAAATTCGATCCTAAAACAATTGATTTTGTATTGCTAACTCATGCCCATATCGATCATTCCGGATTATTACCACGGCTGAGCGCATGGGGCTTTCGAGGTCCGGTATACTGTACTGCAGCAACTGCGGATTTACTCCAAGTCATGCTCAAGGATAGCGCCTATATTCAGGAAAAGGAAATCGAATGGCGTAACAAATCGCGCCGTCACAGTCGATTTACACAAGACCTCGCCCCACTTTATACGGTTACCCAAGCAGAAGCCCTGCTGAAGCAATTGCATTGCATCGATTACAATACCGAAATCAACCCTCACCCTGCAATACGTTGCTGCTTTCGCGATGCCGGACATATTCTCGGCTCTTCCATCATCGAAGTTTGGATAAAACAACAGGCTGGACACAAGAAAATTGTATTTTCCGGCGATCTTGGAAAACCCGGTCATCCAGTTGTGCGGGACCCTACAATTATTCAACAAACCGATGTCCTGTTAATTGAATCCACGTATGGCAACCGACTGCATCGCAACATGACCGATACCCTTGATGAATTAGTACATGCTGTTAACGATACTCTGATTCATAAAGGCGGCAACGTCATCATCCCAGCATTCACGGTTGGACGTACTCAGGATATTCTGTTTCTGCTGGTTGATCTCTATCGGCAAGGTAAGCTCGGAGAAATGGAAATTTATGTGGATTCACCCATGGCACGTGCAGCCACTGAAATTACGCTAAAACATCTATCCTTGCTCGACCAGGAGTCCACCAATGCATTGCAATGGATGGGCGACAATACACAAAAACCCCGAATTCATTTGGTGCAGGATATTGAGGAATCGATGCAGCTTAACCACATGAAACACGGCATCATCATCATTTCAGCCAGTGGCATGTGTGATGCCGGACGTATCAAGCACCATCTGAAATACAATCTGGGTCGGCCTGAATGCAGCATATTGATTACCGGTTTCCAAGCTGCACGAAGCCTAGGCAGGCGTCTCGTGGATGGCGCCAAGCAAGTTAAAATTTTTGGTCAGGAAGTTCGTGTAAGAGCAGCCATCTATACCATCGGGGGCCTCTCAGCACACGCCGATCAAGCCGACTTACTCAATTGGCTCGGTCACTTTCAGAAAATGCCCGAAAAAATTTATGTCGTACATGGCGAGCTAAGTAATTCCACCGCCCTGGTAACTGCAATTCAACAGAAATTTAACTGGACGGCCCGTATTCCGGAGCATTTATCGGTGGTTACACTTTAGATATGAGAGTTATTAATGCTGTAAATTTTCTGATTGCGTCACAGTAAAATTTTTCTATTTGTCTGAACAACAAAACAATAGCTTTGCCAACCAAGAACAACTTATTTCTATTCTCAGGCTGCAGACAGGAAAACCATTGCTCCTAATCTATTGATTCAGCAGAATACAAGCAGCAGAAGTGGTTGGATCAGTGCGGACGGACACTATTGGAAGCATTGCTTGAAGGACCATTAATTTGGGCGAAAAAGAATTCATCTCAAACCTAAACTAACAGACGCCTAATAAAACGGGTAACTATCTGATCAGGTCTGAGTTGGTATATAAATAATTCAAGCATAGATCACCTTGTGAGACTCAACTTGGCAATACCAGCTTAGATGTATTCTTCTCCTTTTTGTTTGGTTGTGATATCAATAACATCATCAATTGTAGAGATGAAGATTTTGCCATCACCTAAATTGCCCGTATGAGATGCTTCTGTAATTGCTGATACCACTTCGTCTACTTTGGAATCCTCAACAACGATAAAAAATGTCAAAACATCATTGTATCGTTCAATGTAACGACCCAGCCCTGGCTGGACGTCTCTAGGTCCTTTCCCACGACCCTTTCCAGGGGTTACGGTTAGCCCACCAATTCCTGATTTTTGCAAAGCATCTAAAATGTTTTTTTCTCTGGATGCAAGAACAACTGCCTCTATTTTTTTCATATATTTCCTTGTAAAGATAGTTTAAAAACATACTTCTGAAATACTCCAAATCTATATGCCCCAAATATTACAAACAAAATATACCAAGCTAGGACAAACAACTCAAACAATTTATACCAATTACTTTACAAACTTTTAGATTGTCGGAAGATAATGAAAGAAGCTAAATTACCTGCGGATGAGCCGGAGGCTTATATTAATTAATACTCTGCGCATCCCCGACCAATACTTACCCGAAGCTCAACTAGCTATCAAAGCAGACGACAATGAAATCAATATATCAATATCTTTTCTTGCAACATCAATCCCCGCAACCCTTTAACCGCCGTTTGGCATGATACTTCTCCACCCATTTCAGCAACCACTTCGGTGCATGCTCGCGCTTCCATTCCCCCGCTGCATATTTATTGGCTTCCGACCAGGTTGGATAGGTATGAATAGTGCCTAAAATCTTGTTTAAACCCAGGCCGTACTTCATCGCCAACACAAATTCTGCAAGTAAATCGCTGGCATGAATGCCAACGATGCAGACGCCGAGAATTCGGTCCTTACCGGGAACCGTCAGTACTTTGACAAAACCATACGCGGCTTCGTCAACGATGGCGCGATCCAATTCCTGTAAATTAAAGCGCGTCACTTCGTAAGCGATACTGCGTTGCTTCGCTTCATTTTCCGACAATCCAACGCGCGCCACTTCCGGATCAGTGAAGGTCGTCCACGGAATCACCGAATAATCGGCCTTGAAGCGCTTGATAGCGCCAAACAATGCATTGATCGACGCATACCACGCTTGATGTGCAGCCGTATGGGTGAACTGATACGGCCCGGCAACATCACCGCAAGCATAAATGTTCGGATAAAGGGTCTGCAACCAGGCATTGGTTTCGATGGTACGCTGAGGCGACACCGGAATACCAAGTTCTTCCAATCCGAAGTCTTCAGTACGCGCTATCCGCCCGACGGCACATAGTAGTGCATCAAACGGCAATTTCATTTCCTCGTCATTTTGACTACGCACTACTAAATACTGTGTGTCACCTTCTCTTACGCAGCACAGTGTTTCAGTTTGCGTCAGAATTGACACACCGTCCACTTGCAATACAGTTTTAATCAATTCCACCGCATCAGCATCTTCGCGCGGCAACAAATCACTGCGCACGATCTGCGTTACCTGGCAATCTAATCGGGCAAATGCTTGCGCCAGCTCGCAGCCTATCGGCCCGCCGCCCAGTACAATCAGACGTCCCGGCCGTTCAGTCAGTGACCAGAGCGTATCGGAGGTGTAATAACGCACGGATTCCAGTCCCGGGATTTTCGGCACCATCGGATGCGCACCGGTGGCAATGACAATCGCGCGTGTTGTCAGGGCTTGTCCGTTGATCTCCACCGACCACGGCGAAGTAATTCGAGCTTTACCTTGCAATACCTCGACGCCTAATTGAGTATAACGCTCGACTGAATCGTGCGGTTCAACCGTTTTGATCACACGTTGAACACGCGCCATCACATCGGTAAAGTCATAATTCACATCGACCTGTTGAATGCCAAGTGATGCGGCATTTCTCGTTTGCTGTAAGAAAGTAGCAGTACGAATCAGCGCCTTGGACGGCACGCAACCATAATTGAGGCAATCGCCGCCCATTTTATGACTTTCGATCAACGTTACTCGGGCGCGCGTGGCTACTGCAATATACGCACTCACCAATCCGGCGGCACCGGCACCGATCACAATCAAATTTCTATCGAAATGTGCAGGTTTAGGCCAGCGCGCGTACAGCCGCCGGATTCTAATTATTCCGATGACCCAGCGAGCCAGCCATGGGAACAGCGCCAGCGCAGTAAATGAAATGATCAACGTTGGCGACATCACATCCGACACCTGTGCAATCGCCGCCAACTGCGTGCCTGCGTTGACATACACAGCTGTTCCGGCAAACATGCCAACCAAGCTGACCCAGAAATAGGTCATGCTGGGCAGTGCGGTCAATCCCATCAGCAAATTGATCAAAAAGAACGGAAAGATCGGTGCCAAGCGCAAGGAAAACAAATAGAATACGCCATCCCGCTCCAAACCTTTGTTGATCGTTTCCAGACGATCGCCGAAACGGCGCTGCACGGTACCACGCAAGACATAGCGTGCAATCCAGAACGCCAGCGTAGCACCGATCGTGGCCGCGACCAATACCACCGGTACACCAACCCAAAACCCGAACATGGCACCACCGGCTAATGTCATAACCGTTGCGCCAGGAAATGATAGAGCGGCCATCACGATATAGATCGAAGCAAAAATACCGATCACAAAAAACGATTCTGCCTGATAGGCCTGTTGCAATGCTTCATGCTGGGCTTTGAGCATTTCCAGCGTAAAAAAGCGCCCCAGGTCAAAAACGAAAAATAACACCATAAACAAGCCCAGCAGAATCACTATCCACCAACGATGTCTCATATTCTTCCTTCTCTAACACTACTTATCAGAATTCCTTACAAATTAACCTCTTACTCCATTTACATAAGCGGCCGTCAGTTCATGACTGGGTGATTCAAAGATATGCTGACAGCGGCCAAATTCGATCAGCTGACCGGCGCGCCCACTGACCCAGAAAAAAGCCGCATAATTGGCGATGCGTCTCGCTTGCGCAAGATTGTGCGTAACGATAACGATGGTATAACGGCCGCGCAAACGGCAGATCAGGTCTTCCACGATCCCGGATGCAAGCGGATCAAGCGCGCTACAGGGCTCATCCATCAACAAAATCTGTGGTTTCAACGCTAGCGCGCGTGCAATGCAAAGGCGTTGCTGCTGCCCACCGGACAAGCTGAGCGCGGATGCATCTAGGCGATCATGAACTTCATCCCATAAACCGACATCTCGCAGCACATGCTCAGTGATTGCCGCTACTTCTGTTTTTTGGGTGATGCCATGTTCATTGAGTGGTAGCGAAAGGTTGCGGCGGATGGAAAGCGGAAAAGGTGTGGGTTTCTGGAACACCATCCCGACCTGGCGACGCAATGTCTGCGCATGCGTGTCAGGATGATGAATATCCTGATTGTGCACCAGAATCTTCCCAGTCACATGGCAACCGGGTATCAGATCTGTCAGGCGATTGATTGCAGAAAGAAAGCTGGTTTTTCCGCAACCAGAGGGCCCAATCAACGCAGTAATACAGCCTTGAAAGATATCCAACGTCACCTTATCCAAAGCGGCCTTGCCATCGTACAGCAAGGACAAATTTCTTACCTGAATCGCGGGTTGTGGATCACAACAAACTGGCCCTGCCTCAAGCGGTCCCAGGGTAAAAGTATCTGATTTATCAGTACATTGACTGGAATTCATGTTCTGATCTTCCTGCGTTGCAGACCATAGGCAAATTTCATGGCCAGAATATTAATGCATAATAACAGACTGACCAGCACCAGCGCTGAAGCATAAGCTGGCATATCTCCACCGGGCACGTTCATGGATAAATCGAAAATATGCAACGCCAACGCACGTCCCGAATCCAGCAGGGAATCCGGCATGCGGTCTACATAACCGCTGGTAAACAATAAAGCCGCCGTCTCCGCCAATGCACGTCCTATCCCTAACAGAAGCCCAGCGGCCAAAACCGGCGCGGCAGCCGGAAGTATCAAATGAACCAGTGTTGCAGTGCGCGTCAAACCCAAAGCAGATGCTGACATGCGGTAAGCATTTGGCACGGTGCGAAGCCCTGCCTCTGCAGTGCTCGCCAGAATCGGCAATAACATGCACGCCAGCGTCAAACCACCCGACAAAATAGAAAAACCCAATCCCAGATAAATACTAAAAAAAGCGTTTCCAAACAGCCCGAAAACAATCGAAGGTACTCCTGCCAATACATGCAGACTGAATCGCACTGCTTTACCGAAAGCGCTGTCAACCGCAATAAATTCCGCCAGCAGTATCGCAGTGGTCCATGCAATCGGCACTGCTGTCAGCACTGCCACCAACAAAATTAGTAACGTGGAAACCAATATGGACGCAATGCCCCCTGTCCGCCCAGCATCGCGCGGAGATTCCATCAAAAATTCCCAGGAAAGGTGGGCAAGGCCGCCTCGAACCAGATCAGCCAATATCCATATAAAAACCGTGCTGATCAGTAAAACTGATGCATAAATCAATAACTGCACCCCACGATCACGTAAAACTTTCCTCGTATGAACAGGCGTTGTTTCACGCATAACGCTGCTTCTTCAGCAATCCGGCCATACCCGATAGCACCATGACCAAAAGCATCAGAAGCAACCCTGACACAAACAGAACAGCACGGTGGCCCCCCATGGCGTATGCGGCCTCCAGTGCAATGTTGGCTGCCAGTGTGCGCACTGGGTCAAACAACGTTTCCGGATATTGCACCACATTACCTGCCACCATTAACACTGCCATAGTCTCACCGAGCGCACGCGCCGCTGCCAGAATAATTCCGGCGACAATTCCGGTTTTTGCAGCTGGCAATGCAACGCCTCTGATCATCCCCCAGCGTGATAATCCCAGCGCAGCCGCATTACGCAGCAACTCCTCCGGCACCGCCGCCAGTGCTGTATAAGCAGTCAAGGTTATTGTTGGCAGAATCATCATTGTCAACACCAGTATTGCAGCCAACAAACTGGCACCGGGCGGGTTCCACTGGTTGATCAGCGGTACCAAAGTCGTCAATCCCCAGAACCCAAAAACCACAGAAGGGATGCCAGACAGCAACTCTATTAAGCGCTTATAAAACGTTGCCAGATGCAATGGCGCATAAAATACGATAAATAATGCGGATGCCAAGCTCAATGGGATGGTCAGCAGTAACGCTCCAACACTTGTCAGCACCGTACCTGACAGCATCGGCATTAAATTGTAGGCACCTTCCAGCGGATGCCAGGACGCATCGTTGATGAAACGTGCGATGGATAATTTTGACAAAACAGGCCAGGATTCATGGGCCAGGAAAAACAGAATAAGTAGCATCACCAGTGCTGCAAGCATTGCGCCTATACGCAGAATACCAATCAGCAGCTTGTCAATTAGTATTAATCGGAACAAAATATTGCGCTCTGACAAGATCATGCACCTGCGATGAACGGGCAAATTCGATAAACTGTTGCGCCCAGCCATGCAGCTCGCTGGAGGTTACCAAACTCAACGGACGCGACAACGGAAAAATACCTTGCCGGACATTCTCCGCCGAAGCATCCACGCCGTCTAATGACAATAAACGGATAGGCGCACCGCGTTGCACCTCAAATTCAACCGCACCGATTGATACGTAACCAATGGCGTGTGGATTTCCAAGCACCGTTTTGATGCCCTGCGCATTATCACCGATAATGATGTGCGGTTTGATCTCACTATTTTTAAGCTGCAAATACTCTGAAAACAATTCCAGCGTAGATCGTCCTTCCGCTTTATTTACGACGGTAATGCGAGCATCCGCGCCACCCACAACATTCCAGCGCATAATCCTGCCCGTATATATACCTGCAATCTGTTCCCGGCTCAGTGTTCTGACCGGATTATCAGCATGCACGATGATGCTAACGCCATCTTGTGCGATCACAAACGCATGCAGATCCACCTCATCCGGTTTCAATGCGCGCGACACCATGCCGATGGCCGCAATTCCTTTACGCACATCGTGAATGCCACGCGCAGAACCGCCTGTCTGTACATCGATACGCACGCCTGGGTGCAACGATTCAAACCGCCGTGCGATTTCACCGACCAAAGGTGCTATGGTACTTGAACCGGTTAAAACTAAACGCTGCGTAGCGGCTTTTGTTTGCGCTTGCAATGATGAGACACAAGCTACCCCAATAATAATAAAAAACCCGTAGGCTAATAGCAATTGTAAATTTTTTGGCATTTCTATTTTTTCACTCGGTCTTTTGTCGCTTACTTTCTATCATTCAATGATCTGGATTACTGTCCATTTTGCAGCAATCCAGATATCGCCATACCATGCGGTTACTGCTGCACCAGCATTATCAGTATCGATCATAATAGCCACGGCATCAACCAATTACTTCCAATTGGTTGCTTATTCGACCATACATAGTTGATAGCACGCGCACGCCAAAATAATGCAATGGGCAAGAAACCAGCATGCAGCCAAGCAGCGTAAAACGGTTAACTTGGTGACGGTCTACTTTCTCTTCCTCTTTTTCATTTGCGGATTGCCACCTTTCTTTTCAGAAAATAGTAATATGTACTGGATACTTCCGAAGCAAAAATCGATTGGCCAGTCCAATCCCAACAAAGAACCTGGCTAACAATAAGAGGAGTTTAAAAATGAGTACAGTTCATGCATATGCAGCCAGAAAAGCCAATGGTGCCTTAGAACCCTTTGAGTATGAACTAGGATTAATTGGCCCAGAAGAAGTAGATATCGCGGTCGAATCCTGTGGCATTTGCCACAGCGATCTTAGTATGCTCGATGATGCATGGGGCATGACGCGATTTCCTTTAGTTCCAGGACACGAAGTGATAGGAAAGATCTCAAGAATCGGCGACCACGTTTCACATTTCTCAGTGGGTGATCGGGTCGGTTTGGGTTGGCACGCAGGATACTGCATGACTTGCAACCAGTGTCTCGGCGGACATCACAATTTATGTTCAAGTGCTGAGTCCACAATTGTCGGTCGTCACGGCGGGTTTGCCGATACAGTCCGCGCGCATAGCACGAGTGTTGCTAAACTACCTGATGCCCTGAATGCCAAGATCGCAGGCCCATTACTCTGCGGCGGAATAACGGTGTTTAATCCCTTGGTGCAGTTCGGTATTTCGCCAACAGACAGCGTTGGTGTAATCGGGATTGGTGGCTTGGGACACTTGGCCATCAAATTTGCACGAGCTTGGGGCTGTCATGTCACTGCCTTTACTTCAGAGGGAGCGAAAGAGCAAGAAGCCCTGGATTTTGGAGCTCACGACACGATCAATTCGCGTAAACCGGGAGCCATCAAAGGTACTACAAACCGCTTTGATTTGTTGCTCTCGACCGTCAACGTCAGGCTTGATTGGAATAGCTATATTAGTTTGCTCAAACCACGCGGCAGATTACACATGTTAGGTGCAGTCACAGATCCTTTGGATCTGAATCTTATTCCAATGATGTTTGGCCAATTGTCAGTTAGTTCATCACCGGTCGGCAGCCCTGCAACCATCCGTAAAATGCTTGAGTTTGCTGCACGTCATAATGTAGCACCAGTGACCGAGCATTATCCGATGAATAAAGTCAACGATGCCATAGAACACCTTCGTTCTGGTAAGGCTAGATATCGAATAGTATTAGATCGGTAGCCAATTCGCCTAAAAAATATGAGACGTCAACGATAGACTACTCTGGACTTTGCAATATTCCATGACTGAATCAGAAAGAGAGAACCTAATGTTGAAATATATTTTTCAGCCAGTTAAAAAATACCAGGAGAGCGTAAGAAACGGTGGCACCTTGATCAGACCTAAATACCGAGCACAACATGAATTAAATGGAGCTATCAATGACATTAATAGAGAACAATCTAAAATCTAATTTGATTAATGCATTTTTCGAATGCGATTTAAAACAATTACAAAAAGATTATCCCTCCATCAAGGAAATCAATGTTTCGCACAAAGATTTTCTTTACCGCCAGGGCGATCGTTGTTCGGATGTCTTTTGGATAAAAAGTGGCATCGTTAAGCTCTCTCAAATAACAGAAGAGGGAATTGAAGTTACCATTACTATTCTTGGGAAAGGAGGCGTCCTTGGTTGCTTTTGGAATAATTCTGCCAGCCCAGAAGTAGAAGAGACTGTACAGGCATTGGGAGAAGTTAATTTCTATCGTATAGCAAAAAGCGATTTCAGAGCATTAATGTCTCATCAAACAGAGTTGGCATGGCATGTTTTTGAGGAGATATATGCTCGCAAGCAGAAAATCGAACGCAAGCTTCGCACTGTTCTGACACAACCCGTTGAGATTCGTGTCATAGCAACATTATTAGAATTAGCTGAAATATTTGGAATAAAGTGCACTCATGGATATGCATTGGAAATTCATTTAACCCAACAAGAAGTGGCGGATTTAGTAGGTGCCAGTCGCTCAGTGGTAAGCACAATCTTGAATGATTTTAGGAGCCGCGGAATGCTGGACTATACGCGCGAACAGATTTGCATTAATGATGCTGCGTTCATTAATCTTTAAGTGGTAATTGCATTTGTGTTTTCTAGCTAACAGACTTTAGTAGTAGAACTGTATTAATGTACTGAACGTGGTGACTATGGAGTGATCACAAATTAATCCAAGGAGAATTCACATGAAAGTTATTTCACCCCGTATGCACGGTTATCTTGATTTTCTGACCGTTTTTATTTTTTTACTCGCCCCTACACTATTAGGATTAAGTCAGCTACCAGCCATGCTTGCCTACAGTCTGGCTGCAGTCCACTTGATGGTTACACTGGCTTCTGATTTTCCCTTTGGTGTAGTTAAGCTAATTCCATTTACCATTCACGGTTGGATTGAGCGTCTAGTTGGCCCTTCGCTCATTGCCCTGCCCTTTATCCTGGGTTTTGCAGATGAAGAGACTGCAAGAAATTTTTATATCGCAGTGGGTTTGATTATTATCGTGGTCGGTATGCTCACTGATTATCAAGGTGTATCAAGAGATAAAAAGAATTCTTAAAGAATGGAAAACTGTAATCAGTATTAGAGTTTTATACATGCGGCCATTCCAATGGCCGCTAAAGCAAGAAAATCACAAATACACTTTATTTGGCTATGTAACAACTGATTATTGAAAATGACTTATAGAATCTAACGATTTACTTATAAACAATTGGTTATGTCGTTTCATGGCAATCAAAAAGTCATTTGTCATTAGAGTACTGTATGAATTAACAGTTAATTGTTACATAGCCCTTTATTTTTTCAATAAAGGCTTAAGAGGAAACTAAAAATGAAAACTATCAGTACAATTGTTGATGATGTTTCTGTATCTCCTGAAATTGAAGAAACCTTCATCAAGATAAAAAAAGCGCTTAACGCGCCCTTTACACCGAACTTTTTCCGAGTATGGGGTATTTCACCTGAGTCGTTAAAAGGCATCTGGCCAGTAATGAATCATATACTGACGAGTGGTCGGGTAGGACGTCAACTTAAAGAAATGATTTTTGTTGCGATCTCATCATTAAAGGGCTGCCACTACTGTGAAGCCGCACATCACGCATTTTGTCTAAGCATAGGCGTCACACCTGAACAAATTGACAGCCTAATTAATAACTATACGGCAGATACGGCTGACCCTAAGGACAAAGCCGCCATAGATTTTGCTGTTAGACTCGCAAAAGACTCTCACTCATCAAGTGAACAGGATTTCCTGGCCTTAAGAGAGCTGGGGTTTGATGATGAAGAAATTATGGAAATTATTGCCATGTCAGGTATGGGCGTTTTCTACAATCATTTAGCTAATGCAACCAAAATAAATATTGACGAAGGGTTTGTTAAGAAGATCTCAAAGAAATGAATCCATATATTATTTATGGCTATCAGGGTACACAGAGGTTATGGGTTGAGGGTAATTTTGCTGAGGTTTGCTTTGTTTATAGAAAATCCCACCAAAACAAGCTAAACGGTAAAGTAATAAAGCACCCCGCCGCAAGCAGCGAGGTATTAAAAGCGCTCTTCAGACTGCTGGTTTTCAACCAGCCTTCGCCCCAAGGGGCGAGGAATTAAACCCGGAAGAGATTAAAATAATAATTATCTGACACCTACGGATGTTTTCGAAGGTGTTCCTCTCGAAACTACAGTAGAGTATTTTCATTCACGCAAATTTATAGTAGCCTATCTTATTGAAGAAATTATGTGATTGGAGTTCGTTTTGACTAGAACACGTGAATTTGATGTTAATGAAACTCTGGACAGAGCTATGCATTTATTCTGGAAAAAGGGTTATGTCGAAACTTCTGTGCGCGATCTAGTTGAGTATACTGGTGTCGCTCATGCTGGCCTGTACTCTGCGTTTGGGGATAAAGAGGGACTCTTTAAGGCTGCTGTTAGAAAATATTGTCTCAAAATAGCAGACGAGATGTTCGGTGTTCTTGACCATGATAATGCTGGACGTGCTGAAGTTGAGCGCATTTTCGGAAACATCCTGCAAATGAATAAAGACGGACGCCTACGTAACGGTTGTATGCTGGTCAATACGGCCATTGAGTTTTCAGAAACAGATGAAGAACTCAAAAATATGGTGTTGGGCAACTTTAAAAAACTGGAGGAAGCACTGGGTAGAGCGCTCACTCATGCTGTTGCAGCCGGAGAAGTCCGGAATGATCTTCCTGTCAAAAGAGTAGCCATTTCGATGGCAACAACAATTCACGGCCTAGCCGCGCTGTCTCGAGCTGGAATTTCATTTTCTACAATAGAAGAAGCCATACTTGCTACGCTTGAACAGCTAGATTAAAAAAATTTGCACAATTAAGATCGATCGATCTTAAACGGAGGTTATAGTGGCTGCAATTGAAAGCAAAACTAAACAATTAAACAAAATGGATCGTTTCGCACTTCAATGGGCAGAATTTGTCATTAAAAATCGCGTGAAGACAATTTTTTTTGCAATTGTTGTCTTTTTAATTTTTGCCGCTGGATTGATGCAGATTCAGACTTCACATAATTATCGCGTCTTTTTTAGCGATAAAAATCCTGACCTGCTCACATTTGAAAAATTTGAAGAAACATATACGAAAAATGACAATTTTCTTTTTGTTTTTAAGCCTTATTCAGGCACGATTGATCAACCTTTTGTTGCTCAGGCTATTGAAGAATTTACGGCCCGAGCCTGGACCATTCCATTCGCAATACGGGTCGATTCAATCACCAATTTTCAGCATACCTATGCCATCGATGACGACTTGATTGTTGAGGACCTTATAGAAGATGCAGCAAATCTTTCACAGGCAGAAATTGCTAAGCGCGTTGATATCGCACTTAACGAGCCTTTGCTTGCGGGTAGTCTTGTTGCACTTGATCGTGGCGCATCAGGCATCAATGTAACGCTGCAATACCCGGGAAAAAGCTTGGGCGAACTACCAGAAGCCATTCATTTCGCGCACGCACTCGTAGCTGAATTCGAACAAAGTTATCCAGACCTGAAGATTGCACTCACAGGTATTTCGGCACTCAATAATGCTTTTTTTGAGGCCACAATAAATGATGCAAAAACACTCTATGGGCCAATGTTTCTAGTGCTGATTGTTATCACATGGCTCATCATACGAAACATTTCCGGTGTCGTTGCAACGGTACTCGTTATTACATTTGCAACACTGGCCGCGATGGGTTTTGCGGGTTGGGCAGGCATCACCATTTCGCCATTCTCGGGCAGTGCACCGGTTGTCATTCTAACGCTGGCCATTGTGGACTCTATTCATATACTGATTACGATGGTGCAGCGTATGCGTGTAGGCGATGACAAAATTGCGGCCATCAAAGAAAGTATGCGGGTCAATTTTCTAGCCGTTTCAATTACCAGCTTAACAACGATTATCGGCTTTCTAGCACTCAATTTTTCCGATGCGCCTCCTTTCAATGCCCTGGGAAATATTGCAGCAGTGGGCATTGCTGCCGCGTGGTTTTATTCGCTTACATTTTTGCCGGCTTTGTTAGCACTTTTGCCATTTAATGTACAAACCTATTCAGATAAATCTCGAGGGCCGCTTCAGGAAGCAATCAATAAACTTGCCGAGTTCGTTATTGCAAGAGCACGTGCTACGCTAGTTTTTGTCGGTCTCCTTTTCATTGGCCTGGCTTCCGCCATACCAACAATCGACTTGAACGATCAATGGGTTGAATACTTTGACGATCGAGTAGAATTTCGTGGTGATGCGAAGTTTGCTATCAATCATCTGACAGGACTTTATATTCTGGAGTACTCCGTACCTGCTGGAGAACCTGGTGCCATCAGTGAGCCTAAATATCTACAAGACCTGGATGACTTTGCGATCTGGCTGCGAGAATATTCAAAGGTACGCCATGTTTACTCGTATACGGACATCATCAGGCGGCTGAGCATGAACATGAATGCCGACGATCCGGCCTATTATAAAATCCCAGAGGAACGTGAGCTCGCTGCGCAATATCTGCTGCTTTATGAATTGTCATTACCTTACGGACTGGACCTCAATGACCGCATAGACATTGACAAGTCATCGACTCGAGTTTCAGTCACACTCGATGAAATTACCACAGGAGAGACGCGGCGATTCCTGAAAGATATTGATGCCTGGTGGAATGCACGTTCACCAGGGAATGAAGTGTATGGAACTGGCGCAACCTATCTTTTTTCCTTTATCTCCGAGCGCAATATACAGGACATGATTGGCGGCAACATTGTCGCGGTCATTTTGATTTCCCTTATTATGATAATCACGCTGAGAAGCTTTAGCTTCGGGTTTCTTAGCTTGATTCCAAATATTGCGCCCCTCATTATGACGTTCGGTGTATGGGCGTTGCTAGTAGGAGAAGTGGGTATGGCTGCAGCGACGGTATCCGCTACTTCTCTTGGCATTATCGTCGACAACACGGTGCATATCCTTACCAAATACCAGCGTGCTCGTGAAGAGTTAGCGCTCTCCGTTGAGGATGCAATTCGCTACACCTTTGATACCGTTGGGGCTGCGGTTGTGGCCAATGCGCTGATTCTGGCGTTTGGCTTTAGTGTTCTCATGTATTCTTCATTCCAGATTACGTCTGATATGGGAACGTTGACAGCACTGGCTATTATTATCGCCTTGATTGTAGATCTGTTGTTGTTACCAGCGCTGCTCATGCTACGCGCTCAACCTAAAAAAAGGAGTTCATTATGTTAAGACTGAAAAGACTCAAGCAATTTAATCCATTTAACCATGTGATTTTAGCAGGCGTTCTCATGCTGACAAGCTTCGCTCATTTACCTGTTGCCGCAGAAGATCTTGATCAAAAGGGATTTGATGTTGCTGCACGTAACGACCGTTCAGATCGAGGCTTTGGTGATAGCCGAGTAGAGCTTGAAATGGTGCTGAAAAATGCCGCAGGCGCAGAATCCCGGCGCACACTTGAAATCTCGACACTTGAGCTTCCGGATGAATCTGTCGGTGATAAAAATCTTATCGTTTTTTTCACGCCCGCAGACATTGAAGGTACGGCACTACTTTCTTACGCCAAAATATTGGATCCAGACGATCAATGGCTCTATCTGCCAGCGCTAAAACGTGTGAAACGTATCTCATCAAAAAACAAATCCGGCCCATTTGTCGGCTCAGAGTATGCTTTTGAAGATATCACCGGCCAGGAACTTGAAAAATATGAATATACCTGGTTGCGTGAAGAACCTTGTGGAGAACTGAACTGTGACGTTGTTGAGCGCCGGCCACGCTATAAGGATTCCGGTTATACCAAGCAAATTGGATGGGTTGATCAGACCGTTTATCAAGCGCGAAAGATTGAATATTACGATCGCAAAGGCAGCCTGCTGAAAACCCAACTGTTCGAGGATTATAAACTTTATGATGATAAATTCTGGCGAGCACATGTGTGGCGCATGGAAAATCATCAAACAGGTAAAAGTACCAATCTTTTTTACAAGGACTATAAATTCAATTTAGGCCTCAAAGACGGTGACTTTGTTACCGGAGCACTATCGCGTCAGCGATAGAAAGTGCGAACTTAGCAAGTGCTATGGAAAAATTACGAAAACGTCTTTTATCGATGAATTTCCTAATTTGGGCACTTGCTGTTTTTTTTCTTTCCAAATCATCTACCGTGTCGGCACAATCATTTGACTTTAGCGGTCAGGTTGCTTTAGAAGTGCGCGGATTTCCTGATAAATCATTGTTACCCGGTCAGGTTGAAGGTGCACAGTTCTCAAGCTTTTTGGAACCAGAATATCGTTGGCGGAGCGCTGCCCGCGATTCCCTGTTGAAATTCACGCCCTTCATTCGCGTAGATACAGTAGACGACAAACGAACGCATTTCGATATCCGAGAAGCAAACTGGAGAAAGATTGCAGGCGACTGGGAATTCCTCGTCGGTGCCACACGTGTATTCTGGGGTGTTACAGAATCTCGCCATCTGGTTAATGTAATCAACCAAATTGATGCTGTTGAGGACATTGATGAAGAAGCCTTTCTTGGTCAACCGATGTTTCAAATAGCTCGCCAAACAAGTGTGGGGCGATTTGAATTCTTTTTAATGACACTGTTTCGTGAACGAACATTTGCGGGGCGTAATGGACGACTTAGAACGCCGCTTCCTGTTGACACAGGAGCTGCAGTTTATGAAAATAGCGCTAAAGAATGGCACCCTGATATTGCCCTGCGTTATTCACATACTCTGAGTGATTTTGATATCGGGTTACACGTCTTTCGCGGTACAAATCGTGAGCCTTCTCTGATCCTATCGTCTGACGGTCAAGGCTTTATACCACACTACTCTGTAATGACTCAGGCAGGCGTTGATTTTCAATTTACTCGCGATGCCTGGCTTTGGAAGTTTGAAGGGATCGTCCGTGAAGGACAGGGAACTACATTTGCTGCTGCAGTAGCCGGTCTGGAGTATACATTCTTCCAGGTTGCCGAAAGTGATATCGATCTGGGTCTCATTGTGGAAGGACTATATGATGGCCGAGATAAATTGAATTTTTCTGACACTCGGGGTAGACAGATTTTTCCTACAATTTATGACAAGGACATTTTCCTTGGCACGCGTCTCGCCTTTAATGACGTACAAGATTCATCCATTCTTGCGGGCTTTGTAACTGATGTTGTGGATGGGCCAGCAACCTTGCGTGTTGAAGCTGAGCGCCGACTCGGTGAACGCATGAAAATCGAGCTTATTGGCCAAGCATTTTTTGAAGATGCTCCTAAAAATCCCGTCTCTTTTTTCGTGCAGGACAGTTTTGTTACCCTCAGGATTTCTAGGTTCTTTTAACCCAAACAGGCCGAACAAAGTTTATCCCCAGGTCAATATCCAAAACCTTGCCTTGACAACAAAGTCCATGTAGTCTGCTAAAGTTATTAATTGTCTTAAAACAGACAGCTACAACTAAAGGAAATCATGAGTATTTTGCATCAATGGCATTTTTTCCGCTCCGGCGGTTTCGATCAAGTTCACTTAAACTCAAGCGCTGACTTAACATCACTTGGCGAGCTCGACCCTAAGCTCTGGGCAGCACTGAGTTGCCCTACCAATAATCTGGAATTTGATGCGAAGACACTCGAATTCATTGATACCGATAATGATGGCCATATACGCGTCCCAGAGATCATTGCCGCTGTGAATTGGACCACCTCACTGCTAAAGAATCCGGAAGATATAATCCGCGGATCAAATTCCCTGCCTTTGAACGCTATCAATAATGACACGGCAGAAGGTGCACTGTTACTGGCATCAGCAAAAGAAATATTGCTCAATATCGGCAAAGGCGAAGAACCCGCAATCACCGTTGAAGATACAGCAGACTTGAATAAGATTTTTGCCAGCACAAAATACAACGGGGATGGCATTATTCCTTCAAGTACCGCGTTAGAATCCAGTACTCAAACTGTCATCGAAGAAATCATTTGCTGTGTCGGATCAGATGAAGATCGATCGGGTTTACCAGGTATTTCTGAAGAAAAAGTCAAACAATTCTATATTGAAGCAAACGCTTTCTCTGAATGGTGGCGAGAAGCGGAGAAGGATTCGATCAACATTTTGCTGCTGGGCGACGAAACGGACGCTGCCGAAGCAGCATTCGATAGGGTTAAGGTTAAAATTGATGATTATTTTACACGCTGCAGATTGGCAGAATTTGATCAGCGTGCCAGTGATCCGTTGAATCCTGCGCTAGCGGAATATGAAGCGCTGACCAGCAAAAATTTGTCGGCAGATTCTGAAGAAGTTGCTGCTTTTCCTTTGGCAAAAGTTGAAGCGAAAAAACCGCTTCCGCTCGAAAACGGGATTAATCCTGCCTGGACTGGAGCGCTGACTGAGTTTAAAAGGAAGGTTTTCGTTCCACTGTTAGGAAATAAAGATAACCTAAGCAATGGAGATTGGCAGGAATTATGCCACAAATTCTCTGCTTATCAGGCTTGGTTGAGAGCCAAGCGTGGGGCTGCTGTGGAATCTCTAGGAATCAAGCGTGTTCGCGCCATCCTGACGGGTGGGTATCATGACAAAATCATGCAACTGATCCAGAACGACAAGTCACACTCCGGCACTGCGGATGCCATCAATTCGGTGGAAAAGTTAATTCGCTTTCATTGCCATCTTTTTCAGCTGTTGGATAATTTCGTGTCTTTTCATGATTTTTACACGGCCCAGAACAAGGCAATTTTTCAGGCTGGATCACTCTATCTGGATGGCCGCAGCTGTGATTTTTGCTTGCATGTCGCAGACATCAACAAGCACAGCAGCATGGCAAATTTAAGCGGTATTTATCTGGCCTATTGCGAGTGTCAGCGAAGGGGCGATGATAGTAAAAAAATGAATATCGTAGCGGCCTTCACGAATGGCGATGCAGACAATCTGATGGTGGGCCGAAACGGTATTTTCTATGACCGCAAAGGCCAAGACTGGGATGCAACAATCGTAAAAATTATTGAACACCCCATCAGTGTCCGACAGGCCTTCTGGTATCCGTATAAACGGATTGGCAAAATGATCGGTGAGCAGATCGAGAAAATAGTCAGCGCCCGGGAAAAAGCAGTGCAGGATCAGGCCGCTTCCGGCATAGCAAATACCGCACAAGCAGCGGATGCAGGCAAAGCACCTCCTGCGCCATTTGATATCGGGAAATTTGTCGGTATTTTTGCGGCTATTGGCCTAGCCATTGGGGCCATCGGAACCGCGATTGCATCCGTCGTTACAGGTTTCATCAGCTTAGTCTGGTGGAAAATGCCATTGGTAATTCTTGGATTGATTCTTTTGATCTCCGGCCCATCGGTTATCCTTGCATTTCTCAAGCTGCGCAAACGCAACCTAGCACCATTACTGGATGGCAATGGCTGGGCGGTAAATACCCGTGCCATTATTAATATCCCTTTCGGCGCTTCACTAACGAAAACAGCCACCTTACCACCCGGCGCTCAGCGGTCGCTGGTCGATCCTTATGCTGAAAAGGAACGCCCATGGAAACTCTATTTGTTTCTCATATTACTGCTGGGTAGCATCCTATATTTTTGGAATAGTGGTTACTTCAACGAAAGCACTGGAGGAGAAACACAAAAACAAAGCTTGGATAAAAAAAGTGAAGCCAACACTGAAAACGAAGCTAAACTTGATAACACCAGATCAGAAAGTAAGATTTCGGATACACCCCAATCTGTAAACAATTTAGAATCCGACACCAAAGCTTCTATGGACAAACAATCCAGATCATCATCGGCGACAATTGTTCCAGTACCCAAACCAGCCAGTCATTGAAGAACTAATTTACGTTGTTTTTAAACTGCATGCCAAGATTGGAGCAATTCATCATAAAATTGGACAAGAATTAGGTTTTATTAATTATAATCAATAGCTCTTAAGTATTTCTTCATGTAACATGAGAAATAAAATTGTCATGTTATAAGCGCGTACGAAAGCACTCTTATCAATATTTTTCATAGAAGGAGCTGTTATGAATAAGTCGCAAAAAAAAGAAATATGCAATTTATTAATCCTATGCATCCTAATATTAGGCAGCTCGAGCGCCTTAGCAGGGAAAATTCATTCTCCTTGCAGCTATCATCCGATCGACATTGATAAATACGGCAAGCAGCCTTTCCAAAACCCGCCCGAACTGCATCCACAAAATGGCAGGCTAGAAACTGAACTGACAGTACAGTATACCGATCCCGAAACCACCAGCATTGCGGGTTGTGGCGTAAAACTGCGCGCTTATAACGGTAAGCTGGTGGGTCCGACCTTGCGTATCAGGCAGGGAGATGTCATCAATTTACTGCTAAAAAACCGATTACCGAAAGAATCGCCCAACGAAATTCAAGCGCAATTCGATCAGGAGAACCAAAACGCCTATCTGGATACCATTCCGGCGTCTTTCAATACCACTAATGTGCACTTCCACGGCTTACACGTATCACCTACCGGCAATAGCGACAATGTGCTGTTGGCCATTGCGCCGCAAACCGATTTTCCTTACGAAGTCACATTACCGCAAGACCATCCGATCGGTTCTTACTGGTATCACGCTCATGCGCACGGCTCGACGTCAATTCAGGTCGGCAGCGGTATGGCAGGTGCCATTGTCATCGAGGACAATCCAATCACCACGCCAAAAGCACTATTGGCCGCCAATGCCAACGAAAAAATCTTCGTGCTGCAAACCACCCTATATAATCAAAAGGGGGAACTGAACAACATCACCAGCCTGTTCCCCGGCCCATCCCAACCCAAAGATTGCAATACTGCCGCCAACAAGGATACTTGGCCATGTTCGCAACGACGTATCACCATCAACGGTCAGATTGTTCCAATCATCACCATGAAACGTGGCGAAGTACAGCGCTGGCGTTTGATTGATACTGCTTTTCGCGAATCCATTGCATTTGCGGTCGAAAAACACGATTTGCATGAAATTGCGCTGGATGGGAACTATCTCGGACGTATCGACACTTGGAAAGCCGGAACACCGATCGACTTGCAGCCCGGCTACCGCAGCGATGTCTTAGTCAAGGCCAGCATGACTCCGGGAGAATACCGCATCATCGATCAACCGGTTTCCAGTCTCAAATCACTGCGACAAGCCGACGAACCGGAAAATTTGCTGGCCATCCTAAAAATCACCCACGAGGCCGACGATATGGCTTTGCCAACCAGCGAGGAAATGGCTGCATTGGCGCCTTTTGGCAATCTCGACTTAAGTAAAAAAGCTGTGGGTGTACAAGAAGTCGCTTTTAAGCTCGGTCAGGATATGCCGGGGAAAAAGAACTACTTTCAAGTCAATTACCGCGCGTTTAATCCCGACCATGTCCGTCAATTGGAATTGGGCGCCGTCGATATGTGGTCTCTCACCACAGTCGGCGACCCTGCTGCAGTTCCGAACGGCATTCCGCCGACCCCGCATGTGTTTCACATCCATGTCAATCCGTTCCAATGGCAACGCACAGGCCCGGACGGCAAACCGCAAATGGTCTGGAAAGATACGCTACTGGTACAAGGCCCGACAGTAACCAATATATATACGCAGTACCACGCCTATATCGGTAAGTTTGTCATACATTGCCACATTCTCGATCACGAGGATCTGGGTATGATGGAAGTCCAAGAAGTAGTCAATATACCGGTTGCACATAGCCATTAATCGTCAGGAGAACTCGCGATGCCGATTCGAAAAGCCAGAATCACGCGGTACGACCGCATCCGCAAAATCCTGAATGAAGCCGCCGCAGGTAGCTCCGTTGATTATGACGGTATTGGGCGGTTTTGGGATCATGGCGCTAAACAGCTCAAAGAAGCGTTCATTCACGGCATTCGCCTAGTTGCACCGGAAGCGGAGAAAATCAAAAGCTGTTGCGGGCAAGACGTCAATCAAAGCACCCCGGCTCACGGTGCCGCATCAATGCTGGTACGCGGGTTGAAAGGAGAAACACCATTCGACGGTTCGCAATTTCCACGTTTACCGTGGGGCGGTAAAGCAGTATCGCCGGAAGATATCGAATTCATCAGCAACTGGATCGACGATGGGTGCCCGGAGGATGACCACATGCAGGCTATCACTGCCGATATACAGCAATGCGAAACATTGCCAACCCGGCTATCGGTGCACGAAATCGTCGAGCTGGATCTGGCCGCAAAAGGCACGCGCACACCCAGCCGCCCCGGTGAATTGCGTCAGCGCAGCAATCTCGATTGCCTAAACGAAGACGAACTCAAACGACTGAGCAATGCTTTCCACTACCTGTATAGCCTCAACGATTGGCCAGAAGATATTCGCAGCTATAACAACCAGGCACTGATCCACCAGAATCACTGCCAGCATGGCTGGGAACGCTTTCTTGCTTGGCATCGGGCGTATATTTATGAGTTTGAGCAAGATCTGCGGGATTTCGATGCGGATATCATGCTGCCATACTGGGATTGGGTAATGCCGCAATACCGACCGGAATGCGCGCAGAATGGCAGGATTATTCCTAAATCATTCCAAGCCTTTTTGACCCTCGAACAAGCGGAAAAACTGGTCACCGAATTAAAACCCAGACCTTCCGCTGCACAAAAACACGCATTCCTGCAACTGGCCAAGCAAAAACAGCATTTTACATCACAAAGCGTGTTTTTCCGCTATGTCTACAACACCATCGGCTACCAGCACGTAACACCGCAACCGCAGGACGCCAACCGGCAGCACATGATCGACGCGCTACTGGCATCCAATCCGTTCTGGTATCCGTTGCGCTTTCCGGCGGAATATGGCGGCAAAACCATCAACGAAGCGATTCATTACCACTATCCATCCGCCAATGACATCCAGCAGATACTGAGCCTGAACAATTTTCGTGATTTCGGCGGCGGCAGCATTTATGACGCCTCATTCGGGTTTCTCGATCAGAATCCGCATAACACCATGCATATTTGGACAGGTGGCATGAATCCCTATTACGGAAATGGCAAGTCGTACGAAGGAAACAGCATGACCTCGTTCCAGTCACCACAGAACGATATCGCCAAGCAGCGCAGCACCATGGTGCAGGCGGGTGGACGTCGTTTCCACTCACGCTCCGATATGTACAGTCAGCCGCAATATGGCGATATGTTCAGCAACCTGACCGCTTCCTACGATCCGATTTTCTGGCCGATTCATGTCAATGTGGACCGATTATGGTGGGAATGGCAGCGGCTCAATCCCAGCGCCACACCGGTAGAGTTGGACGCTATATTGTCGCCATGGAATTATACTGTGCGCGATACGCTGGACGCAGCGCGTTTTGGTTACGAGTATGTTCGCAGCTCTCATTTTATCCCGATAGGACTGAACGCGCCGATTGGACGCATCATTTCCAAGCCGATTCCGGTTAATGACCTCACACAAGGATTCCGCAAAGCAGAAGTCCGCTTGCATTGGGTGCCGCAATTATCGCGTTCCTGCTTTATCCGCGCATTCCTGAATCAACCAGGAGCGAACGCGAAAACACCATTGCAAAGCAATCCGCATTTCGCCGGCTATCTCTCAATCTTCGGCCACGGCGCATGCTACGGCGGCCCCGGCCATTGCGACACGCCACCGCCCAGAACGCGCGATTACGATCACCGCACGCGCAATCACAATACGCCGCGCAATCACAGAATCGATGTCACCGAATGCGCCAGAAAACTGTTGGCCACGGGCGTTAGTGAATTACAAATCACCTTGATCGTGATTGGCGCCGACTACGAGGAAGATATCGATCTGCTCAAACTGGAAGGCGTTTCATTGAATTTTCTCGATTGATTACAGGAGATTTTCGTGGCAACCTATAAAATCCACCCCGGCATCGGCATCGCCCGCCTGGGTAACAGCGAAACCGAATTCTATCTCGCACCCGAAATACCTGCCGGGTTACCCCACGCTTGCGACACCAAAGGCAACCCCATTTTGTCCGACGATCTCAGTGGCCCAGTATTGGTAAAAAACTTCAAAGACAAAAATGGACGGATCAAACGCCAGGCAGCCCGATTCCAAGTGTTCGTATACGACGACGAGACACCGGATGGACGTCCACTGAAGTTGGGCGACGCCGTCGAAGGCGGCGGCAATCACGGCAAACTGATCGATATCCAATGGCGCGTCTATTTGGCAAATAAGAAAGCATCCTGGTACGAATTCAATACTCGCTCCGGCGAGCACGGCTACGCAGACAATCATCCACGCCGCAACGCATCAATTGAAAATCGCGACCGCTTAATTATCGATCCTGGCCCGCGCATCATCAACAGCACCAATTTGCGCCATGCAAGCTTTGACCGCTCCGGTAACAACGTATACGCAGCCACTTTCCCGCCGCAGGGCTTAACACCCTACGACATTGATACGCTCGGCGAGATTCTGACTGACGACAACGCCCGCTTGCTCGTACTGGGCGGATTCGGTCGTTCCGGCAGTGAAAAATCCGGGCCGGGCGAGCCGCATATTTCGCACTACGCTAACAACGACGGCTGGTATGACGATGTCTCCGACGGACCGGTGATGGCGCGATTGGCGATGTATTCCGATCAAGTAGGCGCGGTACGCTATATCGATGTGGAATACCCGGCGTGGGTAGTGGTGGGCTATCCGCGCTTCGTGCCGCAGATCCATGACATGATTACCATAGACGAGGTACTATATGATTTATTTCTGCGCGAATTCGCATACGACACCAGCTTATACGGCCGTCTGGGAAGTTTCGACTGCCCGGAAACCGTGCCAATCCAGAATCAGACAGCGTTGAGCCAGTGGCAAGCAAGCCGGCTGACCTGGAACAAAGACTTCAAACCCTGGTTTTACCGCGATATCTGGCCAATTTTGTTCAGACCGAATGAATTTCTGTACTTGAGCAACATTCTGGCGCAATCCAATTTCCCGCATGATCAGGAACAGCGCGGTACTTTTGATCCGTTCAAGCTCGGGCGAACACCGGGCCATGCGCAAAAGCGCACGAGTGTGAAATCGGCTGATATCTCCCCGACTGCCCGCGATGCCAGTCAGGGTGAAGCATTTATCGCTACCCAGCAACCCCTTGAGGATCAGCACAGTGATCCCTATCGACCGATGCGGCAATTTCTGTTCGACTTACTACGCCGCAACGGCGAGGATAACGAATTCAAATTGGAAGACAAAGTCGGCAGCCGAGTGCATAACCTTCCATTGATGCCATTATTATGCGGCGATAATCCGCTGACCAACGAAGTCGTCACCAAATTCCTGCGATTAACCGATTATCAATTGTTCATCCTTAAACAATGGGCTGAAGGTCGGTTCATCAACGAAATGGAACAGGGCTGGATCGATCGGAAAAAGTACCCGGTATTTTTCCCCTACCCGACAACCCCGCCCGAAAATGGACGCAAACTGGATCGCGGCGTACTGAGTAACGTACTGGGCGGCGCGTTTTGTCCCGGCGGCGAATTGAATTGGATCATGCGCAATCCTTCGATTTACTGGACATCGTACCGCATCAAGGCGGATCGTCACGTGGCGGATTTTCTGCAATCCGCGGCACAGGCAAATGCGAATCGGCAACCGACAAGCGTGATTGAAGAACTGAGTTTCAGTATAGACAACACACTCAGCCACAATAATAATTTCGGAGCAGGCCTGCAACCCGGTGATTTGACCAAATATATGGCGCTGCCGTGGCAAGCGGACTTCAATGAATGCACCACAAATACCATCAACATCACGTACGCCGACTGGAACACCATCAATGCCGATAACGACAATGACCAACGGCTCAAGCTCGAAGAAAAAATGTGGGATACGTTGTGGTGGCCCGCGCACAGGCCATTGCAATCGAACGAATTAACCGGTTTCGAGAACGGCAAGCCCGTCACCACATGGACTACCTGGAGCCGGGGTATCCAACAAACCTACGCCGGCGATTTAAAAATGGTGGAAGACTGGTGGAAGCTCGGATTCATCATTCGCAATCCGTATCTATCTGATATCGATAGCACACCATCAACAGGCCCTGATAATCGTTATTACAGCATCGAGCGCTATGGCAGCGAGCAACTGGCCGCACCGGATCCGCAACCCAGCGCCATCATCAATCCCGCTAAGAATACTTGATCAAGGAGACTTCCATGAATGACAACCCGTTTACCGGCAACTGGACTTACCGTAGCTTATTGAACAACCCAGAGGTAAACCAAGCTTTCAACAATCTGGAATTTGGCCGGGGAACTATCACCATCAATGAAGACGCAATGCAATTACTGAACGGCGTCATCGGCGGTCCGGGATGGTCGCTGACGTTAAAAGGTTCACGCGAATACGGCACACCGATGCGAATCCGCTTTCAGGGAACAGGCATCGTCAATGGCGAACAATGGATTTACGATTACGAAGGTTATTTAATCAGTCATTGGCCAAATGGCGTCCAACAACGGCCTGCGATTGTCGGTTCAGTGATTCGCACCATCCCGCATTCCGGCAGCGAGCCGGGCACGGTGTCTCCCGCTGGTGTGGTTGCATCGTTTTATGCCGTCAAAACCGACTAACGCAAGCTTCGACGTCTTCATCATCGGTGCCGGCCCCGCTGGCGCAGCGGCGGCAATCTCGCTTCGCGAAATCATGCCTGATGCCCGTGTTTGTATCGCGGATATAGAAAAATCCGCTCATTTCCGTGTCGGCGAATCGGTCCCGCCTCCCATAAAACCATTTCTTGATCATCTAGGGGTAGCAACCGCTTTCGAGAATGCGGCACATAGCCCGGCTTTCCGAACGTTAAGCGCATGGGGGAACAGCGGACTTGAAAGTAATGAGTTTTTTCTGCACGCTTACAATACCGGATGGCGATTGGATCGCGCAAATTTTGACGCCATGCTTAAGACAGAAGCAATTCGTCGGGGAACCGCCAGCATATCCGCGCGGGCATTTTCACTTGCCGAAAGCCCTTATGGCTGGCTCATTGATTGCGGTAATACAGGAAAATTCTCGGCCCGCTATGTCATCGATGCCAGCGGTCATGCGGCGATCGTATCCCGCTGGTTAAAATGCGCGCCGCGCAAACTGGATCGGTTAATTGGATGCGCGGTATTTTTTGAGCACCAGACGCAACAGCCGGAGTTATTCGATAAGGAAGCTGCCGTGATCGAAGCATGCCATCAGGGCTGGTGGTACACCGCCGCCATTCCAGGTCATCGAAGGATCGCCATGTTGATGACCGATGTGGATATCGCACGGCAACTAAGCATTGCCAACAGGTCAACCTGGCTGCATTACTTTTCGTTGACAAAACATATCAAGCAGCGCATTGACACACGCTTTCCCTTGACGCAACCGATAATTTTCCCGGCATCATCGCGCTGCTTTACAGGTACCTACCCTCCCGGAATTGTAGCTGTCGGTGATGCTATCTCAAGTTTTGATCCGCTATCGTCGCAAGGCATCGTCAAAGCACTGCGATCGGCATTGTACGCTTCCTATGCCATCGCTGATTACTATCTGAGAAACGACACAATGGGTTTTTCTAAATATTTCACGCTGATGCGCAATGAGTTTGATAATTACTCTGTAACTTGGCAAGACTATTATCGACGTGAACAGCGCTGGCCGGAAGCGCCATTCTGGCAACGACGACACCGAATGAAGCTGACGTAAGTATCGTATTATGAGAAAAATACTGCCTTTGTGAATCATAGGTCAAACCTTAGAATTGACCTCATTACTGTTCCGTTAACTTTCACAATAAGACCATCTGAATATTGTTGGTTTGTTTATCGCTGGGGGGATTGCTCCACAATAAAGTTATGGGCTCACAATTAATACAAATAGTATTTTTAGCAACCCTGAAATTCTGTTAGGCTATTTTTAATAGCTTCTTCGTATCGTGGCGCGTCAGCTTACCTCACGCAGAAAATAGAAATATAAGAAACATCAACTGAACAGCTATAAATAACGGAGTTACACATGTCAAATGTTAGCCTTCAAGACCGAGCCCGCGGCGCCATCATGGGCGCTTTTATCGGAGATGCTCTGGCACTTGGCCCGCACTGGTATTACAATCTTGATGAACTTCATCGTGATTACGGGCCATGGATCGACAGCTATACGGACCCCAAACCCGGCCGGTATCATCCGGGCCTGAAAGCCGGTCAATTATCGCAGGCCGGCTTCATCCTGACTCTGATGCTACGATCGCTTATTGAGTGTAATGGCTATGACAAGGCCGACTTTTGCCGACGCATGGATGAAACGCTGTTTCCGTTACTGGACGGAACACCTGTCTGCGGGCCCGGAGGATATACCAGTCAATCCATTCGTAAAGTCTGGCAGCAGCGCGTGCAACAGAAGTTATCCTGGGAACAAACCGGCAGCAATGCAGACACCACCGAAGCGATAGAACGCACGCTTGCCATCGCGGTGCGTTATGCGCTGCATCCCGAACAACTTGCTTCAGCCATTACCGAAAATACCCTACTCACACAGTCCGATGAAACTATCGTCTCGATGACGGTTGCATACGGCGCCGTACTGAGCCTTTTAGTTCAGGGACATAAACTGGACACGGAGATTTCGAGCAAGCTGATGACATTAACCAAGAATAGCCGATTGCCTTTTCATGTCGTAACGCGAGGTAATCTGCAAAATCCGCAGCCCGGTGATCCGGATCCACCCCATGCGGGCCGTTTCGCCTCGCCGGATGCTCTGCTCACGCCGTCATACATGGCGACAGCTGCGGTGGATCCTGAAATCCGTATCGAGCCAGCATGGAAAGTATCCATTGTATACGGTATGCCCTGCGCCATTTATCATCAGCTGCCGGCCGCTTACTATCTGGCAGCCCTTTTTCATAATGACTTCGAATCAGCCGTACTTCATGCGGTTAACGGCGGCGGACAAAACCAGGCGCGCGCGATTCTTACCGGCGCGTTGACAGGCGCTCAAACTGGTTTATCGAACATCCCAGAACGATTCATTAACGGTCTAGAAGAATCAGTCACCCTAGAGAAACTTGCCGTCGATCTTGCTGCAAGTATTGAATAGATCAGTTTTCATCATCATTGCTCCGCTAACTTTCACAGGTCATCTGATTAGTTGTGGACCTGTTTATCGTTGAGTAAGATTCTTCCGCGATAGAGCCATGAAGCCATTCTTTCAGAAAAATTCGACTACAATTAAGGTATGCTGATTTTCATGGAATCTAAAGTTTCATAAAATGAAAGCATGAAATAGAGGACGAAGATAAAATTTCTGCGAACATGCTACCGTCAGGAATTTTGGGGACAATCAGTAAGGTTTTTTAAAGAAAGTGAATTACCATTGACTGAAGCAGCCAAACGACTGTCGCTACCAAAAGGGACATTAAAGAATTGGGTTTATGCGAATAAACAAGGTGAACTCGTTACGGTAGGCAAACACCAGAGACCACTTACCGAGCTTGAATTAGAATTATCCAGAGTAAAGCGTGAATTAGCTGAAGTTAAGATGGAAGGTGACTTCATAAAAAAGTGTGCGACATATTTCGCGAAGGAGTCGTGAGATACGTGCTGATTGAATCGATGCGACAAATATACTCAGTTACGCTCATGTGTCGAGTGCTTGATGTATCCAAGAGCGGCTTTCATGC
>NZ_JAIEMO010000021.1 GCF_019752095.1 Nitrosomonas sp.
CTCTTAAGTTCAATTCTGTTAACTCTCTCGCTTGACGTTTTGATAATTGATATAATGTAAAATTTATCATTACCTTTATTTCTTGCGAATACTATTTTATTTTGAGGTTTTATCCTCTTTACTTTATTAAGTATCCACACCTATCGATTGTATTTTTTTAAAGAGCGTTGCCACTTATTAATACTTGCTAAGCAGCAGAGAAGCGGAATTATACAGACTCTATAGCACTGGTCAAGATATTTTTAACCTTATTTTTGAAATGAGAATCCAGATAAACCAATCATCTTAAAATTCCCACAGAATACAATCACTCAGTTACTAATACTGATTCAAATTATTTGACACCTTGTTTGAGACTCGCCTCAATGAAATTGCTCAAATCACCATCTAATACATTTTGTGTGTTTCCAACTTCAACATTTGTACGCAAATCCTTTATCCGAGACTGATCCAATACATACGATCGAATCTGATGTCCCCAGCCAATATCCGTTTTATTCTCTTCTATAGCTTGCTTCTCTTCATTGCGCTTACGTAACTCTGTTTCAAATAACCTCGACTTCAACATTGCGAGCGCATCCGCTTTGTTTCGGTGTTGTGACCGACCACTTTGGCATTGCACAACTATCCCAGTAGGATTATGTGTAATACGAATAGCAGAATCTGTTTTATTAATGTGCTGCCCTCCAGCTCCAGATGCTCGAAACGTATCGATTCTTAAATCAGCCGGATTGATTTCAATATCTATACTATCATCGACTTCTGGATAAACGAAAATACTGGCAAATGAAGTATGGCGTCGGTTACCAGAATCAAATGGCGACTTTCTAACCAATCGATGCACACCGGTTTCTGTTCGTAAAGAACCATATGCATATTCACCAGAAACTTTTAAAGTAGCACTTTTAATACCTGCAATATCACCCGGTGACTCTTCCAATATTTCCACATTAAGACCTTGCCTTTCACAATAACGCAGATACATACGCTCGAGCATAGCGGCCCAATCCTGTGCTTCTGTTCCTCCAGAGCCTGACTGTATATCCACAAAACAATTGTTCGGATCCATTTGGCCAGAAAACATGCGACGAAATTCTAAATTTGCTATAACTTTTTCAATATCTTCAGCATCACCTGCAATACTCACAATTGCTGCCTCATCCATCTCATCTTTAGCTATCTGAAACAAATCTTTAGCATCAGAAAGTTGTTTCTCCATAGACACCAACGTAATAATAGTACCTTCCAGCAATTTCTTTTCACGGCCTATTTCTTGAGTACGTTTGCTGTCTTCCCACACAGTTGAATCCTCAAGCAAGCGTGTTAATTCATTCAATCGGACTTGTTTGGAATCAAAGTCAAAGAAACCTCCGCAATTCACTGGCTCGAATATCAAGATCCTGAAGGTGATTTAAAATTGCATTAATTTGTTCTGCTTCCATAAAATTCCACCTCAAAATTTAGTTATTATAACCACTACTGAACTAAAAACTCACTTGTCTTTTCCGAACTCAATCACGTCATAATAAGAAACTTATACTGAATAAATAATATAAGTATCAACAATCTCAGACAAAAGACACGTAAAAAATTATAATTGCTCATAATCACTGCAATAATTCTATCAAGCTTAACGCACTAATCGACCTTCTAACAAGAATCATAATGGCAAAGTTTTTTACTTTAATTCCAGCTGCAGGCTCAGGATCTCGCATGAGCAGAGAACTTCCCAAGCAATATTTATCCTTAAACAATAAGCCCATGATTTATCATTCAATCAATACGCTATATCATAACCAGCTTATTACAAGTATATTCGTCGTTCTTGCTCCCAACGATTGCGACTGGATCAGACATGATTGGTCTGAGTTTTCCAGCAAATTAATCGTACTTAACTGTGGTGGCGCAACACGAGCTGAAAGTGTACTGAATGGCCTCACTACTGCAAAGCAAAAAGGCTTGATTGATACAAATGACTGGATCTTGGTACATGACGCCGCCAGACCTTGCTTAACCGCAGCTCAACTAGAGAAATTAATTAATGAATTAACTCTTGATGAAGTTGGCGGACTATTAGCGGTACCCGTCTCTGATACCTTGAAGCACAGTAATATCGAGAGTCGCGTGACACATACTGAACCCAGAGAAAACTTATGGCAAGCACAAACACCGCAGATGTTTCGCTGTGAATTGCTTATTAAAGCACTACAGAATGCTGAGAAGCTTCACATTACCGATGATGCAAGCGCAATTGAAGCGCTAGGATTCCATCCTAAACTTATACAAAGTGACGCTTACAACTTTAAGGTTACCTATCCTAAAGACTTGGCATTAGCAGAATTAATTATTCAACAAAGGAACAATCCATGAGTACGATGAGAATAGGTCAGGGTTTTGATATACACCAACTGGTTGAAGGACGTCGTTTGATTATTGGTGGAGTAGCAATCCCTCACGAAAAGGGATTGCTGGGTCATTCTGATGCAGATGTATTACTCCATGCTATTTGCGATGCTCTTCTTGGTGCAGCAGCACTGGGAGATATTGGAAAGCATTTTTCTGATTCTGACCCTCAGTACAAGCATATCGATAGCCGAGTGCTATTACGCAATGTACATCGCTTATTGGAAAATTCTCAGTATAAAATTATTAATATTGACGCAACCATTATTGCTCAAACGCCTAAAATGGCACCACATATCTCTGCCATGATTAGCAACATTGCACAGGATCTACAAACTCAAACCAGCAATATTAATATTAAAGCTAAAACTGCCGAACATTTGGGTGCAATTGGCCGAGGGGAAGGCATTGCTGCTGAAGTCATATGCTTAATTGATCTTATGGAAAGAAATCTTGACCAAGAATAACGAAATAGAAAGAAAATCAATTCGGGTATTTTTTGCGATCTTGCCTAACAAACAGATACAGAAGCAATTGATGTACCATAGTGAAACGCTTGAGCCTATTTGCGGTGGCCGTAAAGTTAAAATGCAACATATTCATTTGACATTGCTATTTTTAGGAAACGTCGAGACTCATCGGATCCAGACACTACAGCAAATCGCAGAAAATATACCCGCAAAGAAATTTGAGTTTAAATTGGATACAATCGGCTATTGGCGACACAATCATATTGTTTACATCCAAGCAAAAAAATTTCCTGTAGAGCTCTTTTCACTTGCTGATTCATTAAAGATTGCACTATCAAAAGGCGGCTTCGCATTTGACAATCGCACCTACAAACCACACATCACTATATTCCGTAAAGCCATTCATCATGTTAGCACTGACCTGATTAACCCGATTCGATGGTGTGTTAATCAATGGTTACTCGTACAATCGAAACCGACACACAGCGGGGTCGAATATATCCCACTCAGCTATTGGCGCTTAAAATAAGCAGATTTCTTAAATAACTAAATATTCCACGACACTTTATAACAATATCTCCCGATATCTCAGCTCTGCAACCACCATGAAAATTCTCGCTTTTGAAACCTCTACCGAATTTTGTTCCGTTGCGCTTCAGCTAGAGGAGACAGTAATCGAAAAAGAAGTTCACGCAGGACAACGCCACTCAGAAATGCTTTTATTTATGATTCAAGAAATACTGAAAGAAGCAAAATTGACATTACAGCAAATTGATGGCATTGCTTTTGGCGCGGGCCCAGGCTCTTTTACTGGTTTACGCATCGCATGCGGAGTTGCACAAGGCCTAGCCTATACCACCGGAATCTCGGTTATAAAAATCAGCACCTTAGAAGCTGTAGCGCAGAAAATAGCCAAACAGAAAGTTATTGTGGCACTTGATGCTCGCATGGGCGAGATTTATCATGCCGCCTATCAGAAAGTAGCAAACCATGGCTGGGAAATTGTTAGCTCACCCATTCTTTGCCTACCACAGCAAGCGCCGACTCTATCTGACACTAATACTAATTGGCATGGCTGCGGTAGTGGATTTGATGTTTATCACGAAGAATTATCGTCACGTTATCGTAAGAATCTTCAACAAATTCACTGTGATCTTCATCCGCACGCTAAAGAAATCGCCCAGCTCGCACTACTCCACCCTGGCACCGATCCAGCTAATGCAACACCAATATACTTACGAAACAAGGTAGCACTGAAAGAAAATGAACGACAATTATGACACTACTGCGAGCTGCTAACATCAGAACAATGGATCTTTCGGACATAGATCGCATTATTCTTATTGAGCGAGAAATTTTTCTTTTTCCATGGTCACCAGGTAATTTTTCCGATTCCATTAAAGCAGGCTATCTATGCCAGGTGCTGGAGCAAGATGACACGCTTATGGGATATGGAATCATGATGAGGAGCCCCGAAGAAGCCCATGTACTTACACTGGGTATTGCTGCAGATTGGCAAAAGAAAGGCTTAGGTAAAACATTACTTCAACATTTTATTGAGTACGCCAAAGAGCAAGCAGTAAAATCTATATTTCTCGATGTGCGCGAATCCAATCATGGCGCAGCACAACTCTACAAACGAATGGGTTTTCATCAAATTGCCACACGAAAAGGTTACTACCCTGCCATGTGTGGCCGCGAAGATGCACTGGTTATGAAACTGGAATTATGAATAGCCGACGCAGACAAATACTTAAAGAATTAAATCTATTACCAGCATGGTACTTTAGATCAGACACTTCACATCTTAACCAGTCATTTCATCCGGAACCTACTAAAAATGAAGATATTACATCTTCGTTCACGCTCAAAAAAGAGCCAGAGCAATCCAACAAAATTAATCAAATGAATTTGGATCAATTGCAACTGGCAGTGTCACATTGCACTGCCTGCCCTTTGAGTAAGACTCGCACGTATACTGTATTTGGTACCGGTGATAAGAATGCAAGCTGGTTATTTGTTGGCGAAGGGCCTGGCGCAAGAGAAGATGAAACAGGTGAACCTTTTGTAGGGCAAGCTGGAAAATTGCTTGACCAAATGTTATCAGCAATTCAGTTAAACCGAGGGCATCTGGTTTATATTACTAATATCGTCAAATGCCGTCCCCCAAATAATAGAAACCCTAGTACACATGAAGCTAAGCAGTGCGAACCTTTCCTGACTAGGCAAATCGCATTGATCAAGCCAAAAATTATTATTGCATTAGGTAAAGTTGCCGCACAAAATCTTCTTAAGTGTGACAACAGCATTTCCGGTTTACGTGGGAAACTACACGATTATTCAGGTATACCATTGATTGTTACCTATCATCCTGCCTATTTATTGCGCGCTCTTCCGGAAAAGGCTAAAGCCTGGAAAGATTTATGCTTCGCTCAATCAGTCATGAAATCATTGATTCAAAATCCCCCCTCACTTGATGACACTTCCCAACCAACCGACTAATTGATGCAATAAACTAGCGTACTTTTCTTGTACCAATCAGATGCAGTGAATCTTCCTTACTTTGATTTAGCAGGTGCCATTTTCTAACCAACGTCATCATGACAGAAACAAATAATCCAAAAACAGCAATAACGATATAAATATGCACTTCAAATAAAATTAATAAAGCATAAAATGATAACATTACTAAAATACTCAAGTTCTCATTAAAATTCTGCACTGCAATGGAGTGTCCGGCACCCATCAAAATATGCCCACGATGCTGTAATAAAGCATTCATCGGCACCACAAAAAACCCCGCTAGTCCGCCAATTAGTATCAACAAAATAATAGCTATCCACAAATCCTTTACTAAAATCATAGCCATGACAACAATGCCCATTGCAATACCCAATGGAATAACTGTTACCGATTGCCGTAAAGAAATCCAACGGGCTGCCATGATAGCACCTGCAGCGATACCTAAAGCCACTACACCTTGCAGTTGTGCCGCTTGGTTGAGCGGGTAATCCATTGCCACTTCGGCCCATTTCAATACAATAAACTGAAGTGTGGCACCTGCCCCCCAGAACAAAGTGGTCACCGCCAGAGATATTTGCCCGAGTTTATCTGACCACAACAATTTAACGCAGTGACTAAATTCATGAACCAGAAAAAAAATATTTTTCTTAGGAATACGATGATCGACACCTGTATTAGGAATATACAAATTAAATAGTGCCGCGATGGTATAAATGATAGCTATTAGAAAAATCCCACTTTCCAGCGCATTGTCTATTCCCGTCTCTATAAAGGGAAAATTAAATTCCAACAAAGCATTTGCAACCGAAGGAGTGATTAGCACGCCACCTAAAACAGTTCCTAATACAATAGATGCTACCGTTAGCCCTTCAATCCATCCGTTTGCAATTACCAATTTTTCAGGTGGCAATAATTCTGTCAATATGCCATATTTAGCAGGTGAATAAGCGGCGGCACCTAATCCTACAACCGCGTAAGCGGCTAACGCAAAATATTGATGCATAGCAACAAATAACAATCCACAACCGGTAATTTTGATGGTGTTGCTAATAAACATGACCCGCCCTTTTGGCATAGAATCAGCAAATGCACCAACAAATGGAGCAAGAATGACGTAGAACAGCACAAAAACAAACTTCAACATGGGTGTTAAATAGGCGGGGGCATGTAAATCAATTAGCAAAGCAATCGCTACAACGAGCAGCGCATTATCTGCAAGTGAAGAAAAGAATTGCGCTGCCATAATTGTATAAAACCCGCGTTTCAAACTTATTCCCTGTTATCTTGGTTCTTTACCAATAGTGTTATTGGTTAAATAATTTTCTAAGACTACTTAAAAAAACCCTTAACTCGTTCTTTATCGACAATTTCAATTAAGTTCATGAGATTAGCATATTATGCAAATTACCGAAGCATCAACACTTGAAAATATATTTTGCGCACTGAATAAGTATCTCGCCGATACTATTTATTTTTATCATAAAATTTAATGTCACGCCCTATTCAAGCAATCATTGACCATTCTGCATTAGTACATAATCTGAGCATAGTCCGTCAATACGTACCCCATACACGCATTTTTGCAGTTCTCAAAGCGGATGCGTATGGCCATGGATTACTTCATACTGCAAATGCACTTAAAAATGTCGATGGATTTGCACTACTGGAATTAGATGCCGCGATAACTCTACGTACTGCAGGCTATCAACAACCCATTTTACTTTTAGAAGGCTTCTTTTCTACAATGGAAATAGCTTTAATTGAACAATACCAATTGAGCACCGTCATTCATCATCCTGAGCAAGTATCCATGCTTACTGATTCCCAAAGTCGTAAAATAGACATATTCATAAAAGTTAATACTGGCATGAATCGCTTGGGATTATCCCCAAAACAATTGCCACAAGTTATTCAAAAATTAACAAATAATCAACAGGTAAAAAATATTACACTCATGACGCACTTTGCCAGTGCTGATGATCCCCATGAAAAAGCAAGTGTTTTTCGTCAGCTTCAATGTTTTGAAGTTATCACCGAGAAATATAATTATCCATGCTCCCTTGCAAACTCAGCAGCTATCGTCAATTATCCTGAAACCCATAGTGATTGGGTGCGCCCTGGAATCATGTTATATGGCGCTTCACCTTTATCAGATAAAACTGCAACAGATCTTAATCTTCTGCCAGTCATGACACTATCAAGCAAAATTATTGCAATACATGATTTGGAAGCTGGTGATAAAGTCGGATATCATGGGCTTTTCAAAGCTGATTATCGAATGCGTATTGGCATTGTTGCGTGTGGTTATGCCGATGGCTACCCACGTCACGTCCCCACTGGCACACCCGTATTGATTAATAATCAACGTGGTCGATTACTAGGTCGAGTATCCATGGATATGCTGGCTATAGATCTTACTGGAATTGAAAACGCTAAACTAGGAGACCCAGTTGTTCTTTGGGGTAAGGGTATGCCTGTCGAAGAAATAGCTACCTACGCTGAGACTTCCAGTTATGAGCTACTTTGCGGACTCGCTGCGCGGGTAGATAGGAAATTTCTTAAGTCATTTTAATTCCCAACCCACCCGACATCGGAAAGAAATTATTCTACTTTTGCTTTACCGCGTAAATCTTGCACTACTGTAGCAAATTCACGTTGCAATACGCGCTGCTGTATATTTTGTTTTACTTCTTCAAATGGAGGAACTTCCATCGGCCGTATATCCATCAACTGAATTACATGCCAACCGAATGAAGTCTGTACCGGCTGCTCCGTCAAACCACCTTTAGATAGTTTCACGAGCGCCTCAGAAAATGGCCGAACATAAGCAGCAGGCGGACTCCAATTTAATTCTCCGCCATTTTCCTTACTCCCATCATCGATAGATTTTTCTTCAGCAATTTTGGCAAAATTACCGCCTTTTTTGAGACTAGCAACAATATCCCGTGCTTCATTTTCGTTTTCCACAAGAATATGGCGAGCTTTGTACTCTTTATCACCCATCTGCACTTTTAGAACATCGTATTCCTTACGTAAAGTATCATCACTAACCTGATTATTTTTTATATAATCGGCCTGAAATGCTCTAACCAGAACTGCTTGGCGTGCTATTTCAAGTTGCGCGATAACTTCTGAGTCCTGATCAAGACGCTTTTTAACTGCCTCTTGGGCAAGAATCTCTTCTGCAATCAGATTCTCACGTAAAGCTTTTCTCATCTCTGGTCCATCTGGCTGTCCCTGTGCCACATTGGCTTTCACCATCAATTCCAAGCGAGACTGTGGAATTGCAACACCATTTACTTTAGCCACAACTCCTGATGACTGAGCCTGCACAGATAATGCAATCAAGCTCCAAATACTAACTATCATTACTTGTGAAAATTTCTTCAAACGCATGGAATTTCCTTTTTTGATTGGGATAAAATTTATATTCACCAGAATATAGCATCAGCTTAAAGTATACGCCTTTACTTGTAAGACGTGAACTCTATATGCCACTATTTCTAGTGAAGTCACTTGATATTATAGAGAAAAATACACCCTAAGTTCTTACTCAGGCAAAACCTTTTTAAAAGGTTTAACTGTTACTCTTTGGTAAACACCCGCACTAACATAGGGATCTTCGTTAGCCCAATCCTGAGCTGTCTCCAGAGATTCAAATTCTGCCACTATCAAACTGCCCGAAAAACCAAGCGGACCTGGATCTTGATTATCAATTGCAGGATAGGGTCCCGCTAAAATTAGTCGACCGGCTTCTTGCAATGCTCTAATTCTTCTCAAATGTTCTGATCGAGCTGATATCCTTTTTTCTAAGCTATTTGGTACATCTTCTGCATTTATCGCGTATAGCATCATTGTTTCTTTCCAGTCTTATTGTCTATTTTTTCAATCAAATTATTTTGTTCATTTGTAGTCAAGATTCTCTCAGATACTTGCTTCAAGTATGTTCCTAATATTAAGACTTGCAAAAATATAAATACAAGCATTATTCCCGTAGCACCAAATAATTTAAATGTAACCCACGTATCTGCTGAGAAGCTAAAGGCAACATACAGATTAATCCCTCCCATGAATAGAAAAAAAACTATCCAACTCAGATTAAGCATATTCCATACGGCTACAGGTAAGATCATTTGCTTCTCAAGCATTAATTCGATCAAATTCTTTCTAAGAAGCAAACTCGATACTAGCAAAACAGATGCAATCAGCCAATACATAACTGTCGGCTTCCATTTAATAAATGTTTCATCCTGGACTAATAATGTAGCTCCACCAAAAATTACGATAATCACCATGTTTACCCACATCAGCTTTTCTATTTGATGCTGTCGGAACCAAAGCCAGCCAATTTGTGCGATAGCAGCTACTATCGCAACAGCTGTTGCAATAAAAATATCGTAAAACTTGAAAGTTATAAAAAATAATATCACTGGAAAAAGATCAAAGAAAAACTTCATAGTGGCAAGTATTCTATATTTATTTTATTATCAATCGTCTAAAGAACATTAAAAACGTTGCTTATTATCACTTCAGCACCGCAGGTAATTGAGTGGTTAGGTTATTTTTTTCCTTGATTGCCGCACCCAATAATGCATACCCCAGTATATTTCCTGCGTCATCTTGATAAAGTGCCTTAACACCTTCTTCCACAGTTTCAACATTCCATTCACCTTTAACACTAAAATCTGGCGGAGACACTACTGTTGGACATGATGGAGTTTTTACAATTACTGGCATTGCCGGATAATGAACCTGAGTAGGATTACCGGTAAGTGTTGCAGCTAAAGCTCGCGCTGCATGCGTAATCGGCATTACAAATGGCAGTACTTTTCCTTCTACTTCAGCACAATCACCCAATGCATAAATATCGGCACACTGAGTTCGTAGCAGGCGGTTCACAACGATACCATGATTGACTTGAATTCCCGCTGCGGCAACAAGTTGCGTACGCGGTTTTAATCCAACCGCTGACAATACAATATCAGACTCGATTAATTCGCCGTTATCTAACGTCAGACTAAATTTCCCTTGCCGTGTTTGATCTACCGACCGGGTCGTTGTATTTAAGTGAAAAACTACGCCAGCAGCTTCCAATCTCTTCTGCATGAATGCTCCTCCCTCTCGCGGTAAAAGACGGCCAAGAGGTTGCGCGCTCATATCAATCACATCCACTCGATAGCCATTCGTTACCAAATCATCCGCAAATTCACAACCAATTAAACCAGCTCCTATAATACAAACTCTCCTTCGCCCAGTTAGCACATCCCTAAATTTTTTATAATCATCAAGATCATTAACAGTTAATATCTCCGCTATTCCATCCCCTGACAACGGCAAGCGCACTTGATCAGCGCCCAGCGCTAGAACCAACTGTCCGTACACCAACCGTTCGCCATCAGTCAAAGTTAATTCGTGTCTTTCTTGATCTATCAAAGTTATCCGGCAAAAAGGGCGAATAGACATCTTCAATTGCGATGCCATTTTAACAGCATCTCCATTCAAAATGGACTCAGGATCCTTACCTGATGATAGTGCATTCGATAGCATAGGTTTGGAATAAAAACCGCCATGATCAGCTGATAACATCACTATGGGTAGCTCTGTATTCAGCTTGCGTATTTCACGTGCCACGGCATAACCCGCCAAACCACTCCCCACAATTACCACTGAATTTTCCATCAATTCATTTCTCCATCATTTCAAAGCACACTTGAAACACTCCACACTTTGGGCAAATCAACTATTTGAAACAGCTTCACATCAAGTATCTATTCCTATTCCGTGTGTTATTTAAGTGAGTCCGTCATAACAAGACAAGATCGCGATCGCATTGTTGCGTTTCCTTCCCATATTTTATTTTGGAATTAAAAAAAGCACATTGGATCTGGAAATATTTCCTTCTCAATGCGCTTTTTTGGTATGTCAACTAACGATCAATAAACTAATTTATTATTCAAACTCGTATCAAGTTAAAGTGTTGATGCTACTTTTTCAATCCCGAAATTTAGAAAATACATCTGCTTAACGTTTATTACTATTTTTCTTCACTACTATTATTTACTAAGCTAGTACGTCTTTGTAAATATGCATCACGCATGAATTCATATTTATCCAACGCAGCTTCTTCCAGTGTTTTCTCAACATCCAGCAGCTGTGCACGTGTATCTACAGCCCTCGCTGCTGCTATTGGAATACGTACAGCAGTTGAATTAATATAGTCCACATTATGTAGAAAAACACCTGTCACTCCCTGTGTAACAGGATCCATAAAAAAACTATCAACGGCAATGCCAAAAGTATCACGCACGGAGCTCGGCCCCAACAATGGTAGAACCACATAAGGCCCACTGCCGATTCCATAATGCCCCAAAGTTTGACCAAAATCTTCATTTCGCTTGCTGAGATTAACGTCACTAGCTGCACTTATATCGCTTGCAATATCGATCAAGCCAAAAATACCAAAAGTGGTGTTGATAAGGAGTCGAGCACCAGTGGCAAGTGCACTCTCATAATTTAACTGAAGAATAGAGTTTGTTATCACTACTACATCGTTAAGGTTTGAAAAAAAGTTCCCTACCACCAGCTCGAGAGGATCAGGCATAACCTTCTTGTAACCTCTAGCAACAGGTTCGAAAACATTGTCATCGACCATCTCATTAAAACTAAAAACAGCACGATTCATTGGTTCTAGAGGATCGTAAGGACCGTTCTCATTATTGAATTTCGTAGACGCACAGCCAGTTAAAAATACACCGGCCAACAAAATAGCGACAATTTTGGAATGGATCATATTAATCATGCTCTTATTTTAGTAAAAAATTTTATGGATGTTGCCACATTTATAGAATCGGTTCAATACGAACTGATCCAAAGTGATACGTTTGTACAAACCAGCTATGAACAAATGCTACTTCGCTACTTCTCTAAGCATTAAAAAAAACCTTATTAAATTAGATATCAAGCCTCTGGTATACGACAGATTAATCAGGGTATTTAACAAAAATTAATTGCTAAGCACTATACATTAATTTTATATTTAAACTACCCTCATTCCATTGTGGCGCAACAACGCATCCAATTCTGGTTCTCGCCCCCGGAAAGCTACAAATGACTCCAATGCCGAGCGACTGCCCCCCACTGCAAGAATCTCTTCAAGAAAGTGCGATCCCGTCACTGCATTAACTACCCCAGTCGATGCAACCTCTTCAAAAACACTATAAGCATCCGCCGAAAGAACTTCTGCCCATTTATAACTGTAATAACCAGCAGCATACCCTCCCGCAAAAATATGCGCAAAGCTATTTGGGAAACGGTTAAAATCAGGCGGAATGATCACTGCCACCTCACTTCGAATCTCATCGATTAATTGTAGTACCGTCTTGTCACCATCCGGTTTATAATCAAAATGCACATGCATATCAAATAAAGCAAACTCAATCTGCCGCAACATTTGCAACCCACTTTGGAAATTTTTTGCTTTCAACATTTTATCAAACAAAACTCTAGGTATGGATTCTCCAGTATCAATGTGGTGCGTCATTCCGCTCACCACATCCCACTCCCAACAAAAATTCTCCATAAACTGGCTCGGCAATTCTACCGCATCCCATTCGACACCATGAATGCCAGACACGCCTAAATCCTCAACCTTTGTCAACAAATGATGTAACCCATGGCCAAATTCATGGAATAAGACAATTACTTCATTGTGTGTAAATAATGCAGGACGTAACTGTTCGTTAATTGTTACAGGCGCAGAGAAATTGCATGAAAGGTACGCAACTGGTATTTGTATCTTGTATTTTCCGGTTTGCTGATCATCGATTCGCCGCCGCGTAACAGCTTCGTCCATCCAAGCGCCGCCTTGCTTGGTAGTTCGTGCATACAGATCCAAATAGAATCGACCGATCAGTTGCCCAGAAACATCCAGGATATCAAAAAACTTAACATCGGGATGCCAGCATTGAACTTCGCGCGAAGCCAATACAGGAAAAATCTGAATGCCATACAACTTTTCCACCAGCATAAACATACCAGCAAGTACTTTATCCTCCGGAAAATACTGTTTAACTTCCTGATCCGAAAAATCATAACGTTCCTCGCGCAATTTTTCACTGACATAAGCCACATCCCAAGCCTCAAGTTTTGGCAGATTTAATTTCTCGGCTGCAAATTGCTTAAGCGCTTGCAAATCTCTCTCGGCATACAACCTTGCATTAGTCGCCAGCTCCCTAAGAAAATCGAGAACCTGCTGTGGAGAGGTTGCCATTTTTGTCGCCAAAGAAACTTCAGCATAATTTTCATAGCCCAGCATTTGTGCTTCTTCTCGGCGGAGCCTCAATATCTTGTTAATAAGGAGCATATTATCTTTATCCGATCCAGCTTCGCTATCAAACTCACTGGCTCGCGTGGCATGACCACGATACATCTTCTCACGCAAATTGCGATCGTCTGCATATTGCAACACAGGAAGGTACGAAGGCATATGTAAGGTAAACTTCCAACCTGCTTTTGAGTCTGCCGCGGCCAATTCCTTAGCCGCTTGAAGTACATCAGCTGGAATACCCGTCACGGTTTTAACATCCTCAATCAATAATTCAAATGCATTCGTTGCATCCAGCAAATTGTCATTGAATGCTGATGATAGCTTTGATAATTCTTTCTGAATCTGCAAGAATCGCTGTTTCTTCTCAGACGGCAATTCCGCGCCACCTAAACGAAAATCTCTCAATTCATTCTCAATGATCTTCTTCCGTGCCAGAGTCAAATCGCTGAACTCTGAACTTGCGCGCAATTGTTTAAATTTTTCAAACAGCGATACGTCCTGAGATAACTCAGCATAAAACTGAGTGATCAGAGGCAAATTGGCATTGTAGATTTCCCGTAACTGTGCAGTATTCATCACCGCATTTAAATGCGACACTTGACCCCAGGCGCGTGACAAGCGCTCATTTGCATCCACCATTGGTTGCACAAAATTCTGCCAAGTAGGCGCTAGAACATCCGCCCGCACTTTTTCAATTACTGCACGATTCTCTTGCAATAGTGTTTCAATGGCTGGAGCAATATGTTCATTCTTTATTTCTGCAAAACGAGGAAGCCTAGAAAAATCTAGCAATGGGTTCGACATGTCTCTCCAAATAATTGAAAAATATTTCTTCGTATTATCGTTAATAAATCAGATAAGGTGGTCGTATTCAATGTTCATAAACAATGTGACCATTCACCAGGGTATATTTAATTCCACCCGGTAATTCCATACCCATAAAAGGCGTATTTTTGCCTTGACTCAAAATGGCCGAGGAAGTCACTTTCCAATAGTGATCTGGGTCAAAAATACAAATATCCGCCGCACTTCCGACGGACAAATGCCCTGCATCAATGCCTAGAATTCTCGCTGGCTCCGAAGTAATCTTTGCTAACATTTTTGGCAAAGATAGGTGCATTTCTGTTCCCCATTTTAATGTTAAGGGCAGCAATAGTTCTACGCCTGTTGCCCCGATATCAGATTGACCGAATGGCAACAGTTTGGCATCTTCATCTACTGGTGCGTGATCGGAACAAATGGCGTCAATCGTACCATTCAACAGGCCCTGTCGCAACGCATCCCGATCCTCAAAACCACGCAATGGTGGCATTAAATGGCAGTTGGAATCAAAGAAACCAATATCCATATCTGACAGATGCAAGTGATTAATTGTCACATCACATGTTATCGGCAAACCCTGCTGCTTGGCAGCACGAATCATCGTCAGCCCTTCAGCACTGGAAATTCGGCACAGATGCACCTTAACTCCTGTTTCCTTGGTCAATAATATAATGTTGGAAATAGCAATTGTTTCTGCACAAACAGGGATTGTAAGTAACCCCAATCGGGTTGCAACTTCACCATCATGCGCCACGCCATCACCAGTCAAACTGATTTCTTGAGGGCGTAACCACACGCTAAAATTAAATGTAGATGCATACCGCATAGCCTGCATTAACACCCGAAGGTTTGGCAACAAGCCATCCGGCTGACCAAAAACCACACACCCAGCGTCATTTAGTTCCGCCATTTCGGTCAATCGCTCACCTTTCAATCCTTGAGTAAGCGCACCAATGGGGTATACATGGGCTTGATTCAGATTCTTGGCGCGATGCTTCAACATTTCTACCAAGCCTGGCTCATCCAGCGGCGGATCTGTATCCGGCGGACAAGCTATGCTCGTTACACCACCTGCAACAGCCGCATTCATTTCGGACTCAAGGGTTGCCTTATATTCCAACCCTGGCTCACGCAAGCGCACGGATAAATCGACCAGACCCGGGCATACAATTAACGATTGAGCATCAATTATACGGCTAGCTTGGAATTCAACAGGAACCTCACCTATCCCGACAACTTTGCCTTTAGCAATAAAAATATCTTGAATAGAATCAATATCGTTTCGTGGATCAATAAAACGTCCATTCTTTATATGAATTCTCATACCAACAATCCTTAAACCTGATTACCTGTCAAAATTGACATCACAGCCATGCGCACTGCGATACCAAATGTCACTTGAGGCAAAATCACCGATTGTTTACCATCTGCAACTGCTGAGTCAATCTCTACACCACGATTCATCGGACCAGGATGCATCACTATCGCATCGCGCCGGGCAAGTGACAGCTTCTCCGCAGTCAGCCCATAATATTTAAAGTATTCCTCAGCGCTAGGCAAATTTGCACCTTTCATCCGCTCATTCTGCAAACGCAGCATCATCAATACATCAACATCTTTCAATCCTTTTGCCATATCGTGATAAACATGCACGCCAAGGCGCTCCACCATCTTGGGTAGCAAAGTTTTCGGCGCAATGACACGCACTTCTGGAACACCCAATGTCGTTAATGCATGAATCTGGGAACGCGCTACTCGGGAATGCAAAATGTCACCGATAATGGCAACACGTAAGTTACGAAAATCATGCTTGTATCGCCGAATCGTGAACATATCTAGCAAAGCTTGCGTCGGATGCGCATGGCTCCCGTCCCCAGCATTGATCACATGAATGTCGGAGCGAACATGTTTTGCAATCAGGTGAGCAGCGCCACTTTGCGCATGTCGCACAACAAACATATCTGCATTCATAGCAGAAAGATTGTCTACGGTATCCAACAATGTTTCACCTTTAGATTGTGCAGAAACCGCAATATTTAAATTGATGACATCAGCTGACAAACGTTTGGCAGCAATTTCAAATGTTGTTCGAGTGCGCGTACTTGACTCAAAGAAGAGATTGAATATCGACTTACCACGTAGCAATGGTATTTTCTTGACATCACGTTCAGTAACTCCCACAAAAGACTCGGCTGTATCCAGAATATGCAGCAGTATAGACACTGGCAAACCTTCCGTCGTCAATAAATGCTGCAGCGCACCATTTTCATCCAATTGCGGATTTCTATTGATCATTCCGGAGAATTCTTATCATATAAATTCAGGCTTAACTTGCCATTTTCTTCCTGCTTCAATTCCAACATTTTTTCTGCGGGCAAATCAAGTTCCACACCAATATACTGGGCCGCGACCGGCAATTCCCGGCCACCACGATCGACCAAAGTTGCCAGGATAATCGATGCTGGCCGACCATAATCAAACAACTCGTTGATCGCTGCACGAACGGTACGCCCAGTGTTCAGCACATCATCGACCAGCAGAATATGCGCCCCCTCCACTTCAAAAGGAATTTCTGACGGCTTAATTTGTGCATGCAAGCCAATCTTATCGAAATCATCTCGATAGAAAGATACATTCAATATACCGAGCGGCTTTGTGATTGCCAAATCTTGGTGCAGACGTTCTGCCAACCACACTCCGCCTGTGCGAATACCAACCAGCGCATAATCCCTATTGCCATCGGTTTGTATTTTTCTTGCAAGGTTATTAAAGACTTTCTCTGCGTCCGGTAATTGCATGCTGTTCGTCAAAAAATGATTGAAGTATTTGTTGTGCGGCTATTTGATCTAATACTAATTTTAGCTCCCATCCAGCAACACCATCTTCACGTAAAGCAGCGCTGGCTGTTTGACTCGTATAGCGCTCATCTTGCATGACTACTTGGATATTAAAACGTCCTGCCAGACGCCGTGCAAAACGTTGACTTAATTGAGTCAATTCATGCGCGGTTCCATCACTATGTAATGGCAAACCCACCACAAACAATATTGGCTGCCAAGTTTCGATTAATTGAGCGATCATTACAAAACGCTTATCTGTCACTTCGCTATCAATTGTAATAAGGGGATGCGCTATACCTAGCGCCGTATTGCCAATGGCCACTCCTATGCGCTTTTTTCCAAAATCAAAAGCCAAAACAGATCCATCAGAAAATTGCCCTATTGGCTGACTTATCTGTTGGTTTTTCGATAAATGCCCTATCATTGACTGTAATGCCTAAGCATGCCCGACCTCATTGGACAGATTTGCATAATTGTTAATTCCCAATAACTGCATTGCAGCAGGCAGTCTTTCTTCAGAAGGGAGCTCAAATATTACGTCTGTTGAAGCCGGCACAGTCAACCACGCATTCTGAGCCAACTCATGTTCAATCTGACCCGCCGCCCAGCCAGCATACCCCATCGCAACTAGAGCTTGATCAGGCCCTTCAGCATTGGCGATGGCTTTTAAGATATCCATCGATGTGGTTAAACCAATCTCTTGATTCACGCTCAATGTTGATTGCCAGCGCCCTGCTGGACGGTGCAAAACAAATCCACAATCCAATTGTACAGGCCCACCAAATAACACCGAGGTCGACTCAGCAAGAGGATCCGCTGATGAAATGCTCAACTGCTTAAAAAGATTGATCAATGTCATATCTGTAGGGCGATTAATGACAATCCCCAACGCCCCTTGCTCGTTATGCTCACAAACATATGTCAGTGTTTTAGAAAATATTGAATCCGCCATTGCAGGCATCGCAATTAAGAAATGATGTGTTAAATTAACATTTTTCATAGCGAAAACTCTATCTGCTCAACATGTTATGATTCTGATCTTCTACTTATCATATAAAATAATTGAAAAATCTTACTGCTTAAATCCAATATGCGGTTTGAGTCATTACTTTTGATCCTAGTTTCATAGTGATCTTCACCGGCAGAGGCAACTCTACACCGCCATGCGACAACGCCATCGTTGCATGACTGGCTTCATCAATCTCCATTTGCTTCACTATAGCGCGACTTCTTGCATCATTATCAGGTAATCGCTGCAAATGGCTAGACAAATGCTCCCCCACCTGTTGCTCTGTCTCAGCAAGGAAACCAAGATTCCATTTATCCCCCAGCATTCCCGCGAACATCCCTATCGCGAAAGATCCGCCATACCAAAGTGGATTAAGCACGCTTTTACGGCCGCCCAGTTCAGCAATGCGACGTTCTGTCCATGCCAAATGCTCTGTTTCCTCACGAGCAGCTTGTAATAGTGTTTGTTGCACCGCCTCATTACGCGCTGTTAATCCTTGCCCCTGATAAAGAGCTTGCGCACATACTTCACCTACATGATTCACTCGCATCAACGCACAAGACAATCGCTTCTCTACATCAGTCAGAACTGCTTCTGGCAACTCTCCACCCGGAACAGGGCGCACAGTCTGCGCCGAAGTTAGCAAAGTGCGTAAAGCACTATCAAAACCAATAATAAGCTTATCAATATTCATCATTATTTCACATCTCAAGTAAGTGCGAAAATCATAAAAGTCATACCAAGATTCCCAGATAAATTGTAATTTTAATTAATTTACATATTAGCGATCTGTTTTCATTATAATTCCAACCCCATTTGCCTTGCCAGCAATGCCACCGGATGCAGCACTTCTATCCGCATCCCTTCCTCACACATTCTATTTGAAAAATGCATCGCACAACCAATATTTGAAGTAACTAGAAATCTGGCTCCACTTACTTTAAGCGCCAATATCTTGTCATTCAGCAGCATATTAGCAATATCTGGCTGGTCTAAGAAATAAGTTCCTGCAGCGCCGCAGCATTGGTCATTACCTGGCAATGATACTACTTGCACACCTGGAATAAGCCCGACCAATTGATAAGGATACACTTGTTCCCGCAATACATTACGCTGGCTACAGGGTTCATGCACTAAAATTTTTTCCGGTAGCGCTGCTAGACTCACATCATCCCATCCTCCATTTGCGATCAAAAATTGGCTGATATCCGCAACCCCAGTACGATCATTAGCCACTCTGGATTGAAGTAATTGCGCGCCGCAACCTGTTGCAGTGCTGATAATCGCATCGATATCGTATCTCGCAAAAGCAGATTTATTCTGCCGCGACAACGCAGCAGCATCCTTTATCGCTCCGTCATGTTGGTATATAGCACCACAACACATTTGATCCGATGGAACATGCACCGTATATCCCAAGTGATTTAACACATAAATACATGAATTTAACGTCGCCACATCGGTTAAACGCGCCACACAACCTAAAAACAACCCAACCTCGCCACGCTTTTTGCTTATTGCTGGATAAGTTTCTTTCCAAGAATTATTCTTACCATGTTTTTCGCCAGTCAATCCCGCCTGCGGAAATTTAATCAATGGAAGCTGTGCAACAAACCGCAAAAGTTTATTATTACCCAAATAACTTGATTTCTTTATCCAGCGCAACCAACCTTTCTTTTGTACAAAATGAAACAAGCCACGCAAACGATCCAATCGCACCGGTTGAGTAAGCAATTGTCTTTTTAGCAAAGTTAACACAAAAGGCTTTTGAGGCAATTCAACAGATTTTGGTTGATCAGCAATCAATGCACGCATGCTATCAATCAAATTTCCATAAGCCACATTATTAGGACAAGCAACCTCACAAGCCCGACAAGTCAAGCAACGATCCATATGTTGAATGAGTCGTGCATTCAATGGAATTCGTCCATTAACAAACCCACTCATCAAATTAATACGTCCACGCGGAGAGTCAGCCTCGGATTTCAGCAAGCGATAAGTAGGACAATGCGGCAAACACAAGCCACACGAAACACATTGATTTGATTCATTATTAATCAAATCCTTTGAAGACTCTGAAAGTAAATTCAATTTATCAATCTCACAAGTTTTAGTTCTAACACAACCACCCCCACCCAATTATTATTAATGAACCAACAAGTATGATTATTTAATCACTTGTCACGTTCATTAAATTTAATGTAAAATTGAATGTTATCTAGTTTCTTAAGCAAGCGCGTCGCGATTCAAAGTTAACATTAATAATCCAACCAGTTTAGTTATAGTATAGGCAGACATAAAATTATGGTCATTATAAGATTAGCGCGGGGTGGTGCAAAAAAACGCCCTTTTTTTAACATGGTTGTAGCAAATTCACAATATGCGCGCGATGGCCGTTTCATAGAACGTGTCGGTTTTTACAATCCAAGAGCAACGGGTGGCGAAGAAGCTCTTCGAGTTCAATTGGAACGAGTTGCATACTGGCAATCCCAGGGGGCGCAATTATCATCAACGGTGAATCGGCTAATCAAACAATTTACAACCAAAAAAGAAGCCTCAGCAAACGGCGGCTAAATCAAAATTGCACGAATGATAGTAATGGGTCATATTATCGGTCCATATGGAATTTATGGCTGGATAAAAATCAGTCCCTGTACAGAGTATTTAGATGGATTGATGGAATACTCGCAATGGTGGTTAAGCAACGAAAATACCGAATGGCAAAAAGTGCGCGTGGTTAGTGGTCGTATCCATGGCACCACTTTGCTAGCAAAATTAGAAGAATATACTGACCGCACACAAGCAACCAAACTCAAAGGAACACAAATCGCAATCCCTCGCGATTGGCTACCGGATTTACCTGAGAATGGAACTGACGGTTATTACTGGGCTGATTTAGTTAATACCAAGGTCATTAATTTAAAAGGAGAGGAACTAGGCACAGTTGTCGGTTTATTCGAAACAGGCGCAAACGATGTTTTGCGCATAACAAGAACAGATAACGAAAAAAAAGAAATTCTTATACCTTGTATTTCTCAGTATGTCGTGAAAGTCCACTTGGAAAATGCTCAGATCATAGTTGATTGGAATTGGGATTATTAAGGCACGAGCCATGCCATTTGAATGCGATGTTATCACATTGTTTCCAAAAATGTTCGATGCCATCACACAACATGGCGTAACAGGTAAAGCAAGCAGAAACGGAATTTTCAATCTTAGCACGTGGAATCCGAGAAACTTTACTCACGATCATTATCGCACAGTAGATGATAGTTCCTACGGTGGTGGGCCTGGAATGGTCATGATGGCTCAACCTTTAGACGACGCCATTACTCAAGCGCGGGAAAGACAAAATGCATTAGGTATTACTAAACCCACAGTTGCCTACCTAACACCCCAAGGAAGTCGGCTTGATCATCAAATGGTCACACAACTGAGCAAACTGCCGGGTTTAGTATTACTCTGCGGACGCTATGAAGGTATTGATGAACGTTTGATCAACCGTCAGGTTGATGTAGAAATTTCTATTGGTGATTATGTTGTTTCCGGTGGAGAATTGGCCGCAATGGTATTAATAGATTGTATTACGAGACAAATTCCAGGAACATTGGGTGATCCGGAATCTGCAAACCAAGACTCATTTGTGGAAGGATTGTTAGATTATCCGCACTATACTCGCCCAGAAATTTACAAAGGCCATCATGTACCAAAAATACTAATGTCAGGTAATCATGCAAAGATCCATCGCTGGCGTTTTCAGCAAGCACTTGGTAGAACATGGTTAAAAAGACCCGATTTATTTAATTTGAAATTTGCCCATGGGTTGACAGTAGAAGAAGAAAAGCTTTTAGAAGAATTTAAACAGTCCTGTAAATCCAGGTAGAATCGGTCAATAGGAGAAAAACATGAACTTGATTGAGCAATTAGAAGCAGAAGAAATGAAACGTCTGAACAAAGACTTACCCGACTTCTCCCCTGGAGATACCATTACTGTCAATGTCAACGTTGTCGAAGGAGAACGTAAGCGTGTACAGGCCTATGAAGGTGTTGTGATAGCCAAAAGGAATCGCGGACTGAATTCAGCATTCACTGTTCGTAAAATTTCAAGCGGAGAAGGTGTAGAACGTACTTTTCAAACCTATTCCCCATTGATCTCAAGCATTGAAGTTAAACGCCGAGGCGCAGTTTGCCGCGCAAAACTTTATTACCTCAGGGATCGTGCTGGCAAATCAGCTCGCATTCGCGAGAAACTACCTGCTCGTATAGGTAGCAACAAAAACCTAAAACAACCCGCACAACCAGAACCAGCTCCAATCACAACAGAGTAAATGCGGGCAAATAGACGGCCAATCACCGTACATTACGCTACATCAATGTACGGTGATTGCAATTCAAGACTAGGTCTACAAGTCTACAAGTTTATCATTTAAGAAAATCCATAACAGTTTCTGGTGGGCGGCATAGCTTTGCTCTGTCGCCACTGACTACAATGGGACGTTGAATCAGATCCGGGTTTTCCACCATCGCCTTAATAATTTCATTATCGGATGCGGCTCTTAAATTATGCGCCGCCGGCTCGTCCTTGCGAAGGATATCACGCACTGGCAAATTAAGTTTTTGAATCAATTCTCGCAGCTCCCCCACCGTTAAGGGTGTTTCATAATAATTAATCGATTCAAATTCCTCACCACTCTCCTTAAGCAGAGATAATGTCGCTCTACATTTACTGCAAGTAGGCTTTTGATAGATAACTATCTTATCGGTCATACCATTTCCTTGTCACAACTTGCCAATAGAAGACATAAGTCTAGAAATGTTGCATTCCTTGTTTTATTTCACGCCGCACTCAGCTGAAATTGCTTTATGGGCTGCACTTGAGCCACTGAGTCCAAATGTATCTGTTGTTGCCGTACCTCGCGCTGATGCTCCTTTAACCACCAGTGAGTTTCCTCGCTTGATTGCATCCGTAATCTTATTGTCAGTAGCTTCGTCCGAGCCCCACGCTGAATCATCCTGAGTAAAAAGACGAAAACTCTGATTATTCACAATAACTGTCGCGTCACTTCCTGGTTTATAGGAATAGCCAGCAATAAAACTGAAAACATTTTTACTTTTCTCAGCTGGACGATGCGTAATCAGAGCAAAAACATCACCACGTTTGGTGTAATTTCCCTCTGATTTTTTAGGTTGACTCACCATATAACAAACTTTGCTATCGCTTTCCATAAACGTATAAGCCGTCCAATCCCCATGCTGGCCAATAAGTTTCGGCTCCGCAGCTTGAACTGAATTGCATAAGATAAAAATAGCGCCAATAGTTACTAATCTGGTAAATTTATGCTTCATTTTAGAAACCTTGAAATTATAGTCATTACAGTTTTGATTAATCGGAGTCAAAAAGAGAAGCATTTTCACTCCAACCTGCTAATCATGAAATAAAATTATTAACAACCTTCCATCTTGTAAATATAAAAGCCATTCTGGCTGATTTCATCCATAACATTAGCAGGCGCACTTTGACTATGGCAGAAACTGCACTCCTTACTGGTAATAACTGCATCGCCTTCACCAATCGATGTAAGCCATTGTTTTGCATACTCGACAGCTTTTTGGTCATCCTTCACCGCAGTGAACACATCAAAGTGCATCGTATGACCATCTTTCGCTTTAACATAAGTATCGTAAACATGAATTTGCATATTATTTTCCTTGAAAACAGATTATTTAGAACTAGAGACATGCAACGACCCCACCCCACACGGCTCACTACCTATATAATAACTATACCAATTAATCGATTAAACCGCCATGAGAAATGCACAACGATTCAATCCTGACAGGATCAGGTCATTGCATAAAAACATTATTTCTTTCTCGCGACCATTACTCCGTCCCGAATTGGATTAATAAACACATCAAAATCCGGGTCATTAAAAATCATCTGATTATGTTCGACTATCGCCGCCGTCGACACATCAATCTCATCCTGATAATTCTTTACTGCCACTCGTCCATGCCATAAAACATTATCCGCAATGTATAGACCGCCAGAACGTATCCTATGCTTGGCTATTTGCCATATTTCTGGGTAAGCGCTTTTATCAACATCGTTATAGCAAATATCAAACAAGCCATCAGTCTGCTCAAAAACATCTTGTGCCAAACCCACATGGAATTCTACGCATTGCCATAACTCTGCAGCAGAAAGATATTTTTTTGCGCGCTGACGATTTGCTGCATCTGAATCACTACATATCACACGTCCATCATGCCCAATTGCCTTCGCAAACCAATAAGCCGAATAACCAAAACCGCTACCGAATTCAAATACTCTTTTAGCATTGATCATACTTGCTTGAGTTTTAAGAAAAACACCGACCAGACGATTCACAATCGGAAAATTCTCTTGCCGCGCAAGCTCTTCCATTTCAAAAAGAACCGGGTGATCCGTGCGTATAACTAAGTTACGCATATATGCTTCAATAGCAGGATTAACCGGAATTAACCCGTCTGCATCATCAATTCCTGTCGGTCGAAAATCATCCATACCCTGCCCCACCCAGTTAAAATAATCAGTCACTTCCTCGTAGCCATTAATACACACTCCTCGCCGGAGTCTTGATTAAATAAAAAAATAATTCGCGCTACAAGTTGGAACCAAAATCCTCTCAAGACATCACGCACAGTCATATGATGCCGCCCTTCTGTTGCATCGTTCACAAAAGATGTACTTGCCTGACCAATGCCAAAAGCACCTACCGTTGTCGTCCATGAGCGCAAAGAATTGAATTCGGTTTTTTGCGCAAGCCGGAGCAATGTTTTACGAGAAAATAAATGTAAGTGCCTTGGTGGCTCAAGTCCACGCCACCCCGCACCAAACCTACGGTGACCATAGCTCGCCACATTCGGCGTCAGGACAACCAGTACGCCATCTTTTTTAAGTAGACGATAACACGTCTTCAGCAAAGCCAGAGGATCATGCACATGTTCAATCACATGGCTCAAAATAACAGCATCATAACCTTCGGTTACATCCAAGCCTTCAAGCACCCCTAAATGCACGGGAATGCCTCTTTCTTCACGGACATAACTAGCTGCTACAGGATCAACCTCCTGCCCCACAACATCCCAACCCAATGCTTGCATTCGCGCTAATCGTTTACCGTTACCACAACCTACTTCCAATAACCGGCCCGGCAAGGTCTGATCCAAGTACATACACTTATAGCGCCCGCGCTCTTTTCGCAACCCCAGCAGATAGATACTCAGACTATGCAAAACTGCGCGAATAATCCGCGCCATCCGTGTTTGCTGCATATCATTTGATGAGGAATGCGTATAATAATTTTGGTACGCTTTCCCAATCTCACTTAACGTAGGTCTTGGATCAAGCCAAACCAAACCGCAATCAGTCCCTCTGCATGCTTTAAAACTCCATTCTCCACAAGTACCAAAAAGATAATCACTACAGTGACGATACAATATTTTCCCAGGCTTTCCACACAAATAGCAATCTGACGTTGCTTCAGTGCCGATCAGATTTTGCCGCAGCGAATTCTTAACTGTCTCGTTCACGTTCATTCCAGTTCATAGCTATCGCAGTAATTATCAACAACAAAATCGGTGTTCTGCTAAAAATAATAAAAGTCTCCGTAAACCCAGCTAGAAAGATAAAACTTACTAAGCCCGCACCGAGTAAATTCAAATTGCTCCTATGAAATGCTTGGTACCAGCTCCATAATAGAAACCCCAAGGTCAGCATACCGGGAATACCGACATGCATGCCGATTTCAATCCAATCATTATGGTAATGCACAGTTTCCTGGAATTCCGGCAAATCCTTATATAGGCCATTCCTGTACGTCACAATGGTCTTTTCGAAATATTTCTCGGGTGCGCCTGTACCAAAACCTGACAAAGGACGCTCTGCAATGCCATGCAGACCAACATCCCACATTGCAAGGCGATAGCCTAAACTGGAACTGTGATTTCCTTGCTGTAATAATTCGATATCACTTTTTATCTGCATCAATCTAACCTGAAATGCAGGACTACTATAAGCAAAAGCAACTCCGACTATCAGCATTAAAAGCAAAATACTAAGAAACTTTCTCATTTCTATTTTGTAACGCAAAAAGATTATCAGTAATATGCTAATTAAGGTTACTAACAAAAACATTCTTCCATTCTGATGAAATTGAATGAAAAGTAAAGTCAAAGCGCCCATCACAAACAATATCTGCAGTTTGATCGATGGATTCATGCAAGCAATTCCACTGGTTACAATTGCGCCAATCCCAAGCATTGCCGAAAAACTCAAATAAGACATTCCCAGCAATGGAATGCCTTGAGCATCAATGTCAAGCCACTGATAAACTCCAACCGCGAGAACACATAAATAACTAGCAATTAAGCTACCCAACGCCCACGGCAGGCGCTCTTTGTTCATCAGGGAACAAAAGGGAATAAAAATTAGGAGCGCAAAATACTTTAACCATTTCATTCGTCCATTTTGTGGCCATTCACTCCATAGCAACCCTAGCAACAATAGCGCACACAAAAGTAGTAATGCTTGCACCAGCGGCACTTTGAACATTTGATTCAGACGACATGCACCACCGTCCATAAGCCATGCAACTATCAGCAGTGGAGAAGAAATAAGCATCCACTCGCTGCGCCAGAATCCTACGCAAAAAAAGACCAATGCAAACCGAATGAACCATTCCCGTCTTGTATTATTCGTTGGCATAGAACCGATAGACTGAAACTCTAGAGTGACGCGGCGTTCCATTCGCGCACTTCTAAGCGGCGCAACAGAACAAACAATTTCAATAAAGTGCGTGTCCATACAGGAACAGCTGGAAGCAACCACACCGCAGTGATACGCTTATCTTCTCGCGACCAACCACGTAACATTAATTTCACCACCACACTCAGGTTAATTTTGCTGTTGCGCATTTGCAGACAGGATAGCACTGGCAATCGCGCGGGCGTTAACCAATGGAGTCGCCCACCTTGCCACATCACTTGCTCAAGCGAATCTACCAATGTTAAAGGCAGATCGGCCAATGTATAAGCACCCGAAACAACCAGAATATTTTGCCGTGCGAGTGGATAGCGCGAAAAATATAACGCACGATTGCGCTGCACTAATTCCTGATATGCTTTTCCGCGCCCGAATGACACACCAATTTCATGACGAACCACTGCATCCGGATGCACCCCCATGCGCCACCCTTGCTTCATCAACCGCCGCCCTAGATCAGTGTCTTCGTAGTAGCCTCGACCAAATTGCACATCAAATCCGCCCATCGCTTGAAAAACAGCACGACGGATCAAGAAAGCGTAGCCTCTAAATCGATAGGTGGCAATATAACCGCCTGGTTGACGCAGGTAATGGTCAGCCTTTGCACTTGGAATATCTCCTTCAGCTGGACTAATAACCGCCAATTTTTGGTCAACAGTAATCGCTGCACAAAGTAGAGGCAAGAAATTTCCCAGAACTTCGATATCTGAATTGAGTACCAGTATCCAATCAGCATCAGAACGCGCAGCGGCATCATTCACTGATCTTCCATACCCCTGATTGTCCGGCGCATGAAAAACCTTGACTTGTGGATGCGAGAGGACATCCAGCATGGCACGAGTTTCTGGTTCCGAAGCATCGTCCTGGACATAAACCGTTCGAATGGATAAACCCAGATGCGTCACCACAGAATCAATGCACCGTTTGCTAAATTCCGGTGCATTATAGACAGGAATCACTACATCAATTGTGGGAGTCGGGAACGTACTCATTACCCAAGAAAAAACAACGGATCAAATCCTGCCGAAGATCAAATAGGTTTCACCCCAGTTCCTGGATGGTCTTCGAGTCACTTCCAGACCGGCTTGTCTCATAATCGCAATGGCCTTATCCTGCTCGACCTCGGTTCCCAATTCGATAATCACTGATTTCAACGCGGGGTTTCCCAGAACGGTGGACGCGCCTTCCAGAATAGGAATTTCTATCCCATCGACATCAATCTTTATATAATTAGGACATGGAAATCCCCATTTCCCGCACAAATCATCCAATGTCACACCAAACATTCCTTGAATGTGCGTCGCTGATATTTTCATATTCTCCAGATTCTCATGTCCGAATTGAGACCGATTCCCCCCCGGAATGAATTTAGGAATATACAACTTGGAAAACTCACTGCGACCCGATACCGCAACGCAGTAGGATAAAATATGACTCCCTAAATTATTCAAGTAAATATTTTTATTGAGCGCATAGTAGTTATTGCTCTGTGGCTCAAAAGAAAATATCTGCACAGCGTTGCCATATTTTTTCGCCGGATACAATGAATATTGACCAATATTAGCGCCAATATCAAAATAGCACGAGCCCGGTTCAAAGCTATCCAGCCAATCCAACGTATCAGGTTCTTTCTTCGAATACGTTTTGGCTCGATTGAGCGTACGCAAGTGATCAACCGAAATCAGAATCCGTTGATCCCGCACTCGCACATCGGTATAGCCACCCTTCAGTTTATAGGCTGCCACGATCAACTCGTTAAAAATATCCATAGCTCGAATCTTATCTCTCATGGATTAACGATCAGCATGATCCCTGCACGACCTCTAGTGTCACGACTCAGCTCGCCAGTCGCTCAAGCAAAGACACATAACGGGGTAATACATTGGCATCCGGATAGTCCAGCATTTCTTTTAAAAAGCGTTGCCGATGCTCTTCCACATAAAAGGAATCAAATCCGTTAGCAAGAAAACTATTAATTTTCTCGTACACATCATCGCGGCATTTCAATTCCGTCTCCGGCATGTAATAAGCCACAGCGGAACGGGCTGCAATCAAATAATCAGCAGCCAGAACCGGCTTTTTTGTCCTGACCGCTTCAAATACCACGGAAGTGGCCAAATCAATGATGACATCAGCCCAGTTCATCAAATGCACCGAATGCGCGCCATCACCAGCAACAGTTACATTCGGTAGTTTCTTGATCGAGCTGTCTTTGGTCAGTGACTGCTTCCATCCGCTACGCGTATGTGGTTTGATGATCAACTCGACATCGGGAAACCCAGCCAGCATATGCACCACTTCGCCCACTTCTTCCCAGAATGTGGTGAAATTGGCTTTGCGTAGAAACATGACTATCTTAAGCTTACTATTCGATCGGGTAAGTGGTGAAGGCGGCATCAATCCGGATAATACATTGAGCCATGCCTCGCAATAACGGGGCGAACCTAACACGGCAAGCTGGCTTTTTGTCATAAACGGACGAAAACGCACGGCACATAGTTCATTAGGAACCACCACCTTGTCAAATATCGTAGCCGCCGAGAATGTTGCATCCGGTTCAGCCCTGCGCTCGCCACGGCGAATCAATTGGCTGGCATGCGGGCTATCGCCATGCGGCAGCGATACAGTTCCCAGTCCACGCTCTTTGGCCATGGCAATAACAACCTCCACCCATTCTATGCAAATTACCGAATTACGCTCAACCCAATCAAAAGCTACCACACCCTTGCTTTCGCTACCAAAACAACGATCCAGCAAAAATCCCGCAGTATGCCGCCATAATGGGTCGCGTTTTTTCTCGTCAATCCGTTCCGCCAATTTTTCCGCCAACCTACCAATTACTTTGATACGCCGAACATTGCGCGTCAGCATCAGCATCTGCAAACGCCATTTCCAATAATCCATCCACGAAAACAGCTCGTTCATATGTGCCACACGCACACCTTGTAACTGACTCAAATACTTGACGCGAAAATCACGCCGGAATTGCGCTGATCCAATCAGTACCACATCACACTGATGCCCTGATTCAATCCATTGATAAACAATCGGAGTAACATGATCGATATCGTTATAGTGTCGAAGAAAAAAAAGCGCTCTCATAACCATGATGAAAAAATATTCAGAACAAGGTGCATTTTAGGCCTTTTTCCTGTTTAAACAGATGACTCGATAAAGCGCGCCATTTTACTCTCGCAACTTCCCAATTACCAGTAACATGTCCGCTCCTGTGAAAAAACCACAACACGTAAGAAAGTATTTAAATTTTCGAATACTATTGCCCAGGAAATAAAAAAAACCGGATAATCAATACATCATCTTTGGCCGTACATTTATAACTCCAACCAATCACACAAAATTTCATGAAAACAATTGCAATCATTCCCGCCCGCATGGGCTCATCACGTTTTCCCGGAAAACCTATCGCACAAATCCTGGGTCGCTCGATGATTGAGCACATTTACAAACGTGTAGCCATGAGTAAATCACTCGACGCCACTTACATTGCAACCTGTGACGAAGAAATTCGCCAAGTCGCTGAAAGCTTTGGCGCTCCGGTCATCATGACTGCCGACACGCACGAACGCGCCAGCGATCGAGTCGCCGAAGCAGTCATCCAAATCCCCGATGCAGACTTGGTCGTAATGGTGCAAGGCGACGAACCGATGACGCATCCGGACATGATCGATACCGCTGTTGCGCCCTTTAGAAACGATCCGGAATTAGGCTGCGTGAATCTGGTACGCAAAATCGATCACGAACCTGATTATCATGATTTCAACACCATCAAAGTCGTCATGAATCAACAAAATAATGCGCTCTACATGTCACGCCGCCCGATTCCATCGCTTGCTAAAACCGGTTTCGTTGACACGGCCGCGTACAAGCAAGTATGCATTATCCCTTTCCGCCGCGAAACGCTATTTCAATACACTCGCCTGACGCCCACGCCCTTGGAGCAATTGGAATCAATCGATATGTTGCGTCTGCTCGAACATGGATTGCAGGTTAAAATGGTACCGACCGAATTTAACACGCAAGCGGTCGATACCACGGCAGATCTGCTGCGCGTCGAGAAATTGATGGCAGCAGATCCACTGCTCACCCGCTACTAGGAGTCGCCATGTCATTAAAAGCAAAATTGAACCGTTCCGAATTGACCATCGGCTCCTGGGTCACACTGGGACATCCGTCGATTGCCGAAATCATGGCAGCGGCCGGATTTGACTGGTTAGTGCTGGATATGGAGCACAGCGTGCTGGAACTCAGCGAAGTGCAATCAATCATCCAGGTGCTGGACGGCAAACAATGCCCAGCCATTGTGCGCCTGACGTCTAATCACCCCGATCAGATCAAGCGTGTTATGGATGCTGGTGCCACTGGCATCATGGTGCCGATGATCAAGTGCGCCGCGGATGCCAAAGCCGCTGTCGATGGCGTATATTACCCGCCGCGCGGACAGCGCGGTGTCGGCCTGGCACGCGCACAAGGCTATGGCCACAGTTTTCAGGCTTACCGCCAATGGTTGGAAGAGAATGCGGTAATTGTCGTGATGATAGAACATGTCGACGCTGTTAGAGCCATCGACAGCATCCTAGAGGTTCCAGGCATCGATGCATATATTATTGGTCCGTACGATTTATCTGGCTCTATGGGGCGTCCCGGCGATCTCGACCATCCCGATGTACAGGCAGCCATCGCACAAGTGCTGGAAGCAGGCCGCCGCGCCAACAAACCTGGCGGCATTCATGTTATCGAACCCGATCCGCAAGCGCTGCAACAACGCATTCAAACAGGTTTTAATTTTCTTGGGTATGGGTTGGATATCCGCATTCTGGATTCAATTTGCCGCACTCATTTACATCACATTCGCGAGACACTGAAAACATCATGAATACATTGATTATTTCCACCTCATCGTTTGATATCGATAACAACCCGCCACTGCAGCAATTACTGCAAAAGGGAATGCGCATCATCACCAATCCACATCGCCGCAAGCTGACCGAAGACGAAATTATCGAATTACTGAAAGATGGCCCGATTGGCCTGATCGCAGGTATCGAGCCGCTGACCGAGCGGGTCTTTCAAGCCGCGCCCAGCCTGAAAGTCATCTCGCGCTGCGGTACCGGTTTGGATAGCGTCGATCTGACTGCGGCCAAGAATCGCGGCATCGCTGTCCTGAATACGCCGGAAGCCCCTGCGCAGGCGGTTGCGGAACTGACACTAGGATACATTTTAAATCTACTGCGACAGATCAGCGCAATTGATCAGGCCGTGCGCAAAGGTGAATGGCCACGCACGCAAGGCCGCCTGCTGGCGGCGCAAACCGTCGGCATCATCGGTCTGGGACATATAGGCCGCCGGGTTGCACGCTTGTGTCAAGCATTTGAAGCCACGGTTATCGCGCATGATCCGTACGCCGCCCAAGTGCCTGATGGCGTCACATTGCTGCCGCTGGAGCAGTTGCTGACAAAGGCCGACATTATCACCTTGCACCTACCCTACTCACCCTCCACGCATCATTTGTTGAATACGCAAGCGTTAGCAGCGATGAAACCGGAAGCCATTATCATCAACGCAGCACGCGGCGGATTGGTCGACGAAAGCGCATTGGCGGATGCACTCAAATCCGGCAAAGTCAGTGCGGCCGCACTGGATGTTTTTGAGCATGAGCCTTACCAAGGAGCATTGCTTGAATTGAATAACATCATCGTGACATCGCATGTCGGTTCCCTGGCTAGAGAGTCACGGCGACTCATGGAAATCGAAGCAGCGGAAAATTTACTGCAAGGATTGATCAAAACAGGTGTAATTCAATGACAGCGATTTCGAATGAAAAAGTAATCGTGTTTGGCGCCAGCGGTTTTTTAGGTAGTCATGTCGCCGACGCATTATCCGCCGCAGGCTATCAAGTGCGGCTATTCGATCGCAATCCTTCACCATTTCTTAAAAGTAACCAGGAAATGATCGTTGGCGATATCATGGATATCAACCAAGTGATCGAAGCCGCCAAGGAAACATCGATTGTGTATAACTTCGCCGCAATCGCCGATATCGACGAAGCACACGACAAACCCATTCCCACTGCAACGATTAACGTGCTGGGCAACATGCATGTGCTCGAAGCCGCCCGTATCGCCGGCGCGCGCCGTTTTGTGTTTGCCAGCAGCGTCTATGTCTATTCCGAATCCGGCTCTTTTTATCGTGCCAGCAAGCAAGCTGCGGAACGTTTTACCGAAACCTATCACGAGCGCTACGGCCTGGATTACAACATCCTGCGTTATGGCTCGCTGTATGGCCGCCGCGCCGACAGACGCAACGGCATTTATCGCATGTTGCACGAAGCAGTCGAACAGCACTCGATCACCTACAAAGGCAGTGGCGATGCAATGCGCGAGTACATCCATGTCGAAGATGCCGCGCGCATGAGCGTGCAAGTGCTGGCGCCGGAGTTCGCCAATCGGCACCTGATTCTGACCGGCCAGGAAAAATTGCGCATTCGAGACGTGATGACGATGATTACGGAAATGTTGCCGTGGCCGGTGGAATTGCATTTCGATGAAGCCAATACCGTGCATCACTATAAAATCACACCGTATGCATTTCAACCGAGAATTGGCCGAAAATTGGTTTTAAATGAACATGTTGACCTGGGACAAGGCATGCTCGACTGCCTACGCGAAATTCACCAGGATTTGCATCATAACGATGAAAATGACGACGCTACCCCAACCACCTCGGATAACCGCGCATGAGCATGAAAAACTTTGACTGGCAGGCGATCATTTTTGATTTTGACGGTGTCGTGGTGGAATCTGGGAAAATCAAAACACAGGCATTCGCAGAATTGTATCGGCCGCATGGTGAGGACATCGTCGCAAAAGTGGTGCAATTCCACAACCAAAACGGCGGCATGTCTCGCTACCACAAATTCCGGCACTTCCAACAACACTATCTCAACAAACCGCCGTTGACCGAAGCGGAAGTAAAACAACTGGATATCCATTTCTCCGAATTGGTAGTCGAAGCAGTCATCGCTGCTGACCCAGTACCCGGCGCACTCGAACTAATTCACCAGCAAGCCGAAAGAATTCCATTGTTCGTCGCCTCCGGCACGCCCGACTCAGAGCTCAAAATCATCGTCGAACGCCGTGGCCTCACGCCCTACTTCAAAGCAGTGCATGGTGCTCCAGCACCGAAAAAAAATATCATCGCAGATTTTTTATCGACCTATGGCCTCAAAGCCGAATCCGTGTTGATGATCGGCGACGCGATTGCGGATTTGGAAGGCGCACAAGCCAACAATACCGCATTCCTGGGGCGCGTTTTTCCAGGCGATCCAAATCCTTTTCCGGCTCATATTAAAATCGTTCCCGATTTACGCGAGTTAGTCGATTAAAGTAACCCATGATGATGCAAAGACATGTCTACCCGGATATCGAATCGTTAAGCCAAGGCTTTGCCGATTTTGCCGTAACCACGTTAAAAAACACGCTGAGCCGAAAACCCCAAGCCACCCTTGTTGTTCCCGGCGGCAACACCCCCCGCCATTACCTACCCGCATTGGCAAAATGTCAGCTACCCTGGGATCGAATTACCGTGACGCTGTCAGATGAGCGCTGGGTTGATGTCAACGATGAACAATCGAACGAACATCTGATAAGAAAGTATTTGATGGCACATCTCCCGGCAGATACGCCTTTCGTTGGCCTCAAGACTCAGCACAAAAGCCCCTTTGATGCCGTCGAAGCAATTCACCAACGACTGGATCATCTGCCGCTGCCATTAAGCCTGACCGTATTAGGCTTGGGGGAAGATGGACATATTGCTTCGCTATTTCCTGGCATGAATCCTGATTTACTGTCTACACATCACTGTTCAGCCATTGCACCACCGATTGCGCCGTCGCTGCGTGTCAGTCTTTCATTGGCGATGCTGGCGAAAACTGAGCAGATTACACTGGTGGTTACGGGAGAAAATAAGCGGCAACTGTTGGATCAATTGCATGATCACTTAAATTCAACATTACCAATTACTTGGCTTTTACAACGCACCACATCACCAGTCATGGTTTTTGAAACTGATGACATATAAAATTGAATAAATCATAACTTGCCCCGGACAAATACTGCTCGATGTCTTTTTGGGGTAACTAGATAGTGTTTCTTCATTTCCTACTTAACTCGCATTAGTAGTTGAACCTAACAATTTTCTACAGTCGATTGACCCCTTTCGCAGGTAAAGCTACTCTTAGGAGTCTTGTCTTGGGAGCAATTTTTCAAAATCAAATATAACCCCAAAACCCATCGACTGTAGATTCCTCTCTAATATCGCTCACATCGAAAATCAGCTCAAATTTTCAGCTAAGTATATTGATACAATAATCAGAGCTGTTATCACGCCGAATATCACTGCAACATTGATACTCATTTTTTTAATTGTTTCGGAATCATCTACCTTTTCTATTGTACTCATCTCTCTATTTACTCCTATATGTTATGTAAGCGTAGAAATTGTGAACCGAATCAGAATCAACTGCTTTGATATAGATCAACATAATGCGAGTTGTAGGTCTCAATGACTCTAGCGTGATCACGCTGTGAATGGTTGTTCAGATTTGCACGGAATTCCTGAAAAACTCATCCAGATACGGTAGCATAGCTGCATTCCAATAACCCTAAGAACTAAACTATGCCTGTCAATATTCCTCCATTATCGCCTGAACAACTTTTGCCCGTTTCGGGCGTAACGCTTGGTATTACGCAAGCCAGCATCAAAAAACCTAATCGCAAGGATTTGCTTGTTCTGGTGCTAGATGAAGGCACGAAAGTCGCCGGGGTGTTTACGCAGAATCGTTTTTGCGCCGCGCCGGTGATTGTGGCAAAACAGCATCTGGCGCAATCGGTGCGTGCATTGGTGGTGAATACCGGCAATGCTAACGCTGGAACGGGCGAAGCAGGTATCTTACATGCTCAGACGACCTGTGCAGAACTGGCCATGTTGCTGGGTCTTGCGCCGCAACAGGTATTGCCGTTCTCAACCGGCGTGATTATGGAGCCATTGCCGGTGGATCGAATCGTACAGGGATTGCCTGCTGCGGTAGAAAATTGCAAAGCGGATAATTGGTTCGATGCCGCACACTCAATCATGACCACGGACATCGTGCCGAAAGCGGCGTCAAAGCAGGTGCAGATTAAAGGCAAAGTCGTAACGATAACCGGAATTTCCAAAGGCTCCGGCATGATCCATCCGAATATGGCGACGATGCTGGGTTTCATCGCGACCGATGCGGCTATTAGCCAGGCGATGCTGCAAAAGTTGGTGCAACATGCTGCGGATCGCTCGTTTAACCGCATTACCGTGGATGGCGACACCTCGACCAACGATGCATTCATCGTCATGGCGACCGGCAAGGCGAAACACAAAGAAATTGTTAATCCGCACACCGAGGAATTCTGCCAATTGCAGGATGCGGTCACTGCTGTTGCCGCGGAATTGGCACAAATGATCGTGCGCGACGGCGAAGGCGCAACAAAATTCATCACCGTGCAAGTTGAAGATGGCAAGAGCAAGGATGAATGTGCCAAGGTGGCTTACGCAATTGCGCATTCACCGTTGGTCAAAACCGCATTTTTCGCATCTGATCCGAATTTAGGTAGGATTTTAGCGGCGATTGGCTATGCCGGCATCGATGATTTGGATGTGGATGGCATTCAACTCTATCTGGATGACGTGCTGGTAGCGGAAAAAGGCGGCCGAGCAAAGAATTACCGTGAAGAAGATGGCCAACGCGTGATGAATCAGGCTGAGATCACTATCCGCGTCGCGCTTAATCGCGGCACGGCTTCAACGACGGTGTGGACCTGCGATTTTTCATACGACTATGTCAAGATTAATGCAAGTTATCGTAGCTGATAGTCTGTGGAATAAATAATTATGAGTAATTTGGATAAGCTATATAAGCGGACGAACAAGCTATTAGATCGTTTGGAGCAGACAATGCCCGCGACCCAACCAGAACCGGATTGGCAGGCATCGATGGCTTTTCACTGGCGCAAGCAGGGAAATGTCGGATTTATTCAGCCGGTGATTCATCCGCACCGGATTACACTCGATGCGCTATGCGGAATTGACGATCAGAAACAGCGCATTGATCAGAACACACGGCAATTTGTGCAAGGTTTTTCGGCAAATAATGTATTACTCACGGGTGCGCGAGGTACAGGAAAATCATCGCTGATTAAAGCACTGCTAACGCAGTATGCGCAGGAAGGTTTGCGTTTGATTGAGGTGGAGAAGCACCACCTGATCGATTTGCATGAAATTGTAGAAAAGATTTATCAACGCCCGGAACGCTTTATTCTATTTTGCGATGATTTATCGTTTGAAACCGACGAACCGGGCTATAAAGCGCTCAAAGTAGTGCTGGACGGTTCAATTGCCACGGTTTCCGATAATGTGTTGGTCTATGCGACATCGAATCGTCGTCACATGGTGCCGGAGTTTATGCGCGATAATCTGGATACACGGCATTTCGGCGAAGAAGTGCATCCGAGCGAGGCCGTTGAAGAGAAAATCTCATTGTCGGAACGATTTGGTTTATGGATATCTTTTTATCCATTTGACCAGGATCAGTATTTGAAGATTGTGCGTTATTGGCTGATCTATTTTGGCATCGACAACATGACCCCACTGACGCGTACCGAAGCTTTACAATGGGCATTGCAGCGCGGCTCGCGTAGCGGACGCGTGGCTTGGCAATTTGCACGGGATTTGGCCGGCAGAAAAAAATCCGTTAGCATCAACCGAAACCTATGAACCACTTCGCTGCGCCCAGCACTGAATTAACGCCCATCGTTGAAGTCGTCGCGGCGGTAATTCTACAACCGGATGGCCGGTTCTTGCTAGCACAGAGACCTGCAGGCAAGGTGTATTCGGGCTATTGGGAATTTCCCGGCGGCAAGGTTGAGCCCGACGAATCCTTATTGCACGCGCTGGAACGTGAGCTATGGGAAGAATTAGGCATTCATGTTCGCTGCGCTCAGCCTTGGATCTCACGGATTTTCACCTATGCGCATGCGACTGTGCGGCTGCATTTTTTCCGTGTGGTGGAATGGGAAGGCAAGCTGATGCCAAGGGAAATGCAAGCTGTATCCTGGCAGATGCCACACCAAATTATGGTTTCTCCTATCTTGCCGGCGAATGGCCCGATTTTGCAGGCACTGCTGTTACCATCGTTATATGCCATCACGCACGTAAATGAGATTGGGGTCGAGTTAACACTACAGCAGATTAATCATGCATTGCAAGGTGGCTTACGCTTACTGCAAATACGCGAGAAACAAATGGAGAGAGATAAACTGCGTGATTTTGCGGGGAAAGTGCTTGCGCTTGCACGCCCTTATCAAGCAAAAGTCCTGATAAATAGCGATGCAGAACTGGCGCACGCGACAAACGCCGATGGCGTACATTTCACCTCATCGCAACTAATGACGATGTCATCTCGCCCCGACCCGGAATATGGTTTGTGCGGCGCGTCTTGTCATAATGCCGAAGAACTCTTTACAGCCGAGCAATTAGAGCTTGATTTTGTTGTATTAGGACCGGTTCAATCTACCTTAAGCCATCCGGGATTGTCGCCATTAGGTTGGCGAAAATTTGCCGCAATGATTCGCGGCTATTCATTACCGGTTTATGCATTGGGTGGAATGAGTTCTGGAGATTTGGTCATCGCGCAGGAAATGGGCGCACAAGGTGTTGCCATGATGCGCGGCATCGTACAATCATAATTTTCTACAACATGGGATTGGTATAAACAGCCACTTGATTTCTTCCGCCTTCTTTAGCTTCGTATAAGGCTTTATCCGCTCTATCAAGTAAGGCTGTGCAAATAAAATCGGCGTCATGTTGTGGCGAGATTGGCAGGTCCCGCAGACTGGCCATACCGATAGATACCGAGACATTGAGTTGCTTGTCATGAAGAATAATCGCTGAAGAATAAATTGCTTTGCGCAACCGTTCAGCAATTTCGTGTGCAGCTTGTAAGGTTGTTGAAGGTAGTGCCACAACGAACTCTTCCCCGCCATAGCGGGCTACGATATCGCACGATCTTACTTGCTCCTTGATCAGATTCACCATGTGCCGGAGCACCGAATCACCCGTTTGGTGACCATAGTTATCGTTGACTTTCTTGAAATGATCGACATCGAGAAACATACAGATCAAATCATCGTCCCAGCGAACACATCGGGCAATTTCATCTTTAAAACGCAGGTCAAAATAACGGCGGTTATACGCTTGCGTTAACACGTCTTGATAACTGATTTCTTTGATTCTCTGTTGATTGAGGCAATTTTCTATCGCAACCGCGGTCATGGCGGAAAGTTTTTGCAGAAAAAGGGTGCCAATGCCCTTTTGGTATCGATGTGGGTCTTGACTTAACAGCATCATTGCGCCAATCACCTGGTTACTGCGAAGCAGCGGAAAGAAAGCTGCACTTTTAATTTGATCTCTACACTTTAAGTCATTGATCATCCAACGATATCTCGTCAGCGCCTCTGTTCCTAATAGCGGGATTACGGTAAGCGATTGAATCAGTTCAATATCTTTTATAGCATCAAGGATCAATAATTTATTTGCCAAACCCAAACGCGCTTCTTCGTCATGTTCAAAAAATAACCGATCGGCGTCTTTTTGATGATCCACAAGACACAGCACCATATCCAACAGTTGGAAACGCGCAACACTTCGGGATAGCAGCAAATCGCGCAACTGCTTGGGGTTGCTGGCACCAATGATTTCAAAACCGAAGGTCTCGTATAACTCCTGTTTTTTTTCATTGGCTCTGGCCTGCTTAATGAAATGATCCAACTTACGCTGCAGCTCACGATTCTTATCATAAACCGATTCATCCATTCTCTATAGGCTCAGTTATTTTCTTCTTCTTGATCGATCATAGGCTCTGGAATTCGATAGGATTCTTGAGCCCACTGCGATAAATCTGCTGTTTTGCATCGCTCGGAACAAAATGGCCGGAAACGGTTAGTAACTTCCCAAATCACTTTCCTTCCACATTGTGGACAGTTAACTATGCGCTGTTGCATAAAAGAAAATCCTCATACCGATAGTATACGATAAGGCAATCACCCTGTTTTGGCGAGGAAAAGTTAAATTATTTTTTCAAGCTATTTTCACTTCAATATTGATTGGATAGTAAGAAAAAACTACAAGCAATATTTAACTGTGTATTTTACATAAGTTAGATTAAACTTTTCTAATTGACACTCAAATACTTATCTCAAGGTCAACAATCCTGACTACTCAGCGAACATGATATGCCCTGCCAGAAATGGAGTCGATAGGATCAAACAGCCGCTATATTTGTATCGTATCGTTGCGCAACCTGAATGACACCAGCAAATCCGCATACCATCACCATTTGCACAGGATTATCCTTTGACGCAAACGACTTGCTTCAAGGTATGAACGACCTCCACCAGCGAACGTTGTGCCTGCATGACCGCGTCGATATTCTTGTAGGCCATCGGAATCTCATCGATCACAGCGGCATCCTTGCGGCATTCGACATGGGCTGTTGCCGCGATCTGGTCTGCAACCGTAAAGCGGCGCTTGGCCTCATTGCGGCTCATGATGCGCCCGGCGCCATGGCTGCATGAGCAGAATGCTTCCTCATTGCCGAGGCCACGAACAATGTAGCTTTTGGCACCCATCGAGCCGGGAATAATACCCAGTTCACCTTTCTGCGCAGATACTGCGCCTTTGCGTGTTACCAGAATTTCCGCACCAAAGTGAATTTCCTTTTGCACATAATTATGGTGGCAGTTGACGGCCTCGGTATCGATCACGAACGGCTTGCTGATAACCTGGCGAATAGCAGCGATGACATTTTGCATCATCACCGCGCGGTTACGCCGCGCAAAATCCTGCGCCCAGCCCACGGCCTCGACGTAATCATCGAAATGCTCGCTGCCTTCTTCGAAATAAGCGAGATCCCGATCCGGCAGGTTGGCAATGTGGTGACGCATATCTGCTTGCGCCAGCTCGATGAAAAAAGTGCCAATGGCATTGCCGACGCCCCGTGAACCCGAATGCAACATCAACCACACGCGATCAGCCTGATCCAGACAAACTTCGATGAAGTGGTTGCCTGTGCCTAATGTTCCCAGATGCTTGTAGTTGTTCGTTTTCTTCAAACGCGGATATTTCCCGGCAATGCGATCAAATCCAGGTATCAGCTTTGCCCACATGGCATCCACTGATGCGGGCGGCGTATCCCATGCGCCTTTATCGCGCTTGCTGCGTTTCAAAGTACGGCCATGAGGTACGGCTCGCTCAATCGCGCTGCGCAACTCAAACAGATGGTCCGGCAAATCCTGCGCTGTCAGTGTCGTGCGCACAGCCATCATACCGCAACCGACATCCACCCCCACCGCTGCGGGAATGATTGCACCCAGCGTTGGAATCACGCTACCGATAGTTGAACCTTTACCCAGATGCACATCCGGCATTACTGCCAGATGCTTGAAGATAAAGGGCATGCTGGCCGTGTTCGTCAACTGCTTGCGGGCTTCGTCCTCGACAGGCACGCCGTTAGTCCACATCTTGATCGGCTTGCCATTCTCAACTTGCAATAATTGATATTCCACGCGATACCCTTAATTCTTGATCTCTAACAACCTGTTCAGCATTTAAACCAAACCACCAAACACGGCGCTTACCGGCAACAACACACTCGTTCCAGAGTTTGACTGCAATACAGCAGGCATAGCTTCCATTACTTTGATAGTGTCGTCGCAATATCCCGAAAACTATTCAATCCAGCTTCCAGGTTCTCGATGATTTCATTCACCAGTTCATCGGGTTCCGGCAAATTATCCAAATCGGCGAGACTCTTATCCTTTAGCCAGAAAATATCCAGGCTGGTTTTATCGCGTGCAGTGATTTGATCGAAGCTGAATTTACGCCAGCGGCCTTCAGGATTGCTTTCTTCGTTCCAATTTTCCTTGCGTTGGTGACGATTGAGCGGGTTATAGCAGGCGATGAAATCCTGCAAATCCTCAAAGCGCAGCGGTTTCTTTTTGAGCGTGTGATGAATGTTAGTGCGGTAATCGTAATACCAGACCTCTTTTGTCCATGGATCTTTGCTGGCCTCACGGTTATCAAAAAACAGCACGTTCGCTTTCACGCCGTTGGCGTAGAAGATACCCGTGGGCAGCCGCAAAATGGTGTGCAGATCGGTGGTTTCGAGCAATTTCCTGCGCACCGTTTCGCCCGCACCGCCCTCAAACAGCACGTTATCCGGCACTACCACAGCCGCTTTGCCAGTGGTTTTCAACATGGTGCGGATATGCTGCACGAAATTAAGCTGCTTGTTCGACGTGGTCGCCCAGAAATCCTGCCGGTTATACGTCAGATCATCTTTTGCCTGTTCGCCTTCCTCGTTGGTAAAACTCATCGCACTTTTCTTGCCGAACGGTGGATTCGCCAATACATAGTCAAACCGCTTGCCAGAGTCAGCCACCAGTGCATCGTTAGGGGATACCATGCTGTCGCCGTCAATCTCGCCGATATTGTGCAAAACATGTTCATCAAAGCAAGGCGGCGCGTACTGGCGACAATTTCATGGCCAGAAAATGTTTCGTGTTTCAGAAACGCTTTCTGCGTTTTATCCATCGCATGCTCGGCCACCAGAAAATCATACGCCGCCAAAAAGAAACCGCCGGTGCCACAGGCCGGATCAGCGATGGTTTTTCCCGGTTCCGGACGCACACATTGCACCATCCCTCGAATCAAGGCACGCAGCGTGAAGTATTGCCCCGCACCGGACTTGGTGTCTTCTGCGTTGCGTTCCAGCAAACCCTCGTAAATATCGCCCTTCACATCCGCCCCCATGGTCACCCACTGGGTTTCATTGACCATATCGATCAGGCGGTACAGCTTGGCCGGATCCTGGATTTTGTTCTGCGCCTTGGTGAAAGTCTGCCCCAGCATGCCCGGTTTCTTGCCCAGTTCCATCAGCAACGTGACGTAATGCACTTCCAACTCTGCGCCGCGCTTAGTTTTGAGGCTTTGCCAGTTATATTCTGCCGGGATATCAACTTTGCGGTTATAGGGCGGCTGACTATATTCATCCGCCATTTTCAGGAAAATCAAATACGTGAGTTGCTCCAGATAATCACCATAGCCCACGCCGTCATCACGCAACGTAGTGCAGAAACTCCAGACTTTGGAAACAATGGAGGTAGTTGTGTTCATGCCCTGATCTCGCAGCATTCGCAATGCTTGCGCATAAAACCACTGCCAGCATTCGCTGGATGCATATCATTTCCACAATGGTCATGGCTTGCATCACGGCTATCACACTCATGGCACTTTTCACTCACGTCATTCCCGCGCAGTGCCAGCCCCCGCAAAGGCGTGGGGCGGGAATCCATGCGGCCAAGAAATAGGACCCCGGCTCCACGATTGCAAGAGAACAGGCGCTTCACGAATATCGCAAAAACACAAAAAATGTTGTCGTAGTTCACGCCAATTCCTGCCATAAATCTCTCCACGTTGGATTCACTTTCTCGATCAAATCTATTTTCCATTGCCGATTCCATTTCTTAAGCTGCTTCTCGCGCTGAATTGCTGCCAGCATCTCTTCATGCATTTCATAATAAACCAGAGAATGAACACTGTATTTTTTGGTAAATCCTTCAACCAAACCTTGCTTATGCTGCCAAACCCGCTGAATCAAGTGACTGGTTACCCCAATGTACAACGTACCGTTGTACCCACTCGCCAGAATATAAACCGCAGGCTGTTTTTCCATGATGCAATCCTAATCACACATTCACATCCAGACCATCCTTCGCATTATTGACATGACTCCCGCCAATACTATCCTACCCATCATGAGCCATCCCTTATCATATCCGCCATTCCTTATCACATTTGTCACCCCACATATCCTTCGTCACATCCATCATCCCTCGTCACATCCATCATTCCTTATCACATCCGTCATCTCTCGTCACATCCGTCATCTCTCGTCACATCCGTCATCCCTCGTCACATCCGTCATCCCTCGTCACATCCGTCATCCCTCGTCACATCCGTCATCCCTCGTCACATCCGTCATTCCCGCGAAAGCGGGAATCCAGGTGTTCAGGGAAATGTGGATTCCCGCTTTCGCGGGAATGACGTGATAAGCAAGCAAATCCCCGTTAGCTTCGCTTACCCTTTCGACGGGCAACCCAATTATCCTGAGAGTCCACTCGTTCCGCCTGAATACGCTCCAACAATTCCGATGCAGGCTCGTCATTCGGGTCTTGCGGCACCAGTTGGCCGGAGAAGGCTTTTTTCAGGATGGACTGACGCAGGACTTCAGCTTGTTGTAACGCGGTTGTGATGGTTTGGTCGACTTGATCGATTACCGACATTTTGTCATCAATGATATTAATTATTCTCTCTTGCTCATCTTTGGCACAAATCGCCAAAACAATATTAATCATACGAGTCAATCCTAAATCTTGATTTCCAACTCCGTGAGTATATTTTTGCGATTGTGAGTAACAGAAAGAAGAATTTAAAACATGTTGCAAGTAAAACGGCTTGACAGCTGAAGTTAACTTCAAAACAGCAACATGCACCCATACATTGAAGTCCACATTATACGTATTCACACGGGCAATTCCTGTTGTTCCTCCCTTTGTGTATAAAACATCACCAATTTCTGGTTTGCAACGATTACTTAATTCATCGTGTAATTCTCTGGAAATGTATTTTGTGTTATTAAAATCCACACCTTCTGGCCGCACATTTCCACCAGAAATGAAAGGAATTCCTTTTTCTGAATATTTTGGACTGAAATGGGGGCCATCTTTCACTAACCATGTTAATTGACCTAATCTCACCCACCCCCACCCCTCCGGCAATTCAGACAATTCCGCCAGTTCTTCGGCGGTGAGCGGTGGCAGGGGTTTTGGGGCTTTGGGTTTGCTGCTTTGTTTACCGTTGGTTTCCCAGTCGGCGAGTTGTTGCTGGTAGCGTTGTTCGCGTTCTTGTTGGATGCGTTTGAGCAGCACTTCCGCAGGTTCAAGCTTATCCTGATTTTCTTTGCGCCACTGCGCAGTGAGTTTGCCTTCGAAAGCGTGCTTCAGCAGCGCTTGGCGATAAACCTTGAGCTGTGCCTGAGCGGTTTTCAGGTTTTCGATGCCCTTATCCAGCTCGGAAAACAGTTCTTCGATTTTGGCTACGATGCGGTGTTGTTCGTTTCTCGGAGGGACTGGTATCGGAAGTTTTCTAAATTTGGTGACATTAAATGCAGGCTGCGCTGTTGCAGTAGAAATAAGTTTTATGAATTGTTGAAAACCAAAGCAATTTAGATAAAAAAAGACATATTTGAATTCTACAGAATTTGTTAAGGTGAACTTCAGCAAGTTAGCGGGAATAATTGCTGTCTTCATGCCTGTCGGATAGATGCCAGTTTTTCCAATTGAGCCTATTTTTGCTACAAGAATATCTCCTGGCAAAACTTGGCTTCTTTTTAATTCTTCAAATTTATTCTGGGATATATAACGAACTCTATCCTTTGAATAATCACCTTCCAAATTTTTAGTTGTAAGTACAGGCACACCATTTATCGAGTCATCAACGTAATCAGATACTTTTAAGTTTGATCCAAAAGGTCCGTCTACAATCGCATTTTCTCCATACCCTATATCTTCTAATTTTGCGTAACGCCAAGAGCTAGGAAGTTCCCAAGTTTCAATGTGATCTAATTCACTCATCACCCCACCAGCACCTCATTCAATTCATCCAGCAACGGTTCCATTCTTGCTCCAAACAACTGAAACATTTTCCCCAACCCGCCTTTGTTGTCGAACGGCGCCATCTCAAGCGCATCACGATCCATATGAATGGATATTGCGACGTGATCGCGAATCATGCGCAGCCACGCCATTTGTTCCTCGTTGAATTTCTCGCCACTGCCAGAGTGGTGTTGCATAATCCAGTTCTGGAAGTTACGGCGCACTAAAGCATCGTAGTTGGTAAGTTTTTCATCCAAGCCACACACGCGGCGGATCAGGGCGACCAATGCGGTCAGCTCGGTGATCGGCTGGCCTTTATAATCATCCAATTGGGCGTAGGCGTGCCAGACGCGCGCGGGGGCAAGCTTGGGCTTGTCGGTCTTCAGTTTATCCATGACCTGCTGAATCATTTCATAGGTGACTTCCCTTCTTCGATAGGGCTGGTCGAAGAAAATGGCCAGTGCTTCGATATTGTCACAGTTGGCTTTGAGGTATTCGGCGAATTCATCCACAAAGGCTTGCGCGTTGCTGGCGGCGTCTTTGTCCCATTCGGCGCGAATGAGTGTGTCGATGTTGTCGTGGTCGATGGTTTGTTCCTTGTCGCGGCGGATGCTGTCGATGAGTTCGATCAGATCGCCGTTCAGGATGCTGGCGGCTTCACCCACCAGTTGCTGTTGCGCCTGTTCCCGCTTGGCGTCGCCGGGATCGGTGCCGATGGGTTGCCCTGAGAGTTGCAAGGCTCGGGCTTCGATGTTGTCGCCATCAATGGCGGCAAATAGTTTGCCCACCAGTTGCGTGAGTTCCAGGCCATTGGCAGCATCCCGGATGCGCCGCTGGTCGTCGGGGTCGAGTTGCTTGTTGAGCCGCGCCAAACGTGCGGCGAGCGAACTGACGATATCTTCGTCGGTAGCGCCCATCATCACGCTCATCGCCAAATCTTTCAGCGCTACGCTGGGCTTGGTGATCAGCGGTTGGCTGGCGGTCTTGAGCGATTTTGTGACGCCGATGGCATCCACAATGACATAGTGCGTTTTGGCACTGACTGCGGAAGGGGTGACTTTTTTCAGGTCGTCCTTATCCAGCGTGCGTGTGCCGCGGCCTTTCATTTGCTCGAAGTAATTGCGGCTTTTGACATCGCGCATGAACAACAGGCATTCCAAGGGTTTTACGTCGGTGCCGGTGGCGATCATGTCGACGGTGACAGCAATGCGCGGGTAAAAGTCATTACGAAAATCTGCCAGCACCGATTTTGGGTCCTCGGCGATTTTGTAGGTGAGCTTTTTGCAAAAGGCATTGCCCTCGCCAAATTCTTCGCGCACGGTCTGGATGATATCGTCCGCGTGACTGTCGGTTTTGGCGAAGATCAGTGTTTTCGGCACTTCCTGACGCCCTGGAAACATTTCGGGCCACTTGTCGCGGAAAGTGCGGATCACGGTGCGGATCTGATCCGGGTTAACGATGCTGCGATCGAGCTGGATGGCAGAATAGGCTTCGTCCTCGTCCTGCTGCTCCCAACGCCGTTTGCGGGTGAGCCTTTCCCGGCGTTCGACATGCTGTTATGCGCGGATTTGAGCGCCTTGCTGGGTGACCTGGGTTTCGATGTGATAGATTTCATTGCCGACGTTGACGCCATCGGCCACGGCTTTTTCGTGGCTGTAATCGCTCACCACGTTTTTCTTGAAAAAACCATAGGTGCGGTTGTCTGGCGTGGCGGTAAGGCCGATCAGGCTGGCATCGAAGTAATCAAGCACTTGCAGCCACAGATTGTAGATGGAACGATGGCATTCATCGATGAAGATGAAATCAAAGAATTCCGGCGGGATTTCTTGGTTGTACACCACCGGCATCGGTTCCTTAGGCTGCGCCCATTCTGCCGGGTTGGTCTGCTCAATGGATTCGTCGAGTTCTTTATCCTTGAGGATGGAGTAGAGCCGCTGGATGGTGCTGATGCAGACCTGGCTGTCGGTGGCCACGAAAGCGGACTTGAGACGCTGCACGGTATAAAGTTCGGTGAATTTGCGGTTATCGTCGAGTGGCACATACGACATCATTTCCTGCTCGGCCTGTTCGCCCAGGTTCTTGGTGTCCACCAAAAACAGGATGCGCTTGGCATCAGCAAATTTCAGCAGGCGGTACATGGCGGTGATCGCAGTGTAGGTCTTTCCCGCTCCGGTCGCCATCTGAATCAGTGCGCGCGGACGATCGGCCTTGAATGATTGTTCCAAATGGGTAATGGCGGTTTCCTGGCAATCACGCAGTTTCAATGTTTTGGCGGGCAAGTGATCCGGATTGAGCAGCGGGATATGGTGCAGGCGCTCCCGCAGACTGGTGCCTTGTTCGATCCATTCCTTCAGGGTTTCGGGACGGTGGAAAGTAAAAACCTCGCGTGAACGCGGTTTGGGATCACGCCCATCGGTAAAACGTGTGATGATGCCGGTGCTTTCGTACAAGAAAGGAAGCGGCTTGGTGTTGTTGATCCATTTCAGCCGGGCACTGGCATAGCCTTCCGTCTGTTGCTCCACCTCGGTGATTTTATGCCCCAAAAATCTGCTTTCTTGGCTTCAATCACGCCCACGGCTTTTTTATCAATAAATAACACGTAATCCGCTGGGCCAGCATTGGTCTGGTATTCGCGCACTGCTTGCCCCAGTCCGGCATTCAGGTTGATATTCTTGGCAGATTGAACCACCCATCCCGCTTGATTGAGCAGCGCATCAATGTTATCGCGGGCTTTTTGTTCTGGATTCTGGTTGAGCGTCATATGACAACATAGTGACAAAACAGCATTTAATCATAACACGCCGCTCTAAGTCATTTATTAAACTCAGCTAAACGTAACGTATCGCCTCAGTATTGGAGCTATTTGCCAATGCAAAAATGCGAGAAAATTTCTCCCAGCAGATCGTCAGCCGTGAATTGACCTGTAATGGCTGATAATGCGTATTGCGCCAGTTTAAGTTCTTCAGCAAGAAGTTCCAACTGGTATTCCGTTTCAGTATAGTCTTGCGCATTGGCCAGATGCGCTTTTGCTTGCGTCAGCGCTTCCAGATGGCGCTGTCTCGCCATGAATATCCCTTCGCCGGCATGACTGAATTGCCAGCCTGCCATGTCCAGAATTTTTTGGCGCAGTAATTCGATGCCCGCGCCGGTTTTGGCCGAAAGATGAATGATGCTATTGTGCTCCTCACCTTCCATTTTTGGCTTTTCATTGCGTAGGTCAATCTTGTTGAACACGGTGATTTGAGGTTTGTCAGCGGGAATATATTGTTGTATTGGATCAGGAGCATCGTGCCGGTGTTGACTGCTATCCAGCAACCGGAGCACCAGGTTGGCGCGTTTAATCGCAGCCAGTGTTCGCTCAATGCCTTTTTGCTCGACAATATCGCCGGTTTCTCTCAGGCCTGCGGTATCCACAATATGAATCGGCATCCCGGCAATGGTGATGGTTCGTTGAATGGTATCTCGAGTGGTTCCGGGTATTTCCGTGACAATGGCGGCCTCTTCTTCGACCAATTGATTCAGTAAGCTGGATTTTCCTACATTGGGCGCCCCCGCTAACACAATCTGAATGCCTTCCTGTAGCAAGTTGCCCTGCCGTGCCGCGGAAAGTGTCTGCTCAACTTGCGTGACAATATGATCCAGTCTTGCGCGAATTTGCAAAGTTTTCAAATTATCGATTTCGTCTTCCGGGAAATCTAGAGTGGCTTCGATGAGCATCCGAAGTGTGATCAACAAGCTTACCAATGATTCGATCCGGGTGGAGAAATGACCTTGCAAAGAATTGACTGCACAAAGAGCGGCTTCATGCGTGCTGGCTTCGATGATCGCTGCGACGCTTTCAGCCTGGACTAAATCGATTTTATTATTGAGATAAGCGCGTAGTGTAAATTCACCCGGTTGCGCTAAACGAGCGCCAGCGCTCAGGCAACTTTTGAGCAATAAATTCAGGATTGCCGGACCGCCATGTCCATGCAGCTCAAGCACATCTTCACCGGTGTACGAATGAGGCCCTGGAAAATAAAGAACAATACCTTGGTCGATGATTTGTCCATTGGTATCGAAAAACTTGTTGAGGCTGGCATAGCGTGGCTTGGGAAGCTTACCGAAAATTATTTCTGCAAGTTTTGCTAAGTTCTTGCCAGAAATGCGAATTACGCCGATTCCACCGCGTCCGGGCGGAGTTGCAATTGCTGCAATGATATCAGGGCTTACTATGTATGAACTCCGTGTGCTTTATGGGTTGCTATGCCGGTCATCTATGTTGATGGATAACCGGCAGGCATTGTTATTTCTTCCTTGTTTTTTTAGCCACTGGGCTGCTTTTTGGTTTTGCAGGCGATTTACTTTTATTAGAAGCAGTCGCTTGCTTTAACGGTGTTTTTTCATTTTTCTCTGAACTCACTGCCGCCCCTGCTTCTGCTCCGGTAGCAGAAGTGTTCGCTTCTTCATTATCGAGAGGAGCCGCCAATTGAAGGCTTTCCTTAGCGGGTTCGGGGCTATTCTTAATTTTCTTCTTATTTTTATCTTTATTAGCTTCCTCCTCCGCAGCTTTGTTCTCATACATGCGCGTAATCTGCCATTGTTGCGCTATGGAAAGAATATTGTTGCAGAGCGAATAAAGCACGAGACCCGCCGGGAAAAAGAAGAAGAAAATGCTGAACGCAATCGGCATAATCTTCATTATTTTTGCTTGCATCGGATCTGCGGGCGTGGGGCTGAGTTTTGATTGAATCCACATTGATACGCCCATAATTACTGGCAGTACATAATAGGGATCGGGCACTGACATGTCAGTTATCCATAAAGCTAAGGGTGCGTAACGTAACTCAACGGCAGCCAATAATGTCCAGAACAATGCAATGAAAACAGGAATCTGAACCAATATTGGCAAACACCCGCCCATTGGATTAATTTTCTCTTCCTTATAAAACTCCATCATGGCTTGATGCATGCGCTGCCTATCACTCGCGTATTGCTCACGAATACGTTGCAGCTTAGGTGTAACTACGCGCAGTTTAGCCATCGAGCGATAGCCTGCAGCAGATAATGGGAAGAAAATAAGCTTGACAGTCAAGGTAAGGAGAATAATTGCGATACCCCAGTTATCTGTCCACGAATGATAAAAAGAAAGCAACCAGAATAGTGGTTTGGCCAGAACTGTCAGCCATCCGTAATCGACTGTCAAATCAAGCCCAGGAGCCAATTCAGCCAGCTTATTCTGTTCTTGTGGGCCAGCGTAAAAAGGCATAGAAATACTTCTAACTTGGTCCGGCTCAACGGCACCAACAGGCGCAATAACGCCGGCAGTATATTGGTTGGGAGCCAGCCGTTTGGCAAAATATTCGCGGGGCGTGCCGGGTTCAGGCAACCAGGCAGTCAGGAAATAATGTTCCAGCATGGCTATCCAACCATTATCCGCATTGGTTGGATATTCCGCTTTATTCTTATCCAAATCAGAAAATTTAATTTTCAGAAATTTCTCATCATCCGTGTACATTGCGGCCCCGGTATAAGAATGAACCAAGGCGCCAGCTCCGACAGGCTCATTAGGATCCCGCAACATCTGAAAATAAGAAAATGGAATAAGTGTTGTTTCGCTATGATTGGCAATCTCAAATTCAACATCAATTACGTAGCTGCCACGATGAAAGGTATAGATTTTTGTAACTTGTACACCATCCGCTTCGGGTGCCACAAGACGTACCACGACCTTTTCCTGACCAGATTCCAGCTGATAAGAATATTTATTGTCCTCTACGGTAAATTTTGTTTTGTGATTAGGCAATCCATCACCAATGAGTCCGGATTGTGCAACTTGAAATCGCGCAGTTTTATCCAATAAGAGCTCGTAGGGCTTACTGATGTCCTCTCGGGCTGGGTGTTCGAGTAAGCCCAGCTGTCGGATATCGCCCCCAGCTGTATCAATCTCAGCAATAATCATGTCCGTTCTCACCTGAATCTTTTCGCCTATGGTGAAAAGATTAGGCGTTACAGATGGACTGACACCCTCGATCCCTGAAACAGTAGCCGATCCGGAAGTTGAAGAAGCCAATTCATCTCCAGGAACCGGAAGAGGATCATGGCGTTGATTTGACGGGTCTGAGGTTGTTCCAGACATTACTTGCGAACTGGTGGAAGGGTATAATTCTTTTTGCCAGGAATCCCACAAAAAAAGTAATGAGGTGGAAAAAATGATGATCAGTAGAAGTTTTTTTGTTTCCATTATTTTTCAATCAAGTTGGTTTTCTCGATAAACCTATCCGCGTACTACTCGCAATAGTTAACCGTACAATTACACATTTTGTTATAGACGAATTTCATCACGGTTGCTTTACAAAGAATTTTGGATAATCAGTTAGTTTTGAGGTTATGGGTGAAATTACCGAGCTGGTTTGTAATAACACCTATACTCCAGGGAATGCACTTGATACGCAACATATAGTCAATCGCGCTCCAAGTTATTAACCAGATACTCGTATGCTCCGCATGCGTATTGTGAATAAATTGGGCTAAACGGCATATAAGTGCCAAAATAGAATTCTTGCAATGCCGGTAAAAATCTTTATGCTAGTTAATCCTGACATTGCTGTAGTTCAAGCATTATTAATTTCATTTCGGCGGACAACCCTTTGGACTCATCTTTGATCATAGGACGTCTCAGTCGTATCAACCAATCCATTTCTTTTATCTTATCGCCACCCCGTTTTCTCCGAAATGTTTCTCGCAAAATACGCTTAATCCGGTTACGCCTAGTTGCACGGCGCTCAAATTTTTTTGAAACTATCAATCCCAGACGCGCATAACCCAGACCATTCGGTTTCGCATAAATTTGAATTAAATCCCCACTGATCTGACACTTAAAATTAATTATTGCAGCAAATTCTGAAGCTTTTTGTAACTTACAGTGCTTTGGCAAAGACTGAATTTCAACAAATCTAAAAATAAAGAATATAACCCAAATATATTTTTAAACACTCAATCGTGCTCGACCTTTTGCACGACGAGCACGGATTATCGCCGCACCGGCACGTGTTTTCATACGCACTCGAAATCCGTGCGTACGTTTTCTCTTAGTTACTGAAGGTTGATAAGTACGTTTCATTCGGCACTCCTCTCAATATTTATTTTATCTTATCAATAGAACCGCGTATTACAACTTGTTATGGGGTCAAATGTCAATATCCTTTTCAAAGATAAATCAATCTTACCCTTTTGATGAGCAAGATCAACAGATAAGAAAATAGGTTAATAGTTTTAATTTGGTTAGTTTTTAGAATGGGTGTCAAATCCTTATCAAGGTGCAATTTATGATGCGTTAATTCAAACCATCGCCGATACATTCAAACAATCTGCCTGATGATGCAATGATAGAATACAAATAAATTATTTTTAACTCGAACAAACGGAACCAAGTTTGAATACCAAAATCCCTCAGTCCGCTTTGATACTCATTTCCGAGCATTGGATAATACTCACATATACAGATTCAACCAATCATACATGAGTCTGTTTCCCATAACCAACCTCGCGCACAAAGTACTGACCGTCAGTGAGCTAAACAACAATACCAAACAGTTGCTGGAACAAAACATCCCATTAATGTGGATTAAAGGTGAAATCTCCAATTTAAAGCGCTACCAATCGGGTCATTGGTATTTTTCTCTCAAAGATAATCAAGCGCAAGTCCGTTGTGTGTTATTCGGTCATAAGAATCAGTTTATCGATTGGCAACCTAAAGATGGCATGCAAGTAGAAGTGCTTGCATTGGTCACCCTGTATGAGCCGCGTGGCGATTTTCAGCTCAATGTTGAGATTATGCGACACGCAGGGTTAGGTGAGTTATTCGAAATGTTTGAAAAGCTTAAAACCAAACTGCAACAAGCTGGACTATTTAGCCCTGCGCAGAAGAAACCATTGCCTGCCTTTCCTAAACAAGTCGGCATCATCACCTCACTAGATACTGCAGCACTACGAGACATTCTGTCGACATTGCGACGGCGCATGCCATTCTTGCCAGTCATTGTCTACCCTACCCTGGTACAAGGAAAAACAGCCGCCAATAGCATCGCTGACACCATCAAATTAGCATGCCGACGGGCAGAATCCGATATATTGATACTCTGCCGTGGCGGCGGCAGCATTGAAGACCTATGGGCATTTAACGAAGAAGTCGTAGCGCTTGCGATTAGCACCAGTTCAATACCTATTGTCAGCGGTATCGGCCATGAGACAGACTTTACCATTGCAGATTTTGTTGCAGATATGCGCGCACCTACACCTACTGCAGCTGCGGAACTAGTTAGCAAAGACAGAATAGAATTAAGTCATCGATTGAATACACTGCATCAACATATGCACCGTACCACTTTGCATCGTATTGAACGCGCTATGCAACAAATGGACACTCTGTCACATCGATTAATTTATCCTGGCGACAAAATCAAGCAACAAGTCATTCATCAGCAACATTTGCAAGACCAGCTCATTACCACATGGGCACATCAGCTGGAAAAGAAGCAGTGGAAATTACTCGATCTCAATCAACGACTAATAGCATCAAGTCCGCGTATTGCCCGACTGCAGGAACAACAAAATGAATTGGTTTCACGCTTAGGCAATGCCTATTCCCGCTACTTCGAAACATTGTCCGCCAGGCTAAAGAATTTACAGATGCAATTATCACACCTAAACCCGCAAGCGGTATTGGAGCGGGGTTATAGCATTACACATGCTAAGGATGGTGTCATCATTCGTGACAGCAAACAAATTCATTCAGGAGATAGAATTCAGGTAAAATTTGCGCACGGAATGTGTGAAGCGAATGTCAGCACAACCAGAGATCCTGACCAACACGAATAAAACGATCATTCATTCCTCTATATTCAACAAGGACAAAACTGCCAAATGTCAAAAACTTTTCTGATACTAGGTTCATTAAATACACTGTTATGCATCGCATTAGGCGCCTTTGGTGCCCATGGATTGAAAAGAATATTATCAGCCGATATGCTTTCAGTGTATCACACTGGTGTGCAATACCATTTTTATCACGCCTTTGGAATCATCGTCATTGGTCTGCTTCTGCTGCACTTCCCCAAATCCCGCTTGATGCCGATATCCGGTTGGTTAATGATGGTTGGCATTGTTCTGTTTAGTTTCAGTCTTTATGTACTCAGCCTAACCGGTATGCGCGGGCTCGCTATGATCACACCTTTTGGTGGCGTTTCATTCCTCACGGCATGGGCTTTAGTCGCTTATGCAATCTGGAAAGAAAGGTAATTGACGGGATCATATTAACATTAATGTTTACAATAAAAATACGCTGGGATTCCAAAAACACTTCAACACTTCCACAAGCATTTAAGAATTATGAATTCTTGGAATCCCGCAATAACATTTAAATTCACTCAAATAACCATTTAAAAAAACCACCCGACAACCACAACCTATCGATTCATTTTGCCATCCTTCTGTGGACAGCAGCCATTTGCGCATTCCTTTCCGCTGCACTAGTAAATTCTCTTAATAGAGCTTCATGGTGTGAATGATATTCCTGTCCTGCCCGACCATAGTATTCACTATGATCTTCGTACTCCTTCAGCATCTTTCTTTCTGCTTCTGCTTTTGCATACATTTCCTTAGATTCTTTTTCGTAATGCTCAGCTAATTTGATATGATAAAGACTGGTTCCGACACTCGCTTCAGCTTCGCCTGTATTTGTTGATTCTCCGGCCAAAGATACACTTGAAACCAGGAAAGTGAGAATAATTATAACTACGAAATTTAACCTTGCTTGCATACTGAGTCTCCTTAAACTGATGTATAAAAAAATTCTACTATCACTACAAATATCCAATCAGCCGAATATGCCTCTAACTTAACCGATTATCACCCTGGGAATCTGCTTCAAACTAGTATTTTTTCTCTTATGTACATCATAGCAAATTATATGATTCCCACAAATGATTTATGGATTAACTATGCCATTAATTAGATTCAGGTAATAATAAAATGAGATTATTATTTCTATTCATCTCACTAGCTTGCGTCAGTTTTTTGGGATACGCACAATATCTTCAGCACGTAGAAGGGCTATTACCTTGTCCGCTTTGTGTTGCACAACGTCTGGCGTATTGGCTATTAGGATTAACAGCATTTATCGCGCTTCTTCATAACCCCAAACCTCTTGGACTTCGCCTTTATGGCTTATTAATGGTTATGTTTGCGCTCACGGGAACGGTCATTGCAGCACGGCATGCCTGGTTAATTCGATATCCGGAATCGTTTGAATGTGGCATCAGTCCTGAAGAAGCCTTTCTGAACTCCTTACCCATTGCCGATTGGTGGCCTGGAATGTTTGAAGCTAATGGTGATTGCGCTAATGTCGATTGGACATTTCTATCGTTGACGATTCCAGACTGGTCATTTGCTGCGTTTGCTGGTCTTGGGATCTTGGCGCTTTACCCTCTATTCACCAGGAGATAATCAAAAAACTTCAAATCATCCGCGTGGATGATGCTTGGCGTGAAGCTTCTTCAGGCGTTCGCGTGCGATATGCGTGTAAATTTGTGTGGTCGATATATCCGCATGCCCCAATAGCAGCTGCACAACACGCAAATCGGCACCGTGATTTAATAAATGAGTGGCAAATGCATGACGTAACGTGTGTGGCGATAGCTGCTTGGCAATACCCACAAATTGAGCATACCGTTTGATAAGATACCAGAAAGCTTGGCGTGTCATAGCGGCACCACGTGTTGTCACAAATATAGTATCCGTAACGATACCATTTAACAGCAAAGGCCTCGCATCTTTGGTGTAACGATCCAACCATTCAAGTGATTCTTCTCCAAGCGGCGCAAGTCGCTCCTTTCTGCCCTTACCCATGACTCGCAATACCCCCATATCCATGCCGACTTGCGAATACTTAAGATTGATCAATTCTGAGACTCTTAATCCACTGGCATATAAAACTTCAAGCATGGCACGGTCACGCAAACCTAATGGCTGCATAAGATCAGGTGCACATAGCAACTGCTCAACTTCTTTTTCTGAGAGACTTTCTGGTAGGTGACGCTGCAGTTTAGGTGTTTCTATATTAAGGCTAGGATCGGTTGAAATTTTTCCTTGACGCAGTAAAAAACGATAAAAACGCTTTAAACTCGATAACTCCCGACTCGTAGTGCTGGCTTTCATCTTAGCTGAAACTCTAGATGCGAGAAATTCCAACAAATCAGAATTTGTCGCCTCGGTTAACATGCTATTACTTGGATTACGTTGGTTCAACCATGCACTGAAAAGTTGCAAATCATTACGATAACTATCCAGCGTATTGCGCGACAGCCCGTCCTCGAGCCACAAAGCATCAGAAAACTCATCCAGCAGTCCGGCATTTAATTCAGGCACTCTCATGCCGCAACAGCCAACGCTTAATCTCTAAAGGATTTCCTTCGCTCGCGTTCATAAAACCTCCTAATCCACCACTTTTGGAAATAACCCGGTGACAAGGTATGACAATCGGAATCCGATTGGCGCCACATGCTCGACCCACCGCTCTTGGTGCTGAATGCAGCCGCATTGCTATTTCTGCATAGCTATTGGTTTCTCCACACGGAATAGCTTGGATAGCATGCCAAACACGCTGCTGATGCGTCGTACCACTAATATGCAAGCACAAATCAAACGTAAAGTTTGGCTTGGCCAGGTAAGCGAGTAATTGCCCGCACACTTCTTTTGCCAACACAGTTTGTGGTGCCAGAGTTGGTGCATCAACTGGCAAATAATCAATATCAGTAAGCCAGTCTTCTTCTGTTCTAATACCTAAAACAGCGAATGGCGCAAGTAACTTCGCCTGGTAAGTTTTGACTGAATCAATTGCCCGATTATTTTTCGATCTCACCATTGTTTGCTTGATTATTACTTACAGAATTTATGACAACATGTTTTACCTGCACGAAAAATGGACATTCGATATAACTAGAAGTTTCATATTGCAGCCTCGATCTTACAATATCCACATGATTCATAATGGAAGTTTATAAGCCATACGATATTTGCAATACTTAAGATTTTAACAGTAACAATTCATTGAGCCTTTTGACAAACGCAGCTGGATCCTCGAGCTGCCCACCTTCAGCCAATAAAGCCTGATCAAACAATATGTGGCTCCAGTCTTCAAAGTTTTCCACTTCATTATTTAGTCGCTGCACCATTGGATGATGTGGATTGATTTCTAGTATGGGTTTGGTATGTTGTATTTTCTGCCCCGCTGACTTCAATAATCTCTCCAAATTACCACTCATATCGTAAGTATCTGCCACCAGACAAGCAGGAGATTCAGTCAAGCGAAACGTAATCCGCACATCTTTTACTTGCTCATTTAACGTTGCTTTCATTTTTTCAGTCAATTCTTGGAAGGCATTGGTTTCTTTTTCTCGTTCTTCTTTCTCTGCCTCATCTTCTAAATTCCCTAGGTCTAATCCGCCTTTTGCTACTGATTGGAGGGGTTTTCCCTCAAATTCTGTCAAGTTACTTACAAGCCACTCATCAACACGATCTGCTAGCAAGAGCACTTCTATGCCTTTCTTGCGAAAAACTTCAAGATGAGGACTATTCTTAGCAGCCTTAAGACTATCTGCAGTCACATAATAAATTTTCTCTTGACCTTCTTTCATACGCTGCAAATAAGTTTCCAAAGAAACCATTGGTTCATCGGAGTCACTATTTGTCGTGACAAGGCGCAACAATTTGGCAATTCGTTCACGATTAGCAAAATCCTCGCCCACACCTTCCTTTAGAACCTGTCCAAATTCTCGATAGAAAGTTTTGTACTTTTCTTTACCTTCGTCATCTTCGTGCTTTGATAAGTCCTCAATTAGTCCTAGAATCTTTTTAACCACCCCTGCCCTAATCGAGTCAATATCCTTAGATTCCTGCAAGATTTCTCGAGACACATTGAGTGGTAAATTATTTGAATCGATTACGCCTCTTACAAAACGCAAATAGTTAGGCAACAACTTCTCTACATCATCCATAATGAAAACCCGTTGCACATACAATTTAATCCCATGGCGGCGCTCGCGATCAAATAAGTCAAATGGCGCTCGTGCTGGAATATAAAGTAATTGTGTATAATCTTGCTTACCTTCTACCCGTGCATGCACATATGCAAGCGGGGGCTCGAAATCATGCGCGACATGTTTATAAAATTCATCATATTGTTCTGCAGTAATTTCGTTCTTAGAGCGAGTCCATAAAGCATTCGCTTGATTAATGGTTTCATCTTCGTCAGTAATTTTGTTTTTATTCTCTTCTTGCGACCACTCTTCTTTTTTCATCACAATAGGCAGGGTAATGTGATCCGAGTATTTCCGGATAATATTACGGATCCGTATCCCGTTAACAAACTCATCTTCTTCCTTACGCAAGTGCAGTATTATTTCGGTTCCTCGCTCGGACTTCTCAACGGTTTCCAATGTATAATCACCCTCACCGCTAGACTCCCACCTCACACCATGTTCAACAGTCAATCCGGCGCGCCTGGTAATCAATGTCACTTTGTCAGCAATAATAAAAGCTGAATAAAACCCTACACCAAATTGACCTATCAAATGTGCATCCTTAACTTGATCACCGGTTAATGAATTAAAAAATTCACGTGTACCTGATTTTGCAATAGTTCCTATATGATCAATAACTTCTTGGCGAGACATACCGATACCGTTGTCGGAAACGGAAATTGTCCGTTCATTGACATCATAACTAACGCAAATTCTGAGATCCGAATCGGATTCATAAAGCGCAGCATCAGTGAGACCTTCAAAACGTAATTTGTCTGCTGCATCAGAAGCATTTGAAATCAGTTCACGCAAAAATATTTCCTTATTACTATATAAGGAATGAATCATTAACTTTAGTAGTTGCTTTGCTTCCGCCTGAAAATTTAATTGTTCTTTGGTTGTTGCAGCTTGCATGATTATCTCCTTAAATGTTTTGCGTAAATATAGGATTCAAACTGAAGAATTCAAGTTGATTGGTAAATCGGTTGATTATATATTTATGATGTTATCTAGATAAATTCTATTACAGAAATCGCCAATCAAAGAAGTATCGTTAAAATACCTCAAGCAACAAACTAGTCGACAAGATAATAAATTTACTTGGGTCTTTGGCGGAATGCGGTCACGTCACAGCAGGGAGTTCTTGATACTTGATAGAACACCCTGATTCGCTAACTACATAGAATTTTGGATTGCATAAAGACTTAATCCCATGAGTGCTTGAGGGAATATGCCTAATGCCAAAACTGCAAAACCATTTGCGCTCAATAAAATTCTAACATCACTATTAGAAACAAGAGGCTCAGCAGTTTCTGGATCATCAAAATACATCAATTTGATAATACGTAGATAATAAAAAGCACCAATCAATGAAAACAGTACTGCCACTACAGCTAGCCAAACGTAGCCAGCATTGACAACCGCTTGCAATACAGCAAATTTTGCATAGAACCCGATCATTGGTGGAATACCTGTTAGTGAAAGCATCAATAACAGTGTAATGAATGCATACCACGAATTTCTTTTGTTGAGCCCCTTAAAGTCATCGATATTTTCAGCTTCAAATCCACTTCGACACAAAAGCATGATCATGGCAAAAATTCCGAGAGTCATCAATACATAAGCGATGACATAAAACAAAGCCGAACTATAACCATTTGTATCTGCGCTAATAAATCCCAGCAACAAGAATCCCATATGTGAAATAGTTGAGTAGGCTAGCATTCTCTTAATATTCGTTTGTGCTATTGCAGCAATATTACCCACTGCCATAGATAAAACCGCCAGAATTACTAACATTCCCTGCCAGTCAGTAACCATTTCGCCCATTCCTTCAACTAATAATCGCATTACGAAACCAAATGCCGCCAATTTTGGTGCAGAACCGATAAATAGTGTTACAGCAGTCGGCGCGCCTTGATAAACATCCGGCGCCCACATATGAAATGGTGCTGCACTGAGCTTAAAAGCAATACCCGCCACAATAAAAACCAAACCAACAACGAGCACTTCTTTACTACTTGCTCCACTTTGAATAATTTGTGCAACCTGAGATACATGGAGCGTTCCTGTCGCTCCGTAAACCATTGACATACCATATAGCAAAAAACCTGATGCCAAAGCGCCCAATACAAAGAACTTCATGGCCGCTTCTGTTGCCATCAAGGAATCGCGTCTTAGTGCTACTAATGCATAAAGTGACAATGAAAGCAATTCTAAGCCGATATATAGCGTCATGAAATGGCTGGCTGAAATCATGACCATCATGCCTAGAGTTGCAAATAGTATCAAACTAAAAAATTCTCCTTTCAACATTCCACGATCGCTTATATAGGAATGCGAATATACGAGAACAGCAGATACCGTGCCATAAACCATCAATTTCAGAATATCGGCCATGGAATCATCGACAAACATACCATGAAAAGTTAGTGTCGATTCAGTGGAAAAGGATATAAAGGTAAGGATTGCACAACCTAATAGCGTAATTTGCGTCAACAAATAAGCAACATGGCGCCTACTCTCGCCAGCGGCAAGATCTGCAAGCATTACCACGCACACCATGATAAGCATAAAAATCTCGGACGAGGCTGGCGCAAGATCAGGTGGAATAAAATTCATTAACTCATTATCCTTATAGCAGGAACGATCACTGTTTTAGATTTCTATATTACAACTTACTATTACTAACATGATTTAGAAGTTGATCAACTGTTGCATGCATCACTTCAGTTAATGGGAAAGGGTAAATACCAATCCACAAAACAGAAATTGCCAAAATTGCCAACAAACCGAACTCTCGTTTGGATATGTCCTGCAAACTCTCAACCGCAGGACTTGCCACTGCACCAAAAATAACGCGCTTATACATCCACAAAGTATAAGCAGCGCCAAATATCAATGTAGTTGCCGCAAGAAATGCATACCAAAAATTCACTTTAATTGCACCCATGATCACCATGAACTCACCCACGAAGCCACTCGTCCCTGGCAAACCGGCATTCGCCATCGCAAATAGCATGAAAAAAGCAGAAAAAACGGGCATCTTATTTACCACGCCTCCATAATCAGCAATCTGACGGGAATGCAATCGATCGTATAGCACACCGACACAAAGAAACATGGCACCAGAAATGAAACCATGCGAAATCATTTGTACCATTGCACCTTCGATACCATAAGCATTCAACAAGAAAAAGCCTAATGTTACAAACCCCATATGAGCTACCGATGAATAGGCAATCAGTTTCTTCATATCGGCTTGCATTAGTGCAATCAACCCTATGTAAACAACAGCAATCAACGACAATACAATCATCATTTCTGCTAAGTAATGACTTGCATCCGGGGCGATTGGCAATGTAAAGCGCAAGAAGCCATAACCACCCAGTTTAAGCAGAATTGCTGCCAGTACAACTGAACCTCCCGTTGGCGCTTCAACGTGTGCATCAGGTAACCAGGTATGCACTGGCCACATAGGTACTTTAACCGCAAATGCCAGAAGAAATGCGATAAATATTAAAATCTGTGGTGTCATAGGGATTGCTAGCTTGTGATAATCCTCTATTGAGAAACTTCCTTCGGATGCGTGGTACAAATAAATAAAAGCAATTAACATCAATAAGGAGCCAAGCAGTGTATAAAGAAAAAATTTGATTGCTGCATAAACGCGATTAGGACCACCCCAAATACCTATGATTAAAAACATCGGTATTAACGATGCTTCCCAGAACACATAAAATAAAATCGCATCCAACGAAGAAAAAACACCATTAACGATTCCGGACATAACCAAGAATGCTCCCATATATTGGGATACTCGTTCTTTTATCACCTCCCATCCTGCCACCACTACCAATGGCGTAATAAAACAATTCAACAAGATTAATGGCATAGAAATTCCATCTACGCCGATATGATAATTAACATTAAAACGCTCAAACCATATATGATTCTCCAAAAACTGCATGGCTCCTGTTGCAGAATCAAAATTGGTATACAGCGGAATTGCTACTAAAAACCCTAAAAACGAACCAATTAAAGCAATCCAGCGTGCGAGCTGTGCATTGCGATCATCTCCAGTTGCAAAAACAGCTACACCAAACAGAATGGGAAGCCAAATGATTAAACTTAATAGTGGGAATTCAAACGACATGCTTATTCCGTTTTATTTGTTAGTAGTGCTTCTTACTTTTCAGTATTTTATTTATTGATATCTACAAACAACAGCATATTTCATTATTTTTACATGCAATCTAATAAAGCCATAGTGTCAATATTAAAAATATGCCAACAATCATTGTAAACGCGTAATGGTAAATATAACCTGTTTGATAACGACGGACGATTGCAGAAGTTAGTGCAACTACTCGTGCCGTTCCATTGACAAAGAATCCATCAATAATTTTGATATCGCCATATTTCCAAAATATCGTACCTAAAGCACGTGTTCCGCCAGCAAATAACCATGAATATAATTCATCAATGTAATATTTGCGATCAAGCAGGTTATACACTGAACCAAAGTTTGCTTTTATTTTTTCAGGAATATCTGTTCTTACACAATATAAATACCAAGCGACGAAAATACCTGTCACCGAAAGCCAAAATGGCGCAGTATACAAGGCATGCATCATCATCCCACCAATCCCGGAAAATTCTGCACCTAATTTCTCAATCGCATCATGGTGAGGCAGTACGTGAATCGCGCCGCTGAAATAATCACCAAAAACCATTGGACCGATAAACCATCCGGCCGCTACGGTTGGGATAGCTAATATCACCAGTGGTACAGTCACAACCCATGGTGATTCATGTAAATGTTCTTTGGTATGATGATCCATCCGAGGCTGCCCATGAAACGTCATGAAGATTAGCCGAAAAGTATAAAAGGCTGTTACAAATACCGTAATCAAAACACAGAAATAAGCAAAACCAACACCTGGAATATTAGCGAAGTTGACTGCCTCAATAATTGCATCTTTAGAGAAAAAACCGGAAAAACCGGGAACACCCGCACTGGCTAATGCAGCAATAAACATTGTCCAATAAGTAATTGGCATATAACTTTTAAGTCCACCCATTTTTTGCATATTTTGCTCATGATGCATGGCAATAATGACAGAACCTGCGCCTAGGAATAAAACGGCCTTAAAAAATGCATGTGTCATCAAGTGGAAAATTGCCGCAGAATAGGCTGATGCGCCCAAGGCTACTGTCATGTACCCTAGTTGAGATAGCGTAGAATAAGCAACAACTCGTTTAATATCATTTTGAACCATGGCAACAAGTGCCATGAACAATGTGGTAATTCCGCCAATCACCAAAATAACTGATAAAGCTGTTTCTGATAACTCAAAAAGTGGCGACATACGCGCCACCATGAATATGCCTGCGGTTACCATTGTAGCGGCATGAATCAGTGCCGATATGGGCGTTGGCCCTTCCATGGAATCAGGCAACCATACATGTAAAGGAAATTGCGCTGACTTGCCCATTGCGCCGATAAACAACAATATACAAATCACCGTGATCACAAGCCAGGATATACCAGATACCAATTCAATCTTTTCATCGACGATACCTGGAGCTTGTGAAAAAACAGATACATAATCAAGCGTACCAAAATAAGCCAATATCATACCAATGCCCAAGAGAAAACCAAAATCTCCAACACGATTTACTAAAAATGCCTTCATATTGGCATAAATAGCGGTAGGACGTGTATACCAAAACCCGATTAACAAGTACGAGACAAGTCCAACAGCCTCCCAGCCAAAAAATAATTGCAAGAAGTTATTTGACATCACCAACATCATCATCGAGAAGGTAAACAACGAGATGTAGCTGAAAAAACGCTGATAACCTGGATCACCGTGCATATAACCGATGGTATAGATATGCACCATAAGTGAAACTAAGCTAACAACAACCATCATGGTTGCTGATAATTGGTCAATTAGAAAACCGATCTCGAATCGAGTTTCACCTGTTATTAACCATGTATAAACGCTGCCGTTATAACTATTACCTTCTAATACATCCAAAAAAATAACAATAGATGCAATCAACGAAATGAATACTAATGCTATTGTGACACGATGACTCCAGATAGGCCCAATAAAGCGCCCCAATAATCCCGCGATAAGTGATCCAACTAGCGGAGCCAACGGAACCAATAAATAAAGTTTCTGCATCTTGATTAATAATTCTTATTAATTATAAATACTTATGATGTTCTTTAACTAACCTTTAAGCTTGTCTAAATCATCAACATTGATTGTATGCATATTGCGAAATAGCACTACGATTATTGCTAACCCAATAGCCGATTCAGCTGCTGCAACTGTCAAAATAAAGAACACAAAAATTTGCCCTGAGATATCTTGCAAGTAGTGCGAAAAAGCAACAAAGTTCATATTAACCGCTAGCAACATCAATTCGATTGACATTAGTATGATAATGACATTTTTTCGATTCAGAAAAATACCGACCAGCCCTATTGCAAACAATATCGCGCCTAGAACAAGGTAATGAGATAATGAAATCAAGAGCTGCCTCTTTTTATATTTTAAAAGTCACCAATCAGAAATAAGTACACGCAAGCACTCATTCTTTTTTTTCTGTCGGCATGTTCACTATACGAATTCTATCTTCTTTTCTTACTTTGACTTGTTTAGATGGATTCGTAGATTTCTTATCTTCACGATGACGCAGTGTCAACGCTATTGCCGCAATCATCGCAACCAGTAAAAGCACAGCCGCCAATTCAAACGCATATACATACTCGGTATAAATCAACCGCCCCAATTCTTTGGTATTACTGTAATCAGTGCCTTTGGGTTCCGGTATCGGCATTTCTTCATGCCCAAAGTATCTACCCATTAGCACCATTGATATTTCTACCACCATAACTAGAGCAATCATCGCACCAAACGGAAACCATTTCCAGAATCCTTCTCGTAATCGATCCAGATTGATATCTAGCATCATCACTACAAACAAGAACAAAACCATGACAGCGCCGACATAAACTAATACAAGCGTAATCGCAAGAAATTCTGCTTCTAGTAGCAACCACAAACCAGCACACGTAACAAATGACAATACCAGCAACAAAGCCGAATTTACTGGATTACGCATCGTAATTACACCAAGCGCTGATGCAATCAGTATTGCTGAAAAAAAATAAAATAAAATATCTTGAAAAATCATTCGTATTTACCAACAAGATTCAACGATAGGGAGCATCGGCTTCTCGATCCTTGGCAATCTGCTCTTCATATCGATCTCCCACTGCTAATAGCATTTCTTTGGTATATATAAAATCCTCTCTCTTCTCACAGTGATATTCCAGTATGCGAGTTTCAACAATTGAATCAACTGGACAGGACTCCTCACAAAAGCCACAAAAAATGCATTTGCTCAAATCGATATCATAGCGTGTAGTCCGTCGCGTGCCATCCGCACGCTGTTCTGACTCTATGGTTATCGCCATTGCCGGACAAACAGCTTCACATAATTTACAAGCAATGCATCGTTCTTCTCCGTTTGGATAACGACGTAATGCATGCAAGCCGCGAAAACGTGGCGATTGAGGAGTTTTTTCCTCTGGAAAATGTACAGTTATCTTTGGTTTAAAAAGATATTTTCCAGTAACTGCCATACCTTTTAGCAATTCAAATAATAAAAAGGTACTAAAAAATTTTTTGATACGGTCCATTGTATTCTCTCAATTTTAAAACCAGATATTTAGTGGAAACACATTTCGTATAGATTCTGGCAATTGCATTATTGCACCTAATAGAACGATCCATACGAGTGTTATAGGAATAAATATTTTCCAACCTAGTCTCATAATCTGATCATAGCGATATCGCGGGAAGGTCGCACGAAACCAAAGAAAAAAGAACAATATAAATGCAATCTTTAATAGTAGCCAGATAAAACCAGGTATCAGCGTAAATGGTGCAATATCAATTGGCGGCAACCATCCGCCCAAAAACATAATAGATGTTAAAGTTGCCACCAATATCATATTGGAATATTCGGCTAGAAAAAATACCGTAAAAGCCATACCTGAATAATCAACATGGAAGCCCGCAACAATTTCTGATTCGCCTTCCGCGACGTCAAAGGGTGCACGATTTGTTTCAGCGACACCTGAAATCAAATAAACCAGAAACATCGGGAACAGTGGAATCAAATACCAATTTAACAGACTGTTACCCTGCTGACCATTCACAATATCGCCCAGATTCAAACTTTGTGACATCATCAAAACACACACTAAGGCAAACCCCATTGCCAGTTCATATGAGACCACTTGTGCAGCTGAACGCATAGCCCCTATAAAAGCATATTTAGAATTAGATGCCCAACCCGCGATAATGATGCCGTATATACCCATGGATGTCATTGCTAAAATATAAAGTAATCCAGCGTTGATATCCGCAAGCACGAGCTCAGGTGAGAAAGGAATCACAGCCCAAGCAGCCAATGCCGGCATAATAGTGAGTACTGGCGCCAGAATAAAAAGAAATTTATTAGCGCTTGTTGGAATTATAATTTCCTTCATGATTGCTTTTACAGCATCAGCAATCGGCTGCCCCCAACCACGTAACCATGGTATGCCAAAAAAAGTTACCCTATTCGGCCCTACTCGAATTTGCATATACGCAATTATCTTACGTTCGGCAAAAGTAAGATAAGCCACGCCTAATAACAATGGAACAACAATAGCAAAGATAAATGTCATGTTTGTGGCTAATGAAAACATCATGAATCCCCATTCTGCACCCAATATTTCCACAAACTGTTGTTGAATACTCTCCATTAATAAACTCCAACCATTGCCATCACAATTTCTCTATTTTTACTTCACCAAACAGAGCACCTAGCGCTACTGTTTTGGGATGTGCGCACGCGATGCGAACACAATTATGAGGCAATTTTTCATCTAACGCAGCTTCAAGTTGCACAAGCCCTTCTCCTTGCTTAACTTTTACTTTATCACCCGAAGTAACACCTAAATTTTCCAGTACCTCAGCCGCCATCCAAGCCTTGGGCAGCTCGGCATCGTGCGTAGCCTGTAAAGATTCGGCTCTACGAACAATCGGGTCTGCTTGATAAATTGGCACTTCGCCAATACGCTCCATACTCTCTTTCTCAACTATCGAAATAGCAGCGTCAAAATTCTCTAAACTATTATTCAGATATCGACTAATCTCAAATCCCTCAGGGAAAATCTCTGCACGTATTTGCTCTGCTGTTTCATATTCGAATTTTTCCAGCGCTAGCAAATTAGCCAGTACACGTAATACTTTCCACCCAGGCCTAGCTTCGCCTAATGGAGAAACTACGCCATTAAAACTCTGCATCCTACCTTCTGTATTAATATAAGAGCCTGATGTTTCAGTAAATGGCGTAATTGGCAGCAATACATCCGCATAATCTTTAGCATTTCCTTGGTAAGCGCCCAATGACACTACGAATTCACCCGCTTTAATTGTTTCTATTGCTTGTTGCGAATTATAAGAATCATATTCGGGTTCTACATTCATTAATATAAATGCGCTGCATTTTTCATCTGCTGAGTCATTTCCAAATCCCAATATTTGCGCAGCGTTCAATCCGTATTCGACATGATCGAACTTTTCCACAACTGAAAATTCTGCTGCTACCGGTATTGCGCCGGCATGATAAGCGCCTACGCTATTGGCAGCTTCACCCAGTACGCCATAACTTGCACCCGTTATTTTAGCAATCAATCCAGAAAGCCAATTTAACTTAGCATAATCAGGGTGGTGTTGTGCGATATTACCCAAATAAATTGCAGCCGGTGCACTTTCAATCAAGCTGGCCGCAATAGCGAAAGCACTGGTCGTACTCGAAACACCTAACGAATTAATAGCTCGTTGCAACTCTTCCGTTGGTTCTATTCCCTTTATCTCAGCAGCAACTTTTAGAATCTCAGCCAAAGCTTTGACCATTAAGCTCGGTGCAACAATTGTTTTATTTGCAACATTAACTAGCAGGTCATCATCTACCGGGTTTACAACATTCAGTTTCATGCCATTCTTTACAGACTGCCGTAAACGTTGCGCTATGAGCGGATGATCTTTACGTAGCGTACTGCCGATAATTAAAGCTGACTTTAGTTGCGAAATGTCTGCAATGCTGGTACCCAACCATGGAATACCCTGCATTTTCTTGTCTGCACTAAAATCGGATTGACGTAGGCGATGATCAATGTTGCTACTGCCAAAACCTCGCAACAATTTTTGTAATAAATAAAGCTCTTCCGTGGTGCTATACGCAGACCCTAATGCTGCAATTTTATTGGCACCGTATTGATTCTTTATCGCTTGGAGAGCATTAGCTGTAAATTCCAGAGCTTCCTTCCAATCGCACTCAAACCATTCACCATTACGCTTGATCATGGGGCGTATCAATCTATCTTCAGAATTCAATCCTTCATAAGAGAATCGATCTTTATCAGACAACCAGCACTCATTAATTTCCTCATTGTCTCGAGGAAGCACACGCATCACGCGATTTTGTTTAACTTGCACGACAAGATTCGATCCTAAGCCACAGTGCGGACTAATTGATTTCCTGCGAGACAATTCCCATGTACGAGCCGAATATCGGAATGGCTTACTGACCAATGCACCAACTGGACAAAGATCAATTACATTACCCGACAATTCAGAGTCCACTGTTTTACCGACAAATGCAAGTATTTCTGCATGCTCACCACGCCCGGCCATACCAAGTTCCATAATCCCGGCAATTTCCTGACCAAACCGAACACAGCGCGTACAGTGTATGCAGCGCGTCATGTCTGTTGATATCAGCGGCCCTAGATTTTTGTTAACAACCACTCGCTTCGCTTCGGAATATCTTGAGCCGCTCGAACCGTATCCTACGGCAAGATCTTGTAACTGACACTCACCGCCTTGATCACAAATAGGGCAATCAAGTGGATGATTAATCAGCAAAAATTCCATTACCCCCTTTTGCGCGGTCACAGCTTGCTGAGAATGCGTATATACCTTCATCCCATCCATTACCGGCGTTGCACAAGCAGGTAAGGGTTTTGGCGCTTTTTCTACTTGCACCAAACACATACGACAATTAGCTGCAATGGATAATTTTTTGTGATAGCAGAAATGTGGAATGTATATACCAAGTTGCTTTGCACCATCCATGATGGTGTTCCCCTTGGATACAGATACTTGCTTACCGTCGATTTCTATATTGACCATCAGTTAAAATTCTTAGGTTAATTACGAATAATTAAATTGGCATGTTATTAATTATTAAATAATTAATAATTAAACCATACATTTCTTATGTTCTATATGGTGAACAAACTCGTCACGAAAATGTTGAATCATTGCACGTACAGGCATGGCTGCAGCATCACCCAAGGCGCAAATTGTCCGCCCCTGTATGTTGTCAGCGATATTATCCAGAAGGTCAAGATCTTCTAGTCGCCCTTTGCCATGCTCAATTCGATTGACAATACGATAAAGCCAACCAGTGCCCTCCCGACAAGGTGTACATTGTCCGCAGGATTCTTCATAGTAAAAGTAAGACAGGCGTTCCAGTGCTCTTACCATACAAGTCGTTTCATCCATAATGATAACAGCGCCTGAACCAAGCATCGATCCAGCTTTGGCGATGGAATCATAGTCCATATCTGTTCGCATCATGATATCACCAGGCAATACCGGCATTGATGATCCGCCAGGAATACATCCTTTCAGTTTTCGCCCTCCGCGCATACCGCCAGCTAACTCCAATAATTTCGCAAAAGGCGTGCCGAGTGGTACTTCATAATTTCCTGGTTTATTAATATGGCCTGATACTGAAAATATTTTTGTACCACCGTTATTGGGCTTGCCAAGTTGTAGATATTTCTCTCCACTGTTACGAATTATCCAAGGAACAGAAGCAAATGTTTCTGTATTATTTATGGTAGTTGGTTTTCCATAAAGACCATAATTAGCAGGAAAAGGCGGCTTAAAACGTGGCTGGCCTTTCTTACCTTCAATGGATTCGAGCAATGCAGTCTCTTCTCCACAGATATAAGCACCATATCCATGGTGATTATATAGTTGAAAACTAAATGATGAACCCAGAATATTATTTCCGAGATAACCAGCCGCTCGTGCTTCTTCCACAGCCTCTTCCATTCGCTCGTATGTTTCCCATATCTCTCCATGGATATAGTTATAACCCGCTTTTACGCCCATCGCGTACGCTGCTATTATCATACCCTCAATCAGAATGTGCGGGTTATATCGTAAAATATCACGGTCTTTAAAAGTTCCCGGTTCTCCTTCGTCTGAATTACAGACGATATACTTGTCACCTTCATAGCCTTTAGGCATGAAGCTCCATTTCAATCCTGTAGGAAATCCTGCTCCACCGCGCCCACGAAGTGCAGATTTCTTAACTTCCTCTATGACTTCTTCGGGAGTTATTTTTTTTGTTAATATTTTTCTTAGGGCTGCATATCCTTCACGTCTTTCATAGCTTCTAAGATGCCAATTCTCAGAGTCAGATGAATCAACTCCATTCATTAAAGTCTGCGGATACTGATTCATTCGCCCAGTTCCCCCAATAATTTATCGATCGTTTCTTCAGACATAAAGCTACACATACGTTTATTATTCACCAGTAATACCGGCGCATCTCCACAAGCCCCAAAACACTCACCTTCTTTTAGAGTAAATTTTCCATCTGGGGTTGTTTGATTAAATCCGATGCCTAATTTTTGTTTTAAATATTTTGCGCTATCAGTGCTACCCGATAAAGCACAAGGTAAATTTGTGCATATTGTTATTTTGTACTTACCTGCTGGCTCCAGATTGTACATATTATAAAAAGTGGCTACCTCATAAACTGCGATTGGCGGCATACCCAAATATTCAGCAACAAAATTCATTGTCTCATTGGCTAACCAGCCTTTTTCTTCTTGCGCGATTGCGAGCGCTGACATGACAGCAGATTGTTTCCGGTCGACCGGATATTTAGCGATCTCACGATCTATTCTTTTAAGAGATTCAGCACTTAACATTGTTATCTATCTATCTCACCAAATACTATATCTTGCGTACCAATAATTGCGACCACATCGGAAATCATGTGCCCTCTGGACATTTCATCCAAAGCAGCCAAATGCGCAAAACCAGGTGCGCGTATTTTCAGTCGATATGGTTTATTGCCGCCATTAGATACCAGATAAATACCAAACTCACCCTTAGGATGCTCAACCGCAGCATAAGCCTCGCCAGGAGGCACATGAAAACCCTCTGTAAACAACTTAAAATGATGAATCATTTCTTCCATATTTTGCTTCATCTCGACTCGAGATGGCGGTGCAACTTTATGATTATCAGTAATAACCGGACCTGGGTTCTTACGCAACCAATCGACACATTGCTTAATAATTCGATTTGATTGACGAAACTCTTCCATACGTATCAAATATCGATCATAACAATCGCCATTTACACCAATAGGTATGTCGAAATCAAGACGATCGTAAACCTCATAGGGTTGTTTCTTCCTTAAATCCCATTCCACACCAGATCCGCGCAACATTGGACCAGTAAATCCTAAAGCTTTAGCGCGCTCAGGAGAGACAACCCCAATATCAACCAAACGCTGTTTCCAAATCCTATTATCCGTCAACAAAGTTTCATATTCATCAACATAGATTGGAAAGCGATTCGTAAAATCCTCAATAAAGTCTAATAAAGATCCTTCTCTATTTTCGTTCCGCACCTGAGTCTGTTTCTCGCTATGTATTTTTGAAGACTGGTACTTAGGCATGGAATCCGGCAAATCGCGGTACACCCCGCCAGGACGATAATAAGCAGCATGCATGCGCGCACCTGATACTGCCTCATAGACATCCATCAAATCTTCTCTTTCGCGAAAAGCATACAAAAACATCGTCATAGCACCAACATCAAGCGCATGAGCACCAATCCAAAGCAAATGATTTAGAATACGAGTAATTTCATCAAACATTACGCGGATATATTGCGCTCTAATGGGCACTTCAACTTGCAGCAATTTCTCTATGGCCATCACATAAGCATGCTCGTTGACCATCATGGAAACATAGTCCAACCGATCCATATAAGGAACTGATTGTATGTATGTTTTATTTTCCGCCAATTTCTCAGTCGCACGATGCAACAAACCAATATGCGGATCTGCACGCCGCACAACTTCTCCGTCTAATTCCAGAACCAACCGAAGCACACCGTGAGCTGCCGGGTGTTGCGGTCCAAAATTCAAAGTGTAATTACGTATTTCAGCCATAAGTTACTTTTTTTACTTAAAAACTCTTTTAAAAACACAATTCAAGATAATATTATCAGGACTCACTATCCCCATAGTGTTCCTCACGTATCACGAGCGGTGTTATCTCTCGCGGCTCAATACTAACGGGTTGATAAATCACACGCTTCTGCTGTTCATCATAACGCATCTCCACATGACCAGTTATCGGAAAATCCTTACGAAAAGGGCTTCCGATAAAACCATAGTCAGTCAATATACGACGCAAATCTGGGTGATCGGCAAAAACAATGCCATACAGATCAAATGCCTCCCGCTCGAACCAGTTAGCAGTGGGCCATACTTCGGTAACTGAATGTACCATAGGAAATTCATTATTCTCAGCAAAAACCCGGACGCGTAACCTTTGATTTCGCTCAACTGATAGCAAATGATAAATTACTGCAAAGCGCCTATTTCTCAAATCGTACTTAATTGATAGGTCATCACCATACGTTAAATAATCTATCCCGCACAAATCAATCAATGTATCGAACATAAGTGCCGAGTTATCCCGCAATATTTTGCTTGCATCCGGAACATCTTCGGCGTTTATTACGATAGTTAATTCATTTTGCTGCACCCGCAGATTAATCAATTTATTCTCTAGAGAATTCCGCAGTGCTGCAGCAAGGACTTCATTTTGTGTAGTTGACATACTGATGAGTTAGCGAGCGATTGTGTTAGTACGATTAATTTTATTCTGCAACTGGATGATCCCATACAACAAAGCTTCTGCTGTTGGCGGACAACCAGGTACATATATATCAACCGGCACTATACGATCACATCCACGAACTACCGAGTAAGAATAATGATAGTAACCGCCGCCATTCGCACATGATCCCATGGATATCACCCATCGGGGTTCCGCCATTTGATCATAGACCTTACGTAAAGCAGGTGCCATTTTATTACATAATGTCCCGGCAACAATCATGACATCCGATTGGCGTGGACTTGGACGAAATACTATCCCAAAACGGTCAAGATCATAACGAGAGGCTCCTGTTTCCATCATTTCGACCGCACAACATGCGAGTCCAAATGTCATCGGCCACATTGAACCAGTTCGTCCCCAATTAATAATTGAATCTAGGCTAGTAGTAATAAAGCCTTTTTCAAGCGTCCCTTCTATACTCATAGCATTAATCCCATTCTAAAGCACCTTTCATCCATTCGTAAACAAATCCCACCACCAAGATGCTTAGAAAAACCATCATAGCAAGAAATCCAAATAACCCAATTTCATCAAGCACAATAGCCCACGGAAAAAGGAATGCGATTTCCAGATCGAATAAAATAAATAAAATTGCTACCAAATAGTATCGTACATCAAACTTCATTCGCGCATCTTCAAAAGCCTCAAATCCACACTCATAAGGCGAAAGTTTTTCACTATCAGGATTGTTAGGCGCGAGCAACCAACCGCAAAGCATGGGTACAACCCCTACTAAAAAACCAACAATAAGAAATAATAATATCGGAAAATAGTTTTCAAGCATTGTAAATTTATACGCCAGAATTTAAAGAGAATCTATCACTAACCACACATGGTGCCGACGGCGAGACTCGAACTCGCACAGCTTTCGCCACCGCCCCCTCAAGACGGCGTGTCTACCAATTCCACCACGTCGGCGGCAAAACTATGCTCTATCTCATCATTAAGCTTCTACGCCAATTTCATCGTAGAAGTTACTCAGGTATTTTGTTAACTATTGAGCTGTTCTCAGTCTCTGGCATATTATAATCACGCTCCGAAACAGATGTTTCATCTACTTCTATCACTGCGGCATTTTCAGATTCTTCAACACCATCCATGATACTCATTACACTTCCATCTGAAGTTTGATTCATCGAGAAATAGGTTAAACTCAGACTCGTGATAAAAAACATTGCTGCAACAAAGCTCGTAGCACGACTCAAGAAAGTAGCTGATCCACTTGCTCCAAACAAACTGCCTGCTGAACCACTGCCAAATGCAGCCCCCATATCTGCGCCTTTACCATGCTGTAATAATACCAAAACTATCAATAAAATCGCTAGCGAAACATGTGCGGTCCAAACCAAGATTTCCAACGTTATACTCCAAAAAATTTAATGACGTAATGCACGACAAATTGCGATGAAATCATTTGCAATAAGCGAAGCACCGCCTATTAAGCCACCATCAATATCGGGCATAGCAAATAGTTCAGGTGCATTATTGTCTTTAACGCTACCTCCGTAGAGAATAGTCAACTGATTCGCCACGTTCAAATTCTGCTTAGCTATTTCTTCCCTTATAAATGCATGCACATCTTGCGCTTGTTCTGGAGTTGCAGTCTTACCTGTACCAATAGCCCATACTGGCTCATAAGCAATAACGGCTTTGTTAAACGACTCAACTCCTGCCAAACTAATGACCGACATTAATTGTTGTTCTATGACTTGTTTAGTAACTTTAGCCTCACGTTGCTCCAGTGTCTCTCCAACACATAAAATCGGAGCCATTCCAGCATTCTGAACTGCGACATATTTTTTCGCAACCACATGATTGTCTTCGCCAAACAGCATTCTTCTTTCTGAATGCCCAACAATAACATATTGACACTGAAAATCACTCAGCATGGATGCTGAAATTTCTCCTGTATACGCACCCATTTCATGTTGACTCACGTTCTGAGCACCCAATGCTATTTTCGTATTCTGTAATTGCTTTTGTACAGACGGCAGATAGAGGTAAGGCACACAAACTACAACAAGATCTTCACCCAATTCATTTAGATCGGCAATTACCGCATCAAGCAACTGTTTATTCTGTACTAAATTACCGTGCATCTTCCAGTTACCAGCAACCATCTTTTTACGCATCTTACTTCTAGCTCCAGCTTTCCAAAATGGGCGATGCTACCCTTGATTCTTTATCAAGTCAATTGTGCATCAATAGCGCCCCTCATTAATACATTTTCACGTTTTACGCACACTTTTACACAGATATAGCCAAATCAGTTGTTATAACCTATATACTTGAATAGACAGTTATCTATAAGCTTTCTTTTAATTTACGCCTATTGAAAGACAAGATTAATTATTTAGAGAATGCCGTCCATTAACCAAAACGCCCGGTAATATAATCTTCTGTTTGCTTATTTTTAGGCTTAATAAATATTGTATCTGTCACATTAAACTCAATTAACTCGCCTAGATACATATAAGCAGTGTAGTCTGATACTCTCGCTGCTTGCTGCATATTATGAGTCACTATAAGTATAGTCACTTTAGTCTTCAAGTCGGTAATCAACTCTTCAATGCTAGCCGTTGCTATCGGATCAAGAGCAGAGGTCGGCTCGTCAAATAGCAAAATCTCAGGATCCGTTGCTAATGCACGCGCAATGCAAAGTCTCTGTTGCTGCCCACCTGAAAGATTAAAAGCAAGTTCATGTAACCGATCTTTAACTTCATCCCACAACGCCGAGTTACGTAAAGCTATCTCTACTTTTTCATCCAGAATTGCTCGTTGTTTGATCCCTCTTACACGCAACCCATAAGCTACATTTTCATAAATTGACTTAGGAAATGGATTGGGTTTTTGAAACACCATACTTATTCTCATCCGCACTTCGATCGGGTCAACATTCGACGCCAAAATATTCACATCATCAGGATGCAAAATTATTTCGCCATCATATCGATTACCCGGATACAAATCATGCATGCGATTAAAGCACCTCAAGAATGTCGACTTGCCACATCCGGATGGTCCAATTAGTGCTGTAATCTTTTTATCATGCAACACCATATCAATATTCTTGAGCGCATTAAAAGCGCCATAGTGAAAGCTGAGGTTCTTTACTTCAGATTTATATTGAGCAGACTCTGCAATTTCTTTCTGATTTATCTGCATCATTTCTTTACCACTTAATATTTTTCCGCATTCTGTAGCGTAAATAAATTGCCAAGCCATTCATAGCGAGCGTCATAACGACCAAGACTAACCCCGCTGCAGCCGCATTCAACTGAAAAGCTTCTTCAGGTCGAGACACCCAGTTAAACATTTGTATTGGCATTACAGTAAAAGGGGCAGTAAGCCATTCAAACGATATAAAAGGAAATTCATCTTTTACTGGAGATGGGGGTAAAAAAGCAATAAACGTCAATGCTCCAATAGTAATAATCGGAGCTGTTTCACCAATCGCCCGAGCCAAACCTATAATAATTCCTGTTAAAATTCCTGCCGACGAATATGGCAACAAATGATCCGAGACTGTTTGCCACTTGGTTGCACCTAATGCATAGGCCGCTTCTCGTATTGTAATGGGAATTGATCGTATTGCCTCTCGCGTAGCCACAATAACAACCGGTAGAATCAATAATGCTAAAGCTAATCCTGCTGCCAAAACACTCTGCCCAAAACCTAATTGATACACAAACAATCCTAGTGCAAGCAAACCATATATTATCGACGGAACGCCCGCCAAATTGGTGACATTGATCTCAATGATTTCGGTCAGCAAATTTCGGGGAGCATATTCTTCTAGATATACACCTGACCCTATCCCCAATGGTACCGCAGCCACTGCCGTTACAAGCATAACCAAAGTAGTGCCGACCCAGGCAGACAATATTCCGGCAGACTCTGGGCGTCGTGATGGAAATGATGTAAAAAACTCCCAAGATAAGCGAGGTAAACCATCGATTAGCATATGTGCAAATAGAGCCATAAAGGTCATTATCGCGATCATTAACGCAACAATGCCGGTTATCATAAAAATCAAATCCCATCTTTTATGAAGGATAATGATTCTTCTAATTTCTTCAAGGCTCTTTACACTTCTCATTGCATACTTCCACAAGCAAATATCTTAAGAAATTATTCTATAGCTCATATCAAAAAAATACTAACCACCCAGATTGCTTCTGATTCTTCAATAAATTTCCCGATAACGTTTGCGCAATAAATGTCCAATGATATTGAATACAAGTGTTATTAACAACAAAGTCAGTCCGGCAGCAAATATAGTCTGATAACCAATACTTCCATGCGGCAAGTCTCCCAAACTAACTTGAACAATGTAAGCTGTGATTGTCGCTGCGGGCTCCATTGGATTCCATGTTAAATTCGGTTGCATTCCTGCTGCAATTGCCACCACCATTGTTTCACCAACAGCGCGCGATATTCCCAAAATATATGCAGCAGCTATACCAGAAAACGCTGCTGGCATAACTACACGAATAGCTGTCTGAAAACGCGTAGCACCCATGGCGTAGGAGCCTTCCCGCAGATTCATTGGAACCGCGCGCATAGCATCCTCAGTCATTGAACTTACATATGGGATGATCATTATTCCCATTACTAATCCAGCCGATAGTAAATTGAAGCCTGGCAATTCCGGAAAAATTATTTGCAATAAAGGAGTTACAAATAATAATGCGAAATATCCGTAGACAACGGTTGGAACGCCCCCCAATAACTCAAGGAAAGGTTTTGCAATTTCACGCACCGTAAATGGCGCAAATTCGGAAAGATATATGGCAATTATGGTACCCATAGGGAGCGCAACCAATAACGCAATCAAAGAACTAACTAGTGTTCCAGAGATTAGCGGCAATATCCCGTAGTGAGCATCATCAAATAGCGGCGTCCACTGCGTATCCGTTAAAAAATCCCAGATAGATACTTGACGGAAAAAAACTATCGATTCTTTCAAAAGCATAGCAATGATTGCAAGCATAATTGCAACCGAAAGAATTGCTGACAAGAATAAAAAAGTTTCTATAAACCTTTCATGCAAATGCCGACGAAAACTATATCCGAGTTTTCCAGCATACACCAATTTATTTTGTGACTCTTCTGCCACAGTGAAAGCCCTTCTATAAGTTGAAGCATTATAGTAAGAGAGTTGTTAACCGATGAACAAAATTCAACTATTAATCAGAGTTAATCTGTAACAAGCATTGATTTACTTCAGAACAATTTTATTAATACAAATCACTTTACAAAATACAGCTGCTTTTATGATTTTTAATAAAACCACCAGAATATAACCCTTTCTCTTTGAGATACTTTAAAAGCTTTGCACTCTGGAGATATGTCATCTCCAGAGCTTGGGTACCCACAAACTAAAATACAGCAAGAAGCGAATTATTCATCCTCATCCTCGTCATCACTTTCGTCATCATTACTACCACTATCTTCGCTTTCTTCTTCCTCATCGTCCTC
>NZ_JAIEMO010000035.1 GCF_019752095.1 Nitrosomonas sp.
GATCGCAGCTATGGCCACCTTGGCCTTGAATCCCGCTGCGTGATTCCTCCTCGTCCTTCTCATACTCTCGCTCCTTTGTTTGCCGTTAATTACTCGGCCTGGGTTGAGCAAGATTACCACTTAAAGGACTGTCCGAATTTGCGAGGCCACATCTAATTAAAGCACGCCCAGAAATATTGCGGATGATATTTGCTTATTTTGCATAGGTGAAGCTTGTTCGCCAACAGAAATATGGGTTATGTTTTATGATCCAGCAACAACAAAAGCTGACTGTTTTATTGCTACCAACCCCATAAATTCAGCATTGATAGCTGTGATATCCGCTTCCTTTAGATAAACTACTGACAGCACTACCTTCTTCTGCTACAAAAAGAAATGAATAATGCTCATTGATCGCATCTGAGAACCATGATCATCATTCATCTGCACTGGTTTCTGTAAATCCAACACGGCTAGTACTTTTTGGCCATGCGCTAAATGGAAATGGGCGCAAGTCAGCATTAAATGACAAAAAACTAATTACTTGATGAATATAAGCACTTAAGCTTTGACTGAATCCAAGTAATAATGGATTTGTTTTTCCAGTTACCAGTAGAGTAACAAACTGAAAGAAAACGATACAGATAACTAAGGAATTAGATAAACCATAGATAAAAATAAAGAAAATAACATAAAGACCACGCTGCCAAAAATCTTTCTTTTGCAATCTTTGCTTGATTTCTTCATCCATTTCATTTTCCCACAATATAGTGCAGATTACTTACCAGCGCTCCAAACATAAACAATATATAAGCAGCGATTCCCCCACACGGCTCGTACTAAGATACGGAAAGCTACTAGAAGGAAATTAATACAATTTTATTTCAAATTAGACACGAACGGATTTCCAGTAATTGGATCTCCAATAAACATGGTCAAGCCGTGATATTGTGACACCTTTCTTTTGAGATGCATGTAAGAATTTATTATTCTCCAGATAAATTCCTACGTGATTTGAAGATTTACCAGTTCTGAAAAACACCAGGTCTCCAGCCCTTAAATCATTTCTTCTAACTTCTTGCCCAATTTTTGCTTGCATCCCCGTCGTCCTTGGTAAATTCTTACCGAGCTTTGACTTAAACGTCAAATGCACAAAACCCGAGCAATCTATCCCACGTTGACTCAGTCCACCATATTGATAACGTACGCCCTGCCATTCATTATAGTGAGAATAGAGTATTTTTTTAAGGTAACTGGGATCTAGGGACTTATTGACAACAGAACGATAATCATGCTTGGGAAAAGGTCGTTCTTGAATTGATCCACAGCTAACTAAAAAACTAATACCAACAAAAACAATAAATCGAGAAACAGATCTTTTCATGGATAGTGTACTTTTCACTTTATCCTAAATCAAATACCAGGAAATCAAGCAAGCTAAATACGGTTACGTTGCGACCCCATACTAGATACTTTTGATAGAACACATCTAGCCATATCTTTTAATGAAATAACCTCATTAACTCCACCTGCGGCAATAGCTTCTTTTGGCATCCCAAAAACAACGCAGCTCCCCTCATCTTGAGCAAAATTATATGCCCCCGCTCTGTGCATCTCCAACATTCCTACAGCACCATCTTTCCCCATGCCTGTTAGAATCACACCAATGGCATTTTTGCCTGCACAATTTGCTGCTGAACGAAATAGTACATCAACTGAGGGTCGATGTCGACTCACTGGTTCACCCTGATTTAACTCAGTCAGATAATTTGCACCACTACGTTTAAGCAATAAGTGCGAATGTCCTGGTGCGATAAAAGCATGGCCTGGCAGCACCCTTTCCCCCCCCTGAGCCTCAGCAACTGATATCTTACATAGACCATTCATACGATTAGCAAATGACCTGGTAAATCCTTCTGGCATATGCTGGGTAATAAGTATACCTGGTGAATCATGCGGCATGCGAATCAGAAATTCTTTAATTGCTTCTGTGCCGCCAGTAGAGGCACCTACTATAATTAACTTTTCTGTCGATGAAATACGATTTGATACAGTTGGCAGAACAGCATCTGCAGTAACACTTTTTGTAATTGGCAAAGGTGTATGCCGTCTGGGCCTAGCTGACTTCGCGATACGGATTTTGTCTGCAATTTCGTTACCATATTCCTTTAATCCCGACGCTATATCCATTTTGGGCTTAGACACGAAATCGACCGCACCTAATTCAAGTGCACGAAAAGTTACGTCCGAACCTTTCTCGGTCAGCGTTGAAACCATAACAACAGGCATAGGCCTTAATCGCATTAATTTCTCTAGAAAATCAATTCCATCCATTTTAGGCATTTCGACATCCAAAGTCAGCACATCTGGATTCATTGCACGTATCATTTCGCGTGCCGCCAGAGGATCAGCTGCGGCCCCAACGACTTCCATATCCGGCTGGCTATTAATAATTTCGCTCAATAACTTACGAATAAGTGCTGAATCATCAACGACTAGAACTGAAATTTTTTTCATAATATGAACTCAAGGAAATTCAAGAAGCAAATTCAGCTAAGAAAATAATTCTATTTCTCCACCATTTTCAACCTTGCGCAAGCGTTGACTATAATCTTTCTCACGTTGGGAAATAGTCACGTTACGAATATTCCGTAATTTCTTTACCATTACCTTATTGTTTTTTGGAAAGAAATAGACCTTACGAGGAAATATATCAACTAAATCTTGCGCTACAACTCTTATTTTCTCGGTTTGTAAAAACTTCAAAACAAAATCTGCATTCCTCTGGCCGATATTCGCAACCGTCAACCCATCCAAAACATTACCGCCACCGAATACTTTAGCCTCGAGGTTACACCTGCGAGCGCCCAATTTGAGCAGCTGATTGATCAGTATTTCCATTGCATACGTACCATAACGAGCTGAAGCATTTAACGGACTACCCGCGTCCGCACCACCATCTGGAAGCATAAAATGATTCATACCGCCGATACCGCTATAACAATCACGTATACAAGCTGCAACACATGAGCCAAGCACAGTTACCAAGAGCATGTCCTTATCAGTGACATAGTATTCACCTGGTAACAATTTGACTGCTTGATGGTTAAAGCTTTTGTCAAAATATAAATTGCTCGCAATTTGCTCATCAAGGATCTCAGCCATATTATTACCTCTGCCGATTAGTTAATTCATAAACAGTTTTCTCACGCAACTTAAATAAATCAATAGCATGTTGAAAGCTTTCAGAATGACCAGCAAACAACAATCCGTCAGGGGTTAGCAATGGCACAAATTTCTTCAGAATTTTATATTGTGTCTGTTTATCAAAATAGATCATCACATTACGGCAGAATATTGCATCAAATGGACCTCGAATCGGCCAGTTATCATCGAGCAAATTCAATTGCCGAAACGTAATCATATTTTGCAACTCGGGACAAACCTTTGCTGATCCAGCATGAGAGCCTTTGCCTTTTAAAAAAAACTGTTTAAGTTTTTCCTTAGGTAGCTTTTCTAACTTTTCCATTGAATAAATACCCATTTGGGCTTTCGCCAAAACGTTTGTATCCAAATCCGTCGCCAGAATATGCACGGGAGGAGTATATGATTTAAACGCCTGTACCATTGCCATCGCCATTGAGTATGGCTCTTCGCCAGTAGATGAGGCACTACACCAAAGTTGAATTTTGTTGTGATTTTTTCGCTTCTCTACGTGCCTCTCGAGAATGGGAAAATGATGCTGCTCACGGAAAAAAGCCGTAAGATTCGTTGTCAAAGCATTAGTAAACGCTTCCCACTCTTCCGAGTTTCCACGTTCCAAATAGTCCAAGTATTCATCAAAACTATCAAAGCCCGTCGCACGCAATCTTCTGGCAAGTCGGCTATACACCATGTTCTGCTTACCTGTAGAAAGAGAGATACCCGCATGCTTATATATCAGCTTTCTAACTCGGTCAAAATCACTCTGAGTAAAATTATATTCGCGCGCTTTATTTTCAGGGCTATCTTCGATATCTGTAATCAATCCCATAATTTCCATCCACAAACAAGATAAAGTGCCATTTTGCGATAATCGTTTACAGTATCAATATATCTTCTTCCAATTCCTTCACTTCTTCGTATATCGAACTAATATACTTTTCCTTAATCCCTCGAGATCATAGATACCAAACTGACACATCTACTATGTTCGTTGACAAGCCTGGTACTTGTATCGGTAGAATATAAATAGATTTTTTTCAATTAATAGAATTGGGATCATCCTTAATCTCAAGCGAACAGAAAATCACCTTAAATAACAAAGTTATTGATTAGTCCGATACACTACCTCATCATTCATTCCCAAGCCGACAATGTATTCAGCATCAGTCTCTAAACCCAATCCAGGGTGGAGGCGCAGCTGATCCGCTTCCAAACTAATCACATTACATGTTCTGCTACATTTTAGATACTCAGTAAACTGGCTATAATCAGCTTCTCCCAAACTTCAAGTTTTCCACTGTTCATACCTGCTCTGACATAAAATGCCGATAAGCCGCGCATCACAAATAAGTAATAAATCTCCTACACGAGCTCTTCCTGTGATGCCATTACTAAAACTGCGGTATCAAGAATAAGCGCAACTTTTCCATCACCCATAATAGTCGCACCCGAAGCTCCCTGAACTCTGCGGTAATTACTCTCTAGGCTCTTGATAACAACCTGATGCTGTCCAACCAGGTCATCCACAAATAATGCTGCTTTATGTCCTTCAGCCTCAAGAATGACAAGAATTCCTTTATGAATCTCTGTTACGCTAGGACGCAAATTGAAGAACTCATGCAATGCAATCACTGGGAGATACTCACCTCTTACTTGCACCACGCGCCCTTTCCCACTCACTGTTTTAATATCAGTGGCCATCGGTTGCAATGACTCGGTTATATAATTTAATGGCACAATAAACATTTGATCTCCAACAACCACAGATAAGCCATCAAGTATGGCCAGCGTTAGTGGCAAACGAATGGATATGCGCGTACCAGATCCAAACGTCGATTCAATATCAATACGCCCCCCCATGCTCTGTATATTGCGTTTCACTACATCCATGCCGACACCTCGACCAGACACATCTGTAACTTGGTCTGCTGTTGAGAAACCAGCTTCAAATATCAACAACCATACTTCTTGATCAGTCATTGCATCATGTACAGGTAAGCCACGTTCTTTTGCTTTGGCAAGAATTTTCCCTCTATTTAGTCCTGCGCCATCATCACTAACCTCGATAACAATACTCCCTCCCTGGTGAAAAGCTCGCAGGGTTATGGTGCCCTGTGCTGGCTTGCCAGCAGCTATACGTTTTTCAGCTATTTCTACACCGTGATCCAGGCTATTTCTGACTAAGTGTGTTAAAGGATCAGCAATTTTCTCAATTAACCCTTTATCGAGTTCTGTACTCTCACCAACAGTCCTCAACTCCACACGCTTATTCAGTTTCGCTGCCAAATCACGAACAACTCGCGGATATCGGCTAAATACAAAGCTGATTGGCATCATACGGATTGACATCACAGACTCTTGCAAATCTCGTGTATTTCGCTCTAATTGACTCATTCCGCTGTACAATTTCTCGAACAGTACCGGATCATACTGAGAAGCTGTCTGAGCAAGCATTGCTTGAGTAATGACCAGCTCTCCGACTAAATTAATCATTTGATCAACTTTCTCTATGCTGACTCTGATAGATGAAGTTTCACTAGCCGCCGCTATATTAGCTTTTCCGGAAGATTTATTTGTAGCTTGAGATTCATTTTTGTTACTACCTGTATTCGGCAACTGTACCCGGTCCGAACTGATTTCTGAACCTTCTAAATCCTTCGGTGCAGCGGGCGCCCCGTGGAAAAATCCATAACCTGGAGCAGGTGGCATCCTATGCTTTAGCGCATCTTCTTCCGCTAAAAATTCTGTATTACTAACTGATCCATTAAGGGTCTCAATTTCTGTTGCCTTAACTCGAGTACTATCAAATGCAATTGCTTTAATTTTAAGGCTTGTGGGGTCAACCACAAATACCAAAGTCTCCCAAACATCTTCTTCGCTACTGCTTGTAGTCAATACTAATTTATAGCACTCCTCTGCATCTACAGGCGTAAGATTTTCCAGATCACCCAACCCCTGCAAATTAGCGAGTAAATTCTCAATTGCGGCACTACTCAAATCAGCACTGGAAAATTCGATACTATAACTAAGTCGTGTGACAGCATTTCCTTGAGAAACTTCCTCCGCCATTGACTCTGCATCAGTCTCCTCCGGCACTGATTTGGCTGCAGCGTCATAAACAATTGCTTTTATATCCTCCACCGATACAGTCTCCTGCCCGTTTTCACCTAATTTCTTAAGTTCCTCACACACCGCTTCAGCAGCAACAGGATCAGCTTGTCCCTCTCCACGATGTCCTGCTAATTGTGCTTTGATAACGTCTCCAGCCTTTAGAAAAGCATCGACCATCTCGCTACGTACTTTAAGCTCGCCCTTGCGCAATCTATCAAGCAGTGTTTCCAACATATGCGTCATCTCCGTCATATCTGTAAAACCAAATGTACCCGCTCCACCTTTAATAGAATGAGCAGCACGAAATATAGCGTTTAAGTCTTCCAAATCCGGCGAATTTACATCAAGCCTAAGTAAGCATGCCTCCATATCCGCAAGTAACTCTGAAGATTCTTCAAAAAATATTTCATAAAATTGTTCGAGATCTGTACTCATAGGAAGCCCTATTTCAAGTTGAATTGTTTGGCTTGCGGTATAAAGAAAGAAACTAAGTAATGAAGAAACAACAAAACGCTTACTCTTTGGGATTAAGAATTATTTAAACTTATTAATCCGCTTAAAAAATATTAACTTCTAACTAATAACTTTACCGATAACTTCCAATAATCGTTTGGGATCAAACGGTTTCACAAGCCAGCCAGTTGCCCCTGCCGCTCTACCTTTTGCTTTCATTTCATTGCCAGATTCTGTGGTCAGTATCAAGATAGGAATATTTTTATATTGAGCCAATTTTCGTAGCAACTCAAGTAGCTTTAATCCATCCATACGTGGCATATTGATGTCAGTTAATATTAGATTAACTTGATGATGATTTGCCTTATCGAATGCATCTTGACCATCAACTGCTTCAATGACCTCATAACCTGCACCTTTAAGCGTAAAAGCCACCATCTGCCGAATTGAAGCAGAATCATCCACTGCAAGTATTGTCTTGGCCATTTGCTTAGTTCCTTTACTGATAATATTAATTTGCTTGAAAAAATTGCCTGCCAAGCATTTTGCTAAAAAAGCTCAATATCGCCCATTTTCATTCCTTGCTGCACTACTGGCTTCTTTTTACCCATATTTTTCACCCCATTAACTGCCTTATTAATTTCAGAAGGCATTGATTTAAAGTATCTTTTACGATCTCTTCCTTGCGAGCCACCTTGCCGATCAATACGCCGCAACTCATCGCTTAGAATTTCCACTTGACGCGCGGTATGTTCGAGTAATTGTGCAACTAAATCACCGAATTGTAAGGAGGTGATTACCGCATCTAACTCTTGTTCGATTCGATTAGCAATTACCATTTGTTTTTCCAACAATCCACTAATAGGATGTCTTCCTTCAGGAGGAGCCATTCTTTCAATCGCTAGAACCATCTCATGATGAGATCCTGTTAATTTACTTATATATCTGAAGTTACATACTAAATTATTGACTGCGTCACTAACTAATCTTTCAGCTTGTTTTAAATCTCCCCTAATGCCCATAAGATACTCATTGGCAGCGTTATTGCATATAACCCCATCCTTATCTTCCAGCACCAATTTATCTTCAACTTTATTATCAAGCTTGTCACTAGCTGATTGCAGCTCAGTCATCATCCTTTCCCCGCCACTTGTTTTTTCAGAGCTACTAACGCAATCGCCCGAGACATTAGTCTATTTTTTACCATGCGGATACATAAAATTTACCACTAACTATCGCAAATTCATTAAGTTAACAACATGAGCATGAATATCTTTTTCGCGTCAATATTTTTCTTTAATATAAAGCATTAGCGTCATAACATTTAACAACTTTAATTCCAAGATCACTCCAAGAATCTGGTAGATATATGAAATAAGTGTCATGGAATCGACAGTCATGAATAAACCGAATATCTCAGTAAAGTGCTTTGGAAATTACCAACAACTTCAACAAAATCCCTAGTAACATATATTAATTACATATCAATGCTAAACTTAGAAATATATTTAACTACATGAAAAATACAATTCAATTGGCAACTTCACCGATCCGATTAGTCCATCCAATTGCTTGCATTTCAATATCCGCCAATTCACTCAAACTCAGAAAACCAAGTTCAACCAACATCAATTGAATCACAGCAACCTCCCCTCTCTCATTAGCCTCTATTAACTTCAACTCCTGTCCCAATCGTCCTTCCCGGTTTAATAATGCTTGACTCATATCATCAGGAATTCCCAACTTGTCGACAATCTGTTGCATCTCAATACCAAGTAGCACATTGAGCAAAGATAATATTCCTACCATAAATGCTCTCTCTTGATGATTTTTATCATGAGGACGTTCCGCTGTTGCAATCAATTCCATTAATTTGCCACGTGCAGCAGCAGTTTGCATTAATGCATTAGACATACTCTCATTAGAATGATCTGCTGTATAAAGCAGCAATTGCACCCATCTTTGCAACTGTTTTCGTCCCATTATCATAATCGCATGTTTGATTGAGTTGATTTTCTGTGGCAATCCACTTGCCACAGAATTCACCATGCGCATCAAGTTATAACTGAGTCCAGGCTGATGCTTAAACTCCTTCTCTATTTCTTCAATGTCACCATCACCCATTACTAACGTCAGTAATTTTAATAGTGACAATTTTCCTGGGTCAGCTCGCTTAACTGACAACACCTCAGGTTTTGCAAAATAGAACCCCTGAAACATCTGAAATCCAAGTTGCATGCAATTTCTTTCTTGTTCGCGAGTTTCCACTTTTAGCGCCAAAAGCAATACTGGCCAACGATTCAACTCAGTTACCAGCTTAGAAAGCTCATTTTTCTCAAGCTCAAGTACATTTACCTTGATTACGCTGACCAATGGTAGCAATTGCTCGACTTTCTCATTCATTGCGACCACATTATCTAGTGCAAATTGATATCCTTTCTGTTTTAACTCGCTACATCGCCGCATAAAATCTGCCGTCACAGCTGCGGTCTCTTTTAATTCGAGTACAACATGTTTGCTAGGCAACAGACTAATAATGTCGCTCATAACTAATTCTGGATCCGCATTGATAAAACCTCGTTGCTTGCCTAATACATTCTGAATACCCAATTGACAGTATGCATTGATGATGACATTTGCGGATGCAGATAAGTCATTAGCAATGCTGGCTTTTTCATCAGCCTCTTCTTGCCTAAAAAGTAATTCAAAGGCTACCAAATTTTGATTACGATCTAGAATAGGCTGTCGCCCAAGAAAAAAACCTTCCATTTACTCCCCCACATTAACCAAACGATATAAAGAAACGTTTAAACACATCGGTTCTATTGTTTGTTCCACTAGCTTTATTCATCACTAATAAACGTATTTCACTGGGATTGATATATTAAATTATGATTTGTTCCTCATATACTTCCCAAGTACTCAGTTAGGTCAAGGTAGGAATTGCACGATTTTTCCCAGTTCGTTTTGCCTGATAAAGTGCTTTATCAGCACGGCTTATAACTGAATTTTGATGCTCTCCAAATGAACGCAGTGCAACGCCAGCACTAAAAGTTACTGGCATTGATTGATTATCGATTTGTAAAGAGAAATTTCTTTCCAAATTATTTTGTAACCGCTGAATGATAGTTAATGCATCTTCAAGCTCAACTTCGGGCAATAAAATTACAAATTCCTCTCCGCCAAAACGTGCAACGATATCGGAAGGTCGCAATGTTTCCTTGGCAACAGTGACTAAGTTTATTAGGACACTATCTCCATATTGATGACCAAAATTGTCATTAATTTTCTTAAAATTATCTAGATCAATCAGAACCACTCCCAACGATTGTGCATTTCTGTCGGCACGCGCTGCCTCACGTTTAAAAATTTCATCAAGACCACGACGATTGAATGCGCCCGTCATTTGATCTGTCTGCACAAGTCCCCGCAGTTGTTCCAATTCACCTTTCAATAATTCAATCTTCCGCTCTGCCTGTTTTACCTGCTCCTGCGCAGCAAAAACCTCATCACTAAATTTTAACCCTCGAGTCTCAGATAACACGATATCCAGAATTCGAATGATCTCATCAGCATTACGTGTTTTACGGATTTGGTCAGCGTAACGTTCTACTTGCTTATAATAATCTTCAGAATCAATCATAGGTTTGTGCTCACTTCTAATAGCATTTGTCGATTTAACCAATCTCAACATTCTTTTCTTTTTATGATTAATAGCCTCTTGCATTGCTATCCTCCTCAATTTACAACATCAGATGCAGACAAGCCAGCAGGGGATAATTCGTTGGATTGCGAAGGAGAACCCATCCTGGTATGGACTGCCATGTCTGCAAAGTTAACAGAACTCATCCAGAACGGATTCAAAGAATAAAAAGGGAAATTGGCACTATTTATCCATAAGAATAGCTTATGTGCTAGTTAACCCAGATTTCCCATTAGGGATTTGCCAATGACGAGAAACCAATAGCACAAGCAATCTTAATCAAAATAATTGGGAATAAAGAATTTCAAGCACACGTGGTGGTAATTTATAGAAAATCCATTATATTCAATAGGTTTTCCTAATGGGGAATGGGGAATGGGGAATGGGGAATGGGGAATGGGGAATGGGGAATGGGGAATGGGGAATTAACAATAAGCTAAACAGTTCATTCTGCCTCGAGAATTAGATTCTTACCGCCTTTTTTTGCACGATACAAAGCTTCATCCGCACGCTTAAAGATACTTTCTTGTGATTCTTCTGGCCGGAGCTGGGCAACACCTGCACTAAATGTAATTAGCAAGCGATTATTTTCATGCAGAAAAAATTTCTTAGTTAAATTCCGTCGTATTCTAGATACTATCTGAACCGCTTCCTCCAAGTTAGTATTAGGAAGCAAAATCACAAATTCTTCACCACCATATCGTGACACGATATCTTCTGGACGCGTCGTATCTTTAACAGACTCCACCAAGTATTTCAAGGCATCATCACCAACTTTATGGCCGTGCGTATCATTGAGTTGTTTAAAATTATCGATATCCAGCAGTGCATAACATAATGGATGCTCATGACGTATCGAACGAGAGGCTTCTCGCTCAAAGGCAGTATCCAAGCCACGCCGATTAAGTATCCCGGTCAAATGATCTTCATGAACCTTTTCACCCATCTCAACCAACTTGGTTTCAAGCTGGTCGATTTTATTCTGTGCAAAACTGACCTCTGCACGAGCAGCAAGAAAATCACGACGATAATTTAATGCACTTGTCTGCATCTGCCTAGTTTCTTTCATAATCAATCCAAGCAACTGATTAAGTTCTTTTATATCATCAGCATTACTAATTCTTTGCGAATATTGCTCCAGCTTAACCTGATACTCTCCAGTTGTATCACTCAACTCTTCGATATTTGTAATCAGAGACGTCACCATGAGCTTCAACGTCGTCTTGGCCTCATTCAGGTTATGCCTGATTATTTCCTGCCTTTGCGCTATCTCCTCTATATAATGCTCAGCTTGTTCTATGACCTGAAGATCTAAGGGTCTGGATATAGTATCACGCAGTTTATTAAGCCGCATTCCAACCCATGGATCCTCGACCAACAACTCCCCAGTACTATCCATGAGCATATTGAGTAATTTAAGCAAGCCTGTCTTCAACTTAAATCCATTTTCCCCATATGCATCGAATTTTCTGCAGAAATTCCGAAAATCAACCGCAAATCTTTCCACGTCTGATTTATTTTGAATCTTACGCACTTGGTTTGCCAGTATTTTTACTTCTTCATTTAGAACAATATCTTCAATTTGTCGAGCGACTACATGCTCTAATATTTGAGACATTAACTCCAATAGTTGATCTGCAAAATGACCAAAGGAAAGATTCTGTTCTAAAACGACTTGCGATGCTCGAGAGTCTTGTGGTAATAAATCAACTTGCAACAAAGAGTTCTTTACTTGTACATCCTCGACTGACTCTTGATTAGTGGACGCTAACATTCCCCAAGAATCGATCAATGCCTTCAGCTTGATGTGCAATTGATTTGAATCTTTTGAAAACTTAGTAAGCACTCGATTAACACCTTCTCTTTTTTTCGCAATTGTTAGCCTACCTTGCTTGTTTTCCAAATGTTTCAACAATGCTTCGATCGTGCCTCCCCAAACTGCTGTGGAATCAATTGATTCATTAGCTTGACTCAATTCTTGATTTGTTGATATCGGAATTAAAGGACCGGTGCTAGTTCCTGAATTTCCAGAAATCTGAAGATATAGTTTGTGGTAATTTTCTGGAGTTGGCGGAATTCTTAGCGAGGCGAGCTGCCGCAGCGTTTCGCGAGCAATAGTAATTGGATTAGAATCTTTAAATTGTTTCATATTAATTGGTTAAAATTAAACATAATGAATCAGTAATCCTGGGATTAAAAAACATCGACTCATTCGAAAAAAAATTAAACTAATTGCAGCAACATCTTTAACAATGAAATCAATCAACCAATTTATTCTTTATTGCATAGCGAATTATCTCTGAATTGTTTGTCAATTTGAGTTTCTCCAATAATCGTGCACGATAAACACTCACTGTTTTAGGACTCAGAAACATCTCAGACGATATTTCAGACAAAGTTTTACCGGCTGCAATAAAACACAATGTTTGATACTCTCGATCGGATAAAGTAGCATGAAGAGGTTTATCGATATCAGAGTTAATAATATTTGCAAGTTCTTGTGCGACAAGTGGGCTAACATACTTATCTCCCGCTGCGACTTGCCGAATCGCCACTACCAGCTGCGCAGGTGCGCTTTGTTTATTTAGATAACCCGATGCACCCGCTTTTAATGCACGGATAGCAAACTCGTGTTCATTGTGCATACTAAGCATTAACACTGACAAATTTGGCCTATCTTTCTTTATCTGCTTCAAAATCTCAATACCATTTCTATCGGGTAGAGAGATATCCAACAACATGACATTGAAGTCTTGCTGCCGCGCAATTTTGATTGCTTGAAAACCCGTTTCTGCCTCCCCAGTCACCTTAATATCGTCAGTTTCACTGAGTATCTGTTTCAGACCTTGACGAACAATTGCATGATCATCGGCAATCATTACACAAATCATGTATACCTCCAACTATTTAAAGCCGAGAAATTTGCTTTCTCTTCTTAATGGGCTCTGATTGCGAAAACTCTCTAAACTTATCATTCAAATCATATGCTTGCTCAGAATCATATTCTGGATCCCCGGTCGGTATCAAAATAGTCACCTTAGTTCCTTTTTCTGATTCTCCAGAAATATGAAAATTTCCCTTTAATTGCAGGCATCGTTCACGCATTCCCCGTATTCCAAAAGAATCTTGCTTCTCCATATCAATTTCAGTAATCCCACATCCATTATCGATCACATCAAGTAAAATCAAGCCTTCCAATTCGACAAGCTTTACCTGAATGCGTGATGCATTAGCATGTTTGGAAATATTTGTCAGCGTCTCCTGGAATACCCGAAAAATCGCTATGGCCAAATCCGAATCTAAAGATATTTCATCATTGTCGCATGATACTCTGCAAACAATACCGGTACGGTCACTAAATTCTTTTGCTTGCCATTGCACAGCGGCAACGATCCCACAGTCAAGAATTCCGGGGCGCAAATCTAGCGAAATTCGTCTAGTACTATCGATTACACGATCCACTAGTGATTCAATAGATTTCGCTTTCTGTTGATAAAATTCGAGCTTTCTTGCTGTCTTATCCATACAAGGAAGTAACTCACATTTAATGGCAGTTAATGTCCCACCGATGTCATCGTGAATTTCGCGTGCAATTCGGGCTCGCTCCTGTTCTTTAACTTTCTGCAAATATGAGGATAGCTCGGCCAGTTGTTCACGCGAACGTGCAATTTCGCGCTCAGCCAGTTTATTGCGAGTAATGTTTATCATAATGCCATCCCACAGCATCGCTCCATCAAGCAATCTTCTGGGCGTTGCACGTAAACTAACCCATTTAATATCACTATCTCCTTTTACTTGAATACAACCCTCCCAGTTCCAGGTTGAAAGTTGCTCGGCAGATGTCATCATAAGTTGACGATAAGATTCTTTGTCTTCAGCTAGAATTAATTCCGGGAAAAGTTCTGGGCTGCTCATTAGCTTCTGGGGTGATAGCCCCAGTAGTGTTTCGCTTGCATCACTGACATATGGAAAACCAGCTTGATTATTCTTACCCAACTGAAACTGAAACACGACTCCGGGAAGATTAGATGTAATTGCTTGAAAAAGCGCTTCACTTTTTTGCAGCGCAGCTTGAGCAGTAATAAAGCGCTGATAATTATTTACTTCACGCAAACTACGTCTGATTACCGGCACCAATCTAGCAAGATCGGCCTTCATCATAAAATCATATGCACCTAAAGCCATGATATTTTCAGCCGCTTCTTCACCGATATCACTGGAAACAATGATTAAAGGTATATCAACCCCTTGATTTTTCATCAATTTGATTACGTCGCACGCATTAAGTCGCGGTGAAGCATAATCAGATAGAATCACATTCCAATCCTGGAGCCTCAGAGCCGCTTGCAAATCGTCAGCCGTAGCAACGCACAAATAGTCTGCTTGAAAACCACTGTGTGATAGTATTTTCAGAACCGTCTCAGCATCCTTTGCAGAATACTCAATCAACAATATTTTTAATTTCTCTTGATCGACCATCTCAGTCCCTCAGCGATTGAAGCCGATATAAACTTAAGAATTAGATTACAAAATTAACCATCTGAATTAATTCCATATTCTACAGAGTGATTTCATCTTTAGAAAGTGATTTATATCACGAATAACTGTTGCTAACCAACCAAATAGCTAAAACACAAGAAAGTAAAATTCTAAACTTTCCAAAATCATTTCCGATAACTGCAATCAACGGTGCTTGCCTTTCTTCTTGGATTGCGAGGAAGTCACCACCGTAATTTAAATTAAAGACTTATCCGCCCAAGGTTTTTATGCCTTTCAGGATTGCGGAAAAACCAACTGGCAATAATGCCAAATGTAAATTAGGAGAACCCAAATGTCTCAAGTTATAAATTCAAATATCGCTTCGCTGACTGCACAACGTAACCTTAACTCATCAGCGTCATCACTCAATACATCACTAGAACGTTTATCTTCTGGATTGAGAATAAACAGCGCTAAAGATGATGCTGCGGGCCTGGCTATTTCAGAAAGAATGACTTCACAAATCCGTGGCTTAAACCAAGCTGTACGTAACGCAAACGATGGTATTTCGCTGTCACAAACTGCTGAAGGTGCGCTGAGTGAAATCGGTAACAACCTGCAACGTATACGTGAGTTGGCTGTACAATCTTCCAATGCCACCAACAGCGCCAGTGATCGTACTGCACTACAAGCCGAAGCCTCACAATTGATTTCTGAAATATCTCGCGTTGCCAGCCAAACCCAGTTTAACGGCACGAATTTACTGGATGGTTCTTTTCAGAATCAGAGCTTCCAAGTTGGCGCAAATGCTGGCCAAAGCATCGATATTACAAAAATCAATGATGCGCGTGCTTCTGCACTCGGCAGCCATACCTTAGCCTCTGGCGGCACAGCAATGAATGCCGTTGCTGTCGGCGATATCGCCAGCTTGACCAACGCTGTACTCGCAGAAACCGATCTCACCCTCACCACTGCAGATGGCGGAACAACGAGCGCAATTGCTTATGCTGCGGGTACAGCAGGATCGCTGACCACTACCGGTGGAGCCAGAGAAGTTGCTACTGCAATCAACAGTGCAGCAAGTGGTATCGGAATAACCGCCACCGCAAGTAACAGTACGACCCTAAGTAGCCTGAGTGCGGCTGGTACGGTTTCATTCAGCATCAATGGGCAGGCGATTTCGACAGCGGTTACGGATCAGAATGACCTGAGCAGCGTAGTTTCTGCCATCAACGGTGTTCAGGCCACTAGCGGTGTCACAGCTAGCTTCACCAGCGCCAGTTCGAAATCGAGCATTACCCTCAGCACGACGGATGGGCGCAATATTGTTCTGAGCGGCTTCGCAAACAGCACCGCCGGTAACGATACAGTCAGCTTCGGTGGCTCGACTCTGACGGAAGGCGCTGCTGCTACCATCTCTGCTGTGAAAACTGGTACCGTCTCGCTTTCCAGCGCCAAAGGCGCGATCTCGACAGCCAACGCTAATGCTTCTGCATTTTCAATTGCTGGCGTAAATAACAGCACCTTTTCTTCGATAGCGGCGCTAAGCCTATCGTCTGTGACGGGCTCACAAGCTGCGCTCACCTCAGTGGATGCAGCATTGGCCCAAATCAATTCATCCCGCGCCGACTTAGGTTCATATCAGAATCGTTTCAGCTCAACCGTCGCGAATCTGCAAAGCACTTCTGAGAATCTTTCAGCTTCTCGTAGCCGGATTCAGGATGCCGACTTCGCCGCTGAAACAGCCAACATGACACGTGGTCAGATTTTGCAACAAGCAGGTGTAGCAATTCTTGCACAAGCAAATTCTTTACCCAATAATGTTCTATCACTGTTACGTTAAGCAATCCGTAACAAATGATACAACACATTAAATAAAGCTGATAGTACGCGGGATTATCAAGAAAAACTCCCGCGTACGTTTCAACTTTAAGGAGCTATCTCATGAACATCAATCAATTAAACGGACCGGATGTAATTTTACACCCTGTAGCACCAATGTCGGTTACTCAGAAGAAAATCATGTCTGATACTGACGTTGCTCCATCACCTGTTTCAACTGGACGACCTACAGTAAATAATAAATCAGAGACAGTAGAACAAATCAAACAAGCTGTTCAAGAAATTCAGGAAGCAGCAGATATTCTGGGACATAACTTGCGTTTTTCAATTGATGAAGAAACTGGCAAATCAATCATTAAGGTATTGGATGCCCATACTGATGAGGTTATTCGACAGTTTCCCACAGAAGAGGCCATTGAAATAGCTCGCACCTTAGACAAGATGCAAGGATTGCTACTTAACGATAAGGCATAATTAAAATTCTAATAGAATCAGAATAACAGGACTCAAAAATGCTTTCATCTCCAGGAATTGGATCAGGTTTAGATGTCACCGGTATTGTCAGCCAATTAATGGCATTGGAACGCCGCCCCCTGACATCTCTCGATACCAAAGAGGCTAAACAGCAAACTCAGCTAACTGCATTCGGTAGCCTAAAGGGTGCGTTGTCCTCATTCCAAAGCAGTCTTTCTGCGTTGGCCAATCCGGAAAAATATACCGCTAAAACAGCCACTCTTGCTGATACAACTTTGGCCAATGTGAGCGCTACTTCCACTACTGCAACAGGCAGCTACTCCATGGAAATCCAAACGCTCGCACAATCGCATAAATTAAAATCTGCTAACTTTGCAACTACCGGCACCACAATCGGCAGCGGCACTATAACCATACAGTTCGGCACATACAGTGGCGGCGCATTTACACTTAATCCAGATAAAGCTGCGCAATCAATTTCCATTTCTCCTGACAATTCATCATTGGCTGGCATTCGTGACACTATCAATCTAGCTAACGCAGGAGTAACCGCCAGCATTGTGAATGATGGCACTGGCAATCGTTTAGTGATTGCTTCAACGGATACAGGTTTGAGCAACGCCCTAAAAATAACTACAAATGATACTGATACAAACAATACTGATAATGTAGGCTTATCTCAGCTTAATTACGATGCGTCCACTGGTGGCACGACTAATCTTACTGAAACTGTGGCAGCCAGCAATGCCACATTAGTCATTGACGGCATTCTAATTAACAAAGCATCCAACAAAATTACAGATGCTATTGAAGGTGTCACGTTAGATCTATTGAAAACAAATACTGGCACAACAACAACCTTAAATTTATCTCGAGACACAGCAAGTGCTCAAAGTGCAGTGTCGTCATTTGTTAAAGCTTTTAATGATCTTAATAAAACCATCGTCGATCTCTCAAAATATGATGCCACTACTAAGCGCGCATCTATTCTAACGGGAGATTCAACCGTTCGTTCAATCCAGACACAATTACGCAACACAATCTCCGATCCACTGACTACTGCAGGCGGCGGCCTGAGCATACTAACTGAGGTAGGCGTTTCTTTTCAAGCGAATGGTACTCTTAAATTTGATTCAACTGCTCTATCCCAAGTACTGAATGATCCGACAAAAGACATTTCAACACTGTTTGCCTCCGTTGGAAAAACCAGTGACAGCTTAGTATCATTTATCAGTGCTAAGCCTGATACAAACAATGGCAAGCACTCATTGGACATCAGTCAAATTGCGACACAAGGTACTGCGGCAGGTAGCGCTCCTGCTGCGCTAACTATTAATACTGGAGTCAACGACACACTAAATTTCACTATTAATGGAGTAAGCGCCAGTGTAACTCTTGCAACAGGCACTTACACGGCGACTTCACTGGCAGCTGAGATCCAGTCAAGAATCAATGGTGCGCCAGAAATTTCTGCAGCCGGCATAACAGTAGCGCTAAGCGAGTCTGCAGGAAAATTAACTATCACTTCCGATCAATTCGGTGCTGCATCAACTGTATCAATCACCGGCGGGAATGGTAAACAGGATTTATTTGGCACACCTGTTGAAACCAGTGGTGTAGATGTGGCTGGGGCGATTAATGGCGTCACCGCCACAGGTTCTGGTCAAATCCTAACCGGTGCTGCCGACAGCAGTGGACTCACTCTCAAAATATCCGGTGGCAACACAGGTGCTAGAGGAACTGTCGATTTTGCGCATGGCTTTGCGGCAAAGCTAGGTAAATTAGTAGATGATATGTTGAAATCTAATCTAATTGATAATCGTATTGATGGCATTAATTCATCAATCAAAGATATCGAATCACAGAGAGAAGCATTAAATCAGAGACTCGAGGGAGTAGAGAAGCGTATACGTGCACAGTTTTCTGCATTGGATGCGACAATCGTCAGCATGACCCAAACCAGCAATTTCTTACAACAACAATTGTCCAGATTGCCTGGTGCAAGTAGCTAAAAATAAGCTCCAAGCAGTAAGCTTTTTATAATATAAAAGAGAGTACAAAATGTTTATTACCACGAATAATGCAATATCCGCCTACCAGCGTATTGGTGTTGAAACTGGCGTTGAGTCAGCTGATCCGCACAAACTTATTTTAATGCTATTCGAAGGAGCACAAGAAGCACTGGCAAGAACCAGAATACATATGCAAAATAACGAGATCGCAGAAAAAGGACAAATGATTTCAAAAGCCATCATGATTATTGACCACGGCTTGAAAGCTAGTTTGGATATGAATGCGGGCGGCGATTTGGCCATTAAACTCCAAGCACTTTATGATTATATGACGCACCGATTATTAATGGCTAATATTCAGAATAACATTGAGATACTGAATGAAATAAATAAACTTTTATCTGAACTATATAGTGCCTGGAAAGAAATCGGAGAATCCAATGGAACTCTAACTACAATAAAAGCAATTGCTATCTAAACAAAGATTTCTGTGACAAGAAAAGGGATATGTAAAAGAATGGATAATGCGCATACGATAATAACCTACAATGCTATTTTAGCAACAACTGGTAAAATGCTGACTGCTGCACAAAATAGCGAATGGGATCAATTGGTATCATTAGAACAAGAATGTAGAAAGCTAACCGATAGCCTCAAAAAAAATGACACGGAGCCCTTACTAGATCAAGAATTACAGCAAAAAAAGGTAAAAATTATTCACCAAATATTGGATAACGATGCTCAAATTCGAGCAATCATTGAACCCTGGATGGCAAGACTACAGGATATGCTCAGCGCTAATAAGCGCACACGCAATCTTCAACAAACATATCAACCTGTTAACAATGTATAAATATCCAAATAAAGTATCAGAATATGTTACTTCTGCTGGATAAATACAAACAACTTAAATATAAGCTGTCGTGAATCCAATCATTATCAAAACCGATTTAATCACGCCTTTAACACAGATAAAATCTGTTTCACCGATAGCGCCTGTAACAGCAATTCTTGATTCACAAAATTCTTCTAGTAAATTTGAGCAAGGACAAAAATATCAAGCATTTGTAGAAGCACGTTTATCTAATGGAAGTTCCAGTGTTTTGGTTAACGATAAACTACTCCAGATAGACCTACCAGCAAAGTTTCAACCCGGCAATAAACTAGAATTAGTTTTCATTTCTCACCAACCAAATCTAAAATTCCTTATCCTCGACAGGGCAACGATAGAATCAAAGGAAAATCTCGCTTCAATAAGCACCACTGGACGATTTATCGATCTCCTAATGCATGATACTTCAAAACATGCCTCAACAAATACCGCTCAATCACTAACAAGCTCTTCTCCTATTCTGAATGGAACTCTAACAAATAGCACTGAATTACCCGGTTTATTGCAAAAAACAATTACCCAAAGTGGGTTATTCTATGAATCACATCAGGCTCAATGGATTAATGGAGAAAATACACTGGAGAATTTACAACAAGAACCACAGGGTAAGTTAATGTTAGCAGTGCCTGAGTTATCTGTGACTAAGACAGCGATTTTAGCTTCGCCAAGTCCTGAAATGCCAGTGCATGTTCAGACTATGCCATTAGTACAACAACAACTCAATACACTGGAAACCGGACATCTATTCTGGCGAGGTGAAGTTTGGCATGGCCAATCGATGGAATGGGATATTCATGAACAATCTGAAGATGCAAACAAGGCCAATGAATCCGGTCATGCAGCACAGTGGCGTACGCAACTTCATTTATCGTTGCCCCAACTGGGAGATATTACCGCCAACATCTTATTTAATTCTCAAGGAATTAATATTAAAGTGAAAACATCACAAGTTGATACGTCTAGTTTATTAAAAGACAATCGATCATTACTCACGACAGATATGCAATCCGCAGGATTAACCATTCAAGCGGTAGAAGTTCAGCACAATGACAATGAATGAATCCTACCCCACCGCTGTAGCACTTGCGTATCGAGAGGGACAAATCGCGCCCAAAGTAATTGCTAAAGGTCGGGGTCTCATTGCTCAGGAAATTATAAGGCGTGCCAAAGAAGCGGGGATTTATGTTCATGAATCAAGTGAATTGGTCGCATTATTAATGCAGGTTAATCTCGATGATCGCATTCCGCCACAGCTTTATGTCGCAATCGCCGAATTACTTGCATGGCTCTATCGCTTGGAACAAACAAAAACGCCTTTGACTGCTAACAGTCTTGGCAGCAAGATCACACAACAAACTTTGGAAGGACATTGACAATGCTCACACCCAATGAAGATACTGAAACATACGAAGTATTAGAGCCTACTATGCTAACTCCTGAAGAAAAAAGTGAAAAATTCCGCATTAACTCGGAAATTGATATTCTTTTTATACTTCGCGGAATCATGCAAGCAGATTCACTGATTACACTTTATCCTGACTATGAAAGCGATTTTATACTAACATCGATTCTATCCATAAACTCTGACAAGAAAGAAATGGTGATAGATTATGGCATTAATGACAAACATTGCCAGAAAGCACTCAATTCTAAAGAATTAGTATTTGTTACCACACAAAATAGAGTAAAAATAGAATTTGTCTGTGATCAAATCAAGAAAATACAATTTAATAATAAAGATGCATTTTTAGTCAATATCCCAGAAATGCTTCTACGTATACAAAGAAGAAACCATTTCCGCATTACTACTCCTATTGTAAAGCCACTTAAATGTGTTATTCCAATACCCGGAAAAAGTTCAACAGCTGCCAAAGCGGAAGTAGCGATCCTTGATATAAGTTGTGGCGGTACTGCTGTCATCGATCAGCACCCAATTATCAATTTTGACCCAGGCATAATTTATAGCAATTGCCAAATCATGCTCCCAGAGATTGGGACTATTAATGTCACTATCCAGGTAAAAAACACCTACGAAATCACTTTACGTAACGGTCAAAATTGTATGCGCGCCGGATGTCAGTTTATTAATCTAGCAGCAAGTATGGAGGCTATGATACAGCGCTATATTATTAAACAAGAACAAATTAGAAAAATGAAATAAATTAAGATTCCTTGCGAGAAGGAACAGCTACAATTCAGTTCGACCTGCCTCTTCCAAAGGCCTGTTCAATAATATGCTCTTCTGTTCAAGTATCGCGAGCCACGGTTACAAAGCATCCGTTGCACTTGTATCACCATTTTTCACAGGAAAACCCCACAATTATTGTATGTTGGTCTAATGGAGCACGCCATATCCTTTTTTCCTCTAGCAATATTCCTCGAATTGAAACAAGACAAGCTTAAACAACAAAACAGCCAATGAGACAAATAGCGTGAAATCGAAACAATCTATCACTTAGCCATGCGCCACCCAATATAGTCAGAGTCTTTCGAGAAATCATCCCAAATGAATAACGGATCAGGCGCTGGATAGGTTGGGAGCCAAAAAGTGGCAAGATCCAATACACCATTTCCAGTGCGACTGGCAGTATGAAAATACCCCATAACAATCCTTCTGCAGTCCCAATGGCAACATTCTTGTCTCTCTGTCCCCACAAAATAATATTTTTTGGTAATTCCATCCATCCGGTAGCTACATTAGCTACACCGCTTATAATCTTCGTGCCTGCCCTGCTAAAATAAACTTTGTTAGTAATTTCTTCCACTGCCTGAACCTGCGACGAGAAAACAAAACACAGCAACATTAAAATAACTAATTTTCTGATTATTCTCATTTTTATATCTCCTAAAAGCTTTAAATAATAACGGTTATCAATTCATTGAAATATTCAGTGCATAATATCGAATATAGTATGATTGAGACTAAGTTAATTAACTTGGAGAAATTCGAAAAATGTCTAATATGCTAGAAATTGTTTTATATTCTGCAATTGCATTAGTCGCAGGGTTATTTGTTGCACAGTTTATCAATGAGAAATTTCGTAAATGACAAAACTGCTCATGTAGCGTAATGCCCCTGAATTCCGACCGATACCTTTTCAAGGGCATCGGTCTGAAGCTGCTTGCTGAATCTGCTACAAATTCCAATTGAACATCTTATCTTTACACATCTTTAATCCTTGTCACATTCAATTACCCGATTACTGAAAAACGTTAATTGCCACGAAATCTCAAATGAGTCAATCTGAGATGCGCTCGGAATCGATAAATCCTGGCACGCACAACTAGGTAAAACAATTTCTAAAATAAAGAAAATCTAACAAAACTTATACGAATACATCGATATATCGATCTATAACTACTCAAAAGGATCTGAAAATGACAAAACTAATATTGATAATCACACTGATACTTTCATTGCTTCTATATGGATATTATGTAGTAACCGACAATGAAGTAGTATTGGCACCCATACTGCTTGGCCTCCTTGTTTCATTTACTTGTGCAATGCTATTGCTAGCAAAGAAATAACTGTAAACATCCAGTCTTGATGAAATATATGCAAACCAGAACTCAATCACTTATAGAATCATTCGCCAATGTTACCATCGGCTATTTTGTAGCTTTATCCGCGCAAATGATCGTGTTTCCGCTCTATGAAATAGAAGTCAGCCTAAGCCAAAATATTCAAATTGGATTGATCTTTACAGCTGTTTCGATAGCACGCAGCTATCTCTTGAGACGATTTTTTAATCATTACCATCACCAACCCGCAGGATAGGATAGTCACCCGCTAATTAGTCTCAGAATTGTGTTTTACATGTTCAGCACGCAAAGCTTTTTTATCAATCTTTCCAACGCTGGTTTTAGCAATAAAGTCAATCCGTTTGAATTGCGTCAGCAACGCATGCTTCGAAATCAATCCGCGCGCGGCACATAAGCGCACATAATCTTGCGCAACTGATTCACTGAACAAGGCTGTATCTACAACCAGTAAAGCCAATGGACGCTCTCCCCAACGTTTATCCGGCGTGCCGATTACGGCAACCTCCTTTACGCCTGCAACCGACACAAGCGCATTTTCCACCTCCAATGAAGACACCCACTCACCTGCAATTTTAATAACGTCTTTCATACGATCGGTAATGCGCAAATATCCATCCGAATCGATTACGCCTATATCCTGCGTGTGCAGATAATCACCTCGCCAGAGCGCTGCACTCGCTTCAGGATTATCGTGATATCCCTGCGTCAACCAAGGTGCCCGCGCAACCACTTCACCACTGCTTTGCCCATCGTGTGCTAGCGGCTGCATCGCATCATCAACAATTTGCAAATCCACTAGCGGTATGGCCCGTCCAGCACTGCATAACACTGTCAACGATTCTTCCGTCACGGTATCCTCTGCACTGCTGCAGTTGCCGCTCATCTGCGCCAGCGTAAGGATCGGTGCTGTTTCGGACAAACCGTAACCAGAGAAGCAATCAACCCCCATTTCCAGCGCTTGTCTGGCCAACGCCTGAGGCAGTGCTGATCCACCCACCACAACCTTCCATCCACGCAAATCGGTTGCTGATGCTTGTGCTGCCGTCAACACCATTTTCAATAATGTGGGCACGCAATGCGAACAGGTAACTCGCTCCTCACGGATTAATTTCAGCAGCATTTCGGGAACATAGCGCCCCGGATACACCTGTTTCACACCAAGCAAGGTTGCAATATAAGGAATACCCCAGGCATGCACATGAAACATCGGCGTCAATGGCATATAAACATCATCCGCATGAAATCGTTGATGTACCGCCGGCGCGGCTAACGCCATGCCGGCCGCAAGAGTATGTAATACCAATTGCCGGTGCGTGAAATAAACTCCCTTGGGCACACCGGTAGTGCCGGTGGTATAGAACGTCGTCGCCCGCGTATTTTCATCAAAATCTTCAAAATCAAAATTACTTGACTGATCTGCCAGCCAAGTTTCATATTCACCGTCAACATGCACGGTAGCCGGCAAAACCACCGCCTCATCCATCATCAGAATAATCTTGTGTATTCCTGACAGTTCCGCGCGTATACCTTCGATAATCGGAACGAAATCCACATGCAGCAGCAATACTGATGCACCGGAATGATTCAAAGTATAAGCAATCTGCGTCGGTGTCAGGCGCGTATTCATCGTCATTAGGATTGCGCCATACATCGGAATTGCAAAATAACATTCAAGATACCGATGGCTATCGTGATCCATGACTGCAATCACATCCCCCTGCAGAATATTATCAGCCGCCAACGCCGCACCAAATTGCTGAATTCGTGCGTACACTTGACGGTAACTCAAACGCAAATAATCACGATAAACAATTTCTTGCTCAGGCGCATTCGCTAAAGGCGTATGCCAAAGCTGTTTCAGTAGTAATGGATACAATATTTTTTTCCTTTATCTGAATAAACAGTCCGAACAAATAAGTGCTCAAGCAGAAATTTTCTGTCCAAATGATTGCCTAAGAATCATACAACTGACTGACATCAGCAGCAATTAGATTAGTCTCTTAATTTCAGATTTTGATTCAGTAATAAATTGTAAAAGATATTCTTATTGAAACTTTGCAACTCAAACTATAGCTTGCAAGAAATCTACGATTTATGACAAAAGATTCTATTTGTTGAGTCGTTATATAACATTGAATTTTAAGCATAACCGAACCAGATCTAGATACGTCACATGAGGAGAGTTATGAAATCATTTCTACTACTATTACCGTATTTTCTTTTGAGTGGCTGCGCTGGATTACCGCCTGCAATCGGAAATGCGCCAGCAATAAACGTTTCCTATAATCAACTCAGCCATGACATCAATAACTACAAGGATGAACCTGTACGCTGGGGAGGTGTGATTATTAACGTGGAAAATGAAAAGAATGCAAGTCTGATGCAAGTTCTATATTACCCTCTCGATTTCGGTGGCCGCCCGCAGCCGCACAAAGCAGGCGAAGGTCGCTTTGTGGTCAAAACCACTGAGTTCCTCGATCCGGAAGTCTATGCCAAAGATAAGGAAATTACCGTTGTCGGGGTAATTGCTGGTGATATTGAACAGACTGTCGGGAAAAGAATTATTCAAGTACCGCTGCTATCTGCAACGGCAATTCACCTTTGGCCAATCAATCCCTCTTACTATATTAACCGTGGTTATGGTTATCCCTATTTTGGCTATCCAGCCTATCCGGGCTACAATCCTTTCTTCGGAGGAGGATTTTATGGGCCTTATTACCGCTGGTAAGCCGCAATATTATTTGCCATAACTGAGAAATTTCCTGTGCAGTATAAATATTCGCTTTGCTAAAAAAAATTTAGCGCACTGGTCTCTTTTTTCTCAAGGATAAACCCATTTTCCAAAAGGCTCTCATAAAAATGCAGTTGGTTCTTTCCGTTTTGTTTTGCATGATAAAGCGCTTGATCTGCACGTCCGATGATTTCGGAAGCCAAATAGTTCAATTCGTTAATCAAGGTCGCGCCCATACTGATTGTCACACTATCGATTTGCGGAAAGCGATATTCTTGAATCTTATTACGAAAACGTTCCAATACTTTATAGGCCTCTTCCTTATCGGAAACACGGAAAATCACTACAAATTCCTCTCCACCAAAGCGAAACAATAAATCTCTTGCGCGAAAATTTTGCTTCATCACATAGGATAACAGCAGCAAAACCTCATCTCCCATGATATGACCAAACTGGTCATTAATCGACTTAAAATCATCAATATCAATGATGGCAAGGCAGAATTTTCCTGTTTCCACCTTTAGCCTTCTCCGGTTTAATTCACTACCATCATGATCCTGATTAATATCTGAGCTTAATGTAAGTGCATTTATTTTCTTGATATTCGCTTCAAATGTTTGACGGTTCAATAAACCGGTTAGCTTGTCTTTTTGACTTTCATCCAACAAACTACAAAAATTATGCGTAATACTCAGCAAGCTGGAAATGATCAGCATTTCTCCTTCAGTCAATGAATGAGAGAGTTCAAAAGTCAACATCCCCTCAACTTTATTGAGGGACAGTATGGGGTAAACAACCAGATACCGGTCTTCTTGGTAATGAATATATGGTTTCTTCGTTGTCTCTATCCACAATTGAGCAGATTTGATTTCCTCAGGGATCATGATTTCGGACGTATAAATTTCCTGTGACTCTGAGAATTGTCTTTTATCATCATCTTGAATCAAATTAGCTGAATAAGTCGACAACCAGCACGTGGTATTGAACTGATCAAGCTTATACATTGAAATCTGATGAATACTTAAAAGTTCAGCCAATGTTTTCAATAAGCTGAATTCGAACAACTCAACATCTCGAATGGTAGTCAAAGATACTAATTTATTCAGCAGAGAAGGCGGTGCAGCGTCTTTTTTATTAAGCATGCGTAAGATTTGGATGACAAGGCAATATCATAATTATATCCATATTACTTAGATGGGTAAAACCTCAAAATTAATAAAAAGAGCTTAAAATCGCTCTTAAACAAAAACTATCAGGCTCATTCAGAAATTTGCAATTGAAATTTCTGCAGTTTGAAGACACCCGCAAAACTCCAGAAGGATTAGTAGTAGAATACCATCAGACCTGCATATCTGGGCTCATTAGCAAAAAACTTTACAATCAGTTAAGCAGAAAGAAATTGATGAAAGGAAAAAAACCATGCATGTAACCATCGTTTATACTTCAGTCAAACCGGAAAAAGTAGAGGCATTCAAGAAAGCTTGTCGACTCAATCACGAAAATTCCATTCTTGAACCAGGTAATGTACGTTTTGATATTCTGCAGTCTGCGGATGATCCAACAAAGTTTGTATTTTACGAAGCCTATAAAACTCAACAGGATGCGCTCGCCCATAAGGAGACTACACATTACCTGTCATGGCGGGATACCGTCGCGGATTGGATGGCAGAGCCACGTCAGGGCGTTCCCTATCAAGGCTTGTATCCGGTCGTAAACAGCTAATGTTTAATTTCTCCATCGCTCGGCTGCCGCGTATCGAATTTGGCGCGGGTGTTATCAAAAAATTGCCGGATATTATTGCGAGTTATGGTTCGCGCATCTTACTTGTAACAGGGGCAAGCTCGTTCACTAACACCAACCACTGGGAAACTCTGATCAATCAACTCCAACAACACGCAATCAGCTGGCAGCACTGCGTGGTTGCTAAAGAACCATCCCCCACGCTGATCGATGATCTGATCAAAACATATGCTAATCAATCACTTGACGTCGTTGTTGGCATCGGCGGCGGCAGTGCTTTGGATGCCGCAAAAGCCGTTGCCGGACTAATAAAAATTCAACGCTCGGTCATGGATTACCTGGAAGGCGCCGGCCCGGAATTACCGTACCAAGGCCCAGCCATCCCATTCATTGCCATACCCACCACTGCCGGAACCGGCAGTGAAGCCACCAAAAATGCTGTGCTGAGCGTGCAAGGCGAAAACGGTTTTAAAAAATCATTCCGGCATGACAAACTGGTCGCTGAATATGCCATTATCGATCCTGATTTACTCGCCAGTTGCCGGCCCGAAGTAATCGCCGCAAATGGCATGGATGCGTTAACGCAACTGCTGGAATCGTATGTATCGATCAAATCCAATGCTTTCACCGATGCTTTGGCGATCAATGGCCTGCAAGCCGCCCGGGATGGATTGATTCCACTCTATCGTCAGAAGGGAGAACTGCAAGAACATCGCGAGAAAATGGCCTATGCCGCGTTGCTCTCTGGCATCACGCTGGCGCAAGTAGGCCTCGGTGCAGTCCATGGCCTAGCTTCCCCCCTAGGCGCTTTTTATCCAATCCCGCACGGCGTCGTCTGCGGCACCCTAGTCGCATCCGCCACGCGAATCAATATTCAAAGTATGCTGGCACGCGAACCCAGCAACAAGGCCCTGGCAAAGTACCTGCATGTCGCCGAAATTCTCTGCCAGAAACGCTTCATCGATCCTCAAGCTGCGTATAACGCATTAATCGATTTGCTGGCGCAATGGACCAACGAACTTGCCTTGGCGCGGCTATCGCATTACGGTTTACAAGAAACTGCATTAGATAAAGTCATCGCTAATTGCCGCGGCAGCAGCATGAAGACCAATCCGATTGTGTTGAAAGATGAAGAAATCAGGGAGATATTGCTGGAACGATTGTAATAAAGCACCTCGCCGCAAGTGGCGGGGAATATAACCCGAAGAGATTTAAGCTATCCCAATCTCGCCGACTCAAACCCCAATAGATTTCAGCTCAGCTTTGATACACAAAAGAACGACGGAGAATAGACATGACCTCAAACCATCAAAAAAACGCAGAACTATATCGCATTGTAATGAAAGATCACATCTGCCCTTATGGTCTCAAATCAAAGGATTTGTTGGAGCGCGAGGGCTTTAACGTTGAAGACCACCACCTTGAGACACGCGAAGAAACAGATGCCTTCCAGGAAAAACACCATGTCGAAACGACGCCTCAAACCTGGATTGATGGTAAACGTATTGGCGGATACGAAGCTCTACGTGTATATTTCGGCGCAAAAATCAAAGGTGGCGATGACACTAGCTATAAACCGGTCATCGCCATATTCGCTGTCTCCTTTCTGATGGCGCTGGCCGTGAGTTGGGAAACTTACGGGACTGTATTTACCGTTCGCGCCTTTGAATGGTTTATTTCTGTGGCTATGTGCTTACTTGCAGTACAAAAGCTGCAAGATATAGAAAGCTTTTCGACCATGTTCCTAAATTATGATCTGCTGGCCAGAAAGTGGGTGCTCTACGGCTACCTCTATCCGTTTGGAGAAGCGCTGGCGGGTATCCTGATGATCTCGGGTGCGCTCGTTTGGCTATCTTCGCCTATCGCGCTCTTTATCGGCACCGTGGGCGCAATTTCGGTGCTTAAGGCTGTGTACATCGACAAGCGCGAATTGAAATGCGCCTGCGTCGGCGGCAGTAGCAAGGTGCCATTAGGCTTCGTATCCTTGACCGAAAATTTGATGATGATGGCAATGGGGATTTGGATGTGGATCAAATGAACGCACACCTTTGACCCTGCGGGTAATTCTATTAAAAGCTAGTATTAGTCAGTGTAAGCATCTGATCGTAGACTGCAAACAAGATTTGGCTTGTAATGCCGTCGCAGACGCTTTTCAATCTTCGTAACATAATTGTTGAATTTGGCGATTGTTACGAACAATTGTAGATTACTCGCGATGTAGATTACTCGCGATGTAGATTACTCGCGAAAGAGTCAATACAGTATCATATTACAAGAGATTACGGAGATAACATATGACAAAGAAAACAGAAACACTCAAGGCATGTGCCGTAGGGATAAACCATGTGGCACTAGAGGTTGGAAACATTGATGAAGCGTTGGAATTTTATAATGGTTTCTTGAATTTTGAAATTCACGATAAAAGTGATACACAAGCCTTTATTTATTTCGGCGATCAATTTATTAATTTCACCCGGTACAGCGATAGAAAGCCTGATGAAAAAAGGCACTTTGGAATTGCTGTTGATGATAAAGAATTGGCGCGACGATCACTGGAAGAAATGGGTGTTAAGCTTTTAAGTGGTTCTTTTCTTGATTTTCTTGACCCATGGGGAAATCGAGTAGAAATTACTACCTATATTAATATTCAATACACAAAGGCAGACCATATTCTGCGCGGTATGGGACTGAGTCATCTCAGAAAAACCGAGCAAGCGTTGGCCGAGCTGCGTGCAAAAGGTATGGCACCAGAAAATGAAATTGACTGAAAGCTTTTATGAATTAATTAATAGCTACACTTTCAGCGTGTAACCAACTACCGTCTGGTTGATTTTCACCTCACGGCCTTGGGACGCAGGCTAAAAAACTAATATCTACGTTGGCATCCGCGACAGTTCAAAAAAATTGATAACCTATCAAGAAGAAAAAATCTCTCCCAAAAAATTTGTGATCGAACGATATGCGCGATTTGCCGCCACTTCCTTATAGACCGTGCCAAAGCCGGGATTATTGGCTTTCGGGTTGGTGAAGGCGTGCATCGTGCCGCCATACACATGCACCTGCCAATCCGCTTGGGCTTGGGTCATTTCGGTTTCAAACGCGAGCACTTGCTCCGGCGGCACCATCGGATCATCGTGGCCGTGCAGACAGAGCACCTTTGCAGTAATGTTTGCATTGGCGACATTACCGGGCGCGAAAATGCCGTGGACGCTGATCACGCCTTGCACATCTGCACCTGAGCGCGCCAGTTCCAGCACGCACATGCCACCAAAACAATAACCCATCGCGGCAATTCTTGAAGTATCGACTTGCGGCAGTTGCTGCACGGCTTGCAGTGCAGCAGTAATTCTGCGCCGCAGCAGGGCGCGATCCTGGGCAAACGGTGCCATCAACGCGCCGTTCTTTTCTACGTCGCCATCGGCACCGAATATACCTTTGCCGTACATATCCAACGCAAAACCCACATAGCCCATGTCAGCGATTCTTTCCGCTCCTTTACACGCCATTTCGCGCCGCCCGCTCCAGTCATGCGCAACTAATACAACGGGTTGCGGCTTATCGGTTTCGTGGTAGGCCAGATACCCTTCCAGACTTGTATTTCCATCTTGATAATCGATCATTTTTGTAATCATATTGTCACCTTTACTTGAAAGCAGTGATAATCTCACTATGTCGTGTTAATGTATATCCGTGAAAATTGACCTAGAGGACTCGATCATGACTCATACATTCAAATCATTATTAACCGGTATTTCCGCGCTCGTTCTGTGCGCAGCGTCTACCCATATATTAGCGCAGGATTTTCCCTCACAAAAAGTTTTACCATTGGAATTATCAACCCAGGCGGCGATGGCGGCAATCAAAAAATGTCACTACGATGGATTCAAGGTCAGCGTGGCCATTGTGGATCAATCTGGTTTGCTCAAGGTGCAATTGAAGGCCGATGGTGCTGGGCCGCATACGCTCGATAGCAGTCGCCGCAAGGCCTATACTGCCAATAGCTTGCGCGATTCGACGCATAAATTTGCCGTCCTGGTGACGCAAAAACCGGAATTGCAAAGCTTGTCGCGGATGAACGAAAACATTCTGTTATTGGGCGGCGGTTTTCCGATCAAAATCGGCGGTGAGGTAGTGGGCGGCATCGGTGTCGGCGGCGCGCCAGGAATTGAATATGATGAAGTCTGCGCCAGCGCGGCACTGAAAGTTTTGAAAGCGGACGATACGTTTGAGAAGCAGTAATTATTCTTCCCGCATCAGGGCAGCATATGCGATGAACATTTCTTCCAGAAACAGGCGCGGATTGAGCGGATGACGTGACAGTTGTTGTTTGGTGTTGAGTTCCCGCGTGAAAGTCACGCACTCTAGCAAATTGATCCGCTCGCTTAACGCTTGAATGGCCTGCAATTGGTTCAAATAGTAGCGGATCTTTCCCGTGGTGCGATAACTGACTAGGTCATAGCACCATTTTTGCAGCCAATCGACGACAGCAGGCAGATTCATTTGCTGCAACGTTCCCGCCAACGACAATGGATCCAGTTGTTTGGGACTGGCAATGTGCTGGATGAATTGTTCATACTGCGCCGCGTATTCGCCTTTATCCAGCAACAATGCGGATAAGGGGGAATAACTTGCGCCCGCGAGTCGGCCTTCGGGATCATCGACCGCCTGCTGTTTCAACCATGCGACAGCGGTTTTGATATCTGGAATTGGCATCGCAATCTGCTGACAACGACTGCGTATGGTCGGCAGCAAATGTTGCGCTTGATGCGTAATCAAGAGAAACAAGACATTTTCTGGCGGCTCTTCAAGTTTTTTCAGCAATGCATTGGCTGAGGCGTTATTCATCGCTTCCGCCGGATAGATCAGAATAATCTTGTAACCGCTTTGATGACCCGTCAGATAGACAAAATCGGATAGTTTGCGGATTTGCTCAATGCTGATTTGCTGGCTGACGCTTTTTTTGCTTGCCACGCTACCGGATTTTTCTTCACCCGCCTCTTTCTCGCTGCCCTCCCTCGAAATCAGAGCGAGAGCTTCCGGCATTACTGGATAAAAATTAGGATGACTGTTTTGCTCAAACCAACCACAACTCAAACATTCCCCACAAGCTTTGTGATCAGACATTGGTACGTTACAGAGCAATGATTTTGCCAGTTGGCGCGCAAAATCATATTTGCCGATACCTGGCTTACCCTTGAGTAACAACGCATTCCCCCAGAATTGTCGACTGTGCGTCAATTTCTGCCAAATGTCCTGTTGCCAGCTATAAATATCACCCATAATTCAACAGAGGCTGCAACGTCTGTTCAACCGCAGCCTTGACTCCCGCTAAAGATTGGCTGCTGTCGATGATTTTGATACGGTCAGGAAACTGCTTTGCTCTATCCAGATACGCTATGCGCACGCGCTGAAAAAAGTCAGCTTGTTCTTGCTCAAAACGATCCCTATTCTTGATTTGACTAATGCGCTCTTGCCCCACTTCCACCGGTACGTCGAAAAAAAGCGTCAAGTCGGGTTGCAATCCGCCTTGCACCCACTGCTCCAAAATAGCCAGTTTATCGCTATCCAATCCCCTGCCACCGCTCTGATAAGCAAAGCTGGCATCGGTAAAACGATCCGATATCACCCATTGATCTTGCGCAAGCGCGGGCAGAATCACCTTATCCAAATGCTCACGCCGCGCAGCGAACATCAGCAACGCTTCGGTTTCCGCATGCATGGTCATAGTCTTGTCCAGCAACAACGCGCGTAGCTGTTCACCCAAAGCCGTCCCGCCCGGCTCTCGCGTCATTACGACTGGCCTTCCCACGCGTTGCAATAGCTCGACAATCCACGCCAGCTGGGTCGATTTACCCGCGCCGTCTATGCCTTCCAGCGTAATGAATTTGCCTTGCTTCATGCGATTCCGGTTTTCAAGTTTTGATAAGGTAAGCTACCATGCACGATCATATAATTGTCAACCCATTTTATCATGCACATTGATACCGCCGGTTTGCTGGATACTGCTCGATTCATCGCATCCCCTAACTGTGACGACCGTTCGGGGGATACGAAAATCAGCTTATTGGTGATCCACAACATCAGTCTCCCGCCCAACCAATTTGGCGGCAATGGCGTGATTGAATTGTTTACCAACCAACTCGACCCGCAAGCACATCCTTACTATCAATCATTACAGGGATCGAAAGTATCGGCGCATTTTTTCATCCGCCGTGATGGTGCAATCATTCAATTTGTCCCCTGTATTAAACGTGCCTGGCATGCGGGTGTATCCTGTTGGCAAGGAAAGGAGCGATGCAACGACTTTTCGTTAGGCATAGAACTCGAAGGCAGTGACACCATACCGTTTACTGAGAACCAATATTCGTTATTGACTGCACTGACGCAGTGCCTATGCAATCAATATCCCATCCAGCATATTGCCGGACATTCCGATATTGCACCCGGACGCAAAACCGATCCGGGGCCTTGTTTCAATTGGAACAAATATGCGTTAGAGCTAGGCGACAAGAAAGTTTTCACTGCAGCCCAGCATTTATTATGATGCGGAAAGCACATTGCATCATGTACATTTTCCTGGATTAGCTGCGTATCACCCGATAGTCTGCAGTTAATCGACATTCACCTCCCGGCACGACTTCCACCACATCATTCGCGGCATTCGTGGTTTCAACGCACAACAAGCGCTGATAATCGTCGTCTTCCAGATCGGCCATTTCCTTGGAAATTTTTTCCCAGGGATTCCAGACCACTGCGGTTTTACTGCCTTGCGAAGTAATCTGAATACGTCGATTGAGCGCACTATCGGCGATTGTTAAAGTATTTCCCACATCCAAATAGATGCGATCGACTTCGGATTCGATGGTCACAGCACCCGATTGTTGCTTTTGTGCATTGCCGCCGCCCGCCTTGTCGATATATTCACACCTCTCCAAACCAAGCACTTTCGTCCGTGCAATATCACCCACTTTAAAATAAGTATGAAACGCTTGCGTAATGGAGAATTTTTCTTTGCCGGTATTACGCGTGATCAGAGACAGATTCAAGCTTTCGCCAATTATAATTTCTTGCTGCAAACTGAACGATTGCGGCCAGATCTCTCGCGTGTCCGGTGTATCCATTAAGCCTAGCGTGACTTTGACATCACCATTTGCCATGGCCTCGGTTGCAACGACATTCCACGCACGATTACGCACAAAACCATGTCCCGGTCGGCCCTTGCCTTCCGGATCGGCACCAAACCACGGCCAGCAAATCGGCGCACCGCCTTTGATTGCTTTGCCGTCCTGATAATACGCTTTTTCACTCAGAAACATGACATCTTCCGGTTCACCGGCTGCCTGATACGACAAAACTTGTCCGGCATGAATCGAAACCAGTGCTTTGGCTTTGGCGCTATTCACCTTAATCATCGGCAATCTGCCTTTACCAGCTATAAATTCAAGTTTCCCTGTCAGTTTGTATTTAGCGTTGAGTTGCTCAATAGTCATGATTTTCCTTATTCAATTGTTGGTTACTCAGTTTATTTATGCTTTGATGGGTATTATCCGGCTGGCCGCAAGTTTAGCACGGCTGCGAGCTTCGTCCGTATTAGCGCCATTCGCCAGCGCAACGCCCATGCGTCGGCGCTTGAATGATTCGGGTTTGCCGAACAAGCGTAAATCGCTGTGCGGGACGCTGAGCGCTTCAACCACACCGGAGAATGCAATACCTTGCGCTTCCAGTTGGCCATAAATCACTGCGCTGGCACCTGGTGCCAGCAAAGTAGCATCCACTGGCAATCCCAAAATGGCACGCGCATGTAAATCAAACTCACTTTGTTTCTGGCTGCACATGGTTACCATACCGGTATCATGCGGACGTGGACTAACTTCACTGAACCAGACATCATCACCCTTGATAAACAGTTCCACACCGAAAACACCCAAGCCACCCAGATCATCAGTGATTCTTTTAGCAATATCACGTGCGCACTCCAAGGCCATGGGTGACATTCCCTGTGGTTGCCAGCTTTCGACATAATCACCATGCACCTGCACATGACCAATCGCTTCACAGAAATGCGTTTTAACATTACCATCAACATCCAGTGCGCGTACCGTCAGTTGCGTAATTTCGTAATCAAAATGGATCACTCCTTCGACAATTACCCGCCCCTGATTCACCCGGCTACCGCTCGCAGCGTAATTCCATGCTGTTTCAATTTCATCTGCATTCTCAATGCGCGATTGTCCTTTACCCGAAGAGGACATCACCGGCTTTACGATGCAGGGATAACCAATCTTGGCATTAATTGCTACGCACAGTTCATCCAAACTATCGGCAAACGCATACGATGAAGTTGGCAAACCCAGTTTTTCTGCTGCCAGACAACGAATTCCCTCACGATTCATCGTAAGTTTAGCGGCACGCGCAGTAGGAATCACGGTAGCCATTCCCGCTTGCTCGATTTCTATCAGCATATCGGTTGCAATAGCTTCAATTTCCGGCACAATGATATCGGGGCGTTCTTGCTCAATCAGTGCGCGTAACGCCTGACCATCCACCATATTAATCACATGCGAACGATGCGCCACCTGATGCCCAGGCGCATCGGCATAGCGGTCTACTGCAATTGTTTCCACCCCCAATCGCTGCAACGCGATAATGACTTCTTTACCCAGCTCGCCACTGCCTAGCAGCATGACTTTGGTCGCTGATGCACTCAGCGGCGTGCCAATAGCGGATCGTTTATTCATCATATTTTCCCTCGGTTGCTGTTCTTTTCAAATTCTGTTGTTGTAACGCCCATTGCACGTGCTCACGCACCAAAACTGAAGCATCGTCGAGCCGCGCTTGCAGCGCTTGGACAATTTCCGCCGAATACGGCGCATTTCCCAAACCGACCGCGATATTGCGTAACCACTGCGCATGACCGATACGGCGAATCGCACTGCCGGCCAATTTAGCTTCAAATGTCTGTTGATCCCAGCTGAACAACTCGATCAACGATATATCATCCAATCCATTGCGCACATGAAAGTCATTCTCGTTTGTAATTTGGGCAAATTTATTCCACGGGCATACCAACTGGCAATCATCGCAGCCATAAATACGATTGCCAATCAGCGGGCGTAACAGTTCGGGAATGCTGTCTTTTAATTCTATGGTCAGGTAGGAAATGCAGCGCCGCGCATCAACCTCATATGGCGCAACGATGGCTTGTGTCGGACAAATATCGATACATCGAGTGCAACTGCCGCAATAATGTCCCGTTTCCTCGTCGACAGGTAACGGCAGGTCGATATACATTTCACCGAGGAAAAACATCGAACCCGCTTGGCGCGACAACAATAAAGTATGCTTCCCGCGCCAACCCAGACCGGCTTTCTGCGCCCACGCCACTTCCATAACCGGCGCGCTATCGGAAAAAACCCGGTAATTGAACGGCCCAGCTTCCGTTGTCATTTTATCCGCCAATTTTTGTAACCGGGAGCGCAGAACCTTATGATAGTCTCGTCCCAGTGCATAGCGCGAAATAAATGCTCGTTCTCCCGAGTAAATTACATCCCAGCTATTTTTGACTGCAGGCGGCGCATAATTGATGCACACAGAAATAATTCGCAGTGTATCCGGTTCAAGTTCGGCAGGGCGGGAACGCTTGGTGCCATGTTTCGCCATATAATCCATTTCACCGTGATATCCTTTATCCAGCCATGCGAACAAACCGGACTCGACCGCAGTGATATCCGCTTTGGCATCGGCGATACGGACGTCATGAAAGCCTAACTCCCTGCCCCATGTTTTAATGGCAGCGGCCAAGGCTGCATAATCAGATATATTATTTGTTGGAGTATTCTCTTGCATAGCATTCATTCGACAGATGCTGATTCAGCACAAAACCTTACGCACTATCTTGCCGATGAGGAAGCAACTCTAAAATTCGGTGAAAGATTAGCAACTTGCTTGCATTTTGGTTTGACAATTCATCTGCTTGGCAATCTAGGCGCCGGTAAAACCACATTAACTCGGGGTATTTTACACGGCCTTGGATACTCGCATGTCGTCAAAAGTCCTACATATAATTTAGTTGAAATCTACAAAATCTCTGGGTTATACTTGTATCACTTTGATTTTTATCGATTCAATGATTATTCTGAATGGGAAGAAGCTGGTTTCCGCGATTATTTTAATTCAGATTCGATTTGTTTGGTGGAATGGCCTGAAAAAGCAGGGGATTTATTGCCAAGAGCTGATCTGCAGTGCTTTCTTAACATGCGTGATCCGGGCAGAAATATTGAAATCCGGAGCGGTACAGAGACAGGAAAACAATGCCTGAGACGTTGGAATACAGAAAAAAACACCTGATTGCATATTTGAGCGACTGCAGCAATGCTACCGTGAAACATGGTGTTCTGACGTCTTTGATATTAATCTTTTTTTATTGCTGGATGTTGTCGAGCCAATCCGTTCTGGCTGCGAATGCCACCGTGCAATCCGTTCGCGTTGGATTGACCCCTGACTACACACGTATCACGCTTGAATCCGATCTGCCACTTGACTATGAACTAAGTATGCTGGACAACCCGCACCGCGTGGTTATTGATCTAAACAATACCAAGCTTAATCCAGTACTGCATACCTTGCCTCAGCAGGTGGATGCCATCGACCCATTTGTGCAAAATATTCGTATCGGTCAGTTTACACCGCACGTCATCCGGCTAGTATTCGATTTAAAAGCGCATGTCGTTCCGCGCACATTTGTTGTACCACCCAAAGAAAATTTTGCTTATCGATTGATATTGGATATTTATCATCCGCACAAAGCAGCCAAGGTGGATTTTAACAATCGCGCCCATCCTGCTGCCAGCGCTGATCTTGAAACAGATGTTCTGGATAAATTGGTTTCCTCCCTGATACATGGCAATAACAAACGAAAACCCAACCCAACTCAATTGATTCCTCCATCACCACCTAGACTCCAACTTCAACAAGCAAACCAGGCCAAACAACCCGGCAGTTTTCAAGCAGCACAAAGCCGAAAACCCCATTCGACGCCACCCAAAAGTATGGTGCCTCGGATTATCATTGTAGCGATTGATCCTGGTCACGGCGGCAAGGATCCTGGAGCGGTCGGGAAACAGGGCACCTATGAAAAAGATATCACATTGGCAATTGCCAGAAAACTTAAGGGAAAAATTGATAAAGAGCCCAATATGCGGGCTGTTTTAACACGTGATGGCGATCATTACATTTCGCTTCCGCAACGACGAATAATTGCACGACGCGCTAATGCCGACTTGTTCGTGTCAATACACGCAGACGCTAATCCAAAATCACATGCCCATGGCTCTTCGGTATTCACTTTATCTGAACATGGCGCCACTTCGACTACGGCCAGCTGGCTCGCCGACAAGGAAAACAGCGTCGACGGCGATTTGATGGGAGGAATTGACATCACGTCAAAATCAAAAGATATCAAAGAATTGTTACTGGACTTGTCACTCAATGCCGCCATCAATGACAGCGTTAAATTGGCTGAGTATGTTCTTAAACAACTAAGCAACATCAATCACTTACACAAAAGAAATGTAGAGCAGGCTGGTTTTGCAGTACTTAAATCACCGGATATTCCTTCAATTTTGGTGGAAACCGCTTTCCTCAGCAATCCCAAAGAAGAAGTAAAATTGCGCAGTGGAGATTATCAAAGCAAGATGGCAGACGCGATGTTTTTAGGAATAAAGAATTATTTTTCAGATAATCCGGCATTAGCTCGCGCTACGATAGCGCAAACAAAATAAATCTGCTGAATGTTTGTCGGAAGCATGACAAATCTGATTAAACCGCTTTGGATTGTTATAAGCATATACAATAAAACCTTTTTTCAAGTAGATCGCAATAAGCACGACCCAACTAAGATGCAAAAATCTGCTTGTATTAGATAACCGGATCGGTTTTAAACCTACTTGGTAATTCCATGAATAAAACCAAGTCCAAATTAATATCTGTTCATCACTCTCGAAAACCATGAGTCATTTGTATCAACTCTGCACTAAAGAGGGTTTGCCTCACATTATCCTGACAGGTAACTATACCTTGGCCGCATTGGAATCCTTGTTAACATCCTTAGAAGACGAGCTATCCCGTGCGGCTGAAAATCAAAATCTTTGTTGGGACTTAACGGGCATTGAACAAATCGATACTGCTGGAACTGTCATGCTCTGGCGTGTATGGAAGACAAAACGCCCAGAGCATCTGCAACTACGTCCCGAACATGAAAAGATGTTTGAACGCTTAGAACGGCTGCCCACTCTCCAATTAGAAACTAAGCACCGGGATTTACTATCGCCAGTCACTGCCTTAGGAGAACTAGCGCTAGTTTTATGGCAACATTTCGTAGGTTTGATTGCATTGATTGGTCAATTAATGCTTGATGTGATTTACTTAATCCGGCATCCTGTCTATATTCCTTGGCGTGAAATCTCTGCAAATTTATACAGGACTGGCGCACAGGCGCTGGGTATCACTGCATTGGTGGGATTTCTGATTGGGATCGTATTAAGCTATCTTTCATCCAAACAATTGCAATTATTTGGTGCCGACATCTTTATAGTTAACATATTGGGAATTAGCATCATCCGCGAACTGGGGCCAATGCTGGCAGCAATACTGGTAGCAGGTCGCTCAGGTTCAGCAATGACTGCGCAACTGGGCGTTATGCGTGTAACTCAGGAACTGGATGCTTTGACTGTCATGGGCATCTCTCATAGTCAACGATTGATATTGCCCAAAGTGCTGGGTCTTGGCATTGCTATGCCACTCCTAGTCCTGTGGACCAGTGCAGTGGCATTATTAGGCGGCATGGTCGCAGCCGAAATACAACTAGGCTTACACTATCATTATTTCATTACTGCACTGCCGGATTCTGTGCCAATAGGGAATTTGTGGCTGGGATTAGGAAAAGGGATTGTAAGTGGAATGGTGATAGCATTGATTGCATGTCATTTTGGCCTAAGAATCAAACCCAACACTGAAAGTTTGGGTGAAGGCACTACCGCTTCTGTGGTGACTGCCATCACCGTGGTCATCATTATAGATGCAATTTTTGCAATACTATTCTCTGACGTGGGAATTGGTTAGACTAATGAACAAGCCGGAATGTATTATTGAAATCAAATCACTAAACACTCGTTACGGCAATCATATTGTCCATCGCGATGTCAATTTAAATGTGTATCGCGGCGAGGTTCTGACATTGATCGGTGGCTCAGGCAGTGGAAAAACGACATTACTACGTCATATGCTGGGGCTTGAGCAGCCTTCCCATGGGACAGTGAAAATTTTTGGCAGTTCTCGGAACGATGCCAATTTCAATCTGCAAAAAAAAAATATACGGGGTCATTCCGGCGTACTTTTTCAGCAAGGAGCATTATTTAGCGCATTAACTGTGTTCGATAATGTTGCGCTGCCCTTACGTGAATTGCATACGCTCAGTGAAGACATAATTCGTGATTTAGTATTGATCAAACTCAATATGGTGGCAATAAAACTAGAGCATGCTGATAAGATGCCAGCGGCCTTGTCCGGGGGAATGATCAAGCGCGTCGCCTTAGCTCGTGCTCTGGCATTAGACCCAGAAGTTTTATTTCTCGATGAACCTACTGCCGGGCTGGATCCAGAGCTAAGTCAAAGTTTCATAGAATTGATTCTTGCTTTACGCGGTGAAATGAATCTCACTATTGTCATGGTTACCCATGACCTTGATACACTTGTAGCATTATCTGATCGCATTGCTGTTCTTGCTGATCAACAAGTGATCGTAACGGGTACCTTGGATGAAATTGATCGCTTTCAACACCCATTTATTACCAGCTTTTTTAAAAGCATACGACATAAAATTGAACAAAAAAATCACTCGGAGCAAACATGGAAAACCGTGCCCATGCCCTCATAGCCGGCATTTTTGTTATTTTATTGAGTATTTCTGTAGCTTTAGTCGCTATGTGGTTCAGCGGCAACAATACTAAGCGCACAGATTATCTCGTGGTTACCAAGGAATCGGTGAGCGGGCTTAATCCTCAATCTGCCGTACACTATCGCGGCGTTAATATTGGCAAAGTGGAAAAGATTCAATTTGATCTTGATAATCCACACCAAATACTTATCCAAATTGCAGTTAACGAGAATGTTACCCTGAGAAAAAGTGTTTATGCGCAATTAGGCTATCAAGGGGTCACCGGACTCGCTTATATTCAGCTAAATGATGATGGTGTTGATAATGAGATACTTAGCGATGAAAGGATTCCAATGCGTCGATCATTGTTGGATGAGGTCACAGGCTCTGGACAGGATCTACTCAGCAACGTCAATCAGTTAGTCTTAAAGATGCACCAATTGCTGAACGAACAAAATCAAAATCATGTTTCACAAATTTTGCAGAATATCGGCAAAGCAACTAATAATTTTGATAATATTGCTGGGCACTTACAACCAGTGTTAAGTGCTTTTACTGAATTAACCGTAGAATCAGGTACCTTGGTCAAGCGTCTGGATCAACTTCTGGGCGAGCTCAATCTTACGGTATCCAAAGCGAATCAAAAAGAAGGTATCTTTGATAGTTTGTCGCAAAGTACCCAAGAACTCGCCACTACAATTCCTGAGTTGCGACAATTAAGTCATAGCATAATACGTAATTCCAATAACTTAGACAAAGTACTTCACCAATTAGAAGAAAATCCGCAGAGCTTAATATTTGGTCGAACTCCCTCATCGCCTGGTCCGGGCGAGACAGGTTTTGTTCCACCCACAGGAAATAAACCATGAAGCAAATGCCATTGTTGATCCTTTTTATTCTCTTTCTAACGGGTTGCTCTGTATTGCACAAACCTCAATCTGCCATATCGACTTACGCATTGGGTATGCCGCATTTATCACTGACCGAGCAAGTACCCAAGCAATTGCAACTACACCGAAGAAGCCTGCTAATTACTGATGCAACAGCGCCCGCTTGGCTGGATAATACCGCGATCCATTACCGGTTGCTCTATCATAATCCTGCGCAGTCTTATGCCTATGCCAGTAGCCGCTGGATCGCGGCACCTGCAACGCTGCTTACTCAACAAATACGCAACCGTATCGTGACCAGCACGCCTGAGCAAGTCTTGAAAGACAGTGGTACAGCCAAAGCTGATTATGCGCTACAAATTGAATTGGACGAATTTACCCAGCTATTTGATGCAACAGATTCTAGTCATGTCGTTGTTAGCCTTCGTGTTAGCTTAATTGAACGTAATTCCCGCAAGCTATTCGCTCAAAAAGATTTCAGCACTATCGAAAGCACTCCTTCTGCTGATGCCGCAGGCGCAGTATTCGCGCTTAACTCTGCGAGCAAAAAATTAATAAATGAATTAGTGAACTGGCTGATTGTAGAACTGCCCCCCGCTTAACCTTGTTATGATTGCCAAAATTAATTAAAAGTTTGATTAATTTGTCCTTCGCTTATGATAGTATCCGGTAAATTATCATTTAGGATTTTTCCATGCGTTTAATCTGTGCCGTGATTCTGTTAGTTTATTCTTTAAGTGCATGTGGACTCAAAGGTCCGCTTTATCTTCCAAAAACTAATGAAGCTAGTCGCTTGACTCCAGTTGAAATTGAAAGATAATGAGCGGTTTTCCAGAATTTGATTACCATGACGATGAGCTCTTTGTCGAATCAGTACCTTTAAAACAGATTGCCGAGAAATTTGGAACACCGTGTTATGTTTATTCGCAATCAGCGTTAACTAAAGCTTATCAGGAATTCGATGCTGCATTCGCAAATCGTGATCATTTAATTTGTTTTGCAGTAAAAGCCAATTCAAATATTGCCATACTTAATCTGTTCTCCCAACTTGGCAGCGGTTTCGATATCGTGTCCGGCGGAGAATTGCAACGTGTCATTAAAGCAGGCGGAGATCCAGGGAAAACGGTCTTTTCTGGCGTTGGAAAAAATATGCATGAAATGCGTATGGCGCTAGACGTCAATATCTTATGTTTCAACGTAGAATCTGAGGCTGAATTAATTTCATTAAATCAAATCGCCAAAGAAATGAACAAGATAGCACCGGTTAGTTTGCGTATAAATCCGGATGTCGATGCTAAAACACATCCATATATTTCCACCGGCCTCAAAGAAAATAAATTTGGCATTCCGGCCAGCGAAGCTGAAAGGATCTATCAATCTGCGCGCTTATATCAAAATATTCGTTTTATCGGCTTAGATTACCACATTGGCTCGCAGTTGACAGAACTCGAGCCCTTCATCCAAGCCAGTAAAAAAATGCTCAACTTACTGGATACCCTACAGTCAAAAAATTTAGAAATTGAGCACCTAGATTTAGGTGGAGGATTAGGTATTCGCTATACCAATGAAATTTTGCCTTCGATTCGTGATTATGTCTCCACGCTTTGTACCAGCACGCACCAGGTAAAACAGCGCCTTTTAATTGAACCGGGCCGCTCTTTGGTAGGTAATGCAGGCATCCTTCTGACACGCATTGAGTATCTGAAGCATACGCCTACACGTAATTTTGCTATTGTTGATGCAGCAATGAACGATCTTATGCGTCCAGCATTGTATGATGCCTATCATGAAATTTTACCCGTTAACAAGAACTCTGGAGAAATCAAAGATTATCAGGTCGTTGGACCTGTATGTGAAACGGGTGATTTTTTGGGTCATGATCGTCAGATCGGTCTGATGAGTGGTGATTTTTTGGCTATCATGTCAGCCGGCGCGTATGGTATGAGCATGAGCTCGAATTACAATTCGCGGCCGCGCGTCGCTGAAATCATGGTAGATAAAAACACCACCCATATTATCCGGCAACGTGAAACAATTGATCAGCTATTTTCTAACGAGAAAATTCTATCTCACTGAGCAACATGAATCAGGGGACGCATTTAATTGTATTAACACGCTGTATTGCTTTATGATAAATCTGTAATGACAAGCCACTCTCGCATCAATGATGAGCAATATCAAAATTACATCCTGCAGGGTGTCTCACGCACTTTTGCATTAACCATTCCACAATTGCCTGAGACTTTACGCTGCATCATCGGAAATGCATACCTACTTTGTCGTATCACTGACACGATTGAAGATGATAATACTCTGACAATAGAACAAACCCGACAATTATCGGACATGTTTGCTGAAGTGGTATGTGGAAATGCATCAGCGGAGGAGTTCTCACAAATATTGCACCCTCTCCTTTCCGAGCAAACCATTCCTGCAGAACATGACTTAATTAAAAATACACCCGCAGTTATTCGCATCACACACAGTTTTAATCCTGTGCAGCGCAAAGCATTGGAGCGATGCGTTAGAATTATGGCGCATGGTATGGCGGACTATCAGGAAACCGAATCTTTGGAAGGACTCAAAGATTTATCCGCAATGAACCTATATTGTTACTACGTTGCAGGCGTTGTCGGTGAAATGTTAACCGAGCTATTCTGTGATTACTCAGAGGAAATCAACGCGCATAAACCCGCTTTGATGAAACTTGCCGTATCATTTGGACAGGGCTTGCAAATGACAAACATTCTTAAAGACATATGGGATGACCGTGAGCGTGGTGCATGCTGGCTGCCACAAGATATTTTTCTTAAAAATGGATTTGATCTCAGCAAATTGCATCCTGGCATGAGTGATACCAAATTTCAAGCCGGATTAGCAGAACTATTGGGGGTTGCCAAAGGGCATTTACTTAACGCCTTGGTCTACACTAGCCTAATCCCTCCGCACGAAAAAGGTATTCGCCGTTTTTGTTTATGGGCCATTGGCATGGCCATTCTGACTCTCAACAAAATAAATCAACACCGGAATTTTTCTGCAGGAGCGCAAGTAAAGATCAGTCGTCGTAGCGTAAAAGCGACCATTGTAACAACCAGCTTGTTTGCCAGTCACAACTGGATACTCGAGCTATTGTTCAAGTATACTTCCAGAAACCTTCCTAAAGTTAGCTTACACCAAGCTGTGTTATCAGAAATTAACTGAGCAATTGCGATAATATGAAATCATTGGTTACAGGCGCAACTGGATTTCTCGGTTCAGCGGTCATGCGATGTTTGCTAACTGCCGGACATGACGTTCGTGTTCTGGCTAGACCAAACAATGATCGGAGAAATCTTAGAAATTTTGCGGTTGAAATTTCCGAAGGCGATCTACGTGACCCTGAATCCCTGAAACGTGCAGTTCGTGGTTGCGACAGCCTTTTTCATGTCGCTGCTGATTATCGCCTCTGGGTCCCTGACCCCGAAACCATGTATGATATTAACATTAATGGTACGCGTGCACTCATCTTAGCTGCTCATCAGGAAGGCATAAAACGCATGATATATACTAGCAGTGTGGCGACACTCGGCCTCAATACCAATGGAGCACCGGCCGACGAAGAAACTCCATCCGATATTTCTACGATTTCCGGATACTATAAACGCTCCAAATATCTCGCCGAACAAATGGTGAAGCAATTAACCGATGAGCACCACTTACCCTTAACTATCGTCAATCCTTCGGCTCCGATAGGTCCCGGAGACATTCGCCCCACCCCAACTGGGCGCATCATATTAGATACACTCATGGGTCGCATGCCTGCTTACGTCAATACTGGACTGAACGTTGCTCATGTCGATGATATTGCATATGGTCATTTATTAGCGTATCAGCACGGAAAAATAGGGGAACGTTATATATTAGGTGGCGATGACATGACTCTGCTACAAATCTTACAAACTATTGATTCAATCACCGGAAAAAAGAAGAACCGTATCAACATACCTATCAGTGTAATGTTGCCTATAGCATGGTATATGGAAAAAATTGCAAACCTCACGCACTCAGAACCGCGCGCAACGATGGATAGTATTCGTATGGCCAAGAAAACAATGTTTTTCTCCAGTAAAAAAGCACAGCATGAATTAGGCTACCAATACCGCCCGGCATTTGAAGCAATTAGAGACGCAGTTAACTGGTTCAAAGCAAATGGTTACAGCAACAAACTAATCAAAAAACATTTGTCCTAAAAACACCATAAACCCAGGCTGATTTTGTTATTTCTTATTGCATAACTCCATACTTCATATATTCATGAAGACCCTCAACAGAATAATTCATAATTACTGTTAATTATTTTCATTATAGTTTCCCTAAATACCGTCGATTACATCTCGTAGTGTTAATCAATCTGAAGTGCATTATAATTTTTAAACCTTAAAGTAATGATTTCTACGCAATCTTCTTCTGGCTTAATCTAAATTTTCATAGTCATTTGTCGTAAATACAACCAGCAAGATTGACACAAATAAAACTATTCAATTAACCAGTTACAGATTGAGCAACTCGAGTAGTACGAAAAATATAACTATTTTCGGAGAAAAGCATGACGGACAAAAATATGAAGATCCTAGTAGTCGATGATTTTTCTACCATGCGTAGAATCATTCGCAATCTTTTAAAAGAACTTGGATTTGTCAATGTTGACGAAGCTGAAGATGGTGCAAGCGCATTACGTAAACTGCAAGACGGTAACTTTGACTTTATTGTATCCGATTGGAATATGCCCAATATGGATGGGTTAACTATGCTGCAAAATGTGCGCGCGAACTCTGCACTAAAAGATATTCCCGTCCTTATGGTCACCGCTGAAGCCAAAAAAGAAAACATTGTGGCTGCCGCTCAAGCCGGCGCAAGCGGTTATATTGTTAAACCATTCACTGCCGTCGTGCTCGAGGAAAAACTAAATAAAATTTTCCAGAACATGAAAGCCAAAATTGCTGAAAAGGCATGAATTTCTTCTAACAACGAATAGGTAAGTTAACTATGAATACAAAAGGTCAGATGAAAGTAAAAGTTAACGAAATTGATCCAGCTTCAACCCCAAAAAAATCCAGAAAATCGATTCAATTAACTGATGCATCAAAAAATTTCGAAACTAAATTCGACGATAACCAAGAACCCATAATAACTGAAAAGAAAATTCTTGATCAGGTTGGATTGTTAACACGGAACTTACACGATAGCTTACGGGAATTAGGATATGACAAACGTCTCCAAGACATCGCTTCTGAAGTGCCCGATGCTCAAGATAAACTGGCTTATGTCGCCACAAAAACTGAACAAGCTGCTGAGCGCACACTCAGTGCCACTGAAATCGCAATGCCAATTCAAGATAAACTTTCAAATGATGCAATTTATCTATCTGAGCAATGGAAAAAAGCCTTTGAAACCCAGCAAGCGAATCCAGACCCTGAAATATTCAAAACATTGCTTATTGAAACACTTCAATATCTTGACAAGGTACCCAAACAAACTAGCGCAACCAATGCCCAATTACTTGAGATAATGATGGCACAAGACTTCCAAGATCTGACAGGCCAGGTCATCAAGAAAATTACGCATATGGTACAAAGTTTAGAAAAAGATCTAATTGATCTTTTACTTGCCAATGTCCCTGCCAAGAAGATTACAACAGAACACGAAGGACTCATGAATGGACCAGTTATCAACCCTGAGAAAAGAAATGATGTCGTATGCAATCAAAACCAAGCGGATGATTTGTTAGCTAGTCTTGGTTTCTGAGAGAGGTAGCTTCATCTAATTCGTAGTCGTCGCGACTTGATCTGACAGTTATTCGACATCACGAGGTGCCTATCAGATCAAGTTCAGTTTCCCATAAGAAGCAACTTGTGTTTTTAGTGGTTCAATGACTTAGAATGTCTAGTGATCTCTGATCTTCTCTAAACAATTTAATAGTGTATAAATATATTTATTGTTCCTTTTTAACGTAGTGTCAGGGCTTAAGTGCTTGTCCAGTCTGGCGACACCACTTCACTTCACAAATGACTCATTAGCGCCCAAAACGAGATGCCTGCAATTTTATATCGGCACGCGCCCAAGCCTGCTCAAAGCGTGCTGCGATAATGGCCGCATCATCGTTTTTGTTTTGTGCTCGCAATGCCTGTGCTAAGCCGTAAAGCGCCCATCCATTATTGCGATTCCGGCGCAAATCTTCCCAATAAACTGTTTCCGCTTCATTGGGTCGCCCTGATTCCAGAAGGATAGCACCCAACACCAGCCGTGGCGGCAAGTGAAATTCCGACGGCTCGGTGTACACCAAAGCATCTTCTAGGCGAACCGCTTTTTCAAGATATGCAATAGCCTGATCGAACTGCCCTCGCGCAGCGGCAATCTCTCCTGCCAAGACTTCAGGCGCAGCGTTCAGCACAGTCTTAGTGGTATTTTTTGAGAGCAGCGGACTATCCAGCAGCGGATCTTTCATAATCTTGCGCAACGTTTCCAGTTCCTTTTCGGCTTGCTGCAATTGTTGTGTTGCGACAAATGCGAGACCACGTACATAGTGCCAGCTTCCGGTTAAAAACAAATTGGTTGCGGGGGGTGCAGGCTGCGCAAGAATTTCCTGCCAGTGCCCGAATCGTGCAAGCGCCCAAAATGGCGCTACGCGGAATATAGCGGTCAGCGGTATTGTTTTCAACACTTCATCGTCAATCCTGCTAGCTGCTTCCTGCGCAGCGCGAATGGCAAGCTTACTCTGACCGTCTAGTGTCGCTGCAAACCAAAGAAAATGAATGTTGTGCGGATAGTACACCATCGGATACAAACCTTGCGCCTGGCATTGCGAGATATAATCTTCATCCGCCGCGATTGCAAGTTGGTTGCTCTTTATTGAGTCAGCGTAGCGACCGACGCGCTGATAAATATGAGAGGACATGTGTATCAAGTGTCCCGCTGCGGGCATCAACGTCAGCAACGTGTCGGCTGCTTGCTCTGCGCGCTCGGGAGTGCTAGTCGGCTCTATCAAGTGAATATACATATGCAGAGCGCCGGGATGTTTCGGATTGCGTCGCAACACTTCTTCGGTCAACGCAACGATCTCAGCTGTTCCTTCATACGGCTGGCCATCAAGCATCCAATAGCCCCAAGGCCGCAAGTCCATCATGGATTCCACATAAAGCATCGCAACATCCTCATCATGTGGAAAACGCTGAAGCACTTCCCTCATGGCCTGTGCGTAAGCCCTATCATTTGCTTCTCGATGCTCGGTTTGCCCCGAATAACGTTTTTCAAGGGCATTGATAAGCGCTTGTTCCTTCGGCGATGCATTCTTCATCAGCGATTTAGCCTTTTGCACGATCTCTAACGCTTGAGGCTCTTCATTCGGTTCCATCATTGCGTTGATGTTAGGACCGAGTACCAGCGCTTGCCCCCAGTAAACCATTGCAAGATCTGGCTCAATTCGTGCCGCCTCGCGAAATGCCCGGCGTGCCTCGGCATGATTGAATGCATAGGCAAGATTGAGCCCCTGGTTGATGTATTGTTGCGCTAGCGGGTTACGCGTGCTAACCGGAAACGTATGCGAACCCAGATTAAGCAACCTGGGGGCAAGCTGACCACCCGGGCCTGGCTTATGTGCCAACTCGGATGCCGCGTAATGCTGATGCCCTCCTTTCGATTCTGCTGCAACAAAATTTTTTGGCGTTCCAGTTTCAGCAAATGACTCGCAGACGCTTGCCAAAACCAACATCGAAATGAAAAACGTGGAATGAACAGCAGCAGCATAAAATTGCATGGTATATCCCTCCTGAATAAATTGGCACCGTTAAATGACTATGGTCACTTACCTTTCGCCTACCAAAATGTAGAATTCATAAAATCAGTTTTCTGTGCATTATTAACAGATGGAAACAGTCGACCTTACGAACCATCGTAATTCACTTATTCTACTCGGCAGTAGTAGGATCAATCACAGTTTTGATTCGAGAAATGCGATTGGCTGGAAACTCGCCTTGTTCAGCATGCGCTCTGACGGCAGCTTCGTCAGGCGCAATGTAGATGCAATAAACCTTATCATCCGTTACATAGCTTTCCAGCCATTGAATCCGTGGCCCCATATTACTCAATACACCGCATGATTTCTGAGAAATGGCTTGTAAATCATGGGGTGTTAATGCACCTGCTCCAGGAATTTCACGTTCTATTATATATTTTGGCATAGTGCCTCCAATAAAATTATTTAAAAATATGACCAGTCGTATTTAATTCAGATAAAAAAATTAAGGCATAAAATAATCTCCTAGTAAATTTTGACAACATTGCTTAGCTGGAGCAGATGATTTTTCTATTTTCATTCGCAATAAAGCACCCTGCCAGGCATTTATCAGCAAGTCAGCCATTTCTTCAGCCGATTTATCCGATCTTACCGCCCCTTGCCGTTGCGCTTTCGCTAACCCATACTGCAATAAATCCCGATAGCGTTTGACCGCCGATTGAAGGGATTTCTGGCAAACCTCACTGGTATCGCCCAGTTCGCCCATCAAATTGCCTAAAAGACATCCCCCCTTAAACTCGTTTCTCTCAAGCTCTGCAATAAGCTCATCAAAATAACACCGAATTGCACCGAGTGCATCCATACCAGAGCAATCCAAATGTCCGGCTAATTGTGCAATAAATGGACCGATATAGTGCTGGATAACATTAGCCCCAAAATCTTCTTTACTGTCAAAATAATTATAAAAAGAACCCTTGGGGACGTTCACCGCATCGAGAATTTCCTGCAATCCGGTACCGTGATAACCTTGCCCCATAAACAGTGCAACACCTTCATTTAGCAAGCTCTCTCGATTAAACTCTTTTTTATTTGATTTTGACATCGCCAAATAATACGACCGGTTGTCTTATTTGTCAATTACTAAAACACAACTGATAGCTTCTTAGCGGGATATGCTCATCGCCATAGCAAAATTTTGACGGCAGATATTACATCTGACACTCTCATCCAAGCACTCTAGACCGCTGCAAGTTTAAATACGAATCTGAAAAAAAGCACCTACTTCACAAAGCAAAACGAACTAACTTAATCGTCATCGCTTGTGCTAATACAAGAGGATTAATATTTGATGAAAATCACATACAGTTAAACAAACTTGGCAAGCAGCTTGAGAATAATCCCACCAAATTCTTCCGCATTGACAACAATTTTATTAATTTTCTCGTTTTGATCACCCGAACTCCTAACAATTTCCATCAGCTCCGCAAGCTTCTTGACTTCAGCTGAATCTGGGAAAAGACTCTTAACTTCCTCATCTGATAATCGAGTAATTGCTGAAATCTTTCCAGCAAGTTTACTATCCGTTCTATTTCCTGCTCCATCAATAACTTGATCCAACTCTTGCTGAAATTTATCCCAGTCGATTGTCATTTTCACCCCTCATTTACGTAGTTTATCAAGAATGCTCTTGATCTTTTCGCGGTATCTCTCCGTATCTTGCACACGATCTTCAACACTACGTGCAGCAACGACCAGCTCGGATACCGCCTGATCAGTTTGGTTGACAAATTTATCGATATCCGTATTTGTCATTCCGATCATATCGAGATAACGCTTTCTGTTCTCTTCTATTTTTGATGTGGATTGCAAGAAAGCAGTCAATGAATTATTAATCGCTCTTGCTTGGTCATACTCCGCTTTAAGCTTGCTTCGTATCTCCGCTTCAAGTTCGTCCAGCGGCTGGATCAACTCCACACGCTTCTGGTTAATCTTCACTTGGAGTTTAGGTCCAGCCAGCGTAATAAAGTTTAAGCGATCTTTTGCATTTTGTGATTGGACGACCTGCCTCCACATTGCATCGATTTTGGGGTCACTGAAAAACTCTTGGGCAAATATCGGTATCCATACCTCTTCCAAAAAATTATCTACGCGCAATCTTTTGTCACGAAAAAACTCCTGCAGAAGCCTAACATGCGCCACCTCCAGAGAAGAAATTCGTGCACCCAACTGCGCTGAAAGCTCCGGAGCCTCAGATGGTATTGATACACATCCCGTCAATGACATCACTACAAAAATAATCGAAAGTATTTTCTGTTTCATGAACACCTCAAAGATGAAGGGGGTTTAAACTTCGGGTAATATTTTGAGACAAAATATTACCTTACTGCAAGAAACTTTTATTCCTTCAGATCCACAGACACTAATTTTATGCGAATCCTATCAGCTGGCATCGCATCTGGGTCAATAAAATTAGGCCTATTGATTTATAATCTCTTTCAAATACTATTTAAACTGTTATCTTTCTAAGGACATTGAATGGTTCATCTATCGAAGCCAACTAGACTCTCTCTTTTCATTATAATATTATTGATTATTTCGTTCCCCGCCTTGACTAGCGAACCTCCTGCCGCTGTAGACTGTTGCCAACAATCTGACGCACAACAGCCAGACTTGATCGAACTACCTGCTGAGGCAATTCAACAACTTAAAATTGATGCAGGATTTGGCTGGGGAATTTTTAGTGGCACCATCTACAATGGCAATGACCGCTATTATGTGACACAACTCATTGTCAGCATGACACCGATCCACGATCATCACCAGATGCATATGCATGAAAATATGTCGCATGAAACGAAGCAACACCAAATCAACCTAGAGCTACCGCCAGTAACGAAAGGCGCTCTCTCCATGGCGCTTACAGATGATGATGTCCATGTGCATGATTTCAAGTGGGAAGTCATCAAAGTCATGGGATATCAAGTACCCTAACTAATCAACAGGATGCAGCTTATGCTAGCATTTCTTCTATTTAAGGTTTATCGGAAAAGTGATTACTACCATTTCCCTCGTGACACAGTGTATTATCGTGCTAAATGTTTAAAGTAATTTTGCACCTTTTTTTGCGCCTCTTTCTAACTTATAAAATAATAAAGGCAAGTCATGGTTAGCGCATCCAACGTCAAGATTTTGATTCTCGATGACGATAGCTTCATGCTCAAACTCCTGACACGCATGCTTGCCAAGCTGGGCTATACTTCCGTCGTTACTTGCGACAACGGTTCCGATGCTCTGAAGAAAATTGATCAAATCGACACCTGCCCAGATTTAATTCTACTCGACTTGAATATGCCCGATATGGATGGTATTGAGTTTGTGCGTTATTTGGTAGATCGGCAATATCACGGCAAACTAATTTTAGTCAGTGGTGAAGACGAACGCATGCTTAAAACCGCTGAGCGACTGGTTCATGCACACAAAATATCCATGCTTGGCTACCTGCTCAAACCCGTAAATCCTGAAAAGCTATCTGAAATACTACAACAATGGGAACCTGATTCTTCAACCGAGCAGCAACCTAACAAAAAAATTTATGTCGCAGCAGATATTCAATCCGCTCTTGCTCAGCATGAATTAGTCAATTACTACCAACCTAAAGTATCGGTAGCAACAGGCGATGTTATAGGCGCAGAAACATTGGTGCGCTGGCATCATCCAAAAGATGGAATCATATTACCCGATCGGTTCATTAGCATCGCAGAAGAAAATAATCTGATTGACGACTTGACACACCAAGTTTTGCAGCAGGCCATAGCCCAGGCCAAGCAATGGCATGAGAAGGGGCTGACACTGCGGATTGGAATTAATGTTTCAATGGATAATCTGGCATCACTGGACTTCCAAGACTTCGTCGTTAATCTGGTGACCGAAAACGGCTTGCCGCCACAAAAGATCGTACTCGAAGTCACAGAAAGCCAATTAATGGGATCCGATACACGAATACCACTGGAAATCCTAACACGCTTGCGCCTCAAAAGATTTCATTTGTCGATTGACGATTTTGGTACCGGACATTCATCAATGGCGCAGTTACGCGATATTCCTTTCAATGAACTTAAAATTGACCAAGGCTTCGTGCATCGCGCGTGTGAAGATGACACATTGCGCGCCATTTACGATGCCAGTTTATCGATGGGCAAACAACTGGGCATGGATATCGTAGCGGAAGGCGTCGAGGATCGTAACGATTGGGAATTTTTGCGGCAAACAGGGTGCGATATGGCACAAGGAAATTTTATTTCCAGGCCGTTGCTGCCTAATGATTTTCCCCGCTGGATGGAAGAATGGCAAAATAAAGTACGCACCGAATTAATCGTCGCGCCAGAGTAGCTTACGATTGTTAATGAGCTGGGGCAAACACTTCATGCACCTGGCTAAACGATGCACCCGGCGTCAGACCACCGCTGATGACATGCAGTCGGCCATTGACTACAGCCGCGCCCAAGCCATGCCGTGCCGTCGGCATCGGCGCCATAGTCACCCAGCGATCTTCTTCCGGCAGGTACATTTCATGCGTATCGAACGTGCCTTCACCGGATTCACCACCCACCACGAAAATGCGTCCGTCGATAACACCAGCGGCAATACCGCTACGTGCGGTCGGTAATTTAGCGCGTGCGTGCCATTGATTCGTGGCGAGGTCATAGGCTTCGACTACATCCATATTTTTGCGGTAATTTAAGCTTGGACGCCCACCAATGGCATAAATTTTGTCGCCTGCAACCACAACCGCCAAATGATCACGTGCTGTCGGCATAGCGGCTGCAGGAGTCCATACGTTGGTTTGCGGGTCGTACACTTCCACGGCGGCGGAATTGTTATCTCCGTCATATCCCCCAATGGCATAGAGATGACCTTGATATACCGCCACGCCTAACGCACCACGCGCGGTCGGCATGGGTGCTAATTCATGCCAGGTCTGATTAACTGGATTAAATTGATACAGCGTTGCAACTGCACGCCATACCGATAAACCACCTTTAGTAAAACCGCCAATCACATACAAATAACCATTTAGAGCGGCAATTCCGGCATGATGACGGCCTTCTGGCAATGGCGTTGTTTCTGTCCAGGCATCGGTAGCTGGATCATAGATTTCTACCATGCGACTGATAGCGAAATCCAGTACATTGCTAAGACTTGGCTGACTGAATCCACCGACCGCATAGATTTTTCCGTCCAATGCGGCTGCCGCAATCTCAGTGCGCTTCTCCAATGTCGGAGCCGCATTATGCCAAACGCCAAGATCAGCAGATTCGGCCTGTAATAACGCCGTTTTAAAAAGAACCAGCAGGACAATCAGAAATCTTAATTTTGACACGGCATTCCTCCTTTTGATTTGGCTGAATGATAACTGCAAAACACATGATTTTGCCTTACACAACCTTTTCCAAATAATCAATTGTCAAGCCAGAAGCTTTCGGTATTCCCAAATGCAATGGATACGCTTCAACTTGACCGGTCAAGCAGTAGCCTCTACGTTGGTAAAATGCGATCAATTCCGGTCGCTGCGATACCACGAACATAATAAATTTGCGCACTTGCATTGTGTGACAAGCAAAGACCTCCACTTGTTCAAGCATATATTTACCAAATCCTTGCTGTTGCAGACTTGGGTGAACCGAGAAAAAACCGATGTAGGCATGCTCGTCTTCTTTCGCGATATAAATACACGACGCCAGCATGAAAGGTTGATTGGCAACAAAAAAACAAGCATCAGGGTGCGCCATAGCAGCTTCTATTTCCAGCCGATCGGTTCTGTCACCTTGAATAATTGCAGCTTCTGTGGTCCAGCCAATCTCCCCGCGATAGGTCTGATTGATCAGATCACTAATCGCTTGCGCTTGGTGATAACCGGCCTTTTCAAGACGACAAGTAGAGAAATCCATCCGATAATATTGAATTCTTTGGAATGTAGCGCCGAGGGAATCTAGTCAACACCCAAGACCGGACTTTTGGTCAAAGCAACCAATACGATATAAGCAAATACAAAAAGGGCTGCAACCCAAGCGGCAATCCTTGTTTTGCGGGTTTTGCCAAAGCGCATCGCTACCATGCCTAGACCAATATACACCAGCAAACCGAATATCTTCGCAGCCAGCCAAGCATGTTCTAGCGGATTCTGCTGGATCGCGATCGCCAGTAGAATGGCACTGACAAGTAACACCGTATCGTTGATATGCGGCAGGATCTTAACCCAGCGTTGGCGCAGGTTTTCAGAATCCTGAATTAGCCAAATACCGCGTAAAAAAAATAACGAGAAACTCAAAATCACGCTACCGACATGAACCATTTTCAATAATGCGTAATCCATTATCAGTAGCCAGGAATTAGCCAACCGTGGCTACCAGCCACGGCACCGGCAATGGTAATCAAGCTAAGTATCAATAAGGTCATATGCTTACGCTGAATTTTAATAAACATTTCCGCTGTGATATTTTTCTGCGCCGATACTGCAGCTTGGCGGCGGGCACGCGGTTCCATAACAAACAACATCACGCTAAACAACAACCAAATTAACACCATGGTATGCATCCACCAATATTGCCAATGCACAAAACGTTGCCAGACATCCAACGCGTACACCATGTAAAAACCACTTAAACCGACGACCAATGTAGTAACCCGCGCCTGTGCGGCAAAACGTTGCCGGAAACGAGTAAAAATTTCTATCGCTTCCGCTGCTGATGACATGCGCGCGAGCATCGGTAACAGCAACAAGGTTACCATCGCTACACCACCAATCCACAGAACTACACCCAGTACATGCAATACTCGGGCAAGTATCAATTCGTCCATGCATTTATTACCAGTTTAGTAGCAAACTTAGAAAACATTAAAAACCACTCTAAAATCGAGTTCATCTGGATGTTAAGCAACACAGCCCCTCTCTGCGCATAAACAACGCCGTTTATAATGAAATAAGTCGTCGATCACTCATTCTCTGAAACCCATACTTCGGCTTCTTCATAATTATGAAACACCATTACGTTGGCGTTAACAAACAGATTAAAAACCCAAGTACCCCAAGTCTGCCATTCGTCATCCGTGACAACGGCCACTCGGTTAAACTCGCTGCCATGATCACGCATGAACTTGACTTCTTCCCAGGCGACATCGACGGTGTAATTCAGCATGTCACGCCAATCAAACAAAAGATTCGCCTTGCCATCAAAGTGCTGCTTGTATAACACCTGCTGCTCAAATTCATGATAATCGGTCAAGGTAAATTCGCCAATGACTGCAACAATTACCAAGTTACCCTTTTTTTGAATTGTAATCATGATCCCATCCCAAATAATAACAAGCTCATCATAGGCAATTAAACAGATTGGTGCAAATTTTGCCTGCTAGCAACTGGCGGCAAGATCACTTTTGAGTAACGGCTGGCGTCAATTTAAAACCTAAAATACCACTGAGTAATCCACCCGCAACGATCAACCCCATACCCAACCAAGCAATCGGCGATAAAATTTCATTCCAAAACCAGATTCCCCAAAGACTGGAAAATAATATCGTGCTATAACCCAATGAAGATACGACCAGAGTAACACCTCGATGATAAGCACGCGTCATCGCCAATTGTGCCAGGGTTGCAACCAGACCAATTCCGAGCAACAACAACAATCCATGACCGGTAATCGGGCTAAATGTGGTAAATAGCAGCCACACACCGGTTAACACAGTACTAATCAAGGTAAAATAAAACACTACGAGCCATTCCGTTTCACCCAGATTACCTAATTGCTTGACATTGATATATGCGATCGCTGCAAAAAAACCTGATGCAATGCCCATTACGCCCGAAAACCATTGCTCATCTGGCACGGTAGGACGCAACAATAACATCACCCCCATAAAGCCCAATATCACAGTCACGACCAGTGGCCAATGAATATGCTCTTTCAGAATCAGAGTGGAAAATAATGCGGCAAAAAGAGGCCAAGTATAATTCAGCGAAACGGCGGTAGCTAACGGCAATTGCGTTAAGCAATAAAAGAACATCAACAGGCTGACCAAGCCGGTTACTCCGCGCCAACAGTGAATCCGCCAATGGGGCGTGCGCACCGACAAGCGATAAAAACGAAGAATCAGATAGGTCATCCAAACACCAAACAGCGATCGATAAAATACCAGCTCGGTGCTGGAAAAATAGGCAGCCCCGAGTTTAACCAGCACCCCCATGCAAGCAAACATAAATGCAGCAACCAGCATCCACATCGAACGCATTAATCTGTCTTCCTTGAATATTGAAATTACGACTGAACAGCCATCAAAGGCGTGATCCGATCTCACGTCGCAGGAATTGATGAAAATGCTCCATCCCGGCCTCCATTGGCATTTGATAAGGTCCTACTTCGTTCAGATTCTGAGCATATAACGCACGCCGACCTGCAGTCATCAATTGACAGATTTCTTCATCTTCACGCGCGGTTTCCTTATAGGCAGCCTGTTCAGCTTCCACAAAATCACGTTCGAATAATGCAATTTCTTCTGGATAATAGAATTCAACCACATTCATGCAACTTTCAATGCCGGTCGGCAATATCGTACTAACAACAAGCGTATAGGGATACCACTCCAACATGATATTAGGAAAATACAGCAACCAAATGGCACCATGTGGTGGCATTTTTCCTTCAGTTTGCTGTAGCACTTGCTCATGCCATTTAGCATACACGGGACTACCAGGCCTCTGCAGACGCGCGCAATCGATGGCTATTGTTTGCGCGCTGTACCAACTGTCAAACTCCCAATTGAGTTTTTCGGTATCGACGAAATGACCCAGGCCCGGATGAAACGAATCGACATGATAATCCTCCAGATAAACCTCTATAAATGTCTTCCAGTTACAATCGTAATGTTCGATCTGCACACGATCCATCAAGTAACCGGAAAAATCAAAACACTGAAGAACATCGGAACTCAATTTTGCCAAATCCTGTGCCACGTTACGCTTACCAGCAAAAAGCAAACCATTCCAGGTTTGCAGCGGCGTTTTTGCAAGATTGAGGCAAGGATTCTGATCAAAATGCGGTGCGCCCAGCAATTTCCCATCCAGCGCGTACGTCCAACGATGAATCGGGCACACAATGTTTTTGGTATTACTCCTGCCACTCAATAGCAGAGCTTGCCGATGTCGACAAACATTAGAAAGCAATTCAATCCCTTGTCCATTACGCACCAACACTTTGGCTTTCCCCATCCGTTCCGGTACGTAATAATCTCCAATATTTGGTACCATTGCTTCATGACCCACGTATCCAAGCCCTTGGTCGAACAGTATACGTTTTTCAATTTCAAGGATTCTTGGATCCAGGTACCAGTCAATGGGGAGTTGCGCTGACAGTTCTGTCAGTTGTGAGATCTCAGCCATATTTGACATATAAATACCTTATATTCTCCCTAGTAAAAAATTAGCGGAAAAAGACACACGAAAAGATAAAAATTTAAAACCAAATTATGCAAGTAAAAAACGAAAAAACGATTGCTTGGCTATAATAGCAATCTTAATAGTAAAATATCAGCATCCGCCTATCATTGTGACAACCGCAAAGTGTAAATTGTACAAGATTGAATTTTTAATTAATCAAAAAAGAGAGCATCTTAATGAAATCCACACACTTATTTAAAAAGAATTCATGGATAGCCTTATTATCCACAGCATTTATTGTGGGACTTGTCGCTTGTGATAGTAGTGAGAATACTGCCACAACATCGTCATCCTCCACATCAGCGACCAAAAGAAATATGCCCACCGGCCCAGCCGTGGGTATTTTAGTTGATTCCCCAGTCTCTGGCGTTAGCTATAACGCCTCTTCCGGCAAATCGGGCATAACTGATGAGCAAGGTAATTTTAACTTCAACCATGGCGACAAAATAGAATTCAAATTGGGCGGTTTGACACTGGGAAATATTCCGGGTTCACAAATTGTGACGCCGATTGAACTGGCAGGAGATAACAACAACAAATTACAAAATTTATTGGTCCTATTGCAATCCATTGATTCCGATAGAAATTTATCCAATGGAATTTCCATTTCGCAGGAAACGGCTGCTGCCGTCAAAGGATCCATTAATCTCAACAGTAATCCGGAAACATTTGCTGAATCCGCTAATTTAAAAAGCATCATGGAAGCTGGAGGCATAGAAGGCGAAGCCAGAACCCCTGAGGAGGCACGCGACCATTTCATGTCACAAGGTGTCGCACTGCTCAGCGCACAAATCTGGGTAAGCTATACCGATCAAAACGCCAGCGTACTGCGGGTGGCAGCCGATAGCAGCGGGGAATATTTACAGGGCGACGCCAGACCGGATGATTCCTGTGATGAAAATCGCGTATGTAGTGGGCGAACCATTTTTCAGGCAGGTGTCGAAGCAGGTGTTGTCAGTGCGGTTGATTTCGATAATCGTGGATTCAAGCTAGTTGGTAAACCGACCATCGACACCAACCTCAGAGCTGGTTTATCCGATCCGGGACCAACCCGCAGGGTACGTACCGACGGTTTAGAATTGATGTATTCTGACATTGTAACGGTACAAAGAGAACGAGAAAAAACCAGTGTATTTGGTGAACTCTTTCATATCGCCAAGCCAATCGAACTCAGTAACGAAAATGAAGTGGCAGAAAAAGAAGTCAAGGAAACACGATTCGCAAAAATTGATAACGATGCGACCGGAATCATCGGAGCCTGGGCTTATGATGAAAATGCCATTAAAACACAAACGCTGATATTCTTTCCAAACGGTAAATTTCTAATGATCGACCCAACGGGTGAAGCACAACGCGAAGATCAAGCAGAATGTGGGAAACCCGGTATCGAATTTGCATCGTATTCCTACGACAAGGGAAGCAACAAGCTCGATTTATCAAGGTTTACCTATAACACGAATGGCTGTGTCGGCTTCTCCCATCAGGAAGGTAGCGCAAATTTCTCAATCAGCTCTGACGGAACTACGGCTCAATTAGAAAAATCCCGCGAACCATCCATTACGCTATACCGCGTTTCGAAATAACTTGTTACTCCAATCTTGACACGTTACTCACTGGAATTTGTTCAAAACCAGGTGGGTAACGTCTCTCAGCCGCAATAGTCCCGACTGCTCATGCGCATCATTCGCGTCGCCCTAAATATTCCCAAAGACACTTTATTTGATTATCAAGCCGAAGATGCCAGCATGCACGATATTGGTCTGCGTGTCTGCGTACCATTTGGTAAAAAAAAGATTACGGGCATTATTATGGCGATCAGTACGGAAACTCAGGTCCCAATCGAGAAACTCAAATCCGTTTACTGTATTTTCCGGGAAATAAATCCGCTCCCGCCAGCATTGCTGGATTTGTTCAAATTCTGTAGTCAGTATTACCATCACCCGCTCGGCGGGGTAATCATGAACAGCCTACCCGCACTACTGCGCAACAACAAGCCGATTAAACTGAAAGATTCCACACAACATCCACTGAGTCTCACAAATTTAGGCAGGCAGATTGATATCACTAGTATTCCTGCACGCAATCGCGTGGCGCGCCGCCTACTGACAGAATTTCAGAATGCGGCACAACTGACTTCCCACCAAATCAAACAAATTTCATCGCGCACCAGTAAATTGCTAGATGAATGGAAGCAACTCGGTTGGATAGCCGAACAACCCATAATCAATACAACCACGCCAAAAGCTACAATCATTCCTACCTTGACAGCCGAGCAAGTCAATGCAGTAACCATCGTGACTGCTGGGCTTGAACGATTTAACACTTGGTTGCTGCATGGAGTGACCGGCAGCGGAAAAACCGAGGTGTATTTGCGTATCATCGAGTCGGTTCTGTCACACGATAAGCAAACACTGGTGCTGATCCCGGAAATCAATTTAACACCTCAACTGGAAGCAGTTTTTCGTGCGCGCTTTTGCACCACTTCACTGGTTAATCTGCACAGCGGACTCAACGACACAGAACGGCTAACCGGTTGGCTGCAAGCACAGCTCGGCGAAGCTAAAATTATTCTAGGCACGCGCTTGGCTATTTTTACACCTCTACCCAAATTGGGCTTGATCATCGTCGACGAAGAACACGACAGCTCATTCAAACAACAAGATGGATTGCGTTATTCCGCACGTGACTTAGCGATTTTTCGCGCACGGAAAACAAATATTCCTGTGGTGCTAGGAACCGCCACACCATCCTTGGAAAGTTATTCCAATGCAATCAATGGCCGCTACCAGTATATTCGCCTCAATTCCCGCGCGGTGCAAAGCGCTAGGCTGCCTTCGATTCAGTATATTGACACGCGTATTCATAAATCACAGGATGGATTATCCGAACCACTGCTCAAAGCACTAGAAAAATGTTTATCTGAAAAACACCAAAGCCTGATTTTCATCAACCGGCGCGGCTATGCGCCAGTACTACTATGCAAATCCTGTAGTTGGAATGCGCTCTGTCAGCGTTGTTCCAGTCGTCTAGTGGTTCATTTACGCGATAAAAAATTATGCTGTCACCATTGCGGTCATGAAGAAAAATTCCCGCGAGCTTGCCCGCAATGCGGCAATCAGGATATCGCACCGTTTGGTCAAGGCACACAGCGTGTGGAAGAAGCGCTGATTGCGCATTTTCCATCAGCACGAATTTTGCGCATCGATCGCGACAGCACACGCCGCAAAAATGCCTGGAAAGAAATTTTGCATGCCATCCATAACCACCAAATAGACATTCTGATCGGCACGCAACTGTTGGCCAAAGGGCATGACTTTCCTAATTTATCACTGGTGGGTATTCTGAATGCCGATACCTCGCTCTACAGTACAGATTTTCGCGCCAGTGAACGTTTATTTGCGCAACTCATGCAAGTTTCCGGCCGTGCAGGCCGAGCCAATGTTGCGGGGCATGTGCTAATTCAAACTGAGTTTCCTAATCATCCCCTGTACTATGCGTTGCAGCAGCACGATTATGACACCCTAGCGCAGACTCTGCTAACAGAAAGAGAAATAGCCGGATTCCCGCCCTATGTATATCAAACACTTTTGCGCGCAGAAGCCCACAACATCAAAGTTGTACTTAATTTTCTAAAACAAGCTGCACATTTGGCCAAACCCACCCAAGCGATACAACTTTTTGATCCAGTGCCTGCACAGTTGTTACGTTTAAAAGGAATGGAGCGCGCATACTTACTCATACAGTCAACTTCACGCAAACAGTTGCAGACTTTTCTGGCCGAATGGTATGTGCAAATTAATACATTATCCGCCCGCAAAATACGCTGGGTACTGGATGTTGATCCAATTGAATTTTGATTTATAACAATCACTATCCTCAGCAATGAATCCGATCAAATATCTTAGCAATCATAGCTGCCTTAGTACTTACTTAGTAATATGCTACGCAAAAGAAAATTACATGGGGCATAGTGTCATTTTAATGACAACAATCATTTTATAGCTTCACAAAACGGCGACTTGCGAAGTTTAATAGTATTTCAGTAAACTGCATGTTGCATCTGAGAAATTTGGCTGACACTAAAAACTCACGAACTTGCTCACAAACTATGGCAGCCTACCAAAAATTATTTATCTCTGTTAATCCGGGAACTGTACTTTTATCCGCCTTAATCAAGTGTGGCATACTGACTTCAATTCGGTTGCCGAAATATTCTGCATAAGCCATATACCGATAACCCAGTTGAGGAGGATAAATTGTTTTTTACACGCGATGATCACAAGATTAATATTATCGGCGGCCTACTCCTACTAGGATTAACTTTATCAACAGGTATTGCTGTTTACAGTGCAATGCGGCAGCAGATTGAATCCGTACTTGGCATAGGCTTACGTGTTGCACTACAGGGCAAAGCACTCCTTGTAGAGAACCAAATTCAAAAAGGCATGGGAGATACACACACTTTATCTCTCCGTCCGTTCTTAATTCAATCAATGCAAGAACTCAACGCTCAGCCAGATAATAAAAACGCATTGCAAGATCTTGAGCGAAATGTTAATTCACTCCCCGAGTCAGGTTTTTCTGCCGCAATTGTTTATGATGCCAAGGGCAATACGTTATCTCAAATTGGTCATTTTTCTAAAAATGTAGCTCAATCAATACCGCTTCCGAAATACAATGACACGTTCCTTATCTGGGACAATCAATTTATTCTTCACACTCAGATCGATATTACAGATCAAGAAAAGCGCCATATCGGCAGAATTGTGACAGAAATCAAACTACCACAAGTGACACGCAGATTTAGCGAAATAAGATCCATTGGCAAAACCGGCGAGTTCATATTGTGTGCGCCTCCTACTGCGGACACACAAGCAATGGCTTGTTTTATCAGCCAAATTGACGGTATAAAATTTACGCACCTGAGATATACAAGAGAAGGTGGAATACTGCCAATAAGCCTAGCACTTAATGGCACAAGCGGTGTTATAGCGGTCAAGGATTATCGCCACATACCGGTAATAGAGGCCTATGCGCCACTCCACGGTATTGATTTAGGCATGGTTCTGAAGTTGGATCAGGAGGAATTATTCAGTCCGGTCAATGATCAATTGATGACCATTGTCTTTTATCTTGCCGGATTGATTATTGCTGAGATATTACTATTGAATTGGTTTGTTCGAAAACTGATCAGATCCGAAAGAGAATCACGCAATGCTAAAGAAACTGCAGAACAGATTTCTATCGAACTGAGTCATAAGGAGATTGAGCTGCGCGAACGGCTGAAAGAAATTACCTGCCTGTATGAGATTCGCCGCAACATTGGATTGGATTTATCTGTCGACAAAGCCTGTCAACAGATAATTACACACCTGATACCTGCCATGCAATATCCAGAACATGCTTCGGTAATAATCGAGCTCGACGGGAAACGCATTGCTTCTGCGACTTCGACTGAAAACATGACGCATGAATTAAACTCAAAGATCACTGTGAATGGCACGATATGTGGCCAACTAAGCGTATTCTACCCCCAAGACAAACCGTTCTTAACTTTGGAAGAACAAAAGCTTATCGATGCAATCACCAGTGATCTGGCACGATGGTTGGAGCGTAAGCAAGTCGAAGAGTTATTGCATGAGCGCCTGAAAGAAATCACTTGCCTCTATGAAATTCGTCGCGGCATTGGCATGGAATCGTCGATAGATAACGTTTGCCAGAATATTTTTGAACGCCTGATACCGGCCATGCAATTTCCTGATATGGCAAGTGCCGTAATCGAACTCAATGGCTGGAGATTTACCATAGGAAAATTTGACCCGGAAACTGGACATCGATTACAGTCAAAAGCCAAAATCACTCACAGAAAAACCGGTTACTGGCGTACAGAGCGAGATCCTGCTTGCACTTGCTGCGCCTTGATTTATGTCAATGGTAAAGTGTGCGGTCAAATACGAGTTTATTACCCGGCAGATCATCCTTATCTCATGGTGGAAGAGCAAAATCTCATTAACGCGATCGCCAGCGACTTGGAAAGCTGGCTTGAACGCAAGCGATTAGAACAAGCTCTGGTACTCGTAGCTGAAGAGCAAGCACACACGATCGGACAGGAGTTACATGACAATCTAGGACAGGAAATAGCGGCTATCGGCTATCAAGCCAGGGCGCTGGAGAAACAAATAGTCGCTGCTGGAAACACCAGTATGGCAACAATTGCCGCTTCCATTGCTTCACAAGCACAAATCTCCGTAATACACATCAAGCAACTGGCGCAAGGACTGCTTCCATTTGAAATAGAAGCCAATGGTTTGGTTGCCGCTATACAAGCACTGGCAAACAGGGTCTCGACGACTTACAGCATATCTTGTCTTTTTTCTTGTAAAAATGGCATTATCATTCAAGATAATACTCTGGCACTTAACCTATATCGAATTGCGCAGGAAGCTACCAACAATGCAATTCGCCATGGTAAAGCCCAACATATCACCCTATCCTTATCTTCAAACGAAGAAATACTGTGTTTGTCAATTGCCGATGACGGCAGTGGATTTATTGAAACGGATGGAGCATCGCAAACAACTCCCGGGATGGGTATAAAAATAATGCAATATCGTGCCAAACAGTTGGGCGCAAAATTGAATTTTCTCTCTCGTGCCGAAGGTGGAACAGAAGTTCGTTTAGAAATGCGGATGGCCTAATAAAATGTCTACAAATAAAATCAAAGTAATGTTAGTGGATGATCATGCCATGTTAAGGCATGGTATGGCGATGATGATCAACATGGAATCCGATATGGAAGTAATTGCCGAAGCCGGTGACGGCAACGAAGCATTGGCAATACTGAAGAAAAACGAACCTGTTGATATTGTTTTATTGGATGTCACGCTTAAAACCGTATCTGGTTTTGAAGTGATTAAAAGCATGCATGCACTGAAACCTTCACTTCCCGTTCTGTTCGTTTCCATGCATGATGAATCCGTGTATGCAGAACGCGCTTTACGCGCCGGTGCTCGTGGCTATGTGATGAAACAAGAACCTGGCGAAATATTGTTGGCGGCAATTCATGAGGTACTCAATGGTAATGTTTATTTAAGCAAGCAAATGCATGACAAATTGTTAAAACGCATTGCATCTGGTCACACCGAACCCGAGCAGCTCATCAACACACTGACTCCCAGTGAATTCGAAGTACTCCACTTGATCGGACAAGGACATAGCAGTCAAGAAATTGCCAAATTACTCTGTCGCAGCATCAAAACAATTGAAACGCATCGTTTCAATATCCGGGTCAAACTACATTTAAAAGATGGTGCCGACTTAATCCGTTACGCCACACGCTGGATTTCTGAAGAGCAATAAAGCACCCCGCCGCAAGCAGCGAGGTATTAAAAGCGCTCTTCAGACTGCTGGTTTTCAACCAGCCTTCGCCCCAAGGGGCGAGGAATTAAACCCGGAAGAGATTAAATATACGCACAATTTAATTCAATCTAAGGGTTTCCCTTATTCAAAAACAATGGATTCCCCAATATCATTTCAGTATTGATTCTTGTAGGATTCACACATGTGTCAATCCACTTGGAGACTTACCATTATGAATATACAGCTTGGAAAATATCTTGCAGTTTTACCGATGCTTTCTATATTAGTTGCCTGTGCGCAGTTAAGTCCAATGGAAGCACGTAATATGGATAACAGTCAGATTGCATCAGAAGCCAAAACATTCAGTGACCACGAAAATTTAGCCAATTACTACGACAACCTGGCCAAAGAAATGACCGCAAAAGTTGAAGAAAAAATGGCATTGTTAGAAGAATATGAAGATCATAGCCACTACTATGGCAGACGAGGGCAGGATTATAAATCACATACGCTGGCAAATATCCGCCACTACGAACAAGAAACGACAGCAGCCATTCAGCAAGCTGGTTATCATCGCAAAATCGCTGCAGATCTTCAAAAAAATGAATATGCGCGATCTGACGATAGTCTGAATCAAGTACAGAACCGTAAAATCAAAGCTAGACTCAGCTCTGAACCAGCAAGGAATTAAAGAATCTTTGCATCAGGCGATGCATTGATGAATAGAATTATAAATTAAGTATCGCTCTTAAGAATGCCAAAGGCACGGGGAATGTTAATACTCCCCGTGCCTTTGGCTGTTTATATTTGTATGTATGAATGAATCGTACCATCACTCTGAAAAAAGATTTCTGAAATGGCTGCTAACCATATTCATAATGGGAGGCACATTTTTTTTCTTTTTATATGCAACCACTCCTTACGCAAATAATTTAAAAAAACATTTTAAAGATAGCAGAATAGAACTCGGTGGCTGGATTCACGGTGGTGCAACTTTAAACCCGAGCCAATCAGGCGGTTACAATGGTCCTGTTGCTTTTGCTGATCAAGCCAATCGATTCCAGTTAAATCAATTCAATCTTTTTTTGCAACGCCCAGTAATATCGGAAACTAGAAGATGGGATTTCGGCGGACGTTTCGATTTTTTGTTTGGAACTGATGCAATTTTTACGCAGGCTTTTGGTGTACCGACTTTTGATGTCAATTCCGGCGAAGCTCTCAATCGCAATAACTGGGATCTCAATCTCTGCTGCTCCTCAACGCGCACTTATGGAATCGCACTCCCACAAGCCTACTTGGAAGCGCATGTACCGATAGGGAAAAACGGCATCAATATAAAAGCAGGACATTTTTACTCTCCCACCGGTTTTGAAACCGTCCCAGCTCCAGATAATTTTTTCTATACCCGTGCCTACTCCTTTAATGCCGGAGAACCATTCACACATACCGGTCTACAAGCCAATTATATCGTCAACAACAATTGGTCCGTTTCCGGGAGTGCCGTTACTGGCAGCGCTACGGGTGGCTGGGATAGCGGATGGGACAAGCAATTAGGTAATTGGGGGGGTGTTGCGGGCATTACCTGGACCAGCGACAACCAAGCCACTTCACTCAACGTTACCGGCACTTATGGCAAAATTTCAACACGAAGCGACGAGTCATGGGGAATGTACAATATTGTATTTCAGCACAAAATAGATCCTAAAACTCTACTGGTATTACATCATGTTCATGGTTATGCCGGTGGCGTTTTATTAAATAATATGAAATATACCAATGTAGTAAAGGACGCCGAATGGATTGGTTTCGTAACGCATCTATACCATGATCTTACCGAGAATTTATCGATAGGTGCACGCGGCGAATGGTTTCGGGACCGCGATGGGTTTCGCAATCCTTCTCCCTTCCGAATTGCTGCCGCAACCAACATCGTGAACGGTGTAGCTACGAGTTACGCCGGCAATCTCAGCAGCGTCACCATTACCCCAGCCGACTACTATGCCGCGACCATCGGTTTAAACTGGAAGGCTGCAAAGACCCTAAAATTTCAATGGGATGCGATAAAAAAGCTCAACATCCGACCGAACATTCGTTATGACAGGGTCGATGCTTTGCATACAAGCGCTTATCGACCCTTTGCCGGCAATAAAGATCAAATTCTGTTTTCGCTCGATTTCGTCATTCCTTTTTAGGAATCAAATCATACCAGCGGTAAAATGAAAATCTCACCCACAATACCCACTAATTACGCCCTACCGTCCAAAGCAAGTCATAAACCCGGCTTGACCTTTGCTTTACTGATTGGATCACTGCTTTGTTTTGTCGCCATCCTTCTATGAATCTCAGCAAATCTCAGGCTTTCTTGCAAGGTCTTTTCATGTGCGCGAATATTCGCGGACGTATGCGACTGCAAATCCAAACCTCTTCGTCCATAATAATAGGGACGTGCTTCATATGCTGCAAGGATTCTTTTATTCTTCTGCAAATTCGATCTTGCTTCATCGGCTACGGTTTCATAATAGCTGACCAAAGCCTCATGATCATTGTTCGCGATCCCTGTCGGTGCAATTAGCGACGCATTCATTTGTGCACAAGCGCTCAGAACGATTAATGCCAACACACCGACTGACAATTTTAATGTTTTCATAATGAATACCTCCTCTAACGTATGGCACTATCTTAATTTGATCAACGCCGCATGTATATTGGGATAACCCTTGTTTTTCATTAATGGAAACCATTAACCATAATGATTACAATACCTCTATAAAATCACTACAAATAAATCAATATCACGTCTAACGAACTAATTTAATGAAATACCTGCAGTATGCAATCTAACTTGAAATACCCGAAATGGCTGATATTCAGGATCGTTGCTTGCTATCCCCTTGGGTGCAACCAACGATGAATTCATCTGTGCACAAGCACTTAGAATAACGAACGCTAATACCAATAATGACAATTTTAATTTTTTCATCATGAATACCTCCTGTTCTACGGTATGGCATCATCTTAGTTTGGTAAACGCCAGGCGTATATTGGGCAAACCATTGTTTTCCATCAATGGAAACCATTAACCTTATCTTTGTAGGCACAATATTTTTCAGACGACAACTATTAGAAAAATATTATTTATCATAATGTTAGTTTAATAATACTTCAAAATGAAAGTTAACTTGAAATACTCAGGATGGCTGATATGCGCCTTGACGAGCGGCATTCTTTTTTGCTCAATCTATTCTGAAAACCTTTGCGCCAACAGCTTTAAAAAATTTCTTAACCATCACAAACTGGATTTCGGCGGCTGGATTCACGGCGGCGCAACGTTAAATCCCAGCCAATCAGGCGGATTTAATGGCCCTGTTATTTTTGCCGACCAGGCCAACACGTTTCAGTTGAATCAATTCAATCTATTCATGCGGCGCTCGGTTGTCTCTGAAGGCAAAAAATGGGACTTTGGCGGACGTTTCGATTTTATGTTCGGAACCGATGCTATTTTCACCCAGGCGTTTGGCGTGCCAACGTTTGATGTCAATGATGGAACGCCACTTAAAAGAAGTGAGTGGGACCTCAACCTATGCTGCGCCTCAACGCGCACCTACGGTATCGCGCTGCCACAAGCATTCGTGGAAGCATATGTACCTGTGGGAAACGGGCTCAACGTAAAGCTAGGTCATTTCTATACGCCCACCGGCTTCGAGACCGTTCCCGCACCCGATAACTTTTTCTATACCCGGGCGTATACCCTGAACGTCGGTGAACCTTTCACCCATACGGGCATGCTGGCCACTTATCAAGCGAACGCAAACTGGCAAATTATCGGAGGCCCATTGACAGGCAGCGCGACAGGTGGCTGGGATGCTGGCTGGGATAGGCAGCTAAGCAATTGGAGTGGATTGGGAGGTTTCACCTGGACCAGCGACAATGAAGCCACTTCATTGCATCTTTCCGGCACCTATGGTGAAACTTCCGCACGCAGCAGTGAAATTTGGGGGTTCTACAACATCGTGTTTAAGCACAGGATCACCCCCAAAACCTTGTTAGTTTTACACCATGTTTATGGCCATGCTGGCGGCGTGTTGCTGAACAATCTGAAATACGCCAATGTCATCAAAGACGCCGAATGGTTCAGCGCTCTCATGCATCTATACTACGATCTGACCGACAATGTCTCGATTGGCGCACGCGGCGAATGGTATCGTGACGAAGCTGGCTTTCGCAATCCCTCCCCATTCCGCATCGCCGCTGCCAGCAATGTCGTGAATGGCAACACTGTCAGTTATGCCGGCAATCCCAACACTGTCACCGCCACCCCGGCCGATTATTATAACGTGACGCTCGGATTAAACTGGAAAGCCGCCAAAACGCTCAAACTAACCTGGAATGCACTGAAGAAACTCACTATCCGACCGAATATTCGCTATGATCGGGTCGATGCCTATCATACAACCGCATACCGGCCATTTGGTGGCAACAAAGACCAGATCCTATTTTCACTCGATTTTTTGCTACCATTTTAGGAATTGGGATGATTGACATTGCTGTAGTTCAACGCAATAACCGTCATGACCCAAGAACTTGGCATACAGATTTTTGCGCGTCTTGATCTTTGACAGATCATATTCCGCTTCTATGATTTTCACCCTGCCGCTCCAAATGCGCTTCCACATCCCTCTGACTGAACCCAATTGCATTGGCGACACGATCCGCATGGCTAACTTTGGAGATACCTTCAATCATTCTGTGCGTTGGACCTTGCGGTTGGAATTCGACTTGCAGATAGCGGCCGATGCTGTCTTTTTGCAGCAGTTCGCACAGTTCGTGATTGTGCGTGACCAGCAGAGTGCTCGCGCCGAGTTTATGGAATCCTTTCAGGATATATTCCGAAATGGTCATTTTTTCTTCAAATGTGGTGCCTTCGGATAACTCATCCAGCACCACCAGACTGAGCGGTGTGGCATTAAAGAAAATCTCCTTGGTGCGCTGGAGTTCATGGCCGAAACGCCCCATTGCGGCGCTGAGCTGGCCGGGGTCGGGGACTTGATAATAGAGGTGTTCCGCCGGAACCAGTTGCCCTTGCATGGCGGGGATGTAACAACCAATCTGCCCGAGTAGCTGAATTTGCACCACAGTCTTGCAATACGCCGTCTTACCACCACTGTTCGGGCCGGTGATGATCAGTACGCGCCCTGCCTGATCGAGGTGAATATCATTCGGTACGTAATCAGGAATTGTTCTTATCAGCAAAGGGTTCCGGGCCTGACTGACAGTCAGTCGGTGCTTCTTTTCATCAAGGATTTGCGGCAATACCTTGTCGCCAGCAATCAATTGACCATAGCGGTAGAATGACAGCAATTCATCCAGCATGCCATATGCTTCAACAGTCTTGGCCAGTTCTGGGCTTTCGCGAAATTGCCTGCGCAACGGATAAATGATCAAGTCACGGTCAGATACGCCCATCGCCAGCAACACAATCGGAAACACCGGCACCGTGAGTGCCAGGATGCCGTAGCCGATGTAAGACGCATTGAACTGTGGCATGAAGTTTTCTAAGAAAAACAAAATGCCATACGATGCGGCAAAGAAAGTCACCATCGGTATGAGTTTAAACAAGGTAGGCCGGAAACGTGAATATAGATCAAAGGCGGACTTTTCTTTTTTGCTTTTGAATTTACTGCCGGAGACGTAAGCCGGACCTTGCATCAATGCATAGATGCGCGATTGGCCGAAATCACGAAAAGCATCCAGCAGTGTGCGCAAATAGGGAGACTGTGGCTGCGGAATTTGTGCAGCGCCCTCGACCAAGTCCACGGCAAACTCGGTGCCGTCGACGTACTGCCGGTAACCATAGCCGCCAAATTCCAGTTTATCCGTGCGGCTGCTCGGATCCTCGGTCGTCAGGCCACCGTCAAACTCACCATACAACAAATATTTCAATGATTTTTCCCCGGAAACCGTTTTTCTCACAAATTTTGCAATCGCATCATGCAATTGCGGATCCGATTCTATTTCACGCAACGCTATCTGTTTTTGCTGCAACATTCCTGCATCCTGGGCCGGACGAGCGATGGAGCGATACAGCGTCAGCCGACCGGTTTCAGTCTGGGTTTGATTGATCGCATGAAACAAGGCTGCTGCCTCAATCGCTTCAAAGGTCTTCGCATCCAGCGTTTCGTAATCACTTTCGGTAGGACGGATAGCTTCCACCGTCGTGGGTTGTTCGGAGTCGGATAAAATGAATTTTTTGTGCCAAATATCAATCATACGGAAAGTCTGTTTAAGGTTTTTTCGGTTTTTGTGAGTTGCCAGCAAGCAATGCTGACTGAGCGTGTAAAATACCCATATTTGCAATGAAACACAACACAATGACCTTTTCTGTCCACCCGCACATTGTTTCTAACGATGCCATCAATTAACAAACCGCTCCGATTGATTGGTTTTATTGCCATAGCAAGTGCGATTGCGCTCGCAAGCTGGTATTACACCCGACCCGAACCATTGGAGGTGGACTTAGCCGTCATCGCCACAGGCGATGTGGAAGCCACGATTGTCAACACGCGCGCGGGCACGGTCAAATCCTGTCAGCGATCTAATCTTGCACCGATAACCGGTGGGAAGATTGCCAAAATATGGGTAAAAGAAGGCGATCATGTGCAAAAGAATCAGATTTTATTGGAGTTATGGAATCAGGATTTGCGAGCACAACGCGAGCTCGCACAGCGTCAACTAGCGATGGCGCAAGAACGGCGCCGCGAAACCTGCATTCTAGCGGAAAACGCCCAGCGTGAATCGAACCGCACGCAACAGTTGGTCGAACAGGGTTTTGTCAGTTCGCAACGCTACGACGATGCCCATGCCAACGCACGCTCCCGTCAGGCCAGCTGCGAAGCGGCCATTTCCGACATCAGGCGCGCCGAAGCGCAGACCCACGTATCCCAGGCAGGAATTGATCGCACCATCATTACCGCACCCTTCTCCGGCGTGATTGGAAAAATTTCCGGTGAATTAGGCGAATTCACCACTCCTTCGCCACCCGGCATCCCTACCCCGCCGACGATTGATCTGATCGACGACCGTTGTTTGTATGTCACCGCACCGATGGATGAAGTCGATGCGCCAAAAATCAAGGTGGGACAGGAAGCGCGCATCACGCTCGATGCCATGCCGGAAAAAATCTTTCCTGGAAAAGTCCGGCGCATTGCGCCCTACGTGACTGAAATCGAGAAGCAAGCTCGCACAGTGGATATCGAAGTGGATTTCCTGCATATTCCAACAGATACCCTGCTAGTGGGTTACAGTGCCGATGTGGAAGTCATCCTTGAGCGCAGGGAAGCTGTGCTGCGTATTCCGACGCAAGCCATCCGACAAAACAATAAAGTCTGGATGGTGGATGAAAAAAATCGATTAGTTGAGCAGCCACTGGAAACCGGTTTGAGCAATTGGAGTTTTACCGAGGTTCGCAGTGGCTTGAAAGCAGGTGATCAAGTGCTGATGTCTTTTAATCAGGACGATATCAAAACAGGTGTTATCGTGCAGCCCAAACCTCAATAATCATGATCCGCCTGACTGCTATAACGCGCACATTTCACATGGGTGATCAAGCGGTTTATGCGCTGAATAACATCAATCTGCAGATCGCCTCGGGGGAGTATGTTTCGATCATGGGACCTTCCGGCTCGGGGAAATCCACGTTACTGAATATTCTCGGCTTACTCGACAAACCCGATAGCGGACGTTACGAACTAGATGAAAAATTGGTTACCGACTTATCTGAAACCGAGCAAGCACAAATCCGCCGCGAAAGAATTGGCTTTGTCTTTCAATCGTTCCATCTGGTTCCACGCTTGACCGCCGCAGAAAATATTGAATTGCCATTAACACTCAGTGGCATGCCGTCTGAACAACGACAAATCCGCGTCGAACAAGCGTTACAGGCTTTCGAACTAAAACAACGTGCACAGCACCGTCCGGCGGAGCTTTCCGGCGGACAGCGTCAGCGCGTGGCGATTGCGCGTGCAACCATCATGCAACCCAGCGTCATTCTGGCGGATGAACCCACCGGAAACCTGGATCATCAAATCGGTGCAGAAGTGATGTCACTATTGGAAGATCTCCATCATCGTGGAACTACGTTAATTGTCGTCACGCATGATCGGGAGCTGGGTGCGCGTGCACATCGCCAGATCGGCATGCGCGATGGAGAAATTTTAACCGATCAAGCAAATGCGACTGGTTGATACAGTACAAACATCATTTAAAACGGTGCTGAGCTATCGCATCCGCTCATTGCTGATTATACTCGCGATGGCACTGGGCGTAGCTGCCGTGGTGGTGTTGACAGCATTGGGCGATGGCGCAAGAAACTATGTAATCAATCAATTTTCTTCCATCGGCACCAATTTGCTTGTGGTGCTACCCGGACGGGCAGAAACTTCAGGAGCATTCTTGGGCGCAGTGTTGGGCCAGACGCCACGCGACCTGACATTAAAGGATGCGCAATTGATCGGCCGCTTACCGCAAGTGCGGCGTTATGCGCCGCTCAATGTCGGCGAAGCGGAGCTATCCGCTGCCAATCGCTTGCGTGCAGTGACTGTGCTCGGCAGCAATGTCCATCTGATACCGATCCGGCACATGGTGCTGGCGCAAGGGAGTTTCCTTGCACACGGCACTGAGAACAATGCTCAAATCGTTCTGGGTGCAAAAATAGCCCGTGAATTCTTTCCCCGCACTCAGGCCATCGGGCAGCGCGTTCGATTGGGCGATAGCCGATTCTTGGTCTCCGGTGTGCTGATGTCGCAGGGTGAAACGATGGGATACAACACCGATGAAATTGTCATTATTCCGATTGGCCATGCTCAAGTCATGTTTAATACGACTTCACTATTCCGCATTCTGATTGAAGCCAAGAGTCACAGTGAAATCGAACCAGCAAAGCAGGCCATATTAGCGACAGTAAAGCAGAGTCACGACGGAGAAGAAGATATTACCGTGATTACGCAAGATGCCATTCTCTCGACCTTTAACCGCATTCTGCAGGCATTGACTCTGGCAGTCGCCGGGATTGCCGCGATCAGTCTGATTGTTGCCGGTATTTTGGTAATGAATGTGATGCTGGTTGCGGTCAGCCAACGCACCGCAGAGATCGGCCTACTGAAAGCCATCGGTGCATCATCCGTCGATATCCGCCGCCTGTTCTTTACTGAAGCGGTTTTGTTGTCGTTAGCAGGCGCTATCTTAGGATTCTTGCTCGGGCAATTTGGCAGCTTGATGCTACGTTTAACGTTCCCACAGCTTCCCGCCTGGCCGCCGGTATGGGCTTCTATGGCAGGAATTACAGTCGCTTTGATCACCGGTATTCTAGCCAGCATGTTGCCCGCCAGTAAAGCAGCCAAATTGGATGCAGTGAATGCACTAGGAAAAAAATAAACTTAATAGGCACTTTCTACTTTATTTTTTACACTAGAAAAATATCCTCAAAGCTCGCCACCCATAGCGCCGACCTGCTCGCTTACAAAATTGGATATGGATCTGGCTCAGCCTTCCCGCAAGTTGATCGTGATAAAAATTACTTTTTGTCTTCAGCGTCAGTATCAGTAGCGCCCATATCATGCCTTGTAACATCATCTGGACCATAGGCCGACATTTTCGGTCTATCCATCAGATGCCCATCAGGCGTTCTTTTAGGCTCATTACAAGCAGTAAGCACCCAAGCTGAAAATAGCGCGGCTAAGAATATGTATTTTGTCATCATGTCGTTTTTCTCCTCTCCGTAGAACATTAGCTTAATCCAATTTTGTTGTAATGTATTTATTAATATATAGAAATATTCAGCCAAATAAATTGATCTACCTCAACCCTAGCGCGCATTCAATCACTTCTCTGCAATGGCTCGCAGCTCGCTTCTGGCAATGCATTCATTTATTCATAATCACATACTGCAAGTATTTCGCCTACATCTGAAATGCCAGAAACCATTGGATTACGGCTGCTATAATTTCGTATCCAAATTAATTCAAGGTAACTGAATAAAATGAAAGCAAAAACAAAAGAGCGCTCGGAGTTTGCGCGTTGGAGTTTCAAACATGCGTGCCTATCCTCAGCTATCGCGGCTCTAGCTGTTCTGGGATATCGTTTTGGCATCATGAATTACCAAGTGGCATTGGTCATTCTTATTGGCGGCGCAGCACTGGGTATGATGGCCATACTTTCCGCCATCGTCAGCATTTTCGCCATCATTACACCGGTCGACACTAAAGTGACAGGCGCGCTTTCAGCGCTCGCTGGACTGGCACTTGGCCTTGCTGTTGTAGCGCCTGTTTTCCTCACCATTCAGGCAGGATACAAAGTACCGCGCATTCATGACATCAGCACCGATTTGCAAAATCCGCCAAGCTTCGAGACCATTCTTACTTTGCGTACAGCCGAACACAACGCACTAGACCGACAAACCCCAGCTAATATTACCCTGCTTCAGCAAGCAGGGTATCCCGAACTCGGTCCTTTGCTGATTGATAAAGATCCGAGTCAAGCCTTTTCGGAAGCCGTCGCGCTCGTCAGGACGCGTGGGTGGGAAATTATTGCTGTCTCTGCAGAGGATGGCATCATCGAAGCAACCGATACAACCCAATTCATGGGCTTTAAGGATGATATTGTGATTCGCGTATCTACTAAAGCGGATAAAACAATCGTTGATATGCGCTCCGCCTCCCGCGTTGGTATTAGCGACATGGGCACCAACGCGGCGCGCATCAAAGCATTTCTGCATGACCTTAATAGTAGCGAAAAGTAACAACATATTTCAGACCCAAAGCGGCTGAGTTGACAGTTGATGGCACATCAAACTGCGAGAAACATTCACGATGAATGTCGATATTAGGAAAAACGAGTGAAAACGCGTAGCAATGTGTACTCCAAACCCTTTTCCAACACCGCGGGCAGTTTCTCAACCACCTGTCAAGAATCGGTGCAAATGGAGTTTAATCTTGACAAGATCGACCAAATACACCATCATCGCCCCCGAAAATGAAATTTTGATGATTTGCAGAGAAACAATCGGCTGAGTTGATTACAGTTTATAAGCATCGAAACAGTAGCAAAATGCAACTTCGAATCCCGCGATTGCTTCAATCTGATATAATCCCCCGGTTGTTAACAAGCTGGAAGTAATTCGATTGTACTTAAGCGCCCGTAGCTCAGTTGGATAGAG
>NZ_JAIEMO010000024.1 GCF_019752095.1 Nitrosomonas sp.
ACTCAACAATATGATTCAAAACATTATTATATCATCATCCGCACCTGAAAATGACTCTAACCGTGCAAAGTTCTCGACAATTCAATCTGTTGGTTGCCAAAGACAAGGTGGCTTCCAGCGCCACAAATCCAGATGGAGAATCGGGCCCTGCCATTCGGCTGGTAGGAGGTGTAGGTGTTTATCATGTGTACGTCAATCAGACGGTGGGTGGTGATAAAGCAGCTAATTATCAATTAATTTTTCATTGCGAAGATGTCGATAATGCGCATTTTGAAACATCGGTGTTTACTAAAATCGACCAACCATAGCATGTCTGAGTCTATTGATTGCTGTCGTCATCGGATTGCCTGATCGGAATTAAACGAAAGCCGGTATCCATACTGTTCCAGGACAGAAAAATTTGCTTGCCGTCAGTGATCAGTGCAGGGTGAGCAGACTGAGTTGCTGTTTCGGCAACTACTTGCGGTTTTGACCAGTGCAATCCACCATCTGTAGAATACATAGCTTCCACGCGGGTCTGAGTGCCGTCAAACACCTTCCATGCGAGCGCTACCTGTTTATCCAAAGCCAGCACATCGGCTCGACCGGGTAGCTTATCTTGATCGCCCACTTGCGTTGGACTGGAGAGGGTTTTTCCTTGATCATCGGACCATGCATAAAAAATTCCGCTACGTTTTTCTCCCTGAGTAAACCAAACCATGTGATATCGTCCATTAGCGCCGATCGACAAGGCAGGTCCGTGCGCAGGACACCCCTCAATTTCCCAGTCATCGAACGTTACTCGCCACGGTTCACTTGTTTTTCCGTCGGGTGATAGCTTAAGTAAGCCATGATCGCGGATATTTCCGGGATAGACATAACGGGCCAGGATGACCAGACTGCCATCGACATCCTCAGCCATGGCTGTACGGCAGCAGGAGCAGATGTTTTTCGCAATGCGTTGATCCGTAGGAAGGTTAATTATTTTGCCGGTTCTTGCAGATACATGGTAGATCGACAGATCTCCATCGCCCTGTTTTTTGTATTCGGCCCGATCACGCACATCATGCCAAATAAAATGCACGCGATTGGCTGTGTCTATTAGCATCTCCGTTTGATAGTGATACCAGGTATTGGCTTCAGAGCTAATTTTGACCGGTGCGCTGAACTGGGTGCCGTTGTCGGAATGGCTGAAAAAACTAGTACTGGATTGTTTGTCATCGGCAAAGTAGAGCACATACACTCTTCCTGTCCGATCAACGGCTAGGGTGGGCGGATTTTCATCCCATGCATGTATCGGCATGTCTGTCGAGTTGACGCGAACCGGTTGACTGAAAGACTTGCCGAAATCGGTTGAATAATCAATAGAAATGGACTTCTGGGCAGAAAGAATGCGCCATAGTCGCCCATCCGGTCCAAATGTCGTTGCGGTATAGATTTTTTGTTCAGGCAGTAATCTTTCGGTTTTAGCGACCAGATTATACGATAAAGCTAGTAATAATAGAGTGCTGCATAACAAAGCAAAATGATTCATGTGAGTATATTTGTGTAGGCGCGATTCTGAGTTCTTAGTTAATCCCTCCTGCTTGTTTGGGACAAATATAGTAAGGTAAGTGCACCAATTAACAGGCGGTTAAAGGAAGTGAGGGAGATTCCTGTTTCAATTTACACTACCTTAATAGTAGAAAGAAAGCCCGAACAGAAGCAGGTCTAATTAATAATTGTCTTGAGCATGGCTTCGAGCGTCTCGCGCGATACAGAACCACTGACGCCGACACGTTGGTGATCTTTGTCGAGAAAATAGGTGCGAGGGACTTCACCATACCATTTGGGATCAATTTCATAACGAAGTTTTTGGGAGTTGGCGTCAGCAAAAATCCAGTTATCTGCATTATTCAGTTCATTTCCAGTCAGTATAGGCAGCGCTTGATTAGAAGCTGAAGCATCATCAGTTGCCAGCATAATCAGGTTAATATCCGGCATGCTTTTGCGAAGCTCACTGAGCAATGGCATCTTTTTTTTGCACGAAGTGCAGTTGATAGACCAAATCATCAATACGAATGGTTTGTCGGCATATTTATTCAGTAATTGTTGATAGCTGCCAGAAGTAAAATGCTTCAAGTCAACTTGCTCAGCGTGAGCAGGGAAAGCAATGCTGCATGACAATAATAGTAAGTAAGTAAGTAGAATTTTAGATAATTTCATGATGATGCCTCTTAATGTTTGCGCTATCAGAACCCCTGAATATCAAAGTTTCAAAGTGAAGTCGATGTGAAAGTAGATTGATTTACCCGTGATATTTGCAATTTATACCTGCTAATAAGGTATGAAAAACTATCCGATAGCTTTTTTAAGATTATCTGCAAAATTTGATTGCTTGAACATGCGACTAATTGTCGCAGCTTCTTTTGTTCGAAAACTGTCAGCGATTACTTAAGAGTAGTACAGCTGAAATGGATAGGTGTGGGTTGGTTTCATTCTGCAAACGAGACAATGAAGATTGATTAGCATAAGTTGTTGAAATAGACATCACCCCCCAGAATCTAGATGCTATTTCTGGGGGTTTAACTCGAATGCCTGCTGATATGCCGTAATTTTATTTTTTCAAAGCATCACATTGATCGAGAAATGCTTGTCGCGCTGCTTCGTCATCCTTCAAATCTGCAAGCGAGGATTCCAATCCTTTTCCCGCACAATTTACCGAACTTGCTTCGGGTGCTCCACCGCAACCGAACAGAGCGAAACAAAGACCAATTATACAAACGATGCTATATTTTTTAAAATTCATCTAAAATCTTCCTTTATAAAAAATTCATTATGGCTTGATGGTGATATCCGATTTTTTAATCGTTTGACGTTGGCTCGGCCACACGAACCTAACGATTTATTTTACCTGAATCCATGCTTTTTGTATTTTTACTATGTTTTGAATCATGCGGAGCGCACTGATGGCACATCGAATATGTTCATTAGCTGTAGCTTTGTGCATTGCTACTCGGTATATTGCGCTTGCGCTTAATGTGCGCAGCAATCTAAAAAGCCAAACCAAAATATGATAATCTGGCTTCAAATCTGTATACTTCGTAATATTTTGAGAGATTCTTATCGACTATAAGCAGTATTCAAACCCACTGGAGCCGACCAATGAAGTTCTCGATTTACCGCTATGATCCCGATAAAGATGAAAAACCATACATGCAGGATTACGATGTTCAGTTGGCAGCGACCGATAAAATGCTATTGGATGCATTATTGCGTATCAAGTCGATTGATGACAGTTTGAGTTTACGCCGCTCCTGCCGCGAAGGTGTGTGTGGATCGGACGCGATGAATATCAACGGGCGCAACGGATTGGCGTGCATTACACCGATTAAAGGCCTGAAAGATCCGGTGGAAATACGTCCATTGCCTGGATTGCCGGTTATTCGTGACTTGATCGTGGATATGACACAATTTTTTCAGCAATACCATTCGATTAAACCTTACTTAATCAATAATGACCCGCCGCCTGAAACGGAACGGTTGCAGTCGCCGGAAGAAAGAGCTGCTCTGGATGGCGTCTATGAGTGCATTTTATGTGCTTGCTGTACAACATCTTGTCCTTCCTTTTGGTGGAATCCGGATAAGTTTGTCGGGCCAGCGGGACTGCTACAGGCCTATCGTTTTCTAGCCGATAGCCGCGATCAGGCAACTGCTGAGCGATTGGACAATCTGGAAGATCCTTATCGGCTGTTTCGCTGCCATTCCATCATGAATTGTGTAGATGCGTGCCCTAAAGGCTTGAATCCTACCCAGGCGATCGGCAAAATCAAGGACATGATGGTCAAGAGAATGGTATGAAAGAATTCGAGCGTGCATGCTGGCGCTGTCGGCGTGGTATGCTTGAATTGGATATCGTGTTGCAGCGATTCATGGACCATAATTACCGGCAACTTGATGAAACTAGATTACTGCAATTTGAACGATTATTGGCATTGCCGGATAACGATTTATGGGATCTGATCAGCGGAAAGCAAGTTAATAGCGACACGCAGTGGCGGTCGGTATTGGAATTACTGCAAAAGAGCTAGGTTTTGAGTGTTATTCGTTAACACTATCAATCTATTAACCATGCATACTGATTAATATTGCAATTTGTGGAGATGTATTATGGCACAAGAAGGCACAGCGACTCTGAATTTGAATAATGGTAGCGACCTTATCGAGCTGCCGGTTTTATCCGGAACCATGGGTCCGGATGTGATCGATATTCGCAAGCTGCACGGACAGAGTGGTTTGTTTACTTATGATCCCGGTTTTTTGTCGACCGCTAGTAATAATTCCGCAATTACTTTTATCGACGGTGATAAAGGTATTTTGTTGTATCGCGGCTATCCAATTGAACAATTAGCACTGCATTGTGATTTTATCGATGTGTGTTATTTATTGTTGCAGGGTGAATTGCCAACGCCGGGACAAAAATCGGAATTTGATCTTACAATAAAAAGCCATTCCATGCTGCATGAGCAGCTGGTGAAATTTTATAGTGGTTTTCGTCGCGACGCTCATCCGATGGCGGTGATGGTCGGAGTGGTCGGCGCTTTATCAGCTTTTTATCATGATGCTTTGAATATTTCCGATCCGGTGCATCGTGAACAATCAGCATTGCGACTGATTGCAAAATTGCCAACGATTACTGCTATGGCGTATAAATACAATATCGGGCAACCATTTGTTTATCCATATAATAACTTGGGTTACGCTGAGAATTTCTTGCATATGATGTTTTCTGTGCCGACAGAGAAATATGAAGCTAACCCGGTGATTGTGCGCGCGTTAGATCGGATATTGATTTTGCATGCAGATCACGAACAGAATGCTTCTACCTCCACGGTGCGCTTGGCGGGATCCAGTGGTGCTAATCCATTTGCCTGTGTATCTGCCGGTATTTCTTGCTTATGGGGTCCGGCACATGGCGGGGCAAACGAAGCTTGCTTGCGCATGTTGGAAGAAATCGGCGATGTTTCTCGCATTGATGAATTTATTCAACGCGCAAAAAGCAAAGAGGATAACTTTCGGTTGATGGGTTTTGGCCATCGCGTCTATAAAAATATGGATCCGCGGGCAAAGCTGATGCGTGAAACTTGTCATGAAGTTTTGAACGAATTGGGATTGCAGAATGATCGGTTGTTCAAACTTGCGCTACAACTCGAAAAAATTGCACTGGAAGACGATTATTTCATTTCGCGTAAGCTCTATCCTAACGTCGATTTTTATTCCGGCATCGTGCAACGTGCATTGGGTATCCCAACCAGTATGTTCACCGCGATTTTTGCGATGGCAAGAACGGTCGGTTGGGTGGCGCAATGGAGCGAGATGGTTTCTGATCCTGATTATAAAATCGGACGCCCACGTCAGCTATATACTGGCGCAGCCATGCGGGATATTCCCGATTCCTTTTCCCAAAAATAGTTTTTATTAAGACTGCTATTTTATGAACAAGCCGTTGATGGAAGAAACTCTTTTGTTTGGAACTAATGCGAGTTTCATAGAAGCGGTTTATGAAGAATATCTGCACAACCCTCATTCTGTTACATTAGTGTGGCGAGAATACTTCGATAAGTTGGCCCAGCAACCGGAACACATAGCCAGTAAGGCATCAGCCACTGCTTCAGTTACCAAGTCTTCCGGCTTAGAAATTCAAGCTGCGCTTCCTGAGGTAATGTCGATTGATTCAGATGATCGCAAGCAAGTGGCGGTGTTGCAACTCATCAACATGTATCGCAGCCTAGGATTGAATCAAGCCAATCTTGATCCGCTGGGTCTCAAGCAACAATTGACCATTCCCGAATTGAATCCTGCGCATTTCGGATTGACCGATGCGGACATGGATAAAGTGTTTAATACTGGTTCATTAGTTGGGCCTGATCGTGCTTCGTTGCGTGAAATTTTGCAGATCCTGCATGAGACTTACTGTGGCTCGATTGGTGCCGAGTATATGTACATTTCTTCGGTTGAACAAAAGCGCTGGATACAAGCGCGGCTGGAAGGGCAGCGCTCTAACCCGGGTTTTCCGATTGACGTTAAGTATCATATTCTTGAACGGCTCACTGCAGCAGAGGGACTGGAAAATTATTTACATACTCGCTACGTGGGGCAGAAACGTTTTTCGGGAGAAGGTAATGAGAGTTTGATTCCATTGCTGGATAGTTTGATTCATCGCGCAGGGAAAGCGGGCATTCAACAAATCGTAATGGGAATGGCGCATCGCGCTCGGCTTAATGTGCTGATAAATACTCTGGGGAAAATGCCAGCCGAATTGTTTCGCGAATTTGAAGAAAAGCAGCCGCAAGACTTGCCGTCGGGCGATGTGAAATATCACCAAGGTTTTTCTTCTGCCATCAAAACATCTGAAGGTATCGTACGTCTAGCTTTGGCTTTTAATCCTTCACATCTTGAAATTGTTAATCCAGTGGTTGAGGGCTCGGTGCGCGCCCGTCAACATCTGTTAAACGATAAACTTGGGGATCGCGTATTGCCAGTATTGATTCACGGTGACGCGGCGTTTGCAGGGCAGGGCGTAGTGATGGAAACGCTGAATTTATCCCAAACTCGTGGCTATGGTACTGGTGGTACGGTACATATTATCATTAATAATCAAATAGGATTTACCACATCCGATCCCCGTGATAGCCGCTCCACGTTATATTGTACCGATGTTGCCAAAATGATTGAAGCGCCGATATTTCATGTCAATGGCGATGACCCAGAAGCAGTCGTGATGGTGGCTGAACTGGCGTTTGATTTCCGCATGCGGTTTCATAAGGATGTCGTGATCGATATGGTGTGTTTCCGTCGCCTTGGCCATAATGAGCAGGATGAGCCGATGGTGACGCAACCCAAAATGTATCGGATCATCAACCAGCACTTGGGTACTCGCAAGTGCTATGCCGATAGATTGGTCGCCGAAGGGGTGATAAAGTCGGAGGAAGCGGATAATCTCGTCCAAGCTTATCATGACGCTATGGATGAAGGTGTCAATCCGAATAAGACGGTTTGTTATGACTATAAATCTCCGTATTCCATCAACTGGGAACCTTTTTTAAAACCATTCAAATGGAATAAGCGGATTAAAGCCGGTGTTGCGATGCAAACGCTGAAACAGCTTGCTATAAGGCTGACCGATATTCCTCAAGGGTTCAAATTGCATTCGCGCGTGGAAAAGATTATTGCCGATCGGCGTTTGATGGGCACAGGGGAATTGTCGCTAGATTGGGGAATGGCGGAGAATCTGGCTTACGCAACTTTGCTGAAGGAAGGATACCCAGTGAGATTGTCCGGGCAGGATTCGGGCCGTGGTACATTCTTTCATCGTCACGCGGTATTGCATGACCAGGTAGCAGCGGATCAGAATGAACGTATCTATGTGCCGTTACGCCATCTTTATCCCGAGCAACCGGATTTTGTTGTGATTGATTCGATGTTGTCGGAAGAGGCGGTGTTGGGCTTTGAGTATGGGTATGCAACAACGCAACCTAATGAATTGATTGTCTGGGAAGCACAGTTTGGCGATTTTGCCAATGGTGCGCAGGTGGTAATCGACCAGTTTATTGCCTCAGGTGAAACCAAGTGGGGGCGTATCTGCGGTTTGGTGATGATGTTGCCGCATGGTTATGAAGGGCAGGGCCCCGAGCATTCTTCTGCGCGCTTGGAGCGTTTTCTACAATTATGCGCGGACTACAATATTCAGGTTTGTGTACCATCGACACCGGCACAGATGTATCATTTGCTTCGTCGACAAATGATCAGACCGATACGTAAACCGTTGATCATCATGAGTCCAAAGAGCATGCTGCGGCATAAAGAATCGATTTCTAGCCTAGACGAGTTGGCGCGTGGATATTTTAATCCGGTTATTTCCGAAGTCGACAAATTAGATCCGAAAAATGTTAAGCGGATTATTGTTTGCAGCGGAAAAGTATACTATGAATTATTGGCTTACCGTAAGGAACAACGCATCAAGGATATGGCAATTATTCGACTGGAACAATTGTATCCATTCCCGCATGAGGAATTTCAGGCCGAAATCGATCGTTTCAGCAAGGCTAAAGATGTCATTTGGTGCCAGGAAGAACCTGGCAACCAGGGAGCATGGCATCGCATTCAGCATTATTTGTTGCGCCATATGCGATCCGATCAGGAGTTGGGTTATGCGCTGCGCGCTTCTGCAGCTTCACCGGCCGTTGGCTATCTGGCAAGGCATAAATTTACGCAGAATGAATTAATTGTGGCAGCATTCAGAGATAAAATATAGAAAGAGGGCACCATGTTAGTTGAAGTCAAAGTACCCGTGTTATCTGAATCCGTAGCTGATGCTACTTTAATCTCTTGGCATAAAAAGGCGGGAGATTATGTTAATCGATCCGAAAATTTGATTGATATCGAAACCGACAAAGTCGTGCTGGAATTGCCTGCACCCAATGCGGGTGTGTTGACTAAAATTCTAAAAAATGACGGCGCTACCGTAACTAGTGGTGAAGTTATCGCCATGATTGAAACCGAAGCTACCGACACTAAACCTAGTCAATCGGATAATCAATCAACTACTGTTGCTGAAAAAGAAACAAAGGTTGCTCCTGAAAAAAACACAGAAGATCGTGCTGCTGAGGATATCCATCAAGAAAAATCCATGTTGATGCCGGCTGCACGTAAGTTGGCAGAGGATAACGATCTGAAAGCCACAGAAATATCTGAGATAAAAGGCACCGGCTTAGGTGGTCGTATCACCAAAGAGGATGTGCAAGCCTATATGGAACGCAGATCCAGCGTGTCCTTGAAAGTTGAATCCAAACCTGAAGCCAGCGTTACTTCAACATCAGGAGCGCGTACTGAACGTAGAGTCGCCATGTCACGACTCCGGCAACGCATTGCAGAACGTTTGGTCGAATCACAATCTACCGCAGCGATTTTGACCACCTTCAATGAAGTTAATATGCAGGCAATCATAGACCTGCGTGTACGCTACAAAACTGAATTTGAAAAGGAATATGGCGTAAAATTGGGTTTCATGTCGTTCTTCGTCAAGGCTGTTATTGCCGCGCTCAAGAAATATCCGGTTGTCAATGCCTCGGTTGAAGGCAATGAGATCATCTATCACGATTTTTACGATATTGGTATTGCCGTTGGCAGTCCACGTGGACTGGTAGTGCCGATTATCCGCGATGCAGATCGTTTAACACTGGCGGAAATCGAGTTGCAGATCGCTGATTTTGCCAAACGTGCGCAAAACGGTAAACTGGGCATTGAGGAACTCAGCGGCGGTACTTTTTCAATTACCAACGGAGGCGTATTTGGCTCCATGTTGTCGACCCCAATTATTAATCCGCCGCAGAGTGCTATTCTCGGTATCCACGCTACCAAGGAAAGACCAGTAGTGGAGAACGGACAAATTGTGATCCGCCCAATGAATTATCTCGCCTTGTCCTACGATCACCGGATCGTCGACGGTCGAGAAGCGGTTTTGTCGCTGGTAGCAATGAAAGAAGCGCTGGAATATCCGATGAGTCCGTTACTGGAAAAATAAACAGTTCATTGCAAGTGCAATGTCCACAAGCTCACACGAGAACTTTGACCGCGTGAGATCAATTTTACGCTTGTGTTAGTAACGTGAAGTTTGACTGGAGAGTGTTGCGTTTCAATAAGCTAATGTGGCGCAACATTTTAATTTCTTGCAATTCTTCATTGCAATGGATTGACCGCAGTGCAGCGTTCACCTATCCAGCGGCCTGACGTTTCAGCTGATGCATGTACCGGATTGCCGCCGATAGTACTATCGAATTCGGTATTTCCCACGAAGCTTTCCGGGCTAGTAAAACTGCCTTGGGCAAAGCCATCTCCTTGAAAATGTTGATTGGAGCATACCAAATCGAGCTGATAGCGATTGCCAGTGCGAGTGGCATTTTTCACCGTGCAGCCGGATCGGTTCTCATAAAAATAAGTAGGAATTTCCTGCTTTGCCATTTCCTCGGTGATACAAACTTTTGACGTGGCCGCGCCATTTTCTATTTCGGGTAGTTTAAGGCCGTAACGGTTGGCGAGGGTACTGAGTTGCTGCATCTGTTCTGACGGAATATGTGGTACTAGTGCCAGAAGATCGGAGCGAGTAGTAACTTCCCATAAACCTGGACGAATGTGCTCATGTGCAACAACAGGAGTTGTGATGGTGAGTGTCAACAAACTTGCAATAATAATTTTACGCATTAAATGTCCGTAAAGTGTTTCTTGAAAAGATTAGCTTGGCAAAAGTTTCTTTAAATTGCGCCGATAAGTAGCGGCTTGGATAACCAATATTGATTGCCAATTTTAGTAAGTTTAGCCGATTCGCGATTAGCTTCCCAGTATAAAAACCGGATATCCAGATTACTTGGCGGTACGACATATAAATTGTGGTCATATCTTTATAATAATTGATTATTTATGTTCATACTATCAACTGCTGTATATTTCACACTTTCACTTTCGTTTGGGATGTAAAACATATGGAATGGCAAGGCTGGTTTACATTGGGTTTATGTGTTGCGGTGCTGGTGACACTTATTTCTACTCGAATTGGTCCTCATTTGGTCATGATTGGAGCGCTGACGATATTGAGTGCAACTGGGATCTTGAGTAGTTCTGATGCATTGAGCGGTTTTAGTAATTCAGGTTTGATTACGGTGGCAGGCATGTTTGTAGTAGCAGCAGGTATGCATGCTTCCGGTGCGATTGATTTGCTGGTCAACACGTTATTGGGCAAGCCTACGACCCCGCGTGCAGCGCTAAATCGCATGTTTTGGCCAGTTGCATTTCTGAGCAGTTTTCTTAACAATACGCCAGTGGTAGCCACGATGATTCCAGCAATTTATAGCTGGTCGCGGAAGATCGGAATTTCACCTTCCAAGCTTATGATCCCGCTGAGTTATGCGGCAATTCTAGGCGGCACGGTGACGCTGATTGGAACGAGTACCAATTTGATTGTCAATGGTCAATATCAGGCACTGACCGGTGGGCCAGGCTTTTCTTTATTTTCGATCACTGCGGTTGGAATACCGGTTGCGATAGTGGGTTTTTTATACATGTGGTTATTTTTCCCTAAATTGTTGCCGGACCGCACGCAAGGCCAGGCTTTCTCCAATTTGCGTGAATTTACATTGGAAGTGTCCATTGCGCCGGACGGTCCCTTAGTCGGGAAAACAATCGAGCAAGCTGGGCTAAGACATTTGCAACGGGTTTATTTAATTGAAATTGAGCGTAACGGCATTATATTGACCGTTGTAACCGCAGATGAGGTGCTCCAAGGCGAGGATCGATTGGTATTTGCTGGCGACACCGACGCAATTTCTGATTTGCTGCGCATTAAGGGAATTGTGCCATCTGCCGAGGAAGGGCAAACGCAAACATTTGCTGAGCGGCATCCTGAACGGCGTCTGGTTGAAGCTGTGGTGTCACCGCATTGCACTGCGGTGGGATATGCCATCCGCGATGCACGCTTTCGCGCCCGTTATGGTGCTGCTGTTTTGGCTGTAGCAAGACATGGCGAGCGTATCAAAGGTAACCTCGGAAGCATTACTCTGCAAGCGGGGGATACGTTACTGCTAGAAGCAAGACCAGCCTTTGTTACTCGGCAGCGCTATAACAAGGATTTTTTACTGATTAATGACCTGAACACAGAAGCGCCACGTCATGAACGAGCTTATGTTGCCTGGATGATTTTATTGGGCGTGATCACAGCCGCTAGCTTCGAAGTGATTACCATGCTTAATGCCGCGCTGATTGGCGGCGGATTGATGATTCTTGCCGGTTGCTGTACTGCCAATCAAGCTGAGAGAAGTCTTGATTTAAAGGTCATCATTACGATCGCAGCATCATTTTCACTGGGTATGGCGTTGGAAAAAACCGGCGTTGCTAAATTTCTTGCCGAAAACATTGTTGATCTAAGTGGAGGTACGCCGTGGCTGCTGCTGATTCTGACGTACATAACCATTTCATTGTTGACCGAAGTCATCACCAATAATGCTGCAGCGCTTTTAATGCTGCCGATTGTGTTGGAGATCACCGAAAAAGCCGATTTGAACAATATACCCTTTGTATTTGCCATCATGATGGCAGCTTCTGCTAGCTTTGCGACGCCTCTAGGATACCAAACCAATATGATGGTCTATGGGCCTGGCGAATATCGTTTTACCGATTTTCTCAAAGCCGGTGTTCCGATGAATATTGTCGCAGGTATTGTCACTATCACGGTTTTATTGATTGGGTGGCCATTGACTAAGTGATTTGGATGAAAATACAAAATAAAGCACCCCGCCGCAAGCAGCGAGGTATTAAAAGCGCTCTTCAGACTGCTGGTTTTCAACCAGCCTTCGCCCCAAGGGGCGAGGAATTAAACCCGGAAGAGATTAAAGAACGAAAAAAGCGTGTATTCCGTTTATTCCAAGCGATGCTAATGATAGCTTATCTAGGCTATAGGAGATAACTGTATATGTCATTAAAAAAGTCAATTAAGGAATTTGGAGCTTATTTAGGCGATAAAGAATCGCTGTTGGATAAGAATTACCCAAAAATTGCAGAAATGATCCTATTACACTGGGGGTATAAGGAGATTTATCAATATATCAATAAATTGCTAATTGTTGAAAAGGATAGAGACCGACAGGGATTCCCTGTAGAAGTATTGCAGGAAATCTATAAATTACAAGAGATACATGAGAAGCTGTTTCCTGACTTAAAAACGTTATCAAATGGCTAATTGCAATATTGCTCTTGAACATGCAAATGAAAACGCGATCTTTTAGTTACTGCTTTACCAATATCAATCACGGTAGCGGATCTTATCTTTTCAGTGACTGTGCTTTTTCTGAATAAGATAAGTTTCGTATTCTGACTGATCAAGCCGCCGAATATTGCGGCAAGATTTACTACTGAAATAGTCCTGCAAACATTAATTGACGAAAAAGAGATATAACACGATAGAATCGCTACTTTGAGCAACCGAATCTGATTGGACAATTATTTTGTCAAATCGGGGCGCGATTACTACAAGTGAGTGAATAGACTTTTCAACTAATGTTAGTTACATTTCTGATTATAACTATAACATTTGCCATTCTGACAATGTTACCACTCAGTCGCCATGAAGCATGGTGGATACGCGGACTTGATTTTCCACGACTACAGCTTTTCCTGGCATTGCTGTTTACGCTTACCTTGGAATTGTTGCTACTCGATTTATCATCGAAACAAACATGGGGACTCGTGGCGGTTGCAATGGCTTGCTTAGTCTATCAAGCATGGTGGATTGTGCCTTATACGCGGGTATTCCCACGAGAAGTAAAGGCCGCAAACAACTCTGATAGCAGAGGCCGAATCAAAATTATTACCGCCAATGTCTTGATGACAAATCGGGATGCAAAGGCATTCATTGCGTTGGTTCGCGAATTTCAACCGGATATTCTGGTAACTCTAGAATCAGATCTGTGGTGGCAATCACAGCTGGATATTCTGGAAACTGATTACCCCTATACGATCAAATGTCCGCTGGATAATCTTTATGGTATGCATGTCTATTCCAGATTTCCAATGATGAATAACCAGATCGAGTATCTGGTGGAGACGGATAAGCCATCAATGCACGCGCTTGTACTTTTGCCATCCGGGCACAAAGTTCGGGTTCATTTTTTACATCCGGCACCACCCAGTCCAACTGAAAATGTTGAATCTTCGGAGCGTGACGCAGAGCTTGTGATTATCGCTAAGAGTGTAGCTGAAACGAACGTACCGGTTATTGTGACTGGGGACTTGAATGACGTAGCTTGGTCTGAAACAACACGGTTATTCAGGAAAATAAGCGGATTGCTTGATCCAAGAGTGGGGCGCGGTATGTTTAATACTTTTCATGCAGATTACTGGTTTTTGCGTTGGCCGCTAGATCATCTGTTTCACAGCAAACACTTTACGCTCCAAAGTATAAAAAGACTCAGAAGCTTTGGTTCGGATCATTATGCACTTTTTACTGAGCTCGTACTTACAGCTGATACCAATAATGAACATAACGGACTGGACCCAAATGCGGATGATTTGGCCTGGGCTAAACGCAAAACAGAGGACCAGAATGTCGATAAGAGCGCTGTTCCCCAACCTGAAAAACATTCAGTGGCCTAATCATTGAGTGTTGCTAACATTTATACAAACGGTAAGCGCTTAGATGCCTTTTCTTACACAACTACTTTCAACTAAGATAGGGTGCCGTAATCCTTAGTCCGGCGTACCTTCCCGCTCACGAATGGATCATGGCTGCAGTTTGTAGCTGCCTTTCTTGTTTATTGTGCTATCGACGGGCTGCGAAGACGGAACTGAAAATTCATATATCGAACAGCGTATCTTTGGCTAAACTGGTATCAGCATTGTCGGATGAATAAAATCTGATTTTTCTTTGAATCCGATCAAGAAACTTTGGCTGGAGATTGAGAATAATTTACGATTGTAAGACAGGAAAGATTCACGTTCATGTTTTGCATTGCTCTTCTGGAAAGTCGAGTGCTGGATAAAATTACAGAATGTCAGATGGTTCTGAGCTAGTGTCCCAAAATGCTTAAATTAGGTATATACTAAAAGGACATTGGTGGCTTCAATAAGTATTCTAGATTTATTTTGAAGCCAATCCAGTCGCTGAGATTTTTCAGAAATATTCGTGCTATTAACGTATTGTCATAAAAAAGGAGAAATGATTATGAAATCTATATCAACTGCAATCGTAGCAGGAACATTCGCACTTTTCATTGGTACTCAAGCATGGGCAACGGATGCGGGGCATACTTCGGAAGCAATGGAGCATGCAGGTCAATCGAAAGCACACGGTGAAATGGGTCATGCCAAAGAGGCACTAGCGCATGCCAAGGAAAGTTTAGCACATGCTAAAGAAGCAAGAGATGATCACGCAGCATCCCATAAACATATGGATGAAGCTATCAAACACTTAGATGAAGCAATCAAACATGCTGAAATGGGTCATGGCGAAGAGTCTGCGAAGCATACTGAAGAAGCAGTGAAACATATGCGCCAATCTGGCCATTGATGAGTTAAAGTCATTTCCCCTCGAATTCTCGAGGGGAAAAATTTTGTTGATTAGTTTTTTGCTCCCATTTCCAAAGCCAGTTTTCTTGATAACTGCGCCGCTACCTCGGAAACTTCACTATCCAGCCACCCTTGCAAGTGGGTACAAGTAATATCCGACAATGCTTGAATCCAGTCGTTTCGCTCATTCAGACAAGGAATGTAATGAAATTCCTTGCCACCTGCTTGAATAAACGTGTTTTTTGCTTCAATCGCAATTTCTTCGAGTGTTTCTAGGCAGTCAGATACAAATCCAGGGCATATTACATCAACCCGTTGTGTTCGTGCCTTTCCTAATTGTTCCAGGGTGACTGCGGTGTAAGGAGTTAGCCATTTAGCTTTACCAAAGCGCGATTGGAAGCAAACGATATATTGGCTTGCGTCCAAGGCCAATGCTTCAGCCAATAATCGTCCAGTTTTTTGGCACGCGCAATGATAGGGATCTCCCTTGTCCAGGCTTGAGCGTGGCGTGCCATGGAAGCTGATGATTAATTTATCAGGTCGTCCATGTGTGCTCCAGTAATCGCGCACATTGTGTGTCAGTGCTGCGATATAAGCCGGCTCATCGTGGTACTGCTTGACGGTGCGTATAGCTGGTTGATTCCGCATTCGGTTTAATACCGTGAAGACATTGTCCATCGCCGCCGCAGTGCTGCTGGCGGCATACTGGGGAAAGAGTGGAATAACAAGAATGCGCTCGCAACCTTGCTCTTGCATGTTGTGCAGAATAGCAGCTACTGAGGGTTTGCCTATATTCATCGCGTATTCGACCATAGGCGGGTTTTTTAACCGAATCTGCAATGCTTCTCGTAGCAGTTTTGTTTGCCGTTCAGTGTGAATTTTAAGTGGCGAGCCTTCGGGCATCCAGATTTTTGCGTATTTCTCTGCTGATGCTTTAGGTCTGAAAGGTAGTATGAAGCCATGCAGAATTGGCCACCAAATCACCCGAGGCACTTCAATGACGCGAGGGTTGCTTAGAAATTCCTTGAGATAAGGACGTAGCGCCTTAGCTGTTGGCGCGTCAGGTGTTCCTAAATTAATTAACAGTACGCCAGTTCGATTACGCGAGCCATGTTGATAGAGAGATTTTGAAGTCATGAATTCTAAAGTTTGCCTTCATTTGATAAAATAAATTAACAGTTTAACCAGATTTGTTAACTGGCAAGAAGTACGCAATTGCATATTGTGTGTTTGCTATTGATGATAGTAAAAAGTTTGCTTAGTATAGTTCAATGCTGCGACAGACTATTGGAAAGCAGTTTTGCAGTAATCTCGACAATTGGGATAATGCGTTCATAAGCCATACGCCTGGGGCCGATTACGCCGACAGTGCCGACAATTGCGCCCTCCATTTCATAGGGCGCGGTCACCACGCTGAATTCTTGCAGCGATTCGACATCGGATTCGCCACCAATAAAGATTTTGACACCATGTGCTTGTCGACTTAATTCGAGTAATTGCAATAACTTGGTTTTGCGCTCAAATAACTCAAATAAACTTTTCAGGCTATTCAGATTATCTGAGATATCATTGATTTGTAACAGATTGTGTTCACCTGCCAGCACCACGACTTCACTGCTTTCATTGACTGCATCGCCACCTACTTCAATCGCTGCACTCATGAGACTAATCATTTCACTGCGCAATTGTTTTAATTCGTCGTCCAGGCGGCTGCGAATCTGGTCCAAAGTACAGCCTGCATAGTGCTGATTGATGAAATTTCCGGCCTCGATCAGGTCGGATTGACTGTAAGGGGTATTGGTAAAGAGAATCCGGTTTTGCACATCGCCTTCGGGTGTCACGATTATTAGCAAAATACGCTTCTCGGATAATGCCATAAACTCCACATAACGAAATACTGCGCCTTTTCGTTTGGGTGTGATCACGACACCGGCAAAACGAGTTAATTCTGACAACAGTTGTGAAGCCGCACTGATCAAGCGTGATGGGTTGTCAGGATGTAGTTGATTTTCCAGGTGGTTCAATTCCATTTTATCGAGTTTTTTTACTACCAACAGCGTATCGACAAAAAGACGATATCCCTTGGGAGTTGGAATTCTTCCTGCTGAAGTATGCGGACTGGCAACCAGCCCCATTTCTTCTAGATCTGCCATTACATTACGAATAGTCGCTGGGCTGAGATCAAGTCCGGAAAACTTTGACAGTGAACGCGAGCCAACTGGTTGGCCTTCGTGGATATATCGTTCTACCAGCGTTTTCAATAATATCTGTGCACGTTCATTTAACATGGCGTAATTCTACACGAATCAGCAGGATTCATAGTTTGGTTGTAAGAGTAATTTGTCGAATCTCATCTATGCTAAACTTCATCGATAACGTTATTGCCTTAATGGTTTGACACTTGCTTGAGTAGTATAGGTATTTTTGGAGCGATTGGTACTGCGGATTAGCTATGTCCAATTTGGCTATTTTCAACTTTGCTAAATTTGTTTTGAGAGTAACCTGTTTAATTTTAGAGATAACTTTAATATTTAATTTAATTCTGCCGCGGTACTATAAAAATAGGCTATTTTCCTAAGTTATGAACGCTTCATTTTCAACCATTGCACTGATCGGTAAGCATAAAAATCCTGAAATTGGGATGCCGTTGCTGAAATTGGCCGAATATTTAACAGCGAAGAATTATACCGTTCTGCTTGATCACCTTACGGCATCACAGATTGGTAGTGACAAATATCCAGCATTGAATTTGGAGGATATCGGCACGCAGGCTGACTTGGCGGTAGTTATGGGGGGTGATGGCACCATGCTGAATATTGCGCGGATGCTGGTTTCTTATGATGTACCCTTGATTGGCATTAATCAAGGGAGACTGGGCTTTCTTACTGATTTATCGGTAGACACAATGTTTGAATCCCTTGATGAAATACTGGCTGAGAAGTACATTACTGAGCGACGCATGCTGTTATATGCTGAAATTATTCGTAATGGTGTCAGTGTATTCGGTAGTTTGGCATTCAATGATGTGGTGCTCTATCGCGGCATGAGCAGTGGCATGATTGAATTTGAAGTCAGAGTCAACAGTGAATATGTGAATACACTGCGCTCTGACGGATTGATTGTTGCTACACCGACCGGATCCACTGCTTATGCTCTGTCTTCCGGCGGACCGATTTTGCATCCTGGCCTGGATCTGATAGCGCTGGTGCCAGTCTGTCCGCATACCCTCAGCAATCGTCCGATCGTGATCGGGCCGGAATCTGTTGTTGAAATTCAGATGCAAAGTTGCGCGAACGTGCGCATCAATTGTGATAGTCATTCCTGCTTTGATTTGGAACTTACGGATAACATCATCGTGCGGCGTTTTCCCAAGACAGTACGATTGTTGCATTCGGATAATCACAGTTATTATCGTATGCTCAGGGAAAAGCTGGGTTGGAGTGAATTTCCCTGATGTATGTACTGAATGTACGTCCATGCTAAGGCGTTTGAGTATTAAAGATTTTGTTATCGTTGACGGGATTGAGCTTGATTTCATGCCCGGCTTTATAGTGCTGACTGGAGAAACGGGGGCAGGAAAATCAATTTTGATTGACGCACTAGCCCTAGCCTTGGGGGAGCGCGGTGATGCCAGCCAGATAAGGTTGGGTTGCGAGCGCGCTGAAATCAACGTGCTATTTGAGATCAATCATTTGCCGGAGTTATTGCACTGGTTGAACGACAATGATTTGCAGGGTGATTCCGATAGCTGCCTGATGCGTCGCATTATTGAAACCAATGGCCGGTCGCGCAGTTATATCAACGGGCATGCGGTTACACTCCAGCAATTACGTGTTGCCGGAGAGTATCTGGTGGCCATACACAGTCAGCATGCGCATCAATCCTTACTGCAGAAAGATGTGCAACGCGAATTGCTTGATGCTTTTGCAGGTAGTAGCGACTTGACACGAGCGGTTAAGGTGGCTTATCAACACTGGCAAGATTGTTATCAGCAAAGAGTAGCTATGCAACAACGTGCTACGGAATCACACGGCAAGCGCGAGCAACTCGAGTGGCAGTTGCAAGAATTAGCGACGTTAAATTTTACACTGGAGGAATGGCAGGTCCTACAAACCGATCATGGCCGGTTATCACATGTAGCAACTTTGCTTGCTGCTGCGGAGACGAGCATTGATGCCTTATCTGAAAGTGAATTTGCCGTACTGACACAAATTAATGCTGCAAAAGGTCAATTGCAGGATCTATTGGAATTTGATCTTCAACTCAAACCCATTACCGATTTGCTCGATTCTGCACAAATCCAATTGCAGGAGGGAATGTACGAGTTGAAACATTATCGCCAGAATCTGGATTTGGATCCCCAGTTGTTACAGCAGATTGAACAGCGAATGTCAGAGGTTCATACGACGGCAAGAAAATTTCGTGTCACACCGGAAGGATTACCGCAATTGCTTGAGACAATCACTCAGGAACTGGAGTCCCTGGGTTCGGATTCGGACATCGGCCATTTGCAAACACTCGAGGCCGCGGCGTTGACTGTTTATCTCAAGCAAGCTAAGGCATTGAGTCATAATCGGAAAAAAGCCAGTGAAGATTTGTCAGTGCAGGTGACTGCGGCAATGCAAACGATTGCGATGGTTGGCGGTGAGTTTTCAGTGTCATTGATTGCATTGGAGACAGGCAATGCGCATGGTTTGGAGCAGATTGAATTTCAGGTGGCCGCACATCAAGGCTTACCGTTACGGCCTTTAGCCAAAGTAGCGTCGGGCGGCGAACTGTCACGCATCAGTCTGGCAATTCAAGTGATCACCAGTAAAGTGGGCGTTGCGCCCACGCTCATTTTTGATGAAGTTGATGTCGGAATAGGTGGGCAAGTTGCAGAAATAGTCGGCCACTTGTTAAAGAAACTTGGAGAAGATCGACAGGTTCTGTGCATTACACATTTGCCGCAGGTTGCTGCGACCGGTGATCAACACTTGCATGTAATGAAGTGTATCAACCAACAAGCGGAGAATAAGCAGGTGGTAAGTCAAATTGCATTCCTGGATCCGCAGGAACGCATTGAAGAAATTGCCCGTATGCTGGGTGGTGTCAACATCACGCAAACCACGCGACAGCATGCAGCAGAAATGTTGCAAAGTAGTAGTAATTAACTATTTTACCTGTTCAAGAAGACGATCAAGTAAAGTGCTGAAAGAAGTAATTCAGTGACGATTTAATGCTGCTTCCAACATCATCAAGGCAATACTCTGTTGTATGGCGATTTTCTTGGGATCTTTTTGCTTGAGTGCGCCGTTCTGGATCTGTTCCCTGGTTATGTCGTAGTATATTTTCTTTCCGTTTCGCGAAAGTAATACCTTGTGTCGAATTCCGCAATCAGTTAATAATTTCAATGCATGGTTGCGACTGACGCCTCCGAGCGCTTCCGATATTTGTTTTAGGCTAAGCATGGGTTATTTTCCATTTTCATAGATTGATTTGGCTATCTGCTGTTAGTGAAGTCCTAGATAACTCAAGGTATTTCTGATTGGCAATGGTTGAAAAATCTGATCTCCAGTTCTTTTATGGTTTTGTCCGTTCTGACAATGTGGATGACATGTGTCTATCGGATAAAGTGATGGGTGCCGATTGAATCAACGATCATCCGACGATAATGCTCAGATTTGCGAATTTGTAGCAGTTCGAGATTGCTGAGGTTATCGGTCAGGATTGTTCCATGCGTTGGGTCAATAGTTAATAATCTCTGATTTAACCAGGTGCGGTTGGAGAAAGGTATTGAATCATCGTCCAAATTGATGACATGATTTGTGGCGAGAAAAATGAAATCATTAAAATCTGCACCCGGATCGGAAATGAACACGTGTTGATGCGGGAAGACTTGCGCCAATGTTTTCGAAACAGAGGCCAGTGCTGCATTTTGACCATTATCCAGGAAAGAAACAAAATTCAGCGCAAGAATTCCGTGCCTTGAAAGCAAGCCGTGCAATTGGGCTAATGCTTCAACGGTCAATAAATGGGTTGGTTCGGTGCCGCCAGTGAATACATCCAGAATGATTAAATCATAAGGGCCTTTGAGCTGACGAATCTCATAACGCGCATCGCCGATGATTCTACGACCTGTTGGCATAAAGCCGAAATATTCGTTGGCTGCCTCGGCAACGGCCGGGTCAATTTCCAGCGTATCCGTTACAATTCCTGCCTTACTCAAAGTCATGACCATATGTCCGGCGCCCTGGCCAATTAATAAGGCTTTTTCCATATTTGGTACGAGAAAAGGGATTTGTCCCACGATTTTCTGGTAGGTGAGGAGATTTTCTCCATGGCTGATACTGGCTGCGCCAATGGTGGAAGCGTCTGAAGTGAGCAAACGAATATTTTCCTTGGGCTTGTCAATTACGCGAACCCAACCGTATAAGCTTTCTCGTTCGAATCGGGTTTGGAAGGTATCACTGAATTCTGCTTGCCCTGAGCTGACGATTTGTGGAAACAAACCAAATCCAATCACTAATAATAGGGTTGCCGGTATCATGACCGTAGTGGATTTCAGATATTTTCGTTCTATCCATGCCACTGCCATCGCTAATACTAATAGTGCAATCCCCAGGCCCACAAAAATTTCACGAGAGCCGATCAAAGGAAATAAATAAAAACCGAGAAATAGCGTGCCGATGACACTGCCGACGGTACTGACTGCATAAATGGAGCCGGTGCTGGCGCCCACATTAGCCAATGCGGAAGTGGATAATTTAACTGCAAAAGGCCCAACCATACCCAGCATAATCAAGCTAGGCGAGAATAGGATCAATGTGCTGATGAAGCTACCCAAACGCAAACCCAGCGGATCTGTGGCTAGTAAAACCGGCCCTGCCAGCCAGGGAATGATGAGCGTTAATAGTCCTGCCGCTGCGATGATGAGGGATAATCCAGGTCGTGCCCGGTCGGCCCAGATTCCGCCTAAATAGTAGCCGAGTGCTAGTGCGATCAGTGTAACTGCAATGAGCGAAGTCCAGACATACAGGCTGGCACCATAGAAAGGCGCGATCAGCCGTGTGCCTAGCAACTCAATAACCATGACTGCTGCACCAGTGAGAAATACCGTGCAGTAAAGCCAGGCCTTGTCAAAAATAGTTGAAGATGAGGGAGTGTTCATGGATACCTTTTAGTGTTTTACCTTATTTTTCTTAAAGTCGTTGACGATGATATGACCACCGGAAATCACCAGATCGGGGTATTCCAGCAATTTAAACCGTTCGAACGGATTGCCGCGGACAGCGATAATGTCTGCTGGGGCATGTTTCTTCAATGTGCCGAGCAACGGATAGTTCAAATACTTTCCCGCTTCGGAAGTTGCTGACCTGAATACCCTCAGCACATCACCAAAGTCAATCCCGTCCGGACTGGTTAAATTCAACATTAAAATCATTTCTTCTGCGTTAATACCCCAAGGTACATTGTCATGGCCAATCTCAGATCCATAGATAAATTTTGATTTTGAATCGGGGTTATGGGACATCATGTGCGCAAGCTTATGCGCATTGGCGTGAATACCGGTGCAACCAGATAGGGAATCCACCGTGGTTACAAAGGTTACGTTTTGTTCTACTGCACGGTGTAATAAGTCGTCTCGAATTTCTGCGCAGGGTATATGTGACCATTCATCCACACCGGCATCTAGTGCCAGTTCAACCCCGGTATTTTCTCCGACATGGGCGGCTACCTTGCGGTTCAATGCATGCGTCTTGGTCACTATCGCCTTGACAATATCCAAAGAAAGTAGTGGCCATGGTGTTTGCGGAGGCTCTCCGTGACCGTGGTTTGACATCCATGGCGCACCGGATTCCCCCCCGGGTTCCAAAGCAATTTTGATCATGCTTGAACCACCAGCCACCAAATCGATTACGGTTTTCTCAGCTTCTTCAATGGTGGCAACCGCTACACCAATGGTACCGTATTTGTCATGACCACCAGACGTCCCGGTTCCGTGATTGCCGAAAATATTCAATGGATAACCATCCACTGCCTGAATGATAGGGCCAACGCTCAATATACGTAATGTGCCGTTACCTCCCATCGGTTTCAAAAGCGGCCCGCCGGTATCGCGGACAGTTGTGATGCCATGCTTCAATACTTTATCGCTAGGAATTTTTTGAAAGGTAATGTGTGCATGGGATTCAATAAAGCCTGGCAGAATAGTCGCATCGCCCAATTTCATTTTCCTGCTGCATAATCCATTCAGTTGGTTTGGGTCACCGACTTGAACAATCTTATTGCCTTTAATCAAGACGGCTGCATTTTCGTGCAGGTCGAAGCCGTCAAAAACACGATCGGCACTTAACACATAACATTGATTACTTGCGGAAGATTTTGCTGAGTCATTTTGTGCAAAAGCATGCAGGCTGAGCGAGGATGTCAAAGCCAAGATAGTGAGTTGTATTACAGTTTTGAATTGATCAGTTTTCATTTTTATGTTTTATGTAGGTAATTGTTTTTATAGATTCTTCGGTAGTGTGCTGTGGTTTTACAGTGTGCTTGTGAAGAATGATGTTCTAATTAATCTTTGCAGAATGTTGGTGATTTAAATCAGTTTGGATTAATTAATTGCCATTTTAAGTAAAAAAAACGCTATTGGTAATGCGACAAATTGTCGCAGCCGTGACAAGAAGAACCTGAAATAATTCCGGTTAAATTTTTGTTAATATATTGTTTAATAATAGTTAATATTTTTTTGTGAGATGCTCATTCTTGCGTTAATGCTGACCTGCGGCAATTTGTCACATTGTTTTCCTGTCGCTTGATCAATAGTATTCATTCCTGAAGAAATTGCTGTTTATCTCCTAGCGATTTTTTTAAATGATGTCTCGTTGAATAATCTCTTGTGGTGCGAGCGCTTGTATCTCTGGAGGTTTATCTTCCTGTAGTTTGAAATAAAGAAGGATAAGCAATCAGTGGATAATTAAGCGTAGTTAATACCCCGCAGCTTGCTGCGGGGTTTTTTCTTTTAGAGATAGACAGTCGGGGTAGATAGACAGTCGGGGTGCGACAATTTGCCACATTGCTTTTACGTAATAAGCAAAATAACATCGCGCCCTGAAATAAGTTCTTTTCTTTAGGGAGTAAAGGTATCTAGGTTGGTGGGAAAAGAATGGTTTTCAGTTGCCCTTTGAGATCCACCTCAAAAGGCAACTTTAGTGAGAAAAATATAAGTCATTCTATTAATAAGTTGAAAAGGGGTCTTTGCAACATGTTAACAAAACAATTTAAGTCTTTTACCCATACTGCGTTAACGACTGCTCTGCTGTTGGGTCTCTCACAAAACGTATTATCGCATACTCGCCTGGAAATACCTGCAGGAACCGAAGGGGTGAGAATTACTAATAATGTGGTTATTGGTCATGGTTGCGGAGATAATACTTTTGTAACTAAAAGTTCAATAGTTTTTCCAGATGGTGTGGATTCAATTGTCAAAGTCAATGGCGCAGTTTCAGGCGATACAATTGATTCGCACGTTGCGAATTGGGGTAATTTATTTCAGAAAGTGTTGGAGCCAGTTGTTTTTAAAGCAGAAGATGAGAAGACTGATGGTAGCGGTAATGTCGTAGGGTTTTATGTGAAAGATGGCAAAATGCCGAATCATTATGCAAGCTATCTTAAATTTAGAGCCGGCGCGGTTTTGTTTGAACCGACTTCCTGTGCTTCTAGCTTGAAAATTGTTATACCAATTGCGGATATTTGCAAGCAAACACCGATATCAGGCTTTGCCGATGGGAAGCTTAATCTCTGGACACCGGCGGTAGGATCTGATTATGACGGTCCTGGATTGCATGGTTACGATTCTCCAGCAACTTACACGGTAAATCGTGATCTGGTTGTCAATCCACTACCCGGAAGTTGTTCGGCGACAGGAGATGTGGTTGATTTAGTTCCATCCGCAGCGCAGATCAACCGTGATATGCCAATCAAAAACAAGAAGGGTGTCCAGATTTGGCCAAAACCATAAAATGATGGTGATGTATTAGCTTTTTGTTGTAAGGGGAGGTGAGCGGTGTGGGAGCTCTTGTTCATCTCCTAATTTTTGAGGAGCCAAAATGTTGAAATTACCAAACCATAAGAGTGGCATAGCCATGCCGCTCGTTATTTCTTTTATTGTAATGGCTGGATTTACGAATCATGTGTTTGCAGACAATGCGAAAGCGGGCTCGGCTTCCAGTCTGGATTCCATCCAGATTTATTGTATGGCGGAGCAGGGCGGTGCAGCGGAGCCTGATGCTAGTTTTACCGAGACTATAATCGACCTTGCGGCATCGAGTGATCCGGCACAAAGAGTAAGCGCCTTGTCGCAACTGGCAGAAAAAGGATCGATTGACGCCGGTGTTGTAGAGAAAATTCTGCAAACCGCGATTCAAGATGCCGATCCGAATGTCAGAGGGCAGGCAGTTTATGCCTTTGCACAGCAAGGTTGCGGTGATCTTTTTGTAGTACTTGAACAAGCTTTGCAAGACACCGAGCTTTCAGTACGGCTGATGGCGTTGGATAGTTTGGGTGCTGATGAAAGAAGCGTGGCGTTACTTAAAGAAATCGTTGAAGACGAAGACGAAACTGAAGCTATTAAAGATCTGGCTGCGATGAAATTGGAATCTTTGAGCACAAGTAGTAATTAAGGCTTAAGGCAGTGGCATTTAATAAGCTTTATGCTATTGATAGAATTGTAAGATTATCTTATTTAAGAGGGTTGAAGATGAAATTCTCAAATTTGAAGGGAATATTTGTTTTGGTTTTTGGATTGATGGCATTATATGCAAGCACTGTTTCGGCGCATAACCAAGCGGGCAGCTTTACCACCGGCTTAGCGGCTGCGGTTGACTTTTATCAAGCCACTTGTTTTGACGATGGAAGTGGTGCGCCGTCCTATCTCGAAGCGCAAGTCAAGGATATGACAGCTAGCACCGCCAAAGCCAGCATACTCGTGCATAAAGGAACCAGTTGCACCACCAATCTGTGCGCGCAATTTAGTGTCGATACTACGGATAGCAACACCACCTATAGCCCTTTAGTGACCGTAAAGCAAGGTGCCGGGGTATATAGCATATTCGTGATGCATACTGCAGCAGGCACGGATAGTTATGATGTGGCGCTCCATTGTAAAACCGCAGCCGGTGTACATACGGGTACCAGTGTCGTATCAAGACAGCAGCAATGATGCGTATCTGTTTCAGGGGAATGTTTGTACGTTCTTGAAAATAAGGGCGTTACCGGGTTTGTGCTGCAGATACTCAATCCTAACCACAAACAAAACAGACGGTAACGCTTAAATTTTGGTGTTTTTAAGTAGTGCTGGATTTGCATGAATCATTTGTTCACAGAGTATATGAAAGCAAATTGGGTTTCCAGCCTGAGTCCAGCGTACATCGATTGTTTAGCTGGGAATGGTCATTAGCTTTACGGTATCGAATAACCCCACACAAAGGGTAAGCACATTCTCGCGATTGGCCATGAAGGGTCGATTGGTGCTGGAGCCCTACAAAATTCCGCGTACAGCGATTCAAGATAACGATATCCAATAAACTGCTCGCGGTGTCGGCAGGATTGTAAAGTTATATCAGATGATCACTTGTGTTAAAGAGAGTGGCAAAAAGAATTGTTTATTTAAGGAGGTGTATGATGAAATTCTCAAATTTGAAGGGAATGCTTATTTTAATGTTTGTATTGATGGCACTGAATGTTGGTACAGCTTCGGCGCATAATCAAGCAGGTAGTTTTACCACTGGTTTGGCGGCTGCCGTTGACTATTATCAAGCCACTTGTTTTGACGATGGTAGCGGCGCGCCGTCCTACCTCGAAGCGCAAGTCAAGGATATGACAGCCAGCTCAGCTAAAGTAAGTATACTCATACATAAAGGAACCAGCTGTACCACCAATAAGTGCGCGCAATTTAGAGTCGATAGCGGGGATCGCAACACCACTTACAGTCCCTTAGTGAAAGTTCCACAAGGTTCTGGTGTATATAGCGTATTCGTGATGCATACGGCAGCAGGTACGGATAGTTATGATGTGGCGCTCTACTGTAAAACTTCAAGCGGTGTACATACGGGAACCAGTGTCGTATCGAGACAACAACAATAATGAGCAGCATCTGCTTTAACTAAATTGTTGTAGTTACTTGAAAGTAAGAGTGTTGCCGTGTTCGTTGGTTTCAGTCTGCTGATCACAATCAATCAAACGGTAATGCTCGAGCTTTATGGATATAGCCAAAGTGTGGTTCATGCATTACTTGTATGAGCCATGCTTTTATTGATTGATCTATTTATTGATAGGAGCTAAAACTTATATCCACGATGGAGCGCTACGATGCCTGCAGTCAGATTAAAATATTCCACGCGCTCAAAGCCAACTTGTTCCATGAGCTCTTTTAATTCACCTTGCGAGGGATGCATGCGAATGGATTCTGCTAAATATTGATAGCTTTCCGCGTCATTAGTTATCGCCTTTCCCATGGCCGGCAGTAACTTGAATGAATAGGCATCATAGGCTGGTTGCAGCGGTTTCCAAATTTTGGAGAATTCCAGTACGAGAACAGTTCCGCCTGGTTTTATGACACGTAGCATTTCTTTGAGCGCAATATCCTTATGGGTCATATTTCGCAAACCAAAAGCCACACTGACACAGTTAAAATAATTGTCAGGAAAAGGTAATTTTTCGGCATCACATTGTGCAACCGGAGTCGGTGTACCTTCATCAATCAGGCGGTCACGCCCGATGGAAAGCATGGAATTGTTAATGTCTGTTAGCCATACTTGTCCGGACTTTCCTACTTTTTGTAAAAACAATACGCTTAAATCTCCAGTACCTCCTGCGATATCCAATACCTTGTCACCGGGTTTTATTCCGCTGCTTTCAATGACAAAGCGTTTCCATAACCGGTGCATTCCAACTGACATGAGATCGTTCATTAAATTGTAGCGTTCTGCGACAGAATGAAAAACCTCAGCGACTTTGCCTGCCTTTTCATCTTCTGTAACAGTATTAAAACCAAAATGGGTTGTTTTAGTCATGACATTAATTTGAATTCGATTGGATAAAGCGTATAGGTAATTGTTGAGATTAAGTTATTTGCAGGAATGATTAGATTTTTGAGGTTTAATTTCGTGTTCGCGGCTGGCACCGGCTGCTTCTAAGCGCTGCAAGTAACGTGGCCACATTGTATCCTGATTAAGGCCAAAGTTATACAACAGATCCCATGAATAAAGTCCGGTATTATGACCATCGGTGAAATTGAGTTGTATGGCATAATTACCAACAGGCTCGATTTTGCTGATATTGACCGTCTTCTTGCCGGTTTGTAGTACCTCTTGCCCTGGGCCATGACCACTCACTTCGGCAGAAGGTGAATGAACGCGCAGAAATTCACACGAGAATTGGAAGAATTTGCCATCAGAGAAAGTAACATCCAATATTCTGGATTGCTGATGTAATTTGATTTCAGTCGGATGTGGTGTGTTTTTGGTTAAACCGGCCATGATTATTATTTAATACGATGAGTTAAAGTTAAGGGTATTCAATGGCTCCATTGTAACAAACTGTGCAAACAATTAATCGATGCAGGAGTGCAAGCATGAGCACAAAAATACTGATCGTGGAAGATGAAGCGGCTATTCGTGAGTTAATTGCTTATAATTTGCAGCAAGCCGGGTATGAAAGTATTTGTGCTGAGGATGCGGAGAGGGCAATGGCGATCATTCATGATGCGTTGCCAGATTTGATTTTGTTGGATTGGTTGCTGCCGAATATGACGGGCATAGATTTTGCCAGAGTGCTACGGCGCAATGAACGTACTCGCCTTATTCCGATTATTATGCTGACAGCACGAACCCAGGAAGCGGATAAAGTAGCCGGTCTGGAAATAGGTGCGGATGACTACGTAACAAAGCCTTTCTCGCCGCGTGAATTGATTGCACGAATTAATGCGGTTTTGCGCCGATTAATCCCGGAAGCCTCTGCACAAGTGGTTGAAATCCATGGATTGCGCTTGGATCCAGTCAATCATCGTGTTACAGATGGGAGTAGAGAAATTGCACTGGGGCCTATTGAGTATCGTTTGCTGCATTTTATGATGTCACATACCGAGCGCGTATATTCGCGTAGTCAATTGTTAGATCGAGTATGGGGCGATCACGTATTTGTCGAAGAGCGTACTGTCGATGTGCATATCCGCCGATTGCGGAAAGCCCTACAATGGACCGGTAAAGACAGCTGGATACAAACTGTCAGAGGAGCAGGGTATCGGTTCTCGGCAGTTGCCGTGGTTCCCGCTAATGGTTCAAATAAGAAAAGCTGATAATGTTTGCTGTACATAATGTTACAGTGATGAAACTGATCGGCATAGAATATTGATAAAAATGTATCGGTGTCGTTATGATTCTGCAGATCGAGTAAGCGAATTTTAAAAAATTACAAAATTTTTCAGATAATTGTTTTATTGTAGGATAGTGCTTAAGTGTCTGATATCTGGCAGCGTTCATCAAACATTCTTTTTCTTTTCTTTGTTACAGCGTTACTATGGATGATCTTTGGTGCTGTGAAGGCGCTGATTTTCTTCAGTGTAGTCATGCTATGGGTCGTATTCCATCATATTCGTCACTTGGTCTTGCTCGAGCGCTGGTTGCAGCTTTCTGATCATTCTCCCGCGAGCATACCAGCTGGTTCTGGAGCTTGGGATGATGTGTATGCACATTTGGCGCGCTACGTGCGTGGGCATAGTCAGAGCCAGGAAAGGCTGAGTATTGCCTTAAAGCGTATGCAAAGTGTCACCTCTGCAATGCCCGATGGTATTGTTATTCTCGATATGAGTGATCGCATTGAATGGTGTAACACAGTTGCGGAAAAGCACCTAGGCATCAATCTAGCATTGGATGTCGGTCAGCAGATTACCTATCTGGTGAGGCAGATACCATTTGCTGAATATCTGGCAGCACGCCAATATACTAATCCATTAATTCTAAATCAGATACGATTGTATGGTTTGATTGTTTCTTTGCAGTTGGTGCCTTATGGTTATAACCAGAAGCTTCTGATCAGTCGCGATATTACGCGTTTTGAGAAAATAGAAACGATGCGGCGCGATTTTATTGCTAATGTCTCGCATGAATTGCGCACACCGCTTACTGTTATCAGTGGTTTTCTTGAAACACTATCCGCTGATGATAATGTTAATAGCGGTTTCAATAAGCGTGCCTTGGTATTAATGACAGAGCAGACAACTCGCATGCAGCGGTTAATTGAAGATTTGCTGATTCTGTCACGTCTTGAAAATGAGCAGAATAAGATAAGCGAAAAAACAGTGAATGTGGTTAGTTTGGCGCAAGATCTTTTGCAGGATGCGGAATCCCTGAGTACAGGCCGACATCAAATAAAATTAACTATTGCTTCGCAAGATCAGCTCTTAGGGAGCGAAGAAGAGTTACGCAGTGCTTTTGGCAACTTGATCAGTAATGCGATTCGTTATACCCCAGATGGGGGCGAAATAAATATTAGTTGGGAAAAGCACCATGGTCAAGGATTGTTTGTTGTGCAAGATAGTGGAATCGGGATTGAGCTCGAGCACATTCCGCGCTTGACAGAGCGTTTTTATCGTATTGATAGCAGCCGTTCGAGAGAAACTGGCGGCACAGGACTTGGCTTGGCAATTGTCAAACATGTTTTGAACCGGCATGAAGCGCGTCTTGAAATTGCCAGTCAAGTAGGTAAGGGTAGCCGATTTAATATCTGGTTTCCGGCCAAACGTTTGATTCCGGGAAATGCTTGACCATTTAGCATTTAGTATCTACGCGGTGCACGGGAATTTAATGTGTTTTGTTTAACAAGGCAAGATCTGCGTAAACTCGATTGCTGGCGGCGAGTAGTCGGGCTGAAGGATTTTGGATAGGTTGTCGAATAAAAAACAGCCACCGGTTGTCCGGTGGCTGTCAGTCCTCTATCGGACCCTTTGCAGATCCTTGCGTTGCTACTAAATTATCTGATTGACGATATATTTGGATCGAGATTTACACGGGCTTTGTTGATTGCTGAATTATTATGATCCATTGTTATTTTTTTATGTAGATCCGCATTATTCAGACTTTCTGCCAACACTTCCTCGTATTCGCGAATATTGGCGACTGTATGTGATTTGAATTCTTGGCCTTGTCTGCCATAGTAATAAGGATGTGCTTCGTACTCTTCGAGTGCGGCTTTGTTTTTTTGTAATTTTGCTTCAGTTTCCTTGGCAACATTTTCATAATATTGTGTCAATGCGGCATGATTGTTGTCATCAATACCTTCGACTTCTACCGCGAATACTGGTAATGCTGTTAGGCTAAACGCCAAAACAGAAATTAATATTAAGAATTTTTGTGCTCTCATGATCAGCTCCTCGAGTGGTAGATTGATGGCTGTCATAATAACGGTACTTAATACAACGAGTATATTAGGGTAACCCTGGTTTTTATCTAATGGTTTCCATTAGATGCTATGCTTTTTATTTTTATTGTGTTTTCGTGAGCTGGCACTGGGTTGAGCATTGTTGGTTTGGCGTCGTGACCAAACAATTGCTGCGATTCCTGCCAAAATCATTGGAATCGATAGCCATTGCCCCATCGTCACCCCTAAAGTCAGTACGCCCATGAAGCCATCTTCCGGTTCGCGAAAAAATTCTGCGAATGAACGTAAGATACCGTAGCCAATCATAAATACACCCGTGACCGCACCAGTTGCACGTGGTTTGGCTGAGTAAATCCAGATGAAAATGAACAGTACCGCACCTTCAAGCGCAAATTGATACAATTGGGAAGGATGACGAGGAAGCTCGTCAACATACGGAAAAACCATACCCCATGGAACGTCGGTGGGGCGTCCCCATAATTCACCGTTGATGAAATTGCCAACGCGGCCTGCTGCTAATCCTGGTGGAATTAGTGGGATGATAAAGTCGGTTACTGCGAGCCATGACAATTTATATTTGCGGGCGAGCAATATCATCGCGACGAAGACGCCAAGAAATCCACCATGAAAAGACATGCCGCCTTCCCAAATAGCGAAAATATGTAGCGGATGTTCCAGATAATAGCCGAATTGATAGAACAACACATGCCCTAGTCGTCCGCCCACAACGACACCAAGCATACCGTAAAATAGGGCATCATCGAGCATTTCATAGGTGAAGGTGGTGTGCGGATTGTGTTTGATGCGATACCGCCCAAGCAAAATGAACACCACAAAACCAAGCAAGTACATCAATCCATACCAGTGCACAGAAAGCGGTCCTAGTGAGATGGCAACGGGATCAATTTGCGGGTGAACGAGCATAGTTTCGGCCTTATTTACGGTAAAATATCAAGCATTATACCAATTGCATTGGTATACGCTGTGTCATACATTGTATTTTTATCTTATTCAGGAGCAAGCATGCCAGATAATAAACGTAGTCAGGCTATTACTCAGGGTACGCAACACGCACCCAGTCGTGCCATGTTGCGTGCGGTCGGTTTTAACGATGAGGATTTTAATAAACCGATTGTGGGTATTGCCAATGGCTATTCCACGATTACGCCATGTAATAAAGGGCTGAATGAACTGTCATTACAAGCCGAAGCGGCATTAAAACGGGCAGGCGCCATGCCGCAGATGTTTGGCACTATCACGGTTTCGGACGGAATCTCGATGGGTACGGAAGGCATGAAGTATTCTCTAGTTTCGCGCGAAGTGATTGCCGATTCAATTGAAACCTGCGTACAGGCGGAAAGTATGGATGGTGTGATTGCTATCGGTGGTTGCGATAAAAACATGCCGGGCGCGATGATCGCAATTGCGCGCATGAATGTGCCGGCAATTTTTGTCTATGGTGGTACGATAAAGCCCGGGCATTATAAAAATCAGGATCTGACCATTGTTAGCGTATTTGAAGCGGTGGGGCGGCACAGTGCGCATAAAATTGATGACGAAGAGTTGCTGCAGATTGAGCGTCATGCTTGCCCAGGCGCTGGTTCTTGCGGCGGCATGTTTACCGCCAATACGATGTCATCCGCATTCGAAGCGATGGGTATGAGTTTGCCATATTCTTCTACAATGTCGGCTGAAGACGATGACAAATTAGTCAGTGCTGGACAATCCGCTGAAGTATTGGTTAATGCCATCAAAAAACAAATCCTGCCGCGCGACATCATTACGCGTAAATCAATAGAGAACGCGGTTGCAGTAATTATGGCAGTAGGCGGATCGACTAATGCCATACTGCATTTTTTAGCGATTGCGCACGCGGCTGAAGTCGAATGGAGTATTGATGATTTTGAGCGGATGCGCGGCAGAGTACCTGTGTTATGCGACCTGAAGCCCTCTGGGCGCTATGTGACCGCCGATCTGCACCAGGCGGGCGGAATTCCACAAGTGATGAAAATGTTGCTGGATCATGAGCTGCTGCACGGAGATTGCATCACGATCAACGGGCAGACCATTGCAGAAGTGTTGCAAGCAATTCCAGGCACGCCACGCGTCGATCAGAATGTGATCCGCCAATGGGACGATCCGATGTATGCACAAGGGCATCTCGCTATTTTGAAAGGTAATTTGTCTACTGAAGGGTGCGTCGCGAAAATTTCCGGAATTAAAAATCCGAAAATTACTGGCCCTGCACGCGTATTTGAGTCGGAGGAAACTTGCATGGCAGCAATTCTGGCACGCAAAATTCAACCTGGCGATGTGGTGGTGATTCGTTATGAAGGACCTAAAGGTGGTCCGGGAATGCGCGAAATGCTGTCTCCTACTTCCGCCTTGATCGGTGAAGGTTTGGGTGATTCCGTCGGATTGATTACCGATGGGCGTTTTTCCGGTGGTACTTACGGTATGGTGGTCGGACACGTGGCGCCAGAGGCCTTTGTCGGTGGGACTATTGCGCTGGTGAAGGAAGGAGATTCGATCACCATTGATGCCGAACAGAGACTACTGCAATTGAACGTATCTGATGATGAGCTTGTGCAGCGCCGCGGATCTTGGCAACCACCGCAATCGCTTTATTCGCGCGGGGTGCTGGCCAAATATGCCAAGCTGGTATCTAGTGCCAGCACAGGTGCGATAACAGATTAGTTCTTTGTATTACCGATAATTTTGTTCAAAAGTATAGAGCTGTGCTGGAACTAAACAATTTACCCTGAAGTCTCAGCAAAGCAGTATCATCAGAGTTTGTGGTTGGAGTGGTAAGTGCGTGAGAGAATATAGCAACAGGTGGAATATTAAAAATCACAAACTTACAGGAATTGCTGCAAGTCTGTAAAGTTCGGGTTAGAATATCAACCCATTTATAATTTTATAATAAGGAAGATATATGAAAAAAGTATTAATTGGAGCAGTAGCTGCATCTGCCTTTTTCTTAGCTGGTGTTGCGCAAGCAGATGCCGATCTGGCAAAAAACAGTGGTTGTTTGAATTGCCATAATGTTGATACTAAGCTAGTTGGTCCAAGCCTGAAAGATATTGGCGCTAAATATGCAGGTCAGGATGGTGCGGCTGAAATGCTGGCAGAAAAAATCCTAAAAGGAAGTAATGGTGTCTGGGGTCCAATTCCAATGCCGCCTAATGCTAACGTTAGTCCAGAAAATGCTAAAGTATTAGCTGATTTTATCCTGACACTGAAGTAATAAGCATTCAGAATTCAGAAAAGCCGATGCCTAACAGCGTCGGCTTTTTGTTTGCATAAAATTTTTATTATTGTAGTGGAGTAAAGATGAAAACTGGTATTAAATGGAAAGGCAACGTCAGTTTCCTAGCTGAATCCGCTAGCGGCCATTCGATATTAATGGATGGTGCACCTGAAGCAGGGGGGCAGAATAAGGGGCCACGCCCAATGGAAATGCTGTTGATGGGGTTAGGTGGTTGCACTACATTTGATGTAGTGCTGATTTTGAAAAAAAGCCGTCAGGATATTACCGATTGCGAAGTGGAAATTGAAGCCGAGCGTGCACCTGTTGACCCAAAGGTATTTACTCATATCCATTTGCATTTCATTATTACGGGTCGCAATTTGAATTCACAACAAGTTGAGCGGGCTATTAATTTATCATCTGAGAAATATTGCTCGGCTTCCATCATGCTCAAGCAAACTGTTAAAATAACGCATGATTTCAAGATTATTGATGCCTAGTTATAAATAATAGGTTGTGCTGGAGATTAATACTGTCATAGTAATCCGGATTCATGTGCTTGTTGGTCGGCATGATAGCTGGAACGTACCATTGGCCCACAGGCGGCATGACTAAATCCCAGTGCAAGTGCCGCATGTTCAAATGTTTTGAATCCTTCGGGTGTAACGTAGCGCATGACCGGTAAATGACCGATGCTGGGTTGTAAATATTGACCAATGGTCAGCATTTCCACATTGTGTCTGCGCAAATCGTGTAATACCTCCATGATTTCCTCATCTGTTTCTCCTAGGCCCAGCATTAGACCTGACTTGGTCGGGATGTGAGGAAAATTCGCTTTAAAATCCTTTAGTAATTTTAATGAATTGGCATAATCAGCGCCGGGTCGGCACTGCTTATATAATCTGGGTACGGTTTCGAGGTTATGGTTTAAAACATCGGGTGGGCAAGCCGTGAGTTTTTCCAGAGCAATCCCCAGGCGACCTCTAAAATCAGGAACCAAGGTTTCAATCTTGGTACTAGGTGAGTGAGTACGTATTTCACGGATACAATCGACGAAGTGTTGTGCGCCACCGTCGCGTAAATCGTCACGATCTACACTGGTGATCACCACATATTTCAATCGCATCGCGGCTATCGATTGCGCAAGATGTAACGGTTCACCGGCATCCGGAGGATTGGGTCTGCCGTGCGCAACATCACAGAAAGGGCAGCGGCGTGTACATAGATCGCCTAGAATCATAAAAGTTGCTGTTCCTTTTCCAAAGCATTCGCCAATATTAGGGCATGATGCTTCTTCACAGACCGTATGAAGCTTATGTTCACGCAACAGCCGCTTAACTTCGTAATAGCTTTCACTGTTGGATGAGCGAACGCGAATCCACGAGGGCTTACGCAACAGATCGTTGCGTGATTGCGGAGCTATTTTGACGGGATTGCGCGCGGTTTTGTCAGCGCCTTTCTGCCGGGTGTCAGTGGTCATAATGATAAATTGATTATCCTTTGATAAGTTTTGCTTGTATTTGATTTGCGAGTTTGCTGCTTAATATTTCCAGGTTATCGGTAATGCCCAGATCTTTGGTTTGCGTGACTTGTAAGCCTTGATAGCCGCAGGGATTAATGTAAGAAAATGGAGTCAGATCCATACTTACATTCAAAGCGATACCGTGATAACAGAAGTTTTTCTTGATTTTGAGTCCCAATGAGGCGATTTTAGCATTGCCAACGTACACGCCTGGCGCCTCAATTCGTCCTGTCGCATTAATATGGTAATCTTTCAATAAGTCGATCACAGCGTTTTCCATGTTTCTGACCAGTTCGCGCACGCCGAGTTTTAACCGGCGAATATCCAGCAATAAATAAGCAATAATTTGTCCAGGTCCATGATAGGTGATCTGGCCGCCGCGATCTGATTTAATTACATCAATCCCGTGATTGTTTAATAGATGCTCATCCTTTCCTGCAATGCCTTGAGTAAATGTAGGCGGGTGTTGTAGTAACCAAATTTCGTCACAAGTTTCAGTGGTTCGTGCAGCAGTAAAATCCTTCATGGCTTGCCAGGTCGGTTGATAATCGGATAACCCTAAGGTCCTGACGATCAAGTGTTGTTACTCATGGATGGAAGATGAATGCTGGAATGCTGGTGTCGCATGAGTAGTCATAATACCACTGAGATCATGGAATGTTCGGATAATGCCTGATATAAAGCGTCGAGTTGAGTTCGGGAAGTGGCGCGAATGGTGCAGGTGAGGCTTAAATAGGTGCCATTTCTGCTAGCCTTGACCGCCGTAGTGGCGATATCGAAATCCGGAGCATGGTATTTAACAATAGCCAGTGTTGTTTGAGTAAAACCCTGATGCGCTTTACCCATAATCTTGATTGGAAAATCACAAGGATATTCAATTAATGAAGCTTGTTCTATCATAACTGCAAATCGAAAATAACTTAAATTTAAATCAATTGGTTAAACGAGCTGTGGTGTGCACGCGCATGTGAGTCGTTTTAAATTCTTGATAGAGCGTATGCAATTGCCTGAAAAATTCTCCTGGTTTTCCATCTCCCACAGGCTTATTGTCCAATAAAGTAATTGGCATGATTTCTTTGGTCGATGACGTCAGCAGGATTTCGTCAGCTATCCGTATCTCTATTTCAGAAATTTCCCTGATTTCATGAGGGATTTGATTGGCTGCAGCTAATTCAAGCACTACATCATACGTGATCCCAGGTAACATCAGATTGCTTTTCGGGGGTGCAAGCAACGTTTTGTCTTTTATTATGAAAATGTTGCTTGCAGAACCTTCAGTCAGGAATCCATTTCGAATCAGGATGGTTTCGAGTGCTTGCACATCCACTGCCAATTGCCGCAACAATACGTTGGGTAGCAGAGAAATGGCTTTGACATCGCAGCGGACCCAGCGATTATCATTAGCTGTAACCGCCGATGCACCACTTTTAAGTAATTCTTCTGGTGGCTGCAGCAGCGAATTACTCATAATAAAAACAGTGGGAGGAACATTTGCAGGAAAAGCATGATCACGCTTGGCCACACCGCGAGTGATGTGCAAATAAATATACTGGTCTTCCCCGTCATTATTAGTTATGACCTGCTCCAAAATGTTTCTCCATTCTTCATTACTGAATGGATTCTTTAGGCGTATACCATCCAAGCTGTGTTGTAGACGCATGAGATGTTCGGCGAGCCGGAAAGGTTTTCGTGAATAAACTGGAATAACCTCGTATACTCCGTCCCCGAAAATAAAACCACGATCCAGCACAGGTACAAATGCTTCTTCGATGGGCATAAACTTGCCGTTCAGATATATCATGCGAAATTCTTTTGATAAGTTTAGTTGGAAATCAGTTAAACAACAATTTTACACTATCCCATGCACGGCCCAGGAAACTGGCTGAATCAACTTTTTCCAAGGCGACTAATGGATAAACTTCAACAGTCTTATTGTCGAGTGTAAATTTAACCGTGCCAACTTCTTGACCGAGTTGAACTGGCGCGATCAGAGGTTGTTTATACTCCATGGTGGCTTTAAGCTTGTCAGCCTGACCTTTGGGCAGAGTGAAAAAAACATCACGATCAAATCCGGCTTTCAATTCGTTCTGGGTGCCTTTCCACAAATGGATGGTGGCAAGTGAATCATTTTTTTTGTATAAATGCAGCGTATCGTAAAACTGGAAGCCATAATTGAGTAGGCGCTGACTTTCTATGCTGCGTGCATTGGCTGATTGGGCACCAATGACGACTGAGATTAATCGCCGTTTATCGCGTATCGCCGATGTAATCAGGCAATAGCCGGCAGTTTTAGTCCAACCTGTTTTCATACCATCAACATGCGGGTCAATCCATAGCAACCGATTCCGGTTGGGTTGGGTAATGTTGTTATAGGTATATTCCTTTAATGAGTAAAGCGGGTAAAAATCTGGAAATTCGCGGATGATAGCAGTTGCCAGTAAAGTTAGATCATGTGCAGTTGTATAGTGATTGGAGTCGGGCAATCCCGTCGTGTTAGTGAAATGCGTGTTTTGCATTCCTAAACGCTTTGCTTCCTTATTCATGATAGTCACGAAACTTGCTTCTGAGCCTGCGACGACTTCAGCCAAGGCAATGCAGGCATCATTACCAGACTGAACGATCATTCCGCGGATTAATTCATCTACAGTAACTTGTTTCTTGGGCTCGATAAACATGCGTGAACCAATCATGCGCCAGGCACTCTCTGATACCGGAGCAGTTTGATCCAGTGCAATTTGCCTCTGTTTCAACGCAGAAAACACCACATAAGCAGTCATCAGCTTGGTGAGAGATGCAGGTTCTATGCGTTCGTGTACATTTTGTCCAGCCAATACCTGTCCCGTTTGAAAATCTGACAGCATAAAAGATTTAGCAGCCACGGAAATATCTTGTTGCTGCGCAGATACTGATGAAACAGCAAGGCACGCTAGCAATAACACGAATAAAAGCTTCATATGAATCCGCAAAAAATAAATATTATATCTTGCCATCAGGGAATCTAAAACCTTCCAGTTTTAAAACGCGATAGATGCAAGACTAAAGGACAGTTTTTAGAAATTATCATGGGATCCGTTACATTAGCAACCTGGCATCTTGAGCAATCAACTATAAAGTGAAATTACTGAAAACTTATCATGAATAAAGATAGCAGATTTCTCAATTATTGAAAGCGGATTTTATGTCAATCAAGTACGCAAGTACATGGGGAAGGTGCTGCCAAAAATTAATCTTTTTGATCAACGATGATGTCCTCTTCGATGGTTTCCTCCCCGGTGGTGGTGGCCTCCTCCATTCATGTGTCTGTGAGCGCCGATAAAATGTCTATGCCCTCCATTCACATGCCTATATCCACCGATAAAGTGTCTTTGCGCTCTGATATAGCCGGGACGTATGTAATTGGGTGATTGATACCCGTAACCATATACTGTATTTCGATAATATCCAGAGCCACCATAATAAGGCGTTGCCATACATCCACTGAGAAAAAGTATTCCAATTATTGCCGACAGAATAAGTGTGCTTTTTGCGTTCATGATGCATCTCCAGGTTGAACCAAGGTACAGATTGTTTGTAAAACTATTTTTCATTTAAATTTCATCTGTAATCCTTGGCGCAATACAACAATCTATTTGTTATTTTGGTTTCAATTGTGCAGTCTTTGACCTTAATAGGAGCTGAATACAAATCGATTTTTGTAGGAAGAGCGTTTTGGTTATTGATAGGGATAGAAGCAGCAACGAATCAACACAAAATATTATAAATCAAATGGTTATTTGTTCTCCTTAACGGTAATAATTTGTTGCGGTGATTGTTGATTCGAATGTTTCTGGGCTGAATTTTAGTCAGAGAGCCAATTTATTTCATACCCTTGCTTTGCATGAGTTTTTGCTATAGCTGGACCGATTGCTAACAATGAGGGGTGTAGTAACTTGCTGGGAGTGGTAACAACTTCCTTGGTTTTCACGATACGGCAGAGATTATTGATATTGATTCTCCAGAATATCCAGGCTCGCTGAGATTACACAAAAATATTTCCTGATAGCTATGTCGTTTTCCAAGTTAAGTTTTCCCCGGCATAAAGAGGGATCAATTTCTCATTTGCGAATCCGAATTCCTTCGGAACAATCCAGTGTTCTTTTTTTAACGTGATACGGCAGCTGTTACGTGGTAACTGATAAAAATCAGCACCGTAAAAACTGGCAAAAGCTTCTAATTTATCAAGCGCACCAGCTTGTTCGAATGCTGTTGCGTACAATTCAATAGCAGCATGGGCTGTGAATATCCCGGCGCAACCACAGGCGTTTTCTTTATTCGTTTGTGCGTGCGGCGCACTGTCAGTGCCAAGGAAAAATTTCGGATTGCCGCTGGTGGCTGCGTTCAATAATGCTTGACGATGAGTTTCGCGCTTCAAGATAGGTAAGCAGTAGTAATGAGGGCGAATGGCACCTTGAAAAATCGCATTACGATTCAACAATAAGTGATGCGCCGTAATCGTGGCGGCAATCGATTTGGATGCCTCTTTTACAAACATTACCGCATCCCGTGTTGTGATATGCTCAAATACGATGCGTAAGTTTGGAAAACGTTGTGTTAGAGGAGCCAATATCCGATCGATAAAAACTTTTTCTCTATCAAATACATCTACATTAGTATCTGTTACTTCGCCATGCACCAGCAACGGCAGATTATTTTGCTCCATTGTTTCCAATGTGGTATAGCACTTGGTAATATCGGTTACTCCGGCATCCGAATTTGTCGTTGCGCCAGCCGGATACAGTTTTATGCCTTGTACCGCTTTACTCTCTTTTGCCCGAATGATTTCTGAGGGGGATGTATTATCAGTCAAATACAGAGTCATCAGCGGATTAAAACTGGCATACGATGTCTCAGGTAAAGCAGCCAAGATCCGTGCACGATAAGCCAAAGCCATATCCGTTGTTACAATTGGCGGTTTAAGGTTGGGCATGATAATTGCGCGCGCAAACTGCCTTGCCGTATGCGGCAGCACAAAGCGCAGTTGCTCGCCGTCTCGCAAATGCAAGTGCCAATCATCTGGACGGGTAATAGTTATGCTGGTCAAGGTTTATCAGCCATCAATATAAGAACTGAATTATAGCGTAAGCGCTATTATGCTATTCGGGATATCCTGCAGTTTTTAATGCTAGCGCCAGTTGATAGAGCGAATTCTTGTTTTCACCTGTGATCTCTGTTGTCAGTTTAACTGCTTGTTTTAACGGCAGTTCAAGCAGTAAGCATTTTAATGTGTGCTGTGCTTGTTCACTGATTTCGGATTTATCCATAGTTTTTGCACCCGACAACATTAAAACAAACTCGCCTTTTTGCTGATTGCTGTCTCCCTGTAGCCAGGAATAAACTTCTTCCAAAGTACCCTTATGGATAGTTTCAAATAATTTAGTCAATTCCCGGGCAATGGTAAGGTCACGCTGAGTACCATAAACTTCCATCATGTCGATTATGCATTCCAGAATCCGATGAGGTGCCTCATAAAATATTAAAGTGCACCGCTGTGGCTTTAATTCGATTAGCGCGCGCTTACGCAATCCAGTTTTAGTCGGTAAGAAACCATAAAATAAGAAATGTGGATCTGTAATACCACTGGCTGATAGGGCGCAAATTGCTGCATTCGCACCGGGAATGGGAATAATCGAATATCCATGCGCACGTATGCGTTGAACTAGAATTGCGCCTGGATCGGAAATGCCAGGGGTGCCTGCATCAGTTACTAAAGCAACATTTTTTCCGCTATTTAATAGTGCTAAGATCTTATTGGAAACAATTGCTTCATTGTGTTGATGTAGACTAATAAGTCTGGTGGAAATTGAGTGTGCTGCAAATAAATGCCCGGAAACTTGTGTATGCTCAGCGGCAACGACATCTACTTTTGCCAGAATATCTAAGGCACGTAAGCTGATATCGTTTAAATTTCCTATTGGTGTGGCAACCACATATAATGCATTTTTACTCAGCATAATCCTCACTATGCAACGTTTTTTTACAATAACTCTGGCAGTAGTCTTGTTGTTAAGTTTTAGCTTTTCATCGATGGCGACTGATCTCGGTGAACAAGATCAATTGGGAATTTTACCTGAATCTGCGCTAGTACCTCATGTTGCGCTGTTACTGCCTTTGGAATCCACCTCATTTGGCGAAGCTGCCAATATGGTGAAAGATGGTTTTGTGACTGCTACACAGCGTGGAGAACCGCTTCCAGCAATCATTCGGTTATATTCCACAACCGAAGATCCACTCGATATTTTGCTTGCTTATCATCAAGCACTCAGTGCCGGCGCAATATTCATCGTCGGCCCTCTCACGCGTGATGGTGTTTCCGCTGTGGCCTCCAGTCATTTATCCAGTGTGCCCACTTTAGCACTGAATACAGCGGACAGTAATACGAATTTGCCGCCTAAACTTTATTTTTTTGGTTTGCAGATGGAGTCTGAAGCGAATCAGCTTGCTGAACTAGCGCTGTCAAGTGGTAGAAGTCATGCCATTATTATCGGTGATGACAGTCCACTATCTAGACGGCTGCAGAATGCCTTTACGTTGCGGTGGCAAAACGAGATTGATAAAACCACCGAATCATTTTTGTATGCTGATAATCCAACTGTTCTGCAACAATTTCGTAATTTGACTGCCGGTAGTAATCACTTGGTTTTTCTTGCTCTGGACCTAGAAAAATCACGTTTGCTACGTTCCTACCTTGATCCAGAAGTGCCAGTGTATGCCACATCACAGGTTTTTTCGGGAACTGACAATTTCTTACTCAATAATGATCTCAATGATATCCAGTTTCTGGATATGCCTTGGCTATTGCAACCCGATCATCCCGCTGTTATGGCCTATCGTCACACCAGCACAGCTAAGAGTATTGAAATGGAGCGCCTTTATGCGCTGGGTATTGACGCTTTCCGATTGCTAGTAAATTTGATGCTGCCACAGCCTGTTGATGCAATTTCTATTGATGGTGTTACCGGGCAAATTCGTTTCCAATTACCTAATCAGTTTGTGCGCGAACTTGTTGCGGCACAATTTAAGAACGGTAAAATTCAACTGATAATGGATTCAAAAAGTATTGTGGAAGATGAAGGGCAGTGAGGCTGAAGAAGTAGCCTTGTCGTATTTACAGCGACAACAATTGGTTTTAGTGGCGCGAAATTATCGCTGCCGTTTTGGAGAAATCGATCTGATAATGTACGATAGAGAAACACTGGTTTTCATTGAAGTGCGCATGCGCACAAGTGAAAAGTATGGTGGGGCGGCTGCGAGTATTACTTTCACGAAACGAGCTAAAATATTACGTACTGCGCGATATTATTTGGCTGAATTAGACTTCGAGTTGCCTTGTCGATTTGATGTGCTCTTGCTGTCCGGTAGTCATGGACAGGAGATCGAGTGGCTCAGAGATGCGTTTGGCGAATAATTTATTAGTAAGAAAAGTAATGCAGAGGTATGCATCTATCTTGCGACATGAATGGATTCTTTGTTTATTAGATTATTAGGATAGCAATCTGGTAATACTAGTCTGCAAGACATGTCAGTGGCTGAAGGTATAGAGAATAATGCGCAATTAGGATTCTTGAAGTAGGAAGGTTGTAATTTAGTTCAAGGATGCCTCGGTGCATTCAGAAGACTTTAAAGATAAATATTTGGCATGACTTAAGTCAAGGAAATCAATCAGGAATCTTTCTTCATATCAAACTATTCCAGCTGCATTTTTTACGATCGTCAAAGCACGCTGGAACTTGTTGATAGATCATATAATTCAGCTCGCAAGGTAGTTGTTAGCTAACAGTGTGCGAAAGAGTGGGATGCAAATGTGATCGAAAATTTTCAATCCTGACGTGATTCTGCATCAATAAATGGGGTTTATCCACTATCAAAAGAGAAGAATAGAAAGGAATGTTCAATGACTAAGATTTGGTTTAAAGATTACACAATTGAGTACTTGGAAGGTTTGCGGAATGCCAATATGGGGGAACATATTGGCATTCAGTTTGTCGAGTTGGGCCCAGATTTCTTGAAGGCACGCATGCCGGTCGACAAACGTACGACACAGCCATTCGGTATATTGCATGGTGGTGCAAGTTGTGTGTTGTCTGAGACCTTAGGTAGTGTATCTGGCTGGATGACAATAAATCCCGAACAATACCGTGCGGTTGGGTTGGAATTAAATATCAACCATATCCGGGCAGTTACCAAAGGTCATGTTGTTGGTATTTGCGCGCCATTACATACGGGTCGACGCACGCAAGTTTGGCAAACAGATATTCTCGAAGAAGATACAGGCAAGCGTGTGGCAATTTCACGATTGACGCTGGCGATTATTGAACAAGGTACGCTTAGTGCACAAAAGGAGCACGTAATTGTCGACAAACCATCGTAAACATCGATATCAGTCTTTCAGCAATAGATCCTTACATTAAGTTTTTTCATTGCTATTAGTGGTGTGTGCTTTATCTTTGTGGTTAGCTTTTTCTTCTTCTGTAACGAGATCAACTTCAGGTTGTGTGTCGGTTTTCTGGTCAGTGAGTTCATCGCTAATAGTTTCAGATGACTCACTTGCATTATTGAACGCATTTTCATCCGAGTCATCATCTTGTTTGCCTTTACTATTCCACATGAAGTACACAGCACCCAGTGTCACTATCACAACCGGTAGAGTGATGAACACCAGCAACGCGTATTCGATCGTCATGTCAGCCCCTTGCGGAGGTGGGCTGCTAACGATTACGTAAGCGTGTGTCAGCGCAACACCATATACAGGTAGTAGCGCAGCGATATAGCGATTTGTGATGAATGGACGGACTGTTAACATATTCAAGACATTAGAGGCATAATATCCGATGAAATAAATAAAAATATAAAAGAAAATAGCACCCATAAGTTTCCCTGTATTAATCTGGTTTGTCAGTGATAGAAAGTGGTTTTCAAAAAGAATTAAAATATTGTAGCTTATGATACATAGATCATCATAAAAAAGTACTAATTGGTTTTTTTATATTAAATTAAGCATTAATAAGGCCATTGACACGTGATTCTAAATCGTTTGTTTGTTATCACAAATACTTCACATTTGCCGTGCTAAACTGCCCTTACCTTCCTGATAGTTAGTTGATCAACGTTCATTCGAACGTTGATTTTTTTATCCCATAAGCTTCTTCATAAGTTTTTGACATTGATCTGCAAAAAGTGCCGCTGTGGTTTAGGCAGACTCAAGAGAATTATTTGTCCGTAAAAGATTATTTTTTAAAAACTTTAAAGGCGACGGAGCAAGATATCAATGTGGAATTGCTGACCAGTATTGCGATTCCAGTCGTAATGCTTGGGGTTTTCTTAATTGTTAGAAGAGCGCGCTATATAGTCAGCAGTCAGCAAGTTGTAAAGTCATAGATGATTAACATTCCGTGATACTGACCGCCAGACCGCCTAGTGAGGTTTCTTTATATTTTATCGACATCTCTAGTCCAGTTTGTTTCATCGCAGCGATGCAATTGTCCAATGACATAAAATGCTGTCCATCACCGCGGATTGCCAGTGATGCGGCGGTATAAGCTTTAATGGCACCGAACCCGTTCCGTTCTATGCATGGTACTTGAACCAAGCTGCCAACGGGATCGCAAGTCATGCCTAAATGATGCTCTAATGCGATTTCTGCAGCATTTTCAATTTGTTCAGTAGTTCCACCTTTTATGGCGCACAAACCTGCCGCTGCCATGGCTGAAGCTGAGCCTACCTCGCCCTGGCACCCAACTTCCGCGCCTGAGATTGAGCTATTATGTTTGATTAGTCCACCAATCGCTCCGGCTACCAGCAAGAAATCGCGGACGTGTTCCAGAGTTGCGCCTTCATGTTTTACGGCATAGTAAATAACCGCTGGTATCACGCCCGCTGCACCGTTAGTCGGCGCGGTAACAACCATATGTCCGGCCGCATTTTCTTCATTGACTGCCATGGCATATGCGCACAGCCAGTCATTTAAGTTGGCGTTCTGAGGATTATCCTGCAACTGTTGGTACAACGCATGCGCGCGCCGTTTAATATTTAAACCGCCAGGCAGTCGACCCTCTGCGACCAATCCTTTTTCCAGGCAAGTTTGCATTGCATTCCAGATTGCATCCAATCCTTCATTGAGTTCTCTTTCGTTCATTCGCTCTACTTCATTGCTGCGTTTCATCGCGGCAATCGATAAATTGCTATCGGCCGACATTTTCATCATCTGATTAGCTGAGTCAAAGGGAAAGCCACAGGAGCTGGCAGCTTCTATTTTGAGTGGCGCTACGAGCTTGCCAATTTCTGGCAATGTGGTGATAAACCCCCCACCAATCGAAAAATAGGTTTCGGTTAATAATGTCTTGCCGGTTTCGTCCAGCAGCTGAAAAATCATGCCATTCGGATGTTCTGGTAAAGGTTCACCACGATCGAAAATAATATCTTCTGCTGGGTTGAAGTGAATTTTGATGGATTCACTAATCTGAATGGTTGTTCGCTGCCAAAGTTGTTCGAATAGTTCATTAACATCCAGTCTGGCTAGTCCTTGCGGTGTATGTTGATGCATGCCTAGAGTTACTGCCCGATCAGTAGCATGACCCTTGCCAGTGAAAGCCAAAGATCCTCGTAAAGTACAGCGAACCTGCAAGAAGGATGGAGTGTTGTGATTAGAAACATAGAACTGAATGCGATCACGAAAATCTTTGGCTGCAACCATGGGGCCCATGGTATGCGAGCTTGATGGCCCGATACCTATTTTGAAAAGATCAAGAACGCTAATGAACATTAAATTACCTGTGAAAATTAGGATTGCTTACTGTAGAGGATTCAGGCGCTGATTGATGAAATTTGTGCCTTAAAAATCAGCATCCGGCTAGTATCCTATATGTCTTGCACTGACTCAACAAATTTTTATTTATACAAGTTCTAAACAAGCGATGCTCAACTATTTATAGTTAGGTAGTGATCATCGAAATAAATTGCTTTTTACAATTAAATTGGTATAATTAAGAATCATTCTCATTATTAATAATTCTTTGATCATTGTTTAATAATAATAAATTTAACTGAACTTTAGATCGCAGGGTATTCGATATGTATGTATGTATTTGCAAAGGGGTCACAGAAAGAGCATTGCGGGAAGCAATTTATCAGGGTGCCGACCGGATGAGGGATTTAAAAGCTTGCCTCGGTGTTACTGAGCAGTGCGGGTTGTGTGCGTGCCATGTTAAGCAGGTGTTGGATCAAACGCTGGAGCAGAAGTCTCAGATACAGGGTTTTGTTCCTCAATCTTTTGTTTCTCAGTCCACTTGTATGTGTCCAAATACTGCGTAGTGCGGAGGGCTGATTGGTATCTCCAGAATTGGTAATTACAGGCAGATGTGGAAAGCTTTATTGTCATCGTAGTATAAAGAAAGCTGTTTCTCAGTGATTTCTTCAGTCTTTTCTGCATTATGGATATCTTGGTTCAGCTTGATCAAATCCAAACTCAATCGAACAGATCTATATTTACTGTTCATTTTCCTTGTGTGATACATATCCATTATTGAGTGGCGAATATTGTGCTACTTAAAATGCCCGAGAGCTCTTGCTAAAAGCAACAATAATATTTGTACCTTAATTTATTATGACTATCCGCGGGATTGCTAGGTGTTTCTATTTTTATGCAATATTGTTCAATTTGAGCCTGGCTTTAATTTTCTTTCCAAAACAAAGTATTGCTCAATCTATAGATGCGTCGTCAACTACACTCACCCTCAGTATTCCAGCCGGTTCTTTGCATGATGCTATCAGTCAGATCGAGGAGCAGTTCGGAGTCAAGCTGACTGTTGATCCTGCTTTGCTGCAGGGAAAGGTGACTTTTGGACTCAGTGGTGATTTTGAAATTCAGTCGGCTCTGAATCAGTTGCTTGAGAATTCTGGATTGCGAGCAATTCAGCAAGCTGAAGGTTATATCATTGCTGTGCAGCCAGCTGCATCAGGCGCTGAATCGGTGGTCACTTTGCCTTCAATTCAAGTCACTGCCGATAGTGCTAGCCGTTATGCGGTAGTAAGCACCAATACAGCGACAAAAACCAATACTTTATTGCGCGATGTTCCACAAGCAATTTCAGTAATAACCAATGAGTTGATTAAAGATCAATCCATCCGCAGCCTGAGCGATGCAGTTCGTTATGTACCCGGTGTCGGTGTGTCACAAGGAGAGGGCAATCGTGATGCGCTGGTATTTCGTGGTAATCGTTCGACGGGAGATTTTTTTATTGATGGCATACGTGATGATGCCGAATTCTTTCGCGATTTATATAATATTGAACGTATTGAAGTGCTCAAAGGTGCCAACGGTATGATTTTTGGCCGCGGTGGCTCAGGCGGTGTGGTCAACCGTGTATCGAAACAGGCCAGCTGGGATCCAGTTCGGGAATTTACTTTTCAAGGTGGCTCGTTCAATCAGAAAAGAATGACCGCAGATGTTGGTTATGTCATTAACGATGTGGCTGCTGTGCGTTTGAATGCCTTATACGAAGATGCTGGCAGTTTTCGCGATGGCGTCAGTATGGAGCGTCTTGGAATATCTCCGACCGTTACGATCAAACCAACGTACCGCACTAAGATAGTTGCAGGTATGGAGCGATTCCACGATGATCGCACCGCTGATCGAGGTATTCCCTCATTTCTAGGGCGTCCTATTAATGTGCATGAGTCGCAGTTTTTTGGTGATCCTAAGCGTAGTAATGCAAACATCGATGTGTTGTCGTTCAATTCTTTCATCGAGCATAAATTTGATTCCGGGGTTACGCTGCAGAACCGTACGAACTACACGACGTACGATAAGTTCTATCAAAATATCTTTGCCAATAGCCAGGCTTTTTCCGGATTAGTCTCGCTCGGTGCTTATAACAATGCGACTTCACGTGACAATGTTTTTAATCAGACGAATTTACTCTATTCGCTCAATACCGGGCCAATTGCGCATACGCTGATGGCAGGTATCGAGGTGGGGCGTCAGGAAACCCATAATCAGCGGCGAAATGGTTTTTTTAATAATGACGAATCGCAAGTTAATTTGCGCGTGCCTTTAAGTAACCCGGTTACAAATGCTCCCGTGGGGTTTTTGACGCGGGATACAGATGCTCATAATCGTAGTGTTGTCAACGTTACATCGTTGTATGTCCAAAATCAGATTGAATTGTTGCCGCAGCTGCAATTAATTGCAGGGGTGCGCTACGATATGTTTGAAGTGGATTTCCGGCAGAGGAATGCGGATAGAGCACACTTAAAAACAAGAGATGATTTGATCGCGCCACGCTTTGGCGTCATTTATAAACCCATCGAGCCGATTTCTTTTTATGCCAGCTATAGTCAAGCCTATGTCCCGCGCGCCGGCGATCAACTAACATCCTTGAATGTTACAGTCGATACACTTAAGCCGGAAAAATTCACAACACTTGAGACCGGGATTAAGTGGGATATCCGCCCTGATTTGGCATTAACGGGTGCTGTCTATCAATTGGATCGAACGAATGTGATAACGGCTGACCCAAATGATCCGACGCGAACTTTTTTAGCCAAGGGGCAGCGCACAGAGGGTATTGAAATCAGTCTGAATGGTCAACTGACTTCAGATTGGAGTGTGATGGGTGGCTACGCTTATCAAACCGGTGAGTTTACTAGCGAGATACCGGGTGTAGCAAAAAGAGGAACCACAGTAGGGGAGCTTCCTCGAGACACTTTTTCCGCCTGGAATCGATACGATATTACCCCCAAAGTGGGGGCTGCAGTTGGCGTGATTTATCGTGGCGAGATGTTTGCTTCCGCCGATAATACGGTCAGAATTCCTGATTTTACAAGGGTCGATGCAGCTTTATTCGCGCAATTTACCAAACGGTTTCGCGGTCAGTTAAATATTGAGAATTTATTTGACGCCAATTATTTTGCCTCGGTACACAACAACAACAATATCTCGCCCGGTTCTCCGATAGCCATTCGCGCTACCTTGATTGCAAATTTTTAATTGGCAACCTAAGTGGCCGCACTTGATTGGACAGTTTTACCCATATCTTAAGTGGAAATCTCGCGTTAATGCCTACACTGTATTTTGCATTGCAGGCAGGTTATCGAAGTAGAATTCATTTGGCGTTTTGTCGTCAAGCGCGGTGTGAGGTCTATTTTTGTTGTAGAACATGAAATATTTCTCTAAGCCTTGTTTTGCATCACATACGTTGTCGTAGGCGTGCAAATAGATCTCTTCGTATTTGACGCTCTTCCAAAGCCGTTCGACAAACACGTTGTCACGCCAGCTACCTTTGCCATCCATACTGATCTGGATACCGTTATCCTTCAGCAGCCCGGTGAATTCCAGGCTGGTTAATTGGAATTTTTGCTGTCAGTATTAAGATATCCGGCTTGCTTTGCTTGTTTATGGCTTCTTGCACAGCTTCAATGCAGAAGTCGGTAGCCGGGGCCATGACAGCGCCCGACGGCTTGCCCAGTCGATTACGACGAACGAATAAACGAAGCCACGCCACGCTTCATTGGGGTGTACATGATATCTGCTGCCCAGACATGGTTTGAGCGGGTGATGGACAAATTCCGCAACAGATACAGATAGACTGGATGCACCTGATATCGCTTGCTGGTGTTGGGCTTGCGGTAGATTGCGTAGATTCCTATTCGCTTCATCAGCGTAGATACACGACGCCGACCGAATAGACTTCCTTCACGTTTGAACATTTTGGAAAGCATTCTGGCGCTTGCAAAGGGATGATTCAGATGCAATTCGTCTATCCGTCGCATCAGCGCAAGCTCTTCCGCTGATGGCGGAGCGCGCCTTCTAAAAAATCATTCTCCAGCGTGAGTTGCCCAATCTTGGCGTGGAGTATCTTGAGATCAGGCTCGGCGGCCTTTACCCTTGAATTACTCCCGAACACATCGATTGCAGATTCCTGTAACTGCTGCTTCCATTCCGAAATCTGATTCGGATGCACATCAAATTGTTCAGCTAACTCAGCAAGTGTCTTGTCACCCTTGATCGCAGCTATGGCCACCTTGGCCTTGAATCCCGCTGCGTGATTCCTCCTCGTCCTTCTCATACTCTCGCTCCTTTATTTACCGTCAATTTCACGACTTGGGTTGAGCTAGATTGCCACTTAACGGACTGTTCGAATTTACGAGGCTACTTCTAACAAGTGGTAGTAAAGAACAATTAATAGTATATCGATTGATTTTATGAATAATAATGATTATCATTGGCGTTCGTATTAATATTGATTCATTTTATGAAAGGGTTTCCAATAATGTTTTTATCCAAAAAAACCATAATTTCAATAAAGAGATTATTGATAATGAGTTTAACTATTCTTGCTCTGGCGATAGGCAGTGCGAGTGTTGTTGCATCCGATATTCAAACCATTCGGTCGGCTGTTACTGCTTTTCAGACCATTGGCACATTGCGTAGGGAAACACCAATTAACGGTGATGCTATCGCTGCAGCTTATGCAGGTGATCTACAAACGCTAACACAAGAAATCGACACAACCAATTCATTAAAACTGGATAGCGATATCCTGGCGGCGATTGAAGAAATTAAAAGTAATAATGAGCCTAGCTTGGCAGCGCAGGTAATTGACAAGACATTACAGCGTGTCTTTTATCAAAGTTTTTTTAACCGTATCGCAGCGATACGTGATGAATTTGAGTCAGCAACATCTGCGACACTAATTCAGATACTGGAGGAAACTGAGGCAGTATTTCAAGCGGTTTCTGCCACGGCCGCAAGATCCAATGAAGTGTTGAGCGCTGATAGAAGGTTTATTGAAGAAGGCAGCAACCCCGGATTAGATGTTCAAATTACTGAGTCGCTGGCACGAATTAGGACCGCGCTGAATAAAAACAATCCGGACGAAGATTTTGCTACTTTTTCTGTTGAACGTTATGTGACAAGAATGTCATTAGCGCGCGCATACTATATAGGAGTATTACGCGAAGTAAGGGGTGTCATTGAAAATAGAAACTCAGATTTAATTACAGCACGAATACAGTTAAAAGAAGGAGAGGTTTTTTATCGCATTATTGAGTCGCTGGTTGCACGCGATAATCCGACGGGTAATGCATTGATCAAAACTCAACTGGCAGGAAATGCTGCGGATGTTGTTGCAGATGAGATTGTCAGTGAATTGAATAAAGGATTCATTGGCCGGGTTAAAGGGGAAATGGATGGTCAGGCGAGTAGCATTGGAGTAGATCGCGTTCACGCAATGGCGGAAGCTGCGGGCGCGATGGCTTTTGCCAAGATTCTTTTACCTGATCTAGAGTTACGGTTGGGTACGGAAGCACGCGTCAATCTAGAGGCCGCATTAAGTGATCTGCAAACTGCTAGCAGTGAAAATAGTGTGCCTAATTCGGCGATAGCACGTGATGCAATATCAGCAATTCTGAATAGTTATGAGGCTGAATTAAACCTGGTTAAATACAGTGCGACAACAACCACAGTGCTTATTGATAATGCGGTTTCAGGTTTTCAGACGATTACAGATTTACGTGGACAAACTACGATAGATGGAGAAGCAATCGGGGTCGCATATAGTGGAGAATTGCAGCAACTGACGCAGCTGGTTGATCAAGTCTACGGTTTATCGATTGACACAGATGTTTCGGCTGCAATTGAATCGGTCAAGGCTGGAAATGAAGTTCCATTTTCGCTGCAAATCATCGATAAATCATTGCAGCGTGTGTTTGCTCTCGTGGTTTATAACCGAGCGACGCTCGTGATTGAAAATTTTGATGGTTTATCAACTGATGAACTGGCACTAGAATGGGATAGAGCTAATTCAGCTTATAGTGCTGTTGCTGGCACCGCTGGTAGGGTAAACAAAGTTCTCACAGAGGATAAACAAACACTCCAGGATGGAAGTAATCCGGACTTAGATGATCAAATCACTTTAGCGTTTGTGCAAGGAAGAGAGGCATTAAGCAAAGCAAATGCGGATGATCGCCTTAATGTTGCGATTGCGCGTGAAAACATCGTCATTCCACTGGCGAGAAGCTTCTTGATCGGCGTATTTCGCGAAGTCGAAGGAATTATTGCAAGCCGGAATACAGATGCTATAGAAGCAAGAGAAAAACAGATCGAAGGTGAGTTTTTCTACCGTATCGTTGAGAGTTTTATTGCTTTGGATAATCCTGTGGGGAGCAATCTGATTAAAACTCAATTAACCGGCGATATGGCTAATGTAAACGCAAATGAAATCGTTATCGAGATCAGCAAAGGGATTATGGGTCAGGTCAATAGAAATATCGGTATCATTGAATCTACTTTTGGTATTGACAGAAATCAGGCTCTCGTAGCGGCTGAGAGAGTTTCTTTGTATATCAATATCTTTCTACCGGATCTGGAGTTGCGTTTAGGTTCTCTGGAGCGTGTAAAAGTACAAAATGCATTGCAAGATCTGAGAGAGGCCAGTGAAACCGATGATGTTTCCAAAGCATTAACTGCGGGATCGACGCTAACCGGAATCATAGCAGCGTACGAAAACGAACTAATCTAGTAGCTAGATTGCGCCCGTCCTGAAATTTCTCAGTGATGGGCGCAATCGTTTTTTTAATTTAGCAATTCGCAAGCAGGCTCCTTGAGAGGGAGGCAGCAATGAACCTCCGGCTACGCCGGAGGTGATTTAACTCTCCCTCTCCCTCTCCCTCTCCCTCTCCCTCTCCCTCTCCCTCTCGGCATAATTGGTACGGTATTTTTCCAGCCGGTATTAATGAATCCATCTATGGCAGTATGTTTTAAGAATACTAATATACATTCCAGTTATACTGTTTAACCCGATAAAAATGTTTCTGAGATGAGGATAAACGATGAAAATCGCAATAATATTGATGATCGGCTCGATACTTATTGGCCTATCGGCCTGCTCTAGTACTGGGCCTGTGCTATATCCCAATACGCATTTTTTATCCGTAGGTAAAGATTCTGCGGAGCAGGATGTTGAGGTTTGTAAACAGCTGGCTGAATCAGCTGGCGCTCGGGAGGGCAAGGGACAGATGGGGGATGTGGCAACCAGTACAGCGATGGGAGCTGGTGTTGGTGCTGCAAGCGGAGCCGCAGGAGGAGCTATTCGTGGATCAGCGGGACAGGGCTCGTTGATTGGAGCTGCCGCTGGAGCCACTGCTGGATTGTTGCGAGGATTGTTTTCGACAAGGTCGTCGCAACCGAGTCAGGCTTATGCGAATTTTGTGTCGCGTTGTTTGAAAGAGAAAGGCTATGAAGTTACCGGCTGGCAATGACCGGTAACTTTGCCTGTTCGAAAGCTGATTATTTTTTGGAAAGAAGTGATACTTGCTCTCGACTACGCCAATACCTTTCGCATTGCATCGGCTAGTTCTTCTGCGACAAATTTTGCGACATAAGCATCCGCACCTACCGATTTAACGTGATTTTCGTTTGCTTCACCTGTAAGTGAGGAATGAATTATCACCGGGATGGAGTTAAATCGCTGATCGTTTTTGACGTTGCGGGTCAGCATGAATCCATCCATTTCTGGCATTTCCAGATCGGTCAAGACTAAAGCAACTTTGTCTTGAATTGTTTTGCCTTCGGCTTCGGCAATATCCGACATGGATTGGATTTTGGTCCAAGCCTCGAGTCCGGTTTTAGCCATGACATAAGGCACATCTAATGCTTTTAGCGCATTCTCAATCATGCTGCGCGCCAACGGCGAATCATCAGCGGCCAATACTACTTTTCCAGCAGGCAGTCTTATTTTGTTGCCAATATTTTCGGGCATGATATCACCGCAGGAGTTAGGCAGGACATCGCGCAGAATCTGCTCAACATCCAGAACCTGAGCCAAGCGAGAGCCTTCTTTATCGCCATCAAGCCGTGCGATACTGGTGATTAAGTTACCACCCTTGCCGTCTGCAGCAATTACTTGATTCCAATCCAGGCGCGCAATTTCGTTGACTTCTTCGACTGCGAAAGCTTGAGTCGAACGAGCAAACTCAGTGACCAAGAGTATCGAAGTTCCTTTGCTCGGTTTACAACCTACAACTTTCGGTAGGTTGATGACAGTAATGACTTGACCACGAATATTAGCTATGCCCATTACATAGGGAGGAGCGTTGGCAATTTCGGTGATGTTTGGCATAACCAGGATTTCACGTACTTTAAAAACATTAATGCCAAATAATTCACGCTGGTTGGCACCAGGAGCTTCGCCTAATCGAAACAGCAACAATTCGAACTTGTTATTAGCAGTTAAATTGGTGCGTTCGTCAATTTCGTGCAGGGCTGTGCTCATAGTGTGCTCTCCAAATTTGTGAAGAAAATTAGAATTAATAGTTGTGTGCGGAATCGGCTAAAGTTAGAGAATCTTGAAAAATGTGGCGAAATACTTTTTGTCATGATTATTCATGAACTAAATTGGATTGCTATCAACTAGTCGGATATTTTCTTGTCGAATGAGTGAATAAGAGTGTTTCCTTCAAAAATTTCAGGTTGGTACATTATCAGTGCAGGGTAGGTCTTTTGATTGATTGAATAAGGGTTATTTTCATTGTTTTTTCCCTGGCTTCTGGAGAATCATTCTAGCTGGGCTCTGGCAGTAATCGTACTAAAAAAGACTGCAAGGGTTCTGTCGACACCTTCATTTGGATCTATTATTGCCGTACTTAGCCTGTTGCGTTGATTGATACTAATCCCGGAGATAACAATGGATTTATATGCAAGTATTCCCAAAGAGCTGAAGCAATCTGGAGCAGTTAAAGAACTTCAGGTATTATTCAGGAATCTGTACTGTGGATTAAGATTACTTGCATTTCGTCGCAATATCATTAGCCAAATAACGGCTTCTTATGATCAATTCATCTTGCTCCTGGGATTTTATGGCATAACAGCGTTTATTGCTTCTTATGTAATAACGCCTAATCCGGTTTTCGGTTTATTCGGTCTGGGATATATCGGTGTAGAGTTGTTGGGGGTTCTGCTGGTAGGATTTGTATTGGCGAAACTCTGTGAACCACAAGACCATTTATTACAGTTCCTGACAGCAACATATTGTGTATTACCGTTCTTTTATCTTTTTTCTATTACTGTTATACCCTTTTTGCCAGATGCTTACTTTGATGCTGGATACATGGTTTATACGTTATGGATTTTAAGTGTCAGTTTTTATGTTGTATTACAATTATTAAATTGGCAAAAGATTAAAGCCATACTGGTTGTCATGCTCTGGGTGTGTGCTTCATATCCACTGACTAATGTTTCGTTGAGTTTCTGGCATGAGGATTTTGATTATTCAGAAGCACTGGCTGCTTATAACGATGATGATTTAAGTTTTGTTAATCAAGAGCAGGTTTATTATAACCAATATCAATTGTTGAATAATGCGCTCAACGTTATCGAGCCTGGTGTAGAAGGTATAACTGATCTATTTTTCATCGGATTTGGCGCTGATTCCTCGCAAGATGTATTCATGAAAGAAATTAACAATGTGCAGAACGTCATGAATCTTAATCTTGGAGCGGCAGGTCGATCTGTTGCTTTGATTAATAACCTGAAAACAATCGATACCACACCACTTGCTTCATCAACAAATTTAAGAATTGCATTGAATCATATAGGCAGTAAGATAAATCCTGAGGAAGATATCGTGCTGTTGTATTTAACCAGTCACGGTTCTTTCGATCACGAGCTTTCAGTTAATATGTGGCCGCTTGAGCTCAACGACATAGGTCCAGAAGATATTAGAGCTTATCTGGATGATGCGGGGATACAATGGCGCATCATTCTGGTTTCTGCGTGTTATTCCGGTGCTTTCATTGATGCTTTGAAGAATGAAACCAGTTTAATTTTGACTGCCGCAGCTTCAGACAGAGCTTCTTTTGGATGTTCAAGTGAAAATGAATTTACTTATTTTGGTGAAGCGTTGTTTAAAAATGTAGAAGGTAAATCATACCAATTCATTGATGGTTTTAATCAAGCGATAGAAAGAATCAAACAACGCGAAATATCGGAAAATCTCATTCCTTCAAACTCTCAATTGTTTGTAGGGAACTTGATGAGAGAAAAGTTAGAACTGCTGGAACACGATATGGCCCGATATGCTCCAGAAAGATTTGGGAGTTTTTAAGCTGGGGATGATTAAATTTGCACTACCCAGTATTGAGTTAAACAGCAGGTTTATTGTATTTGATGGTTGAGCAGCATTAAAGTGAATTCGCCCGGAATGGATTAGTTCTGCTAGTCCGAGCGATAATTCCTTAGAATGGTTCTAGGTCTAGTTTAACTGTATAACGTAGAGTTTTTTTATTCGTTTCACTGCTCCATGAAATAATTGCATCACAAATAGTGATCTGATTTGAAATCTCTTTTTCATGGAGTCTGCGATGAAAGTTTTTAGATTCATCATGGTTTAGATAACAGACGGGGTGGCCGTTAATATCAATATGGACCACGTCGCTGTCGAAAGGGTTGCTATTGTCGGGTATCAGATGGGCTTTCAGGGTGTGCGTTTTTGTGATTGAATCATCATCAAGATTGATGATATTTTCCTGTATCAATTGCTGAATTACTTTCTGAAACGGAGCTGCTGCAATTTTACAAGCAAATCGCCCCGATTCAGGCCAGGTGTAATAACCTTTCTCTGGTTTTGTGTGTTGCCGCGAGCTTTTCTCCGGTTGATCTGAGCTAGCGATTTTGTTTCGATTGACAGTAAGTACCAGCGCAGTGATGAGTGCAATCGGAAGTATATAGGACTTGTCGACACCAGCACCGGCAATCAGCCCGATAAATAAGGACATAATCAGGATCGACAGGATGCTTATTTTTGGTTCCTGCTTTTTGGGTGAATCATTAGAGGATTGCGCTTGTTCTTTCATTAAATTATTGTGTTAAAGCCTGCTCGATGGCAGTCACTACGGCTGGGTCAAAAGGCTTGGTGTGCGGGCTGAATTGTGTGATGAGCTTGCCGTCGCGGCCGATCAGGTATTTCTGGAAATTCCAGGTTGGATAGGTGCCGGATAATTCAGCCAACTGCACATAAAATGGATGTGCCTGACCTTTCTTTACCGTGGTTTTTTCAAACATCGGAAATTTTACGTCATAGGTCAAGCGGCAGAAATCTTGAATTTCTGTTTCGGTTCCAGGTTCCTGCCCCATAAAGTCATTGGATGGGAAACCCAATACGACCAATCCTTTGGACTGATATTTATCGTACAGCTGTTCTAATCCTTCATATTGTGGCGTATAGCCACATTTGCTGGCAGTATTCACAACGAGTAGCACTTTATCGGTGTAAGCTTCGCATAAATTCACTATCTCAGATCCCGCAAGCTGGCGAAAATTTTGATCCAATAGTGTGCTGTTGCAAGAAAAAGCGGGATTCGTCAGAAAAATCATGATCAAAACGAGCAAAATACGCATGAAAACCTCCTTAATCAATGGGTAGATAGCAAAGCTGAGTAGTATCTGTGTCTATCTTGTTAGTATATTAGAAACTGACTTGAGTTCGGAAAGAAAGCACTGAAAAATGGTCTGTGCGGGTCGATGTACTTAAGCAGGCATTTCCAATTGTGGTACCGGTCAAGTAATAATTCAGCATAAACCGGATATTCGAACGGGGATACCAATTCACGCCCAACGTAACAACTTGAATCTGGCATTTTGAAGTACCTGTTCTGCATGGATCTGCAGTGAGGCTTTGTTTGAAATTTTCGGTGAGATCGTAACGCCCAGCAAATTCCAGTGCGCCCCATAGACCGTTTGGCTGAGGCTTGCCAAAAGCACCACGATCTTTCTTATAAACAGCGGTTTCTCCGGTTACAAACCAGCTGGCCTGCAAATAGAAAGCCTGAATAGTCGAATCCCTGTTGCTTCCAGCTGTTTGATGGGTATTGTCGAGTTTTGTAATAGCGTATTCTCCTTGTAGCGTAAGCGGACCGACGGAATATGCAGTTTCTGCAGCGATAGTCGATTGGCTATTATGGCTAGGCGTGCCTAAACTGGTTCCTGCGACTCCTAAGGATTGAGTGATACCTTGACGTCCGCCATAAACATCGACGGCCTGAACTAGTAATGAATCTTTGCTGGCGATGTCTTGGCTGGCTGAAAGTCCAAGATGCAGAATGTGACCTTGTTTGTCGACCGGTAGCCAGACAGCGCGACCGCCATAGCTGATGCCTGCAAGCGGTAAGCCAAAGTGCGACAGACTCATCACATGAATGCCAAAACCCATATTGTCCTTGATCATTGCCCGGTAGGCGATGCCGGTTAGAAATTGCCGTCCGCTATATATTCCGGTAGATGATGTCGACGGCCGTTCCATTAAGGTAATTTCATTGGAACTGGTTATTTCTTCCAATCCCCGGTACGGCTTGAATTGTCCGATCGTTAGCTGACCAGGCCCCAATTTGGTTGCTATCCAGGCTTCACGAAGACTGTGTGGGAAAGCGGTAGTCGCATTGACCGCGAAGTCATTTTCGAATTTAAAGTTGACGCCATAAATTCTTCCCGTGATTGTGGCGTAGGTTCTGCGCCAGTTAAAGCCATCACGATCATTGGCATCCAGAAGCTGGCTGCCAAATGCAGGGTAATCTGAATGTGCCTGATCCGGATATAATGAATGTACATCGAAATGCCCACGACCATTCAGCCCTATTTCAAAATTGCCATCATCGGTCTTGATTCTAGGGCCGCCTTTGTAAGTGAAATTAACCGCATGACATGATGCAATGCTCATATTTGCCAGCATTATAAGGCTACAAAACTTGATTGTGCACTTCATATATCATTTGGATTCTGCTGCGTGACAGCTTAGAAAGAATAAAATATGCCGGATTATATATCAGCCTAAACCGTGCCAATGGCGCTATGCCTCGAGCAGTGTGGATGAAAATAATAGGTTAGATGCTTTTACTAATCCGTGCGCAATGCATCCACCGGATTTAGTTTTGCCGCCTGCATAGCTGGGATTACACCGGCGGCGAGGCCGATCAGCATAGATATGCACAAAGCGCCAAGCACATAATCCCATGGAATATTTACCGGTAGATCGCTGATGAGTAATTTGAGCAACCAGGCGATACCGGAGCCAATGAGCAATCCTGCCAATCCACCCAATGTGGAAAGTGCAGTGGACTCCAATAAGAATAAAATGCGGATGCGTGCACGTGTCGCGCCTAGGGCAGTGAGCAGGCCGATTTCCGACACTCGCTCGGAAACTGCGATGTGCATCAGCGTGACCATGCCGACTACGCCGACTATCAAGGAAATTCCGCCCAGTGCAGCAACCGAAAATTTTAATACACTAAGAACAGTGGATAAAGTGTTGAGCATTTGCTGTTGTGGTTTGACGGTGAAGTCTTCGCGTCCGTGACGAGCGATAAGGATACGCTGTATATCTTCGACAACAGCTTGCACTGGTGCATCAGGAAAGTATGCAAGTTGAATTTCCATCACACCTTGCCGGTTGAATACTTCTAATGCCCGGGTTGTGGGTATGAAAACTGTGTCATCTAGATCGAAGCCGAGTACTTGCCCCTTGGATGCCATCACACCGATAACACGGAAGCGCGACCCGCCAACTTGCAAAATCGCCCCAAGAGGATTGGTATCGCCGAATAATTCAGCGCGTACTTTGGCACCTAGTACTACATACGCACGTGGATTGCGCGGATCATCATCGGGTAAAAATTGTCCGATTTCGATTTGCATGTTAAAAGCTTTGGCAAAATCAGATCCCTGACCATACGCAGTTACGCGTCGGCTACGGCCTTGTGCACGAATTTCCGCATTGCCGACTACGCTGGCGTTGGTGTATTCGGCGTAGCGGCTTTGTTTCAGCGACATCGCATCTTCTATCGTTAATAATCGTGCGCTGCCGATAGCGCCCAGAGAGCCGCCATGTGTATTGATTTTTCCCGGTGTGATCGTAACGATATTGGTACCAAACTGAGTAAATTCTGACAGCACAAAGCGCTGCACACCATCGCCAATTGCGGTCAAGAGAATGACCGCAGCAATTCCGACGGCGATTCCCGAGGCTGATAATATGGTGCGCAGTCGATGGGCTGTTAGTGACCGAAAGGCAAAATAAAAAGTGTCAATCGTCTTCATTTTGTGTTTAAGGCCGCATTAAGAATTCGACTTTTCTCTTTTTAGGAGTGTACCAAGATTGTGACTGGTTTATTTGCCAGTAAATTAATTTTTTACGGTGGTTAAGTGGATGCCGTCTATTCGCTGTTTATTCATGATAGTTTGTCATGAATTATTTGGATGGACTGGGAGCCATCAATTGATTGTTTGTCAATGACATTTGACTAATAATTCGGCTTTGCATAAATTTAAATATAGCAGGTAGTTACAATTATCTTTCATTTTGCATAAGAAATTTCTTACTGCAAGTGGTTTGTTATGATGTATGCTTTTGAGCAGGCTTACTAATCTATATAAGTATCTAATTAGATATGTTTTAACCGCTTGCAACTATAGGTATTTCTAAGATTTTGAGCGAAATATAGCATTTAAAAATTTTTAGGAGTATTTATCATGAAACAAAGAATTAAAACTTGTTGTGTAATAATCATCAGTGTTATGTTTTTTTATTGGGCACCAGCAAGTGCCGCTTGGACGGCGCTCAAGCCGTTGAGTAACACGGTTACAGCAACATCCGATCCGTCGTGTGCATTTTTAAGCAATGGTAAAGCAATATGCGCTGTGCGCACGATACAGCATAATCTGGCTGTGTCTGTTTACAATGGAACGGCATGGAGCGCCTGGCAGAACCTGATTGGTGTTATTACGTCGAAGCCGAGTTGTACCGATAACGGTGCGGGAAAAATATACTGCGTTGCACGCGGTACCACTGGTGGGTTGTTTGCAACCACCTATGATGGTGTAACCTGGAGTTCACTCACTTTGATTGGGGGTCAAGCCACCTCCGAGCCAAGCTGTACTGCCTTGAATGTAGGAAAGGTTTTATGCGCTGCGCGGGGCGCTACGGGTGGTATTACTGCAACGGTATACAACGGTACTACTTGGAGCGCGTTTACCAACATTACAGCAAAAACCATTTCGCCACCGAGCTGTGCGAGTGATGGTGCCAACGGCGCTATTTGCGCTACGCGCACAATTGATCAATCCATTCTTGCCTACCGTTATAACGGGACGACTTGGAGTGCGGGCCTAAATATACTTGGTAACGCTTCATCAGATCCCAACTGCGCGACGCTAGGAGCCGGTCAAGCTATATGTTTTGCGAAAGGCGCGGATAGTCTGTGGCAAAATCGTTTTAATGGTGGCGCCTGGAACGCGGCGAATTGGAGTGGTTGGGCGTCATTGGGGGGTATTGTCAGGTCAAATGCAAGTTGCGCTAAGACGATCTCCGGGCAATTGATTTGTGGCGTCATTGCTGGAACCGATAGCGCGTTGTGGAGCAATAATTTTAATGGTACGGTTTGGAATGGGTGGGTTAAGGTGGGCGGTATGGCACTTGGATCGCCGAGTTGTGCAACACTTAACACTGGGAAGGTGCTTTGTGCAATCACTGGGGTGTCGAACAAGTTATCCAGCTCTGTTGGTCCATAAACTCAGTACTAGCCATGTAGGGAGACATAACCGGTTTCGCAATATAGACGTCGATTATCGCCGTCGCAATAAATATTTTCCCGTACATTGCCGCGCATGGTTATGTGAAACAACATCTCGGCAAATTCAATATGTAACGATCTGATTCCAAGATTCTGCGACCCTTGCGAATTGTGTGTGGATTGATAATTGACATGTCGTCATTTTGTCCATATGTATGATACCGCACAGATCAGGACTGGCTTTAAAGTTATAGTATTAGCATATTTACTTATTTATCTTTGTTAACTTACCTAAGGATACTTTCATGAATCAGTCAGCCTACACTAAGCATGATATGCAAGCCTGTATCGCTGCTTGCACGCGCTGCCATCAGATCTGTCTACACATGGGGATGAATCATTGTCTTGAAACCGGTGGAAACCATGTTGAATCTACTCACTTTCGTCTGCTGATGAATTGTGCTGAGATTTGCCAGACGTCAGCTAATTTCATGCTGAGCGGCGCTTCCCATTCTGGCGCTCTTTGCGGGATCTGTGCCGAGATTTGCGAAGCATGTGCAATAGATTGTGAGAGAATCGGGGATATGGATGAATGTGTCAAAGCATGCAGAGATTGTGCCGAAACATGCACGCAAATGGCGAACATGTAACATTAACAGGCCATCGAGAAACATTTTCGAAGTAGTTGATGCAAGGTAATGACAGGTAAAAAAGCGCAAGTTTATGGCATAATGAATGAGCAATTTGGGCTTGTTTTTAATACCGCAGCGAGTTTTCCAGCAACCTACTAGATAGATTATGGCTACAAGTGTAGTGTAGGAAGGATAGTTGAATAACCATTGTGGATTTTTTATTGATCTAACTTAGCTGATCGTTTGAGATGAGCAATTGACAGGAGATTGAATTATGGAGCACTTTGCTAGATTATTCCTTGTATCTTTTTTAACCTTGGCATTGCTGACCTTAATAGGATGCGGATCAACTCAAAAACAGGCGGGAACGGGAGAGTATTTTGATGATACTGTTATTACAACCAAGGTAAAAGCGGCCATACTCAATGAACCAACATTGAAGGCTACTGAAATCAACGTCGAAACATTCAAGGGCGTAGTACAACTAAGCGGTTTTGTAAGTTCGTCTACCAGTATTAGTAAGGCAATCGAAGTGGCAAGCGGTGTCGCTGGAGTAAAATCGGTAAAAAACAGCATGCAGCTTAAATAGTTGCGAGAAATAACATGGCGAGCCATTTTTGCATAAAGGAAGTGCAATATGGCTTGCTGCAAAACACCATCCACCATCCTGCCGTGTGCGAATTATTTTTAAGCGGCAAGTGGCAAATTATGTTTAGAATGGGTCGTCACTTTGAATTTCAGTTTTTGCTTACAACGCAAACCCAACTTCTTGCGCAATGCCCGAACATGGTATGGTCTGTACACCGTAGTCTGTTAATTCACTATGCAAGCGCTTAGCGCTATAGGTTTCCCGGGTACGTTGATGGGCTGCCAGTATTTCTATTTCCAGGCGTGAATTTTCCCGATCCCGCTTACAAGGTGGACGAATTCTCCAAGCATGAAAGCCGCTCTTGGATACATCAAGCACTCGACACATGAGCGTAACTGAGTATATTTGTCGCATCGATTCAATTAGAACGTATCTTGCCGCCGAATAGATTAACTGAGCTTCGCGAAATACGTCGCACACTTTTTTTTGAAGTCACGCTCCATCTTAACTTCAGCTAACTCACGCTTAACTCTGGATAATTCTAATTCAAGCTCGGCAAGTAGTCTCTGGTGTTTGCCTACCGTAACGAGTTCACCTTGTTTATCCGCATAAACCCAATCCTTTAATGTCTCTTTAGGTAGCGACAGTCGTTTGGCTGCTTCAGTCAATGGTAATTCACTTTCTTTAAAAAACTTTACTGATCGTTCCCGGAATTCCTGACTATAGCGTGTTCACGGTAATTTTATCTTCGTACTCCATTTCATGCCTTCATTTTATGAAACGTTGGACTCCATGAAAATCAGCATACCTCAACTGTTACATAGGATTCCATATAGGTAAGATTCCTAATTCGTCGGATTTTGCTTGAAATTCACAATCAATGCCTATACTAGGAACCCATATCAGTTTTTCTCCATAAAACATTAAAGGTATTGTGCTACGTTTCCATGGTGGAATTGATGCTTCCTGTAGCAGGTTTTTTAAGCTTCTTCTCGGACGATTGCAGGCCGGCATAAAAAATTCACCACCCTTACGTGATCGAATGGTGATTAACTCAGCGGATATTTTCTTTTGGCTAATACCTTGGCTTTTTGCTTCTGTAAAACGGATAGTGCCATTAAGATGACTCAATAATAAATGTGCTTCTCCATTCCAAACATAGTGCTCAGAGCATTGTAGCGAAGTTTTACTGGGTAAGATATAAATTGAGCCTTTGTAGCTGCGAATTTCAGTATTGCCAAAACTAATGCAGGGTTGACTGTCTGGCCCTGCAGACAAAATCTGGTGCAGAATAGTTTCTAGTTTTGCTGTGCTAGGAGGTGTTATGCCTTGTTGTAATAACTTGTAACGTAATAGATTTTTAGCGCGAGCAAAGCTAAGCAGACGTATGTGATTGATTTGAATATTTCCTAAAACCACACAATGTTCATTATCAATGACAGCTAATTCATCTAGTAGTAATGACGCTTCTGAAAAATGGCGGCTGGTACGCAGTAATGTTTTAGGATAATTAGGATATCGCTTTTTTAATATCGGAAAAACATCATGACGAAGAAAATTTCTATTAAAAATCGTGTTGTTATTACTTTCATCGTTGATCCAATTCAATTTGTTTAATCGCCCATAAGCTTCTATTTCGTCACGAGAGATTTCTAACAATGGTCGCAGTATCTGCGGTGCTGCAATAGACGATTGTTTTCTGACTAGGGGCATGCCACATAACCCTTTTATGCCAGCACCCCGAAATAATTGTAATAATAATGTTTCTGCTTGGTCATCCAAATGTTGCGCTAATACTACATAATTTGCTTGTATCTGGTTGAATACGCGGTATCGTTCTTCTCGGGCTCTTGCTTCAAGGCTTTCACCTTTTTCTTTCTTGATTTTTAAATAAGCAATGTAAATAGACACGCCATACGCATGACATAGATGACAACAAAATTTACTCCAGAGGGTTGCATTGCTACTTATGCCGTGATTGACGTGTACTGCAGATAATGTGAGAGGCATTTCTCTGGATAGTGTGACGAGTATATGCAGCAAAACAACTGAATCTACACCACCGCTCAGAGCGACAGTTAAGTGATCTCCTGGTTTAATATGCCTGAACATTACGTCCCGAATGTTACGCAAGAAATTAATCGACTTTAACTTCCTTGAATGATCCATATGTCATAAGACGTTCCAGACGCTTTTCTAGGAGTGTTTCGATAGAGTACTCTTGGAGTTTACGTAGAGATTCTTGTAAAACATTTTTTACCGCATGCATGGTTGCTGGATAATCACGGTGAGCGCCACCGACAGGCTCAGTAATTATACTGTCAACCAGATTGAATGATTTTAACCGATCAGCTGTGATACCCATGATTTCAGCAGCTTCAGGAGCTTTCTCTGCGCTTTTCCATAAAATTGATGCACAACCCTCCGGGGATATCACCGAGTAAGTGGAATATTGCAACATGTGAATCACGTCACCTACTGCTACTGCTAAGGCTCCTCCTGAACCACCCTCTCCAATAATTACACAAATAATGGGAATTCTGAGTTGTGCCATGACATAGAGATTCTTGCCAATAGCTTCTGATTGTCCTCGTTCTTCTGCATCAATCCCTGGATATGCTCCTGGGGTATCGATAAATGTAATCAAAGGTATAGAAAATTTCTCTGCTAAGTGCATTAAACGCAGAGCTTTACGATACCCTTCGGGTTTTGGCATGCCAAAATTCCGGTAGATTTTTTCTTTAGTGTCACGTCCTTTTTGATGCCCAATTACCATAATAGTTTGACCGTTAAAACGAGCCAAACCAGCGACAATAGCATGGTCATCAGAAAAATTACGATCGCCATGTAGCTCTTCGAAATCTGTAAATAAGTGTTCTATATAGTCCAGTGTGTAAGGACGTTGGGGATGCCGAGCAACCTGTGATATTTGCCAAGGAGTCAATTTTGCATAAACATTCTTTGTGAGTGACTGGCTTTTAATTTGCAAACGCGCGATTTCTGCTGAGATATCTAGTGCAGATTCATCTTGTGCGAAGCGTAATTCCTCAATCTTTGATTCAAATTCAGCAATACTTTGCTCAAATTCCAGAAAAGTTATTTTCATGTAGGCTGAGATATAATCTTAAAACCGTGATGATACAGGATTTGTAGAAGAATCTGCATGACAGAGTGTGTCTGAAACTTAATGTTAGTCAATAGTCTCAAATTTATGTGGAGCGATAGAGCTAACTAATTGTGTTTAATTGGCGTTGTGACTTATTGGAAAATAATTGAAGCAACAATGATCTTAAAATTAGCCTATTACTTCAATTAATAGATTGTAAATTGCAGTTTTTATTTGCTTGTTATTGCTTAACCGTTTTGCTATGTATCGATATCAACGTTGTGAGGAGTTTTTTATGAATAGGCGTACTTTTCTCCAGGGAATCAGTTTAGCTACTGCATTACCTGCCGCGACACTTCTTATCCCAGATCAATTACTTGCTCAAACTATTAGTGGTGCAGTGGTTGATCGACTGAAAAAGCCTTATGAAGAGTGGCGTGACTTGGTATCTCCCGAAGCTTTTCGAGTATTATTTAACGAGCATACTGAGGATCCGGGTAGTAGTGAGTTGAATCATGAACATCGAGAAGGAACCTTCATATGTGCTGCGTGCTATTTACCTTTGTTTGAGAGTCAGCATAAATACGAAAGCGGAACTGGATGGCCAAGCTTTACACAACCTATTGTTGGGCATATCGGTACTAAACGTGATTTTAAATTGATTATCCTGCGGATAGAGTATCACTGTACACGATGTGGAGGGCATCAGGGGCACGTTTTTAAGGATGGCCCGCCGCCCAGAAAGGAACGTTGGTGCAATAATGGAGTTGCGTTACAATTTGTTCAGAAAGCAGATCAACTACCAGCGCTTAGGGGGTAAGTTTATGTGGGAGCGAGTTTTTCATCTGCGATATTTTTTTTATGTAATTTTCTTATCGATATCTGCGAGTGGTTGTCAACAAATTGATTCAATGATTGCAGAATCGGAGTCTACTTATTTGACCAATGAGAATTTTGATACCGCAATTTTTGCAGGCGGATGTTTTTGGTGTACCGAGTCTGATTTCGACAAAATGCCAGGTGTGGTATCCACGATATCCGGTTATATTGGTGGTACGGTTGTGGATCCAACATATGAACAAGTGGTCGCTGGAAAAACGGGGCATGTTGAGGCAGTCATGGTTTATTTTGATAAAACAAAAACCAACTATTCTAAGTTACTGAATGCTTATTGGTTCACTATTGATCCACTAACGCCTAATCGACAGTTTTGTGATTCTGGTGCGCAATATCGTAGTGCAATTTTTTATCGCAATTCCGAGCAAAAAGAACAGGCTGAAATTTCAAAAAAGACGCTTGATCTATCGGGACGATTTGCTAAGCCCATAGTGACTGAAATTTTGCCAGCAGTCGAATTTTATCGCGCTGAAGACTATCATCAAGATTATTATCAAAAGAATCCGTTGCGATATAAGTATTACCGGAACAATTGTGGACGGGATACGCGCTTGAAAGAATTATGGGGAACGCAGCATTAATAAAATTAAACCTATTTCATTGGGAGGAATTAGCTCCAAAGTTTTTTTAAGAGATTACTGGCAAAAACATCCGCTGCTAATCAGAAATGCATTCCCTGGATTTAATGGCTTGTTAACACAGGATGAGCTGATAATGCAGGCATGTACTGAAGATGCGCAATCCCGGCTGGTAGTTCAGAAAAAGGGGAAATGGCATCTTAAGCATGGCCCATTAAGCGACTATGACTTTGCCAAGTTGCCTAAGAAACAATGGACTTTGCTCGTGCAAGAAGTGAATCATTTTCTTCCTTCCGCTCGCGATTTGTTAAAAAAATTTAGCTTTATTCCTCATGCTCGCCTAGATGATTTAATGGTGAGTTACGCACCCAAAGGAGGTGGAATCGGGCCACATTTTGATTCCTATGATGTTTTTCTGTTACAAGGTATGGGCTCCAGACGTTGGCAAATATCCGCTCAACAGGATGATCAATTTATTGCCGATGCTCCACTTAGGATATTGAAAAATTTTTTACCGGAACAAGAGTGGGTACTAAATGCTGGCGACATGCTTTATTTACCTCCAAAATACGCACATAACGGTATCGCAGAGACCGATTGTATGACGTATTCCATTGGTTTTCGTGCACCTAGTTTCCATGAATTAATGATGCAATTTCTGGTTCATTTGCAAGATAACTTAGCTGCGGAGGGGAGGTATTCAGACCCTAATTTGCAATTGCAAGCTCATCCATCAAAAATTAACGCAGCAATGTTATCTCAAGTAAATTCAATTCTGAAAAAGATACAATGGAATCGCAACGATATTGAAGACTTTCTCGGTACTTACCTTTCAGAACCTAAATCACATGTTTTTTTTGAACAATCAACGAATCCTCTGACTTCAGATTTATTTCTACGAGAAATTATGAGGAGTGGTATACGGCTTAACTTAAAAAGTAGAATGTTAAGTGGTGCTAATAAGTTATTTATGAATGGTGAAATTTCTGAAGTTGGTAATGGCGCATACCATTTCTTGATTAAGCTTGCTAACGATCAAGAGATTTTGCCGCCCCTAAGTATGAATGAAGAAGCTGAGGAAGTACTTTATCAGTGGTATATCAATGGATATGTCGAAGTGGTTGAATAGAGTTTGCTTGTAAAGTATAACGTGCTGCTTGAATTGGCTGTGCAAATTGTGATCTGATAAACCAGATTTCAAAGGAAAAATATGGCTACTTATATCGCTTATACACCGAATACTGCTATTACTAAAGCCATGTTCAACTTTGATGCATTCGGCTTACCCAATTACAAACTCAGTGGCGCTATTCACGTTTCCGTTTCAGACAACTTTAGCCATGATGACTATCTGAGTTCGAGTTATTCTAATTTCAACTCAATAGTTTATACCAGAGGCGCAAGCGAGGTTGTATGGACTACCCGTATGGAAAGCAACATTCAAACCATTCTGCAGACTTACTCACAATTTGCAAATACTACTTTTCAGTGGATAGGGGACTATGACAGCTTTGTAAGCAGTACTGACGCTACGCCAAACCCTGAAGATGTTGGCAGAGCTGATGTTTCTGATATTAACATAAACTGGATTTATCGTTCTGACGTGAATTTTGCTGGGATTTCCGGGGGGAATGCCGATATGTTTCTGTTTAACTACACAGGAGGGGCCGGTGATATTTTTCTTAACGCTTATGCACCAAAATTCAATGGTGATCTAACACTCGATTTAAATACACGGGCCCGACAAACTCTGATGCATGAATTGGGACACTCACTAGGTTTTTCTCATCCGCATAGCGCATATGATATTAGTGCTCGTACACCTACTATCACCACAGATTACACTGCTACCAAAGATCTGGGATTTTTACAGCTTGGCTTTCGCACCAATAGTGCAGAAGACATGTACAAGGAATATTTCACGATCATGTCATATGATAATCAGCATTCTTTGCTGCCTGGTTCAAAAGCCACTTTTCAGGCCTATACGCCAATGATTCTGGATGTGATTGCGCTGCAACAGGCTTATGGTGAAGGAACCGGAACGAGTGGATCAAGCAATGATACGATCACAGCGGGCGTGGCCGGATATCGAACCTACTTCGATACGGGCGGTATTGATACTGTCGATCTTTCAGGATATGTTGGTGGCGCTCATTTTAATATGGGGGTTAACATTGCTGGTGCCGCCCATTTAGTCGGGGTATCCGTGAGTACCTTTGATGTACAAAATACTATTTCTTTGGGCAAGGAACCTGCCAATTTGCGCTGGTTCTATGGAGAATACGAGCAAGCCTTAGGTTCAGCAGCGGCTGACCAGATCATTGGCAATTCACTCGATAATGTGATTGACGGAGAAAATGGCAATGACACTCTCACGGGTGGAGGTGGCAACGATAGATTGAACGGTGGAGGTGGGGATGATAATCTCAATGGGCAAGAAGGTATTGATACGGCGATCTATACCAATAGCCGCAGCGCCTTTACAATTACCCGCAACGCCGATCGCAGCGTCATCATTCACGATAACGCCAACATAGAAGGAACTGATGCGCTAAGCGAGATTGAGCGGATTGGCTTCAGCGACGAACGTCTTGCATTGGATGTCGATGGTAATGCCGGCATCGTCGCTAAAACGCTTGGCGCAGTATTTGGTGCGAATTCGATTGCAAACAAAGAATACGTGGGAATCGGATTAGGATTGCTAGATGGTAGAATGACCTATGATAACCTGATGGAGTTAGCCATAAGCGCCAAACTAGGAGCGAGCGCAAGTAATAATGATATTGTTAACTTGTTATACACCAACGTCGTAGGCACTGCACCATCGCCCAGTGATTTGCATGATTATATTGTATTGCTCCAGAATGGCGCTTACACGGAAGGCGGTCTCGGTATACTGGCGGCGGATTCAACAATCAACGCCAGCAATATCAATCTCATCGGGTTAGCGGCAACAGGGCTGGAATTTGTGTAATGCGCCTGTCATATAATTGATTGAGAAAAATATATATTTTATGCATCACTTCCGTTGAACGGATGGAAACGTGAGATGGGATTTACAGGATCATCCATGCATTAAACAGGGCGACGGGCAGAATTAAATTCTGCTAATGCAGCACTGCAAATAGTCGGATTCGTCATTTTTTGGGACTCATAATGCCATCACCCTTTACTTCAAGTGAAACTACTCCCATTGTTCAGACCAATGACAATACGATTGACTCGCTATTGAGCAGTTCTCGCTGGGCAAGTACGACCATTTCATATAGTTTTCCAGTAAGCAACGATCCATTATTCTGGTCATCGCTTTCGAGCGGATATGGTTTCCAATTTGGCGATGGTGAACCATGGAATAGTGCTGTTGCCCCGCTTACTGCAGCAGATCAAGCCAATTTTGTAAAAGCGTTGCAGCAATGGGCTAATGTAGTTAATTTAAATTTTGTGAAGGTCGCTGAAACACCTAGTGAGGTGGGTGACATACGTGCAGCCTATACTGGTGATCCGGATGAATTAACCCTTGCTTGGACTTATCTTCCCAGCCCCAGCACTCTGGCAGGTGATATCTGGATTAACGCTCAAGGTATTCTTAGTTTTCAGGATTGGAACCCAGGTAGTATTTCTTTTGAAACCATCTTACATGAACTTGGGCATGCCTTGGGTCTCAAACATCCGTTTGTGGATCCTGATGATCCATCACAAACCGTGCTGCCGGCAAATCTGGATAACACTCGGTATACCGTCATGAGTTATACCTACTCAAACTTGGAAGGTGATGTAGGTACAGAGTTTTCGTTTCATCCCACTACGCCAATGGTGCTCGATATTTCTGCCATGCAATTTTTGTATGGGGTTAACAATTTTTATCATGTTGCCAATGATACTTATACTTTCGATGATGCAAAAATCTATCACGAGACTATCTGGGACGCAGGTGGTTCCTCCGATACTTTTCGTTATACGGGTGCAATCCCGAGCCTAATCGACCTGAATCCGGGCAGCGCATCGCAAATAGGTCAATCGGTATACGTGCAATCTAATGGCGTAAATATTGGTTCGCCAATTCATAATATTTGGATTGCTGATCATGTGAGTATTGAAAATGCGATTGGTGGTCAAGGAGATGATATATTCATTGGCAACGGTGCCAATAATAGTCTGGATGGAGGGGGAGGGATTGATACTGTGCTGATAGGGTCTCCGCGCAATCAATTCACGATCAGTAAAACATCGGATAATTATTTAATTGCTGCTAATGCTAATCCCGGTAACCAAGACACACTGCTGAATATTGAGCGCGTAGAATTTGACGACATTGGGTTAGCACTGGATCTTGATGATCATGCAGGCGAAGTTGCAAAGCTGCTCGGCGCGGTATTTGGCGCTTCTGCCGTCACTAATCAGGAATATGTCGGTATTGGTCTGGTCAAAGCTGATGAAGGCTTGAGCTACGAGCAGTTGGGCGAATTCGCTATCAATGCTAAAAATATTATTCGTCACGATGAGATTGTAACTTTGCTATGGCAAAATCTTTTCGGAGATGTTCCAACACAAAGTGAGAAATTTCCTTACCTCAATATGCTTGATGATGGTCAAATATCAGTTGGTTCTTTAACCATACTGGCCGCAGACAGTGGAGTTAATGTGCAACACATTGATTTAACTGCGCTCACGCAAACGGGCATTGCGTATATTTAATAATAAGTGAATTTTATCAATTTTATGGCTTCATAAATTCCACTAATGCTTCGACATGCGGTGTATGTGGAAATAAATCAATGAGTTGAATATCTACGATGAACCAGCCTTGCTGATGAAAAATCCTGGCGTCTCGGGCGAAGGTTTCAGGGTGGCAGGAGATGTAATATATCTTTTTTAACGAAACGAAACTGTCGAAGAAGCCATGCAAATTTTTTATTCCAGAGCGAGGTGGGTCGAGCACTAAGGTTTCTGCATCAATGACATTTTTTTTAATATTTTTCCAGACCATGGGTTTAAAAAGATCGACAACCTGAGTTGTTACATTGGGTAGATTTTTGGCTTTGAGTGCTTGAATTGAGTCGCGCTCAGATTCATAGGCGGTGATCGTGGTGCAGCTGGATTCTGCGATGATTTGTGTGAAATTACCTGAACCACTAAATAACTCCACCACTTTGCCGGAACAGGGATTGCTGGCGAGTTTTTCTTTTAGCCAAGCTTGCATCCATGTATTCTGTGCGGTATTTCCTTGTTTAAAAAGACGCTTCTGATTAATAAGAAGCTCATCTGCCTGCATGTCATCGTCCAGTTCGATATAATTCCAATCTTGGCTGGCATCGGCTTGCCAGTTCGCGTTGGGTAATTGCTGAATAGCTGTTTTTAATAAATTTCTACAGGAATCATTGAGCACGATGCAATCTTTGATCGGTGCAATTTGATATGAGTTTTCGGAAACAAAACCCAGTTGCACGCCATCGGTTTTCACTTGGCAGCGGTTGCGATAACCATAAGGCTGTGGAGCAGGGTGAACAAGGCTAATGGTAAGTTGAGCGGTGTCAAATCCGACTCTTTCCATTGCATACATAAAGCGATTTCTTTTTTGCTCCAGTTGGCTTGTATAATCAGCAATCATCCAAGGACAACCGGTACAGGCATTTTCTTCCAGGCTAAGATGAGGGCACGCGGGTATTTTCCTGCGTGTGGATGGTTGCATCAGATGGATCAATTTGGCGTAGGCGAATTTTTTATTATTGAGTGGTTTGTTGATGATCTCAAATTCGCCGCTATCGCCCGGCCAAGTGCCATAGACAAAGTAGGATATGTTGTTCTGAGCATTTTTGACGACACCCAGGCCTTTTTGCGATAAATGAGTAACTGTACCGGTGAATTTTATCATTAATAATTGAGTAGAAAAGGAAAAACCGCGATGGTCAATCCGTATGAAAATTTTAAAAAAGATTCCGAATCACTGAAAAGTGACTTGACGACACTTCAGTATCAGGTCACGCAACACGCTGGTACCGAGACGCCATTTCAAAATGAATTCTGGGATCACAAGGCTGCAGGCATCTATGTGGATATTGTCTCGGGTGAGCCGTTGTTTGCGTCGATTCATAAGTTTGATTCGGGTACCGGTTGGCCGAGTTTCTATCAGCCGATAAATGAGCAGTATATCCAATTCAAGACCGATTGTGAGTTCTGGATGCCGCGCACCGAAGTTCGAAGCCGATATGCAGACAGTCATTTAGGCCATGTTTTTAACGACGGCCCGGCACCCACGGGCCAGCGTTATTGCATTAATTCCGCAGCGCTGAGATTTATCAGAAAAGAAGACTTGCAGGCGATGGGATATGTTAACTTGATGATATTATTTGAAAGTGAAGCGTAGAAATAAAGTGGCCGATGACTGAAAAAGACGTATCGATAGAAGGATTATCAATTACCCATCGGTTGCCGTCATTTTTTCATGCGCTGGTTTGCTTTGCTGGTGTATTGCTGCTGATTTCATTTGGATTGTTTGTTTGGCAAGCTAGTTTGCACGCGCTTATTTTTTTGGCGTTAATTTGGGTTAGTTTGCAAGCGCGCGGACTGGGTTATTCGTTTATCACTATACGGCACATGATGGATGAGGGCATCACCAGAGCACTACCGGCGATTTATATTTTCCTGTTGATCGGCATGGTGATTGCCAGTTTCATGCAAAGTGGGACTATCGCAAGTTTATTATATTATGGATTGGATTGGCTCAATCCCAGCATCTTCCTGGCAGTAGGACTTGTGCTGTGTAGCTTAATGTCGATAGCTACCGGTACTTCATGGGGAACTGTCGGAACTATCGGTGTAGTGCTAATTGGCATCGGTGATGCAATGGGTATCCCGCTGCCATTGGTAGCGGGAATGATCATTTCCGGCGCAACCTTTGGCGATAAGTTGTCGCTCATTTCCGATACTACTAATCTTGCCGCTATGAGTGCAGGTACCAACCTTTACCGGCATATTGGTTCGATGCTTTATACCTCCTTGCCGACATTTATCATCGTGCTGATCGTTTTTATGATATGGGGAATGCAATATGGTGAAAACGCGCTACCAGGAAACCATATTAATGAAATTCGTGGCGCATTGGCGGGTGCTTACCAGCTGGATTTGTGGGTGACATTACTGCCGCTGTTGCTGATGTTTGGTTTGAGTATCCAGCGTTACGCTGCAGAAGTCAGCATGTCGTGCAGTATTCTTATAGCGATGTTGATTGCTGTGGTGTATCAGGGTAAGGATGGCGTCGATGTGATCAATGCGCTGTGGTTGAATTCGCCGGGAACCACCGGTGTTGAAAGCATCGATGCTTTGCTTGGGCGCGGCGGTATATATAGTATGGCCTGGACATTATTATTGTCCATCATGGCGCTTGCGCTGGGTGGCATCATGTATCATGCCGGATTTCTGCACGTGTTGTTGATGCAACTCATCACGCGTATTCGACGTGTTAGCGCATTAATTGCTACCACCATTGTGGCGGGACTTTTCGGCAATATGGCAATGGGTGAGGCATATATCTCGATTATCCTTAATTGTCAGTTATTTAAAGGCGTATATCAGGAGAAAAAACTGGATCAAGCCGTATTGTCCCGTTCGGTGGAAGAAGGCTCTACTTTGACTACCGGATTGATTCCTTGGACCACAGCGGGTACTTTTTATGCTGTTACACTGGGAGTTCCAACGCTGGATTATGCAAAGTATGCTTTATTGAATTTGTTAAATCCTTTTGTTTCCATCGTTATGGCGATCTTGGGGATTGGACTACTACAGAGAGTGCGGTAATATTAAAATGAATGGTGAATTTGTACTGTTTCAAAGATTCGGTCATTCTGAAAATAAATTCAATTCCCCAGTTTGCTAATCCCTTATTTCTGACTGATATTATGAAAACAAAGGAGAAAAAAATAGTTAATGAAAAGCCTGTGGTTTCGGCCGGACTGAATATTGCAATTATAGTGGGCACTATAATTTTTCCTATAATAGGTATAGCGATGGGGTATACCTATTATAGGAAAGATCATCCAGATATGAAAACGGCAGGAAAGAATTGGCTGATACTCGGAATAATTATATTTTTAGTAAATATCTTATTGGTTAGTATCATGAGATAGATTTGTTAAGGATTTTGGTATTCGTTAAATGGAAAGTGGAAAGTTTGCAAGTAATTTGGAGAAGTATTGATTATCCCTTTAGCTATTGTGAGTAAAGGGGAAAGGGGTAAAAAGGGGAGGAGAAGCCATGGGATTTGGAAGGTAATTTTATGACAAATGACTTGACTTTGAACCCCAAGGTCGACTAGCCTGAGAGGTGTAGCTAAAAGTAGGGAAGAAATAGTAGAAGTTAGAGGAAGGTTTTGGCTACCGAATATAGAAGTACTAATTAATTAGTATTAAGAAGTATCAAGGCAGTATAAGAGAAGAACGAGAAGTAGTTTTGATTAA
>NZ_JAIEMO010000038.1 GCF_019752095.1 Nitrosomonas sp.
AACGGCCTAATACAGCCTATCGGAGGAATAACACCAAAACAAAAACTTGCTCAATTAGCTCATTAACATCTACTTTTAAATTCGGTTAATGATGGGGTGACTGCCGTGTCAGTGTAAATCCCAGGAATAGCGATGTTCATGAATGAAGAAAATTTTTCTCAGGATAGAAGCTTGTGTTTTTATCTATTAGTTAGATGTCGATTTCTGATATGTTTTATAAGACATGTTAGTATTGCTATTATCTATACAGTAAATTCTGAATATAATTCTGAATTGGCGCAGCCGTAAGACTAAAACAATACGCCAGAATTTAGCGTTGAGCACGGACCTCGAATAGATATAATCAAGAGTCATGTAATGTAAAGAACCAGAAATCATGACAACATTGCAAGATAATTGTGGAATGTAGAACTATCATTGTTATGTAAGTATTTCTTGTTCTTAACAGTAATGGTTAAACAAAATCAAGCAAAAGGGGAACCATCGTGAAGCAATCATTTAAATCATCAAGAAAACAGTTGCTATCTTTTATTTCAGCTTTGCTTCTTTTGACTGGAATTTCTGGTTGCACGCTGATTCCGGAAACTGATCCTGAACGTGGAGCGACTACTGTTACCCAAGATCCCTTTGGAGATAGTTATACAACGGTGCAGTACCTTGACCAAGGCTGGGACATCGCTGACAGCCTGTGGTTTTATACCACCACGCAGGGATCGAATCTTATGCCTTATGATTTCTTCATGGCATTGGAACAGCAAAAAAAACCCGAGCTTTTCCGTACCGATGAAAACATGAACTCCTATCGTTACTTACCTCAGAAAGCTACTTCCAGTAATCCGGATGCATTACCTGTCGGATGGGTAAAAGATAGTTACAGGGATAAAGAATACATAGGGTTGACTTGTGCTGCCTGTCACACCGGGCAAATAAACTATAATGGTGTGGGCATTCGTATTGATGGCGGCCCGGCTAGTGCAGATATGGATAGCATTATGAAGGACATAACGAAAGCTATGCACCACACTCAAAGGGATAAGGAGAAAGAAGACCGATTTGTCAAGAATGTACTTGCGCTGGGCAACTACAAATCAGAGGCTGAAGTGCTTAGTGATCTGGAGAAATACAAACAACGTCTCTCCAGCTATATAACTATTAATCGCAGTGTCGATGAGGACGGCACTAATATTCCCTACGGTTATGCACGACTGGATGCGTTTGGGCGCATTTATAACCGTGTGCTGGAACACCTCGTCAATGATAGCGTATTAAAGGAACTATTGAGTGACGGTGGAGCATTGGGCAATACAGGCATGACAGAAGAAGAACTCAATAAAATCATGCAAAATGTGGACAAGATTATGACAGGTGATCAGCGCGATCATTTGGTTGCGCGTCTTACCAAAACACTCGAGTGGGAGCAATTAGGAAAATTGCGTCAGAAATTATTTAACTCACCTAATGCGCCTGTCAGTTACCCTTTCTTGTGGGATATACCTCAACATGATTACGTGCAGTGGAACGGGTTAGCTTCCAATGCCGGGTTAGGTCCGCTTGGACGTAATACCGGAGAAGTTATCGGAGTTTTTGGCACGTTAGATTGGAAAGAAGAAAAAGGGTTTAGCATATCGACGCTTATCGGTGGACAAGCCGCTGGAACCAAAAAGATTAGCTTTGATTCTTCCGTCAACGTACACAATCTAAGCAGAATTGAGTCACACCTGGATAAACTGCAATCCCCTGTATGGCCGGAAGAGATTCTGGGAGAACCTGATAAGGAACGTGTTTTTCGCGGCAAATTATTGTTTAATCAATATTGTGAAAGCTGCCATGCCAGAATTGATCGCACCGACCCTCAGCGTCGCATCGTTGCAAATATGTCTAGAGTCAGTGATGTAGGGACCGATCCGGTTATGGCCAAGAACGGCAGGGAGTACCAGGGCTACTCGGGTATTTTGCGCAACCAGTATGTAAGCGTAGGTATTGGAGATATTTTACTCGATCAGAAAGCACCTGTTGCCTCATTGCTGACAAAGGCGACCTTAAATGTAGTGGCCACTCCAGATCCCGACAAATGGTTTCTCCGGCGCTGGGCAGATTGGCTTGTAGATATCGGCACGGCATTTATCCGCAACAAAATCAATCCTTCGCTAAAACACGGTAATTATGATCCTGATACGACAGTCGATCCATTTGCTTCATTAAACGCTTATAAGGCGAGATCATTAAATGGCATTTGGGCGACAGCGCCCTACCTCCACAACGGATCTGTACCAACGCTCTATGATTTATTGCTACCCAAGAAACGCGAAGGTGACCCGGAAGATGGTGAATATCGACCTGACGAGTTCCAAGTAGGATCGCGCGAATTCGATCCTGAGAAAGTTGGCCTTAAAAGTGAAGGATACGACGGCTTTACCTTTGATACTCGTTTAAAGGGCAATAGTAATGCTGGGCACGAGTATTCATCCGGCGGGACGGCTCAATCTGATGGCAACACTTTGCCGAAACTCAATAAAGAAGAGCGGTTGGATTTGCTTGAATATCTTAAAACTCTGTAATTAGAATCTTCAGCTATCATTTATTAATGAACAGGGAGTGATGAAATGAGTACAAATTATCTAGAGCGCTACGACGCTACCGCAGACGCAGAGAAATTTCCCTTAGTTCGCCGCTGGATGGATACCGAGCCTTTGCCTTTTTTTAAGGAATTGCGTGCCAAACGCCCCATCCTGGTGACACCTGACTGCACGCTGGTAACGCGTTTTGATGATGTCAGAGAAATACTGACCATGTACAAGGTTTTTACCGTCAAGCCATATGTCCCAAAAATGGATAATTATTTGATGGCACATGATGATGACGCACTGCATACGCGTGAAAAATCATTGATGCAGTTCATGCTAAATCGAGACGATTTACCGCGCGTACGCAATATGATTGCAGATATTGCCAAAGGGATTCTAAGTAATGCCAATGGGCAGATTGAAGTGGTCAACAGTTTCTGCCGCATGGTTCCGGCAACATTGGTACAAAACTATTTTGGACTGACCGGGGCGAAAAGAGAGGATTTGATTGAATGGTCCTACTGGAATCAATATGATACTTTTCATAACCAACCTTTCGACTTAGTTCCGTCGCAACTGTCGCAACGTATTATTGATCGTCACAATGAAACTTCCAAGAAGCTAAGCGACTTTATCACTATGCTGATTGCAAAACGCCTTCTTGCAGTTAAGATTGAGAAGTTGACATTCTCAACGATCGTGAGATTGGAGGATGATATTGTCACTCGAATGCTGCGTACCAGCTTTGCAAAAGAACTGGATTTCGATATTAAACGTTTAGGTATTAATGCGGGTGGATTACTGATTGGTGCAATCGAGACGACCGCTCAGGCCGTGGCGCAAGTACTGCAATACCTGTTTCAGCATTCGGAATGGCTGGAAAAAGCAAAAGCTGCTGCACAGAAAGATGACGCCACTGAATTCGACGGAATTGTCTGGGAAGCCTTACGTTTTGTTCCGATCACGCCCTATTTATTCCGGACGACCGCAAGCGATTACACTGCCGCAAAAGGCACCGACCATGAAACAGTATTACGGGCAGGCACTCATGTGCTGCCCGTAACTTTATCGGCTACGTTCGATGAACGAGCCTTTGAGTCGCCGGAAGAATTTATCCCACAACGTAACTGGTATAACTATTTTCATTTTGGGTTTGGTGCGCATCAATGCCTAGGACGTTATGTGGGCATGGTCATGATTCCCGAAATGATACGTCAAGTATTTCTTCAGAAGAATATTGAACCCAAAGGCAACATTGATTATAAATCTGGCCCGTTCCCCGAATCATATACACTGTCATGGGTTACGCAATGAAATTCTCAGTTCCGGTTTCGATATGCGTTTATCAATTCGAATAAATCCGCTCAGATTAATATGAAGCAGAAATAAAGCACCCCGCCGCAAGCAGCGAGGTATTAAAAGCGCTCTTCAGACTGCTGGTTTTCAACCAGCCTTCGCCCCAAGGGGCGAGGAATTAAACCCGGAAGAGATTAAAGCATGGAGTCGCTTAAATGGGAAGATCAATTTCTCTTGGCAATCCGAAAGTTAATTGCAGATAGATATTTCAATAAAATGTATTATAATTATATTGAAATTTTAGAAGGGAGAATGAAGCCAAAATTTGGCAGTTTTTTTGAGAAACCATGGTCCTTCTCTCTGAATTATGTAAATATTCTAATAATCGTCTAAATTCAAGGTGCATTATGATCGAACCTGGACTCGGGGTGTTAACAAATCCCCTTGCTGGCAGTCACCTAGTTAAAGTGTGTCGAGATCGCGAGGTCAAACTTGAAGCGGTTGCGCATTACGTTGCTGAAGGTTTACGTAATGGTGAAGCGGTTACAGTTATCGCACGATCCAGGCTGAGAAAATCCTTAATTGATTGTATGGGTACGTTGGATTTTGATACACAGTCTTTACAAGATCAAGGCCAAATTAAATTTTTTGATGCAGAATTTCTACTGTCAAGCATATCGCTTGATGGTGAAATTGATGCGGAAGCCTTCGAAAAATTTGTTGCGAATCCCATGAGAACCATAAAATTAAAATATGGCAAACTTCGTATCTTTGGTGAAATGGTTGACATTCTTTGGCAAAACGATTCACACGATATGGCTATGCAGCTCGAGGATTTATGGAATGACTTATTCAAAACATTTGAATTTTCACTGCTTTGCACCTACTCGCTGAATCATATTGATCCTGATGCTTATGAGGAGGCTCTGGAGCGCATCTGTAGATGCCACACACATCACATACCTTTAGAAAATCCTGATTCATTTTTACCTTCTGGAAGTACGGCAGTGCTGGATTCTTTTGAGCTTGCGTGGAAGCAAGTAGTCGAAAAATTAACTGCTAATGACGATACAGTACCTCGCATGCCACCTGCATGAACACCAACTACTTGTGCCGTTCACATGCCATGACTATAAGCGCGCTTAATAAAATATAAAGTTGCTTAGGCGGCTCTACTAGTATCAATTATCCAGCGAGAAGACTCATTCTTCACGACACTGTAACATTCGCACGCATTGACTTCAAGTTTCTCTCTGTCTTTAAGCTCTATCTGGCCGCGACTATATTCTATCATCCCATCCTGCTGCAATTTTTTTGCTATGACAGTAATACTCTCACGGCGAACACCCAAAATATAAGCAATTAACTCGTGGGTGATTGACAAATTACTTGAATCACCACGGTCGAAACAGGAGAGCAACCAAGTACACAACTGCTGTTCTAGGGCATGCCGTCGATTACACGCGGTAGCCTGTGAAATTTGTACAAATAGCGTTTGGGCATAGCGTAATAGCAATTTCTTTAATGTTCCGGCGCGACGGCCTTCACTACGTGCCAAAGCGTTTTGTAACGCTCTTATAGAGATTCGATAAGCTTGACCTTCTATTTTGGTTATTGCTTGAGTTAATGTTTTAGCATTACCCAACACAACCGAAATTCCTAATATTCCTTCTTTGCCTACCATTGCTACTTCCACACACGAACCATCTTCCAGACAACATAACAAAGACACCGTACTTGAAACAGGAAAATAAGCATATTGTAATTTATCATTATCTTCGAAGACAACCTCAGAGTGTAACAATGTTACAAGTTCCAGATGAGGAATTAAACTCTCGATCTCAGCCGCTGTCAACGCACCAAGAATACTATTCTCTTTATAATCAGTTGCAGTTATTGTCAGCATGATCTTTAATAGCCTAAATATAGAAAATGAAAATGTCGATTATTCTAAAACGATTTAATCAAAATCATAGCAATTGCCAATTCATCATATTATTCAATATTAATATATTGTGATCAGTTATGAACAACCACTTTGTTAAGCACTGCTTAAAACTCTACTGATAGTAACATAAGCTTATATCTATTGGGACGACTAAAGGATAAGGATAAAGAGCAAATTGAGCGATTTAGAAATATGTCAAAACTCAGGCAAACCAAAGGAAGAAGCATCAACTATCGGAGAAATATAATTGCTTGATTCTTGATAAAAGGAAACTTAACATCAATGTTCTTTATCATTAGATTTAGCCATCTCTGACAAAGTAGTTAGTATCTGTTGCCGTAAACTCGGACTAGCACCGAGCACTATTCCAGAGATCAAAACCGTCAGCACAATGTCGCTAGGTTTAATATTAGACTTACCAACAATATTGCCTATCACGGATCCCAGCTGACCAGCTGGGTCATCAAATGCCTGATCGGGTGCGTCAATACCTTTAATCGGCGGATCCTCGCCTTGTCGCGCAATAACCATTAATAACACTCCGGCAATGAATGCCACCCCGCCGCCAACAATCATCCCTGCTTGCCAGGGCGGAATTGTTTCTGCTAAAGACAAATACAAACCAGTAAGCACAAAAATCATGCCAACGATTATTGCCATCGAGGCCAGCCCCAACAGAGACAACATCACCGCCAAACTGACCGAACCTTTCCACAGTTTAGCCGTTTCAGCAGCAACGATCTCTGCAAGCAATTTTGGTAGCATTTAAACCCAGATAAAAGTTTTAACGTCTATTACTCAACAACATACCGATTACAAAACCACTGCCAAATGCAATAAGAGCACTGGTTAGTGGCCGCTCTTCGATATACTTTTCTACATTTTCTCCTGTTTCTTTAGCCTGATTTTTAACAGTATTCTCCGCATCATGCGCTAAATCAGAAACGTTCTGCCCCTGCTTTTCTGCCAGATCCTTCACTGAAGTCATGATCGATCCAATATCATTCCGTAGACTAGCAAAATCTTTTTTTATTTGATCCATTTCTTTACTAAACTCATCTGCTGCTGCCATGCTTTTACCTCCTTTTGAACTTAAGTTCGACAATTGATAATCAAATAACAAGAAATTGAACCTGTTCTTAGCCCATTATTCAATTAAAATGCTTTGAACAAGAATACTTCAAGCAATATCCAACTTTAACAGTCTCATTTTACCTCTCGATACACTAAAGTTTATAGAAATATTTAACCGCTTACATATTGAACAAATAAATAATTGCCAATACGCTCACTGGTACCCCAAGCAACCATGCTAGAAAATATTTACCCATTTGAGTCTCCTTCTAATTTGTGAAAATTGTTTTGTTAACCTAATCGATTGCCAACATAACACGCAACCGCAATGACATGCTACCGCATGAACTTTTAGCGGTATGTGCGGCGCCGCACAAAAAGATAAATAATGGGAAAAAATAGTTTATTGATCATTATAATCACAGAAATGACTATAGAGAAATGTCTCATTCTCTCTGACAAATTATTAAAAACTTTTTGCATTGCACTGCAGCTTGAATAGTATAGATAAGATTAAGAATCAATAGGGTATATCAAAAAACAAATCATTAGTGTTGTTGATTTACCGGAGTATTTTTAATTGGAGGTGTTGGTTGCGACGTCCATAGCCGCACGAGAGTTATACCTATGGCCAGAATGGGTGGGCCAATGAAAATACCGATAAAACCATAAGCTATAATACCACCCGATGCGCCCAAAACTACCAATAAAAAAGATAGATTACTTCCGCGGCTGATGAGATAAGGCCTGACAAAGTTGTCAATGCTACTGATCACCAAAACACCCCATAACACCATGAAAGCCGCCCACCCGTAAGATCCATCGTAGAGAAACCAAATACCGACACCGCCCCATATCAAGGATGGCCCCATGGGAATTACTGATAGAAAGAAAGTGGCAGCACCGAGCAGAAATGCGCCCGAGCCTGATAAGCCAGCGATGAGAAATCCGATCATGGCCGCAATAGCTTGCGCTAAAGCTGAACCAAAAATACCATACACAACCCCCGTAACGGTATTGTGAATTTGTGCCAAAGGTTCTACGCCAAGGCTACCATCAAGAAGTTTTGCAACACCAATATGCAACATTTGTATCAGCGCTTCGCCGTCTCGATAGAAAAAAAAGCCAATAAATGCGGCAAAAACCATTTGCAGCAAGCTCTTGCCAATTACATTACCCAGATTAAGGAGAAAATTCTTAATCGGCTCAAGTGATCCTGTGAGCAACACACCGACTTCTTTCCCCCCAGACATGAGTCCTTGCCAATACCGGATGAGTTGCTCACCAATGAAGGGAGTGTCTTTGAGCCATGCAGGAGGCTCAACCGAACCTTGTTGCATGAACACTTTGACCGCGTCAATTATGGCCGTAACATTCTCTGCCAAACTAAAAGTAAGCAATGTTGACGGAATGATCACGAGCATTATCATCCCCGCTATCATCAGTAGTGATGCCAGCGTAGTGTTCCCCCTCAATGCTTCGCGCAACCACAGATAAATCGGCCAAGTTGAAATACATACCACCATTGCGAACACGATCGCGGGAATAAACGGATGGAGAATCTGGTAACAACCAATGAGCAGAATAGCAATTACAACTAATCGGGCAAATTGCAGAACATATTCCTTCGTGTTCATCCTAGATTCTCCTTGGCTTACGCCCATATTACTATTTGCCACTGTAATCTCCGGCCCACAATGAAACCATAGCATTAAGAAATACAAACGAATTCTTCATCAACTGTAATAATTCCTGATTTTAAAAACTCTCATTGCCTGTTGGTTCGATAGATCTGACGCCGTTCATGTTGTGCCTAAGATTAGCAATGGACGTATAAACGACTTTCCGGATTCGATTGATTCCACCTAGTGGGCGATGTTCAGGTACAGTATGCCAAGGTGTGTACGAAATATTTTCGCAGAATTTATGCTGCCCCGGCTTATCGAAATCTTGCCGGGGAATCGTGATAGTTGCAACCTGAAAAAAAGGTGCCACGCTTTCCTTCCACTCACTTGTGGCCATCTCGACACTAAGCTTATCCTCCTCTACTGAACCGGTATCTCGCATCTGAATCAAAAATTCAAAACAAGCATCATTGGTGCTGAGATGTTGTTTCATTGCCGTGCGCAGGTAATTGGGATCCTGAAACTGAGTTTCATTGGGAACGTTATCCACCTGACTACAGGGCTTGGCTGAATATTTCATTGCACGTCGGTCCGATCCTGAGCCAAGTTGATAAGGCACTGCCGACCAGTAACGCGTATAGAGTGGATTAGCAATCTTTTTACTGTTGATCTTTACTGCAATGATTGATCCCTCAATGCCAAGTGAGAGAGGCGCAGACAATTGACGCAAAAGATTTGAGCTGCTGAGCGACTGAATGAGGCTTAAATATTTTTGCGGATCATTGATGAAAAATACAGGATGAGTAATCATTAAGAAATCTTGTGTGCTGCTCTCATCCGACAGAAGTTTTTTTCCGGGGATTCCCATCAATTTTATTGACATACCGCGCCCATCACCTTCTTTATCTTCACGTGATGGATCGCTGTCGCTATTTGAAAAACGAATCCAGGCCTTATAATGTGCGCCGGCCTGGAAGACACCGCGCTGATGTTCGTCCTGAAGCGTTTCATTAACTCTAAAATCCGCCAGCACACAGCCGTGCGCTTTGGAATGAACATGACGAAGCGCGGGAAGATTATTTGAATAACGCGACCTGATCGTTTGCTCAATGCTCGCCTTAATAGCCAGCGTTGCAGCTTGTTCATCTGGCCAGGGCGACTCACCGAGCTCTGCGTCATATTCGATATCACTGCCTGGTGCCAATTGATTGCTGGTAAGCGTTGTCTCCGCCACCAAGTTTTCCGATGGAGCATTGCAAGCAGCGAAAAGCATTAGAGATGATAGAGATACCGCAAGATTTAGAAAGAATGAGTGGAAAGGCAATGAACGCATAATAGCCTCATATAAAAATAGAATGGTTGCTCGAACTAACTGAGATTTATTGGCCTGCAATCACCTGGCATTATTCAGACATGAAGCAAAATATTTTTTGACTGGCTAAAAGTATTACAGGAATCAGTTGTCTGGTATGTACGATGTCACACTAAAAGCAAATAGCAGTGAATCGCCGCGCTAATCTGTCTGCTACTCAGAAATCTTTTTGTAAAGTTTGATCGGCTCGGCTCGTTTTTTTCGCATGCGAAGATTGAGCATTTCTACTGTGACGGAGAAAGCCATCGCAAAATAAATGTAACCCTTCGGCACATGTACGCCAAACCCTTCCACCATGAGTGTAACACCCACCAAAATAAGAAAAGAAAGCGCCAGTATTTTGATCGTAGGATGCTCATCCACAAAATCGCCAATCGATTTCGCCGCCACTAGCATCACCATTACTGCCAAAATGATGGCAATCGCCATGAGAGAAACTTCATCAACCAATCCCACTGCCGTAATGACTGAATCCAGTGAAAATACAATATCCAAAATTGCAATTTGAAGCAAAACCATCCCTATGCTGGAAACCACCACATTAGGTCCCTGCTCCTCTACTCCTTCCAGGCTATTGTGAATCTCATGTGTCGCTTTGGCAATTAGAAACAAACCGCCCCCGACCAGAATCACGTCACGCCCTGAAATCGCATAAGCAAACACCGTGACCCATGGTTCGGTTAATCCCATAACCCAGGAAATTGAAAATAGCAATGCTAAGCGCGCTATCATGGCGAGACCAAGCCCCATTCTTCTGGCAAAAGCTCGTTGCTTCTCAGGAAGTCGTCCAACAAGAATGGAGATAAAGATAATATTGTCGATTCCCAGAACAATTTCTAACGCGGTTAGTGTACCTAACGCGATCCAAGCTTCAGGGCTTGTCAGCCATTCAAACACAAGATCTCCTATCTCTTTCTTTTATTGTTCATGGAGGCACAAGATCGATGAGAGTGGATTTTTCATATATGTCAGCTTCCTTCGACTGACAACCAAAGCCAGCGTATCAAAAGAAAACCTAACATACCGATAAAAACTACCCCGCTAAATACCACAAGCCCCATTATTGCAACAAAAAAACGACTGTGCGTTACTGTTTTTTCTGGTTTCTCGAGATATTCATTAAGCAGCTCAACATTACGTTGATTAGCTTTCCACATGAAATCTGAAACATCTCCTAAAACAGGAATTATTCCCAAAATTGCATCTAATCCAATATTGAAAGCCATCTTCAGAAGAATTGACTTGGGAACACCCATTTGAGCGGCTTGTGTCAGAATATGACTGGAAATTACCGCCCCTGCAGCATCCCCGATTCCGGGAATTAATCCAATGAGTCCATCAAGACCGAATCGTATTTGTGTTCCTGGAATGCGGAAAGTGCTGTCTAATAGCCAGGCTAGTCGATTCAGCTTATCTTTTGATTGTTCAATTTCAATTTTATTCATATAATCTTACAGTTAAAATAAGAAAAATAGTAAGTGATAAAATTTCCTGTGATAAATTTGAATCAACATGGAGCTATTATTTATTATTAATAACGATCAGTGGCATCTTCAATCTTATCACCAGCATCCTCAATAGCATCACTCACTGTATCTTTGGTATTTTCCACGCCTCGGTCTATTTTCTCCCCTGCTTGCTCGGCAGGACCTTTTTGTTCACAGCCTGCAAGCATTAAGGATGCCGCAATCAGGAAAGCTGATAAAATTATTTTGTTCATGTAATGCACCTCATATAAAGTCAAATTTCTTGTTGTTTTTAAAAAATATTAATGTTAAAACCGTTTACAGAAACTTCTGCAAAAATATCACTTAAATCTGGAAGCGGCCGATTTTAGCGCGCCGCTCAGAGAATCCCACGCGCTCTCAGCACCAGCCTTGAGATCTTCCCAGGCATCCTCACTGGCATCCTTGAGTTCAGAAAGTTTCCCATTCACGGTCGCTTGCTTGGATTTCAACTCTTCGATTTGTTTGTAATATTCAATTTGCGCATCAGCTTCTGCTTTATCTGCCTTTGCCTTGAGTTTATCAATCTCTGCAGCACATTCATCCAGCTGCGCTTGCAGTTTCTTTTCGTAGGCTTCTTTCATGCTCATGACTACCCCCTATTTTGTTTGGTTTATACTAAGCCTGTGTTGGGTTCGGCTCGAATCTAAATTGATAGTTATCAATTTAGATTCGAGTTTAAGTCTGGGCTAGTTGCATTGCAACTATATAATTAATAACCGCCCCTGACTTTATCTGCACGATCTTCGATTCTATCGGCTTGATCTTCGGCTGACTCTCTAAGCTGATCCGCGCGATCCTCCATTCTGTCGGCTTGATTTTCGCGCAACTCTCCCATTTCTTCTTTTGCATCCTCATCGGCTTCTCTTATCTGATCGGCTTTATCTTCCAATCTGTCAGCCCGCGTTTCTGCATCATCCATTCTTTGAACCGCACTTTGCGAATAACCCTGGGGTGAAACAACAATTAATAGAAAAGCACTTAAAGCCAAAATTGTTTTGATTAAATTATTCATTTCAAATCTCCATCTTATAAGAATGCTTATTTCAATTTTTTTTGCAAAAATCATCAACTTGCTTTTCTGCTTCTTCTTTGGCAATGCCGTATCTTTCCTGAATTCTGCCAACCAGCTCTTCACGTTTTCCTTCGATAATATCCAGGTCATCATTAGTTAATTCGCCCCATTGCTGCTGCGCTTTGCCTTTAACTTGTGCCCAGTTTCCTTTGACTTGATCCCAATTCATAGTAAAACTCCTTTTATTGAAACTATGTTTCTAACTTGTGCTAAATACATTTGCAAAATTAATGCTTTTAATTGCTTATAGAAAATTACATTTCTATCCACTGATTTATCACAATTTAAGAGTCATACAGGCGGCGGACGTCGACCTAGCACCCAGAATACAATCGCTAAAATAACGCCGATAACAAATAAAATCCACGCCATTTCCATAGCCATGCCTGCGACACCGGTAATGCCTAGTAGGGCTGCAATTATTGCTATGACTAAGAAAGTAATCGCCAAATTTATCATAAGATTTCTCCTTGTTTATGGTTCCAGATTAGCACATTAACTCGGCACTTCAACCTGGAAATGTATGTTCAGAAGCATTAGTGCTTCTGACCGATTGTGTCACGCACTTGAAGCGTTACAAAGGTCATACTACAGCAGGAATTTTCGCTGGTATGTGCGATCACACACAAAGCGCCAAGTTATACAAAACTCTCTGAGCGACTCAGAGACAGCTTCGATTCATTGTCATTCGAAGCAAACTACAAACAAAAATGATGATGAAAAAAATGATCACACTGAAAGCAGCTCTGAAAAAACGAGGCGAAATATCGGAAATAAATATCCAATTAAAGAAAAGGTTTGCGAAGTACTGGAAGTTCTCTAAGCCAGCAGATTTGGTTGCGAGAAGATATTGCTGTTAATACGGAACTCTGATAGCTGAGGAGGTAACATTACCCGTGAATTTAATTTTCCCGATTACAGAGTTTAAGGTTTTATTAGCTCTGTAATCGGGTCGGTATTTAACTAACTCAGTTAGTCACATTTTTTGCAAAAATCATCAACTTGTTTTTCAGCTTCCTCTTTTGCAATTCCATATCTCTCTTGAACTTTACCTACAAACTCCTCACGCCTGCCTTCGATAACGTCCAAGTCATCATTAGTCAATTTACCCCATTGTTGTTGCGCCTTACCTTTAACTTGTGTCCAATTTCCTTTGATTTGATCCCAGTTCATAATTAATTCTCCTTAATAAGTTTTTAATTTACGTGATGATCAGAACAATGAACTATTTTCCTCATCATCATTTTTTAAGTTATCTGTTGAAAAAGAATCTGTATGTACGATAGCCAACATTTAATAATTTCACACTTCGAATCTAACTAAGCAATGTGACTTTTTAGAAAATACCAACGTATAAATTTTACTCTTGCATAAATTATGCCTGTTTGTTAGGTGGCGCACAGACGGAAAAAAGAATTTGACGCACTATAAAAATCCTATTAATCAAAAAGGAGCAATATTATGATTCAAGGAAAAAAATCAACACTGGCGCTTATTATTAGTGCGGCATTTTTATTAACAAGCATGCATGTATTTGCTGATTATTCTCAAACTCAAAATAAAGTTGATGATAAACAGAATTCACCTAAGCAAGTACAACCCCATTCTTCATCCGACAAGAAAGATGATGGCAATAAAGAACATCAAAACGCTTCCGAAAAGCGGGATGTTACATCAGGGGGGCCGCGCGAGGATGGCGCACGTGAGGCTACCTCAGCAAAGCCAGGTGAAGAAGGTACTAAAAAAGGTGCTTATTAGTCAAAACTAAAGCAAAATAAGTGACTTCTACCTTATAAAGGTGCTCAACGTCCTCGCTGTCGTTGAGCACCTTTTGTATTCATGAAATGATATTAGCACTCACGAACCGCAACCCCCATGAATCTAATTAAGACGTGTCTTTAATTAGCATTTTCTTACACTTCCTACCTGAATCAGCATCGACGTCAAGACTTCATACACTGCCCGTATAAATGCCATTGCTTTACATCAAGAAATCCTTCCACACACCAACACTAAGAAAATTACGCTATCCAAAAATGACCCTCTCCTTTTATTGACAACAAACGATCTTATTACTGATTTGAAATGCTAGCCAAATACATTGGGGATTGCATGCGCAAATTACAGCTGATAGAAAAGCTGGTAGAGTTATAGCATGTCGTTCTAAAGTGTTCGAAAAGGTTCAAATGAAAAAAAGCACATCAGGATTTGCTGATATAAATTTCCGAACAATTTTCAACACAAGCCTTGATGCTATTTTTATCGTTGATACGAAAGGCTGGATTCTCGTTGCGAATCGGACTGCAGCAAAACGTTACGGCTACAGTCTCAAGGAATTAAAGCAAATGAACATCTCGGACCTGACTTCCCAGGAAATGGGAAGCAATCTTCCGATCAAACTCACTAAACTAAAGAGATCCAAGGAATTCTTTAACTGGAAACACTATTGCAAAGATGGCAGCGAATTACCGGTAGAGGTTTATACCCACCCAATTATTCATAATGGTAAGCATGTCATTTATTTCAGTATCCGCGACACCAGCTTGCGAAAAAATTTTGCGCCGGAACAACAGAATCACAACCATTTTCTTGAAAGGATTCTAAACACTGAACTTGGTTTGATCTACATCTTTGATTTTACCGAACAGAAGAACGTATATATCAATCCAAAGTGGTTCACTGCCTTGGGCTATACGATCGAAGAAATTCAAGCACTGGGGCAAGAATTGACTCAGATTCTGCATCCGGATGATCTGCCCGGTATTGTTGCAAATCACAATACATTGCTGGATGCCTTAGATGGAGAGATGCGCTCGATCGAATTCCGCATCCTGGATAAACAAGGTGACTGGCGTTGGTTGATCAGTCATGAAACCCCTTTTTCTCGTGACGAGAAAGGGCTGGTAAACCAGATACTGGGCATTGCCCATGACATTACTCAACGCAAGCACGCTGAAATCCTGCTCAGTGGACAGAATCAAGTGCTGGATATGATTGCCTCCGGAATTTCGCTATCAACAACGTTAACCATGCTGATTCAGATTACCGAAGATCAAGTACCCGGAATGATGGGATCCATCCTCCTGCTCGACGAGGACGGCGTTCATATTCGCCACGGTGCTGCGCCGAACTTGCCAACGGAATTTATCGCGGCAATAGATGGCTTGCCGATCGGGCCTGTCGCCGGATCGTGCGGCACGGCCGCTTACCTCAAGAAAGCGGTATTTGTCGAAGATATCGCTACCGATCCATTTTGGGAGCCATACAGAGCTGCAGCGCTTCCGCTCGGATTACGTGCCTGCTGGTCTACCCCGATCTTTGACGTTAACAAACAGGTGCTCGGAACTTTTGCGATGTACTATCGACAGCCTGATCTACCTGGGCCGGAGCATCTGCGACTCATCGACGCCGTCACGCATATCGCGGCCATTGCTATCAATCGCCATAAAGCTGAGAAAGCATTGCGCCAAAGCGAAGCGCGATATCGCTCGCTGTTCGAATATGCACCTGATGGCATCGTCATAACGGATAGTCAGGGCTTCTATCTCGACGCCAATGCGAGTGCATGCCAGATGCTGGGCTATAGCCAAAATGAGTTGATTGGACTGCATTCCTATGACATCGTTGTGCAGATGGAAATCCAACGTACCGACCCCACCTTCCAAGCAATCGAAATTAAGATAAATAACCAGCAAGAATACCAGTTCCGACGTAAAGATGGATCGATGTTTGCAGTAGATGTAATGACAACCGCCATGCCAGACAGTAACCTGTTGAGTATGTTTCGCGACATCACCGAACGAAAAACCAGCGAATCCCAGTTGAAACAAGCAACGCGACTTTATGCAGCATTAAGTCAGTGCAACCAGGCAATCGTACGCTGCACCAGTGAAGTGGAATTATTGCCTCAGATCTGCCGCGACGCTGTAAATTTTGGAGGGATGAAAATGGCGTGGATCGGGATGATTGACGAAGCAAGCAAATTGATCAAACCGGTCGCCTCATTCGGTGCGGGCACCGCCTATCTGGAAGAAATCAGATTCTCGATAGATGCTAATTTTACCACTGAACATGGAGTACCTGAAGCCGCAATCCTTAAGAAAACGCCCGTATGGTGTCAAGATTTTAAGCGTGATCCAGCCACTGCCATCTGGCACAAGAATGCGGAAATATTCGGCTGGGAAGCTTCTGCTTCTCTTCCTTTATATTGCCAGGGAGTGACTGCAGGGGTTTTCAATTTATATAGCGGTGACGCCTATGCGTTCGATGCAGCGACACAAAAACTGGTGATTGAAATGGCAACGGATATCAGCTTCGCATTGAATAACTTTGCCCTTGAGAAGCAGCGCGCACAAGCGGCAGAAGCATTACGCACAAATGAACAACATTTGCGGACTATTATTGAAACAGAACCGGAATGTGTAAAGATTGTCGACAAAGATGGCAAACTTCTGGAGATGAATCCCGCAGGTCTTGCAATGCTTGAGGTAGATTCTTTAGAGATAGCGAAGCAGCATAATCTCCTGCAGTTTATCCTTCCTCAATACCGCGATGCTTTTACAGCCCTACACGAGCGCGTAATGAACGGGGAACATGTCACCTTAGAGTTTGAAATATTGGGACTGAAAGGTGCAAAGCGTTGGCTTGAAACGCATGCGGCACCCATGCGAAATGAGTATGGTGAGGTCTCTACCTTGCTTGGCATTACTCGAGACATTACTGAGCGAAAACGCAATGAAGCGCGAATTAACTATTTGGCAAATTTTGATGCCCTGACCGGCCTGCCCAATCGGGCTCAATTAAACAATCATCTTAATTACGCCCTGAGTCTGACAAAGCGCAGCAATGGGTGCCTGGCTTTGATGTTCGTTGATATTGATCGTTTCAAGGACATCAACGATACGCTTGGACATAATGCTGGCGACGCATTTCTAATAGAAGTTTCCAAGCGTTTGAAACAGGCTTTACGTGAGGAGGATACGGCGGTGCGTTTGGGCGGGGATGAATTTATTTTGCTGTTACCCGGTAACAATGCACGCGGTGCGGCACAAGTTGCGCAAAAAATACTGAGAGTCATCTCAGAGCCATACAAGAGCGAGCACTATGATCTGATCGTGACCGCATCAATCGGCATTGCCCTCTACCCTGATGATGGTTCGGATGTGGATACACTCTCAAAGAATGCCGATATCGCAATGTATCAAGCAAAACAGGAAGGTCGTAACGGCTATCGATTTTTTACTGCAAGAATGCAGGCACATGCAATGCGCAACTTACAATTAGTCAACGCCTTGCGTTATGCGCTAGAAGGTAATCAGTTTCAAGTATATTACCAACCGCAGATATCCATTAGAAATGGATATATCATCGGCGCGGAAGTCTTGCTACGATGGCACAATCCAGTACTGGGCAATGTATCGCCGAACGAATTCATCCCCGTCGCGGAAGATTGCGGCGTTATCTTATCAATTGGGGAATGGGTATTACGCTCGGCTGTAATGCAGCTAAAACGCTGGATTGATAATGGCCACCCGCCTATCATCATTGCGGTCAATTTGTCAGCAGTACAGTTTCGTCACCCTAATTTGCTCGATATGGTCACGCTCATTCTGAAAGAAGCGCAGTTGCCCCCTGAATATCTGGAGCTGGAATTAACCGAGGGAGCAGCAATGCATGAACCGCTTGAGGCGATTGCGGTAATGAATAATCTGCATGAACTCGGCGTCCAAATGTCGATTGATGATTTTGGCACAGGTTATTCATCACTCAACTACCTGAAGAAATTCAAAGCATATAAGCTCAAGATTGATCAGTCATTTGTGCGCGACATTAATACCGATCTGGAAGATAAAGCTATCGTTGCAGCGATTATCAGCATGTCAAAGAGTCTTGGCCTGAGAACTATTGCTGAAGGCGTAGAGACAAGCGAACAACTCGCTTTTTTGCGCGAGCAAGGCTGTGATGAAGCGCAAGGCTATTACTACAGTAAACCGGTTCCTGCCGATCAGTTTGAACGCTTGTTAACAATTACTAAAATGTAATCGGACTGCCGCGCCAAATCGACGGTTATCGTTTGCATAATTACGCTTAGTTTCTTGCTGGATTGCGGTGGTGCTTGTGCCGCCGGCCTATTTTCAGTCAGTCTCTCTATTTTTACTGAGACAGTATACTGTTTATCGTCACGAACGATCTAATCGCCGATTTGAGATTACTCAGCGAGTAAATCTGATAATATTTTTTATTTCGGGATGAAAATATATGATTATTGTTATCTCACCGGCCAAAACACTGGATTTTGAAACCCCACCCATCACTCGGAAATCTACGCAGCCTATCTTTCTCGCTGATTCCGCCAAGCTGATCGATGCGCTCCGAAAACTGGAACCGGATCAAATCTGCCAATTGATGTCAATCAGCCCCAAGCTGGGTATTTTGAATTCAAACCGTTACCACACCTGGAAACGCCCGTTTACGTTGAAGAATTCCAAACAAGCCATTTTCGCATTCAAAGGAGATGTGTATACCGGCTTGGACGCCGAGACGATGACTGCTGCTGAATTGGCTTTTGCACAAGATCATTTGCGTATTTTGTCCGGATTATATGGTTTGTTGCATCCACTGGATCTGATGCAACCGTATCGGCTGGAAATGGGTACTCAATTTAAAAACTCGCGCGGCAAAAATCTGTATGAGTTCTGGGGCGACAAAATTACCCCAGCACTGAATCAAGATTTAAAGCAACAGAAAGATAGTATTCTAATTAACCTGGCATCCAATGAATATTTTCAGTCCATCCAAACGAAAAATCTGGAAGCGCGTATCATTACCCCTGTTTTTAAAGACGAAAAAAATGGAGTATATAAAATCATCAGTTTTTTTGCTAAAAAAGCCAGAGGTATGATGAGCCGCTATATCATCCAGAATAAACTTACAGACCCTGAAACCATTAAAGAATTTGATGTTTCAGGCTATCAATTTGATGAAAAAAACAGTAGTCAAGATGAATGGATTTTCACTCGCGCAGAATCGAAGGCTGCGTAATTTACAATGCACAATCTTGTGAATTTTTAACAGAAGAACGCCATGACTAATCAACAATTCATTGAGCTGGCTAGAAAATACGTGACATTGTCCAACGATCACGATCTTACCCGCATAAAATGCTTGTTTGCGAGTGATGCCACCTACCACTCCGCTTATTTCGGAACATACCAAGGTAGCGATGCCATTCATACCATGATGACCAGCTTTTTCACCCGCTTTCCTGATGTGCATTGGGAAGTCCTGGAATATCGCAACAATGAAAAAAGTAGTGTTGAATTCGCGTTTACCATGACCGGCACGGATGCCTCTACCAGCGAATCAGTGACACGACATGGGCTGGAACACATTTACTTCACCTCGGATGGGCTGATTCAGCATATCGCGATTTGCAAGCCGGAAAATTAACTCGCGCGAGCTTTGTCTAGGTTGATTACGTCTAGCTTAATAAGCCCTGGTGATGGTTGCAGCATATTTCTCTGATCCAACAAAGCTTACTATGATGAAATTTCAATCGATATATCACATTATTTTGGGAATCAAATGATAATTGGGTTGGCCACAACATGATCATCGCAGAAAGTGGCTTTTCCAAATTTAAGTACTTTCTCTCTGACATTAATCGTTCATCGATTGGGATCTTAAAGCTACCAACATACTTTGCGGCTCCAAGAAACAGCCCGACGAATGATGCTGCTCCTTATTGTCTACAAGACTTTGTGAAAATCCAGTTACCCGAGCGAGAGTACACGGTGGAATATGAACTTCTCAGTAACCGGGCCGTGCGTGGAAATGACCTGAAATTTCTCTTGATAGACGGAGAAAAGATCTTGGCATCGGCAAATGTATATATTTTAAAAAAGATCAGATGGGAAATTGATGTGAATAATCAGCGCTACAATTTAGTAAAAAGAAGCAATTGTTTTAAGATGCGTTTTGACATCTTCCAGAACGGGCAAAAAATTGGCCACATCCACGACGTAACAGGCTTTACGTTTTGGAAACAGACTTTCGAAATAGATTTGCCCTCCGAGATACTAAGCGCTGTTCAGGTTTTTGTGTTTTTCTTATGCATCAACGCTACGTTTCGCTGAATGTTAACCTAACCACGCCCCGCTGGATCCAAATGTTAGCCCACAGATAAACAAGCGCCGAGACGGGAAATCCGGTCAAAAGAGAAATAGCGGGCGCATGAATTGGTCAATCATTCATTTGATCGATACCTCTATCAAACCGTATAGTCCCATCATCTGGTAAAGATGACTGCCAGATTAAACCCGGAATAGCACCTTACAATCCTAGCTTCCAATGGAAACCATTAGATAAAAAACAGGGTTTCCCCAATATACTCATTGCATTAAGTGCAGTTATTATGACAGTCATCAACTTACCACTGGAGGAACTGATCATGAAAGCACAAAAACTCTTAGCACTAATCTCTGTTTTGGCATTTAGCTTAACTGCTTCATCAGTATTCGCAGTAGAAGGTATTGATGACAACAATCATGCCGCATTGGCGCAATATTATGAAAGTGTTGCCAAGGAAACCGAAACAAAATTGCAAAAAAATAAAGCAGCACTCGAAGAATACGAGGCACATCCTTATTACTATGGTAGACGAGGACAGGATTTTAAATCACACACCACCGCGAATATTCGCGAATACGAGACCGTGTTGGCAGAAAGTCTGAATCATGCAGACCTGCATAAGAAAATAGCAATGGATCAAGGTAATCCAGCAGTCAACAAAGCGCGACTTAATCTTAATGAAGATGCATCAGCAATTAGATAATTTAGGCGCAACTCAATTGGATCTGTAATAGATTCCACTGGGAGCTAACAGCCGTCGGGTGACCGATGGCTGTTTTTTATTTCCATTTCCGATTACGATTTTCTTCATCACTGTGATAATGAAACTATTTTGACCTCATCGTCGATATTTGGTTATCTCGTATCCCCCGAAACCAAACATTTGGTCGCAAATCAAATATTGAACTGAATTCTGCTCACGTCGGCATGGCCGAGCGTTCAGTAACATTTCATAAAAGAACATAGTACCTACATTGCTTCAGTCTCATAAAGCATGATTGACGCACCTCCCCCACTCCGGCATGATGCAAATCCTTTGATGCACAGCATCTGTTGCAGATTTATCATCACTAGAATTTAAATTTTATGACCATTACTCCCAATCGCGAATGGGCTTTGATTGTTGGTCCTTTGCTTGCAATCGCTATGTTCTTTGCCATGTCTCAGTTTGGTTGGGAAGAATACGCCTGCTGGACCGGAGCTGTGGCCATTCTGTGCGTGGTTTGGTGGGTTTTTGAGCCGATCCCTATTCCTGCAACCTCCATTATTCCACTAGCGGTTTTCCCGCTCCTTGGTGTATTACCGCAGGAAAAAATAGCCATGGCGTATGGCAACGAGCTGATTTTGTTGATGCTTGGCGGTTTTATCTTGTCAGCAGCAATGGAGCGTTCCGGCGCACATCGGCGGATTGCGCTCGGGATGGTCAATCTGGTCGGTGGAACCAGTAGCCGCCGGATTGTACTGGGATTTATGGTAGCCTCTGCCGTGTTAAGCATGTGGATATCGAATACTGCAACGACGTTAATGATGCTACCAATTGCACTGGCGGTCATTGCACAGAGTCCGGATAAAAAATTAGCCATCCCTTTGCTATTGGCGATTGCTTACGGCAGCAATATCGGTGGTCTTGGAACGCCCATCGGTACACCACCAAACTTGGTCTTCATTCAACAATATGAAAATTTCACCGGAATAGCGGTGAGTTTCTCACAGTGGATGAGCTGGGGATTACCCGTCGTGGTGATCTTTATCCCAATTGCCGGGCTGTGGCTCACGCGCAAATTGGATTATCGTGGCGTATTGGTGATTCCTCCGGCGGGTGACTGGCGCCCCGAAGAACGCCGCGTACTGATTATTTTTGGTTTGACTGCCTTAGCGTGGATTACGCGCCTTGAACCATTCGGCGGTTGGAGCACTTGGTTTGATCTCAAAGGCGCGAATGATGCGATTGTTGCATTAGTTGCTGTGGTGATTTTGTTTTTAGTACCTAACGGTCGCGGCAGCAAGTTGCTCGACTGGGAAACCGCAGAGAAAGTGCCCTGGGGCATTCTTATCCTGTTTGCCGCAGGTATTTCCATTGCTCAGGCCTTTGTAGAATCCGGACTATCCCGCGCAATCGGCGATCAATTGGCGGTTCTCGCCAACTTGCACCCACTGATAATCATTGCCGTCATCACACTAAGTGTGACTTTTCTTACGGAAGCTACCAGTAACACCGCAACCACGATATTGTTGATGCCGATTCTGGCGCCCGCTGCGTTGGCGGCAGGCATTGAGCCAAGCCTGCTGATGGTGCCCGCTGCAATGAGTGCGAGTTGCGCCTTTATGTTGCCCGTTGCGACCGCACCAAACGCCATCGTCTTTGGCAGTGGTCACATCTCTATTGCCAATATGGTCAGAGAGGGGGCGGCATTGAATTTTATCGGTGCGATGGTGATTACGTTGGTATGTTATTTCTTGGTTGCATAACAAATCCGAGGTTTGAATGAATGGTGCGGATAATCGTTGAGGTTAAAAGACTAACAAAGTCAAAAATAGCCTTCAGATAACACCCACGTTTTCCATCCGGCCAAGCATAGAAGTGTGAAGAATGCGGCTAATAAATCGTCGAACATGACGCCAAACCCACCTTTTAGGTTACGATCGTAATAGCGAATGGGCTGGGGCTTGACGATATCAAACAGACGAAACAATGCAAATGCAGCCACTTGCCAGGCCCAGTGATCCGGGGTGAAATATAATACCAAGAGGAATGCCACAGTTTCATCCCACACCATGCCGCTATGATCAGGCTCTCTCAGTGCTTTGCCAGTTAGACCACATGCCCAAATGCCTATGATAAAAAGGATGTCAATAAGCAACAAAAAATAAAAAGGGCTAAGATAATGATTAAACAATGAGAATAATGGAAAAGCGACCAATGTTCCCACCGTTCCTGGTGCAATAGGACTTAATCCGGCTCCACCGGAGAATGCAATCATATAGGCAGGATGGCTGTAGAGAAAATCCACATTCGGTCGGATTGGTGGAGATAAGGCACTGGATGGATTGTGAATATCAGATTCTGAAATGGTCATATCCTTGGGTTTCCAAAGTCATTGTGTTTCCCTGCGCGTCTTTCACAATTAAACCTGTACCGGAATGAATCTTACCGATGCGGTTGAGCGAGATGGCCAACTCGGCGGCAAGCGTTTCAATCTTCCGGCGATTTATTTTCGGCGCCGTAAAACATAACTCATAATCATCGCCGCCAGCCAGCAAGCAACTCATCGCTACTGATTGCTGGCGGTATTTTCTCAATACTGGGGAGCATGGTATATCGGTCAGATTAATCCAGGCTGCTTTTCCGGAAGCAGTCAAAATGTGCCCCAAATCGGCCATCAATCCATCCGAGATATCGACGGCACTATGCGCCAGGCCAATCAAACGCTGACCAAGCTCCACTCTAGCAGTCGGTGTCAGGAGCGCTGGCAAGCATTGCTCAATCTCAACGGGATGCAAAGTGAATTGCCGCAATTCATGCTGTAGCGCCAAAGCCGCATCACCTATTTGACCGGAAACCCAAATGTCATCATCCAGCTTGGCGCCACTTCGACGTAATGCTTTACCTGCTGTAACCTCACCGATAATTTGTATTCCGATATTCAGCGCCCCGGCGGTAGTGTCTCCTCCGATCAACTCGATTTGGTGTAAATCAGCCAAAGCAAAGAAACCTTCACTGAATTTAGATAACCAAGCAATATTCTGCTTAACCAAATCTTCCGGCAATGTTAATGTCAGCAGTACCCATCGCGGTTTAGCGCCCATCGCGGCCATATCGGACAAATTAACTGCCAGGGATTTGTATCCGAGCCTGTAAGGATCAGCTTCAGGAAAGAAATGCTTACCACACACCAACGTATCCGTTGAAATGGCTAATTCGGTTCCTGTTGTTGCTGCAATCAGTGCTGCATCATCACCGATTCCCAGTACTGCGGTCGAAGCAGGCCGTTTGAAATAACGACGGATAATATCAAATTCTGAATGCATGCTGGAAAACTACGCGCGATTTTTAGTCGCTTTTTGCGCTTGAATCTCAACGCTACGCAATCGAGCAGCCAGTTTATCCAGTACGCCATTTACGTATTTGTGTCCGTCACTACCCCCATAGGTTTTAGCTAATTCAATCGCTTCATTGAGAATGGCACGATAAGGGATTTCCGGATGATGACTTAACTCGAACGTACTCAATAATAAAATTGCAAACTCTACCGGACTCAGTTCATTGAGGGGCCGATCCAAGCATGGTTGGATGATTTTTTCCAATTCATCCACACTTTGCAATGCACCCTGCAGCACATGGGTAAAATGTTTATCATCGACATGCCTGAATTCGTCGGACTCGCGCAACTGCTGTTCGATAAAACTTGTTGTGCCGCCCGCAGTGCGCCATTGATAGATGCCCTGCAATACAAATTCACGCGCAATCCGGCGACGGCTTTTATACTTCTCCGTTTTTTTGTCTGTGGGAGAGCTTATGTCAGGAAGTGTGCCGTTCATATCTCGAATTCATCAATTCTGATATGCAAATTGGCCACTTCCAGCGCAACTTGGGCTGCTTCCATGCCTTTAGTACTCATCCGTGCAATCGCCTGATCTTCATTATCGGTCGTCAATATGCCATTAGCGATAGGAATCTCAACTTCGAGCTGTACCATAAGCAAACCACGCGCGGATTCGTTGGCAACTACTTCGAAATGATAGGTATCACCGCGTATCACCGCACCCAGTGCGATCATCGCATCAAATTGATCGGACATAGCCATTCTTTTCATCGTGAGCGGAATTTCTAATGCACCCGGTACCGTTACAATGAGAATATTTGAATCCTGCATACCATTTTTTTTCAACTCTGCGGTACAAGCGCTCAACAGCCCTTCACCAATATCAATATTAAAACGGCTCATGACAATACCCACGCGTAAATCTGATCCATCCAGATTCGGTTCAAATTCAAGAATATTGTCATAATACGACATACCAGACTCCTGTTTATTTAGCCTAAAACTGATTAATATAAAGTTAAAATATTACCCGTGTGTCTCAACATAACTCGTCACTTCCAATCCAAATCCTGTCACACTGGGCATTTTTCTTGGGGCTGCCATTAAACGCATTTTTCCTACACTAAGATCTTTAAGTATTTGTGCACCAATACCATGATCGCGTAGATCTGTCTTAATCGCGTTGGGGAAATGGGGTCCCTGCAACTGGATGCGTTCGATCAGTTTGGCTGAACTTTCTTTTCGATGCAATAGTACGATAACACCACACCCTGCCTCAGCAATCAATTTCATCGCAGCATGAATACTCCAGGAATGCGTGCTGTCATTAATATCCAATAAATCAATCACCGACAATGGTTCATGCACACGCACCAATGTTTCGGTTGCGGGATTTATTTTACCTTTGACCAATGCCAAATGGGTCATATGCGTTATCTCATCACGGTAGGCCACTAACTGAAATTCGCCATGCAAAGTTTGGATGACGCGCTCAGCAACACGGGTAACTAGGCTTTCGATTTGATTACGGTATTCGATTAAATCCGAGATTGCACCAATTTTAAGTTGATGTTTATGTGCAAAAGTTATGAGATCTGGCAACCGCGCCATACTGCCATCTTCTTTTAGAATTTCGCAGATTACCGAAGCCGCAGTCAAACCCGCTATCCTGGCTAAGTCGCAGCCCGCCTCGGTGTGTCCGGCACGCATCAGCACTCCACCTTTCTGGGCCATCAGCGGAAAAATATGCCCGGGTTGTACAATGTCTTCTGGTTTCGCATCTTTATTAACAGCAGCTTGAATGGTGCGCGCACGATCCGCCGCCGAAATACCCGTAGTGACGCCACTGGCGGATTCAATGGAAAGTGTAAAATTGGTACCCAGCGGCGCACGATTAGAAGATACCATTAAAGGCAGATCTAACTGATGGCATTTTTCTTCGGTTAAGGTTAAGCAAATCAACCCTCGGCCATGGGTAGCCATAAAATTGATGGCTTCCGGTGTTACAAAATCAGCAGCAAGAACCAAGTCGCCTTCATTCTCGCGATCTTCCTCATCAATCAGGATGACCATTTTACCCAGCTTCAGATCTGCAATGACCTCCTGAATCGCACTGATACTCATATTCATTTTTTCCGAATGACGTTAGATATTTAACAACTTTGCCACATAGCGCGCCAACATATCAGTCTCCAAATTTACACGTATTTCTGGCGCCAGCTCATTTAAAGTGGTCATCGCTAAAGTATGCGGAATAAGATTGATGGAAAACTCATTACCTTCAACTTGATTAATTGTCAGGCTAACTCCATTCACTGTGATCGAGCCTTTATGTGCCAGGTATCGCAATATTGAATCTGGCGCCCGAATGATCAACTCATAACTCTCCCCAGCGGGTTCAAATTTAATTACGATACCAATTCCATCCACATGGCCACTAACCAAGTGGCCACCCAATCGGTCCGACAAGCGCAAAGCTTTTTCCAAATTGACGCGTATACCGGTCTGATTAAGTCCTTGAGTACAGTTTAGTGTTTCTTGCGAAACATCCACAGTGAATTTATTAACGGTCAATGAAGTAACCGTGAGACAAACACCGTTCACAGCAATACTATCACCGACATTCACATCGCTCAGATCCAGCTCTCCAGTAAAAATACTTAAGGATAGCCCATTATTGCTATGATCCATATTGGGTTGAGTCTGAGTTATTTCACCCACTGCCTGTATGATTCCGGTAAACATCTCGCTACGTATTAATTCTGAATGGCAAAAAGAGGTATCAAGGACTGTGAATCAATGTTCATTCAACAAACAGTTTGCTAGAGCTGTTGCAAGTATACCTTGCTAAAATCGCAATTACTTATCTCTAGGAAACTTTTACTTGAAGCTAAATTATGATTGAAGCAAACCTCGGTTCTCAATGAATCAATGTAATTTTAAATCAACAGGTTCGATGGAATATCATCTCTCCCCACTCGTGAGTTGCAAAAATCTGATCGCATACTTTTTATTATGCTTGCAACCAATAAAAAGACCGTGCAGGACAAATTAAGCTTTCATCTGTCACATGCAGGGTTTCTCCGCTTACTAAATCTTTGATTAACTCGTGCTGAAAAAAACCCATATGTTGGAGCGGGGATAGCTTTAAAGGTTGCGGCTCATCATCAAAATTTCCAACCACCAGAACTCGTGGGCTGTTATTGATTTGATCAAATCGTGAAAACACAAAAAGATGGGGATTGTCTACGTTCAATAATTCGCGATTGTTTCTATCTGCAAAAGCTGGCACTTCCTTGCGCACAGCAATCATTTTCTTTACCGCACAAAAAATGCTGTATTCGACTGTTCCTGGCTGTGTTCTTAACATTGCTCTGTTCCAGTCCATTTTGGGACGGTGTGCCCAACGATTATCCGTGCTCTTTGATTCATCATTAAGATAAGAATCATCATTGAGCGTTCCGATGGCATCTCCATAATAAAGCATCGGAATTCCGCCAAACGAAAGGATCATTCCGTGTAACAGTAGAATAATCTTAATAGCCATATTCGTAGCATTAACGTCATTATTTTCCAGCGCGTGCTTAAGTCCTGCGAGCGAAGCGAGCGATCCCGAAATACGTGCATCGCCCGTCTCCAAATTTCTTCCAAAAGCAAGTCCGGCTGCCAGAGACCCTTCAAAATTTCCAGTAAAATAATCAACCAGAAAACGTCGATGCGATAATGGTTCATATCCAGCAGAAACGATGTCGGAATCGCTAAACCCCAAGCCAATATCATCATGGCTACGTGCGTAATTGAGCCAAGTTGCTCGTTCAAGTTTCTGAGGAATATTCTGTATACCGATATTAAGCAGTATGGCCTTTTTTGTCGCCACAGCATCCCACAGCAGCGCCATATAAGTAGCATTGTAGGCAATCTCACACTCTTTCGCATTGATAGCATCTTCGCCAAAATACTTAATAATCTCGGTGGGCGAGACAATAGCTTCTGCAATAAACAACACGCCTGGGGCAGTAACTTGGCAACAATCTTTCATTAGCTGCAAAATCAGATGAGCTTCACGCTCATTCTGGCAAGAACTACCTATTTTTTTCCAGAGAAATGCTACCGCATCAAGCCGTAGAATATCGGCACCACGGTTAGCCCAAAACAAAAGAATGTCCAGCATTTCTATGAGTACTGACGGATTCTGATAATTTAAATCCCATTGATAGTGGTTAAATACAGTCATCACCCATTTACCCATCTTTTCATCCCAAGTGAAGTTGCCCGGCGCAGTTTCCGGGAATACTTCCGGCATTGACTCTTCATAGATGTCAGGGATTGATCGATCATCAAATGTGAAGTAGTAATCCTGATAGGTTTTATCACCTTCACGCGCTTTTTCAGCCCATTCATGCTGATCAGAAGTATGATTAACCACCACATCCAGCACTAGTAACATGTCGCGCTTTTTCATGCTGTCAACTAGTTTATCAAAATCCTTAAAGGTGCCGAATCGACTATCAATCTTGCAATAGTCTCTAACAGCATAGCCGCCATCGCTCTTGCCTTCAGGGCAATCACAAATAGGCATAATGTGTACCAGGTTAACACCTAATTCTTGCAGGTAACTTAATCTGGGTAGCATACCCTGCAGATTGTCGGCATATCCATCGCAATACAGTGCCATACCCACCCATTTCTGGCTTAGAAACCAATTGTGATCTTTTTCGCGCTCCAAGTCTGTTTTCTTGAGATGGCTGGGTCTAGTAGCGTATTGGCGCATAAGTGTTTCTACCAGATTCCGCATCTGTTCTTTGAAATCTGGCCGATTCCCATAAAGCGTATTGAATAGCGAATAAATCGCATAGAAGTTTGCGCCTAATCGCGTATAAAAGAGTTGCAGATTCTGTGGCTTTGATTTTTGCCTCAACTCAACCAAAATATCATTAAGCAATGAGTGCGAAATCTGTTCATACATGATTTTATATACCTAGAATTTTCAGCTATCCATAGACCGCCAGCCGTAATGCGCCAGCCCTTCAAGAATGCCATCCGCGTGATGGCCCTGAGCAAAATATATTCGTTCCATACCGCGCAACTGCTCAAGTTCCGCACCATAGTTGCCAACCACTATACCCAGCGTATCACCAAGCAACATTTCCTTATCGTTACCTGAATCACCCGCGACCAAAAAATTTTCCAGAGGTAATCCCCATTTGTAAGCCAAATAGCGGATAGCATGCCCTTTGGAAGCACGTACCGGCAACACATCCAGAAATTCCTCATGCGAGTATATAAGCCGCGCATGCAAATGATGTTCCTGCAGTAGCTGGCAAAGATCATGCAAAGATGGCATCTGCTCTGGCGCCACGTTATAACTCAGCTTAAATTTACGTTGATTCTCGACAGGTTGAAGTGTCAACCCAGGAATCTCGGACAATACTTGCTCCAGCGCCTCCCGTCGCCACAAGTGCGCGATACGATTCGCCCAGCCAATATCCGGTTGAAGCTTATAACTATAATTAATTTCACTGCCGACTGAGGTGATTAATACATTGGGGATTGGAACCCGCGCATTCTTGAGTACACTGACCGCGCTTTCCAGAGAGCGTCCAGTGGCAATACCGAAGACTATCGATCCTGTGTGATTTTTTAACCAGTCGACTAGTTGCAGCAATCCCTTTCTATTGCCTATCAAAGTGTTGTCTATATCGCTGATCAGCGCCTTACGCGCCAACGGCATGGGCGATTTACCATCTTGCATGGTAAACGCAATCTGCCGACGCATACGTTTGCGATCGCGGCGCAGCAACCTGCGCACCTCTCTCACATACTTACTGACGTGAGCGTCCCAACTATAATGGCGGCGTGTTCCTGTAACGCCATTCTTTGCCCACAATCGCCATTGCTGTTTATCCGATAGCACGCTATCAAGTGCAGAAGCAATAGCGGCTGGATCAAGAGGATTTACCAGTAACCCGTTACAGCAATTGGCCACAATGTCCTGAGGTCCACCATCTTCCGTGGCCACAAAGGGTAGGCCGCTGGCGGCTGCTTCAATCAGGGTCAAGCCGAAAGGCTCGGTTAATGCCGGATTAACAAATACGCCGCGACGACGTGCAGCAAGGCGATATAACTCTGGAATGTCTTCAGCGCTGTGATGCTTGGGTATTGCAACCTTACCCCATATGTCAAAGTGATCAATGTCCAGCAACAGTTCCCTCAGTACTTTTTGTGATGCTTCATCGAGTTCGCGTATATCGTCGCGATTGCCTGCGACGATGACCAGATTGGCCTTCTCTTGTAATGCTGGATTACTTCCGTAAGCATTGATCAATCCTTTCAGATTTTTATGAATGGCAGGACGACAGATTGCAAGTATCATCGGCTTGACAGGATCAGAAAGAAATTTATCCACCATATGAACGACATTAGCGTTGATTTTCCTACGCCCCGGTGGTGAGAAACGAGCAATATCGGTACCCGGAGGGATCACTACAAAACGGCCACTTGCGTGATTGTGATACATACCGTACTGCTCGGTAACTTCCTGTCGAGTGCTAGTGATCACCATCGCAACGTTAACCAATAAATCCTCTTCTATCGTGATGCGTCGCTCAAAATTGAATTGACGATCAATAGCTTGTTTCTTGCGACCACTCGCCAGCAAGTGTAATTGTTTGGGACGTCCTAATGAGTGACCCGTGTGTACCTGAGGTATGCCAAGTAGCTGCGATAGCTGTTGACCTACGTATCCGGCATCCGCGTAATGTGTATGAATCAGATCCGGCAATCGGCCTTGTTGACGCAAAAAATGCAGACTGCGATCCGCCAGCTGATCAAGATGAGGCCACAGCAGTTCCTTGCGTACATAGTGCGATGGGCCGAAAGGCAAGCGCAGAATACGCGCGCCATCACCGATTTCTTCAACGGGCTGGGAATAATCTGGCGACAGTGCGGGATCTTCGATCAACCGCGTCAACAAATCCACTTGTCCGATCTCGCGATGGCGGGCCAATGCGCGCATCAGCTCCACCACATAGGTGATTTGCCCACCCGTGTCGGCATCACGACCCAACTCCATATTATTTCCTCTGATCAATCCATGCGTACTGATCATCAAAATATACAAGGTATTCTCATTATTGATCGAGTCCATCGTTATGTCTTCCAATCCGCAATAAACGATCCATAAAAATCAGAAGAATCAGGAATAGCTCCCCGTATTTCGCACAAAGCAGCGGCAAAAGCGTTTGCACGCAATAAGGTAAGCATGATAGGCCACCCGCGCAACAGACCCAGTATATACACAGAAGCAAAACCATCCCCAGCACCGACTGTATCCACCACAGGACGCGAAGACACCAATCCATCTATATTTGTCACTTTACTATCTTTGCCGAGTTGCCAAGCACCTTCTTCACCACAGGTGACCAGCATACTATCCAAGTTAAAGTGTTTTATCAGCGCTGCTGCTTTTTGTACTCGATTTATGCCAGGTAGCCGGAAAAGTGGCACCAATACATCCAGCTCCTCCTGATTTATCTTAACCAAGTCTGCATGTATTAAAGAATGTTTTATGGTGTGCATGTCATACCAAGGTTTACGTAAATTGATATCCAGTAAGCGTGGCGCCTTGTTACTGCGAAGCAATGTTACCAAAGCATGAGCGGATATTGAGTTGCGCTGAGCCAAGGTACCAAAGTAAATTAATTGCGGGCATATGGTCGAAGAAACCCTATCCGCCATACCTGCATGGATGAAGTCATAAGCCTGTTCCGGCAAAATTTCAAAGCGATGTCCACGTTCTTCCAGGTGAACCATTACTTGCCCGGTCGGATGTAAATTATCACGCTGTATACCACAATCGTCCATATTGGCATCTTTGATCTGAGCAAGTAGTTCACAACCCAGTTCGTCATTTCCGATACGCGATATTAATACCGGATGCAGCCCAAATGCTTGCAAGTGACGTGCAACATTAAACGGAGCACCTCCAAACACTTTTCGATCATCGAATATGTCTACCAGAACTTCTCCGAACAATATTATCGTTTCTGATTTAATAGATGCCATGGATACCAACTACACTTTTGGTTTAATTACATAGCGAAATCTTGAGGCTCACTTCAGAGCAAGATAATTCATGATGCAGCTGTTTCAGACAATACAGTTTTGAGTCCGCTAAAAAATATATTGCTTATTTGGTTAGAAATTAGCATCTTATATGGCAAAGAAATTGCCAAAGAACATCTTTTACACCTTACCATACCCAATACATAAATAGGAAATCATCAATCGATCGATTGATCAATAATTGCTATTATTACCAGATTCAAGAAGTGGGTCTAATCTCACCAGAGTAATTCTGTATTCAGTTGATTCCATGACCAAATATTCAACGCCACATAGACTAGAAAAACTAAGCAGTAAAATAACTAACAGCACATTTGCGCTTGAAAGCAAATACTTATGATAGCAGTTTTTGACGGATTTTGGCGCGCCCAACACGATTCGAACGTGCGACCCCCGCCTTCGGAGGGCGGTACTCTATCCAGCTGAGCTATGGGCGCTCTGATAAACAAACTAGTTAAATGTTTGCCGAGCGACAGAATAACTGCTTTTATTATTCCCGTCCAACCTGGATTGTTCAGAGTGTGTCTATCATGTTGTAGTAGTGACGCTAAATAATGTATCTTTCCAATCTGATTACTCAGATTGCTTTGTTTCAGCTTCAGCAGAAGCGGGAAAAATTTTAACAGTTTTTACAGTTCGATTTTTGGTTTGAATAACTTCCATTGGATAACCGGAAATATTGAGACCAGTGCCCGCCTCTGGAATATCCTCAAAATATTCTAAAATTAATCCATTTAGAGTTTTCGGCCCATCTAGCGGAAACTGAAAATCAAGTTTGCGATTTAATTCTCGCAGCAATGTTCTTCCTTCGACAACGATACTGCCATCTTCCTGTTTCAGAAAAATACTGGTTTGGGTAGGTGCTTGAGTAGTAAATTCACCAATAATTTCTTCAATAATATCTTCCAGTGTGACCAACCCCATCCATTCCCCATATTCATCAACGACCAACCCGACCCTTTTCTGGTTTTCTTGAAATAGCTGTAGTTGCGAAAATAATGAGGTACCAGAAGGAATGAAATAAGGTTTGCGCATGACCTTCTCCAGAGTTGATGCCGTGATTTTCCCTCCCTGCATTTGATTCAGAACCTTACGCACATGCACAAGACCAACTATGTTATCCATACGCTCACGGTAAATTGGCAGGCGAGTATGATGGCAGGTTAACAATTGTGCGTGAATAACTTCATCATCAGCATTGAGATCAATAGCCTCAATTTGGTTGCGTGGAACAATGACATCGTCAACTGTGATTTCTTCAAGATCAAATAGATTTAACAGCACGCTTTGGTGCTTATGCTGTATGAAGTGTCCTCCTTCCAGCACTAGCATCTTAAGTTCTTCCGTACTTATTTTCTGCTCAAGCTCTGCACTCTGGGGCTTCAATCGAAATAGGACCAATAATCCACTCACAAACAAATTGACAAACCACACAATGGGGTAACAAATAATCAGCAAGGGCGTCAGAACATAACTTGCTGCCAAAGCGATGCGCTCAGGATAAGCAGCAGCAATCACTTTCGGAGTGATTTCGCTAAACACGAGAATGGCGAAGGTTACCGCTATTGTTCCCATAAACAACGCAAACTCATCTTGCACAAAGAGTGTGGCAACAATGACCGCCACCAGCGTAGCAGAAGCAGTATTTAGCAAGTTGTTTCCGAGCAATATGACACCCAACAGCCGATCTGTTTTTTCAAGTAATTTTACCGTTAATCGGGCGCCACGGTGGCCTTGCTTGGCTAGATGCCTCAATCGATAGCGATTAATTGCCATCATACTGGTTTCAGATAACGAGAAAAAACCTGACACAATCAACAGGATCACCAATGCAATCAGCATGATGTGCAACGGTATATCTTCCAAGGAGCACCTCTAATTGAAGTAATGAATTGATAGTAATTTTAAACGAACTTTCGTTATTCTGAATTCAAACGAATGTTTGTCAATAAGAAAACAATCAGTTGGGCAAATTAATAATCGTATTGCATCAGGATGGTAGTTCCGGCGCTATTATTCTGATAAATCCAAAAATTTTAACTGGAACTAAAGATTGCAGAAGGTTATTTCAAATGTTACGTCGCCTTCATAAACTTTGTTTTTTTGCACTGATTGTGCCGGAATAAAACGAATGTTTAATGCATATTTGTTGGCGCTGATTTCGGGTACACAGGGAAGCTGATCACTTATGTTGAGTCTTAGCATGTGCGCTGAGTATTCTGAGCCATTATGCTGAAAAACACCTTGATTCGCAACCACCCTTAGAGTTCTTCCACTCTTTCGCAATAGTAACAAAACAATTCTGAATGCGTTACGTATAGGTTGAAATGGAGACAACCATTCATTAAGATCTTCATGCCGATGTACAGGATCTAAATTGAGCCAATAATGATAGGATGGCAAATCAAACACACAACAACCGCCAGGTATTCCAATTCGCTGTTTAATCGCCATCAGCCATTCATTTCCACGCAGGTGTTCGCCAACTTTTCCGGGAAAGTCCAGTATTTCCCTGAAAGTGACTTTTATGTCATTTAGGACACTATCAAGCGCTTCCTCAGAAACATCTGGATTTTTTCGTAACATTTCGAGTATCAGTTTTTGCCGTTCCAGTTCTTGCAATAAATCTGATTTAATATCTGCACGATTGGTGATTTCTAGAACTTCAAATAAAGCCATGAGCGAAGCATGATGTTCAGAAGCGCTCTCTTTAGTTGAAAAAAAATCAATTCTATTAAACAGGTCTTCAAGTCGCAGGAGGGTGCGTATACGCTCATTAAGCGGGTGTTCATAACAAATCACAACTATGCGTCCACAACAAGGATTAGAAACATTAGGTCTTGCCCGAGAAGGATTATTTCACAAAAGAAGCAAGTTTCCCAGTTAAATTCTTGATCATCATGTCGCAACATAATGTTTATTATGACAAAGACAGGTATTTCCTGTGTAGCTTAACTACCTGTGCTTTTAGATATGCAAGATCTTGACTGTTGTCAATCACATCGTCCGCTTTTTGTAAGCGATTCTTTCGTGATACCTGTGTTGCAATGATTGCTTTTACTTGATGTTCAGTCAGCTTGCTACGTTCCATCGTACGCAATATTTGTTGTTGCTCTTCACAATCAACAACCAAGCTGTGCTGAATTACTTTGTCGTAATCATCCGTTTCAAATAAAAGCGGGATGACGACTATGATATAGGATGATCGAGTTTTTTTGACTTGCTGCAGAGTTTCGGAAAGAATGAGTGGATGAAGAATTTTTTCCAATGTAACCCTATAATTACTATCAGAAAAAATTAAGTCTCTCATTTTTTTCCTATCCAGAGAACCATCTGCAGCTATCATGGTTTCTCCAAAAGAATTTTTAAGTGAGCTCATTGCCAAACCGTGAGGCTCAGTTAGCATCCTAGCAATTACGTCAGTATCAATAACATCAACACCCAAATCCACAAAACATTGACTAGCACTTGATTTCCCACAACCAATTCCTCCAGTTAGTCCTACAATAAAGGTCATTGATTAGAACAATCCAAGGTAGGCATGATTAAGCTTTTCTCCCCAGAATAATGCGATAAGCGCTCCGCCAACCAGATAAGGACCAAATGGGATAGGAATATTCTTATTGAGTTTTGCTGCGATGATCAACCCAACACCTACGATGGTAGCAACCAGTGAAGAAAAAAGCATAACCAGCGGTAGCATACTCCAGCCCAACCAAGCACCAATTGCGGATAATAATTTAAAATCACCAAATCCTATACCTTCTTTCCCGGTTAACAATTTAAAACACCAATAAATCGACCATAAGGAAAAATAGCCCACTGCGGCACCAATAACTGCTGATTGAATATCGGTAAAGCCATTATTAATATTAACCAATAACCCCAGCCATAATAACGGTAAAGTTATATCATCCGGCAATAGTTGTGTATTGAGATCAATCATCGCCAAGGTAATGAGCGCCCATACAAAAATCAATGCCGCGATCGTTATCAAACCGTATCCAAAATGCCAGGCAACTATGCCGCTCATTAAGGCTGTTAAAGCTTCTACAATAGGGTAACGAGAAGAAATGTGCACGTTGCACTGGGAGCAACGACCGCGTAAAAATAGATAGCTAACCACTGGAATGTTTTCCCATAGGCTCAGCTTGTGTCCGCAATGAATACAAGCTGAGCGCGGAGTAACAAGATTAAATGTTGGCAATGTTTTGTTTGCTTGACCCTGTAACTCTGCACATTGCTGCAGCCAACTTCTTTTAAGCATCTCGGGCAGTCGATAAATCACGACATTCAGAAAGCTACCTATCATTAAACCAAGAAGCGCGATCAAGGAGATAAAAAAAGTAGGAAAATCTTGCAGCATGGTGAGTAAGGTCATGGTTATTCTGTATAAATTGGATTACCTAAGATAGCGTTAACTAACAACCATGCCCATCTTAAAGATAGGCAAATACATTGCGACTACCATGCCACCAATAAGTGTTCCTAGAACAACCATGATCATAGGTTCCATTAAACTTGAAAGTGCGGCAACAGCATCGTCAACTTCCGCTTCATAGAAGTCGGCTATTTTTCCGAGCATAGAATCCAGCGATCCTGCTTCTTCACCAATAGCTACCATTTGAATAACCATGTTGGGAAATACATTGCTGTTAGCCATAGATGACATTAAGCTATTACCTGTGCTAACTTCAAGCTGTATATTCTTTGTAGCTTCATAATAGATATAATTTCCAGCGGCACCTGCGACGGAATCTAATGATTCTACCAAAGGAACGCCTGCTGCAAACATCGTTGAAAGTGTGCGCGACCAACGCGCAATAGTAGCTTTACGAATTACTTCTCCGAAAACAGGAATCTTAAGCGCAACACGATCAATAAATCGCTGCATAGGAACAGATCTTTTCCAGGTATAAAAGAAAGCATAAATTCCCCCCCACACAATCCCAAAGATTGCCCACCAATAGGCGACAAAGAAATCTGAGATCGTCATTACAAAGAGTGTTGGAGCGGGCAAATCGGCACCGAAACCCTCAAACAAATCTTTAAAAGCCGGGATCACAAAAATCATTATTATCGCTGTAATGACAAATGCAACTACAATAATTGAAATAGGATAAAAAAGAGCTGATTTAATTTTTCCCTTGATAGCTTGAATTTTTTCTTTATAAGTAGCTAGGCGATCTAGAATAGTATCAAGAATACCCGCGGCCTCTCCTGCACCAACAAGATTACAATATAAAGCATCAAAATAAAGTGGGTATTTGCGAAATGCATCCGTCAAGTTACTACCAGTTTCAACATCAGCTTTAATATCCATCAACAACTTACTCAAGGCCCTGTTACTATGGCCTTTCCCTATAATTTCAAACGCCTGTAGCAATGGCACACCCGATTTCATCATGGTTGCTAGTTGGCGCGTAAATAACGTTATGTCTTTCTCAATGATTCTGCCATTGGATCGCATTTTTTCTATTTTTGTAACTTTGATGCCCTGACGGCGCAGAGTGGAAGTTACAACCACAGTTCCTGCGGCGCGCATTTCACCTTTTAGTTGCTTTCCAGACTTATCCTTTCCTTCCCAAGAATAATTAATTTCTTTTATTTTTTTTTCAGCGCTTGCGGTTATGGTTGCCATAATCAGTTCCTTTAAAACTCAATATATTCTTGATAGTTAAGCATTCTTAACCAGAGTCACAAAAATTCTAATTTTGTTCTTTCTTGGCAACAAGATCAGAAAATTATTTTTTAAATTGTGCGAATTTAACGGCATTGATTGATTATTACTTAGCGTAAACTAAAAATTTGACGATTAATACCAGACTGAGCGTTGATTTACTGATTAGTGATCAATGCGGCTTTAACACCTTCATGGACTGTCGGATAGAGCAAGCTAACGTGTAATTCTTTTTTTATTCTGAAGTTTCTAAGCCGCCTGGATTCCTTCATAAAAGATAACATACTGGGTGTTATTTGTTCTCGAGCTTGATCTCGAGTGATGCGAGGAGGATGTGGTAAAGCAAAATGATCAGCAACTAAATCAAAATACTCGCCCATTTTGAGATGAGAATCGTCGCAAGCGTGATAAATTCTATTTGTTTTGGCAAACCGTATAGCAGCAAAAATAATCTGAGCAAGGTCATCTGCATGTATGTGATTGGTATAACTATCTTCCACGTCCAATAATGCGGGATGGCCATCTCGCAGACGTTGCAAAGGTAATCTACTAGCTGCATAGATCCCAGGTACGCGCACTATACACGTTGGAATGTGATTACGTTTTCCCCAGTTACGTATTTGCCTTTCAGCAAAGACACGTCGTATAGCTCGATCATTTTCAGGATGAACAGGATGAGTTTCATCAATTAAATCCCCATGGCAATTACCATAAACCCCGCTAGTACTGATATAGATAAGCCGTTGTGGTAAAATCGTCGAATTGATTTTGGCTTGTTTTGTTAGAGCAGACAATAAATGCAGCGTTCTTGTGTCCCGTTTCCCATGATTGGGTGGAGGAGCCAAGTGTAATACTAAATGGGCTATTCCCGCGAGCTTCTTAAGACTTTTTGGGCAATCTAAATTACCGTAAATTGGAGTAATGCCATTTGCGCGTAACAGATCAGCACGGTCTACGCTACGGTATAAACCGAGGATACGGTAATGTGTTTTTAACAGTGGCACTGTCCGCAAAGCAACATCGCCGCAGCCGATAATTAACAGTTTTTTTTTCATACAATCTATTCCATTTCCAAATAATATTTATTATTTATCTGCTACTCAATGTCGTACCAAATCCTTATTCAACCCAGTGGACATATATTAACAGTAAAGCCGGGAGAAACCATTCTTGATGCGGCTCAACGAGAAGGATTCTCACTACCTTACGGCTGTCGTAACGGTTCCTGCGGAATTTGTAAAGGAAAAATCATACGAGGATCGGTGAACTACGGTCGTCATAGTGAAGAGGCCTTGACTGAAGAAGAAAAAAGAGCTGGTAACGCGTTGTTCTGCTGCGCTTCTCCATTGACCGACTTGATCATTGAATGCCAGGAAATCAACGCAATTAAAGATATCGAAATAAAGACCTTGCCTTGTCGCGTACATAAGCTGGATCTTGTCGCTCCCGATGTCATGGTTATTTCATTAAAACTTCCTGCCAAGCAGCGGCTACAATTTTTGCCAGGTCAATATATCGACATCTTGCTCAAAGATGGAAAGCATAGGAGCTTTTCTTTGGCAAATGCGCCTCATAATGATGAGTTTCTGCAATTACATGTACGCAATTACCCTGGAGGCGCATTCACAGAATATGTTTTTAACCAAATGAGGGTTAAAGATATTGTTCGATTTATCGGACCACTTGGATCGTTCTTTCTGCGCGATGCACCCGAAGATACTGCAATTATTTTTCTAGCGAGTGGAACCGGATTTGCGCCAGTAAAAAGCATTCTTGAACACGTTTTATATCAAGAAAAAAACAGAAGCAGCAAAAGAAAAATGGTTCTTTACTGGGGCGCACGTACAAAAGCCGATTTATATTTATCTGAATTAGCTGGCAGTTGGCAGCAACAGCATGAAAACTTCACCTTTGTGCCTGTATTATCTGAACCTCTGTCAACTGATAACTGGACAGGGAAAATAGGATTAGTTCATGAAACCGTGATGCAGGATTTCGAGAATCTAGAAAAATATCAAGTATACGCCTGTGGCATCCCCGCTATGATAAAAGCAGCATACCATGACTTCACCCTTTATTGTAAATTACCTAAAAATGCTTTTTTCTCAGATGTATTCACACCCTCGACAAACAATCCCTCAATAACTAAGGAATCCGGAGCCATATAAAGCAAAGACGCTGAGTAGCCAGCTTAAGTCACGGTGATGAGGTTGAAACGAAACAAATTTAAATGCTTTTTAGCACTCACTTCCGCCTGCCCATGCTTTTGTAATCCCCACTGGAAATCCCCCAACGGCTTAGTTAATAAGCCGTTTAGGAATAAATTCGAGTCCTTTATTTAATGATTCATAGCCAATTCATGTTTACCCAGCTTCTCGTTTAGTTGTGCTAATGCAAAATGTGCTTTATAACTTGGCTCAACCGATAAGCTAGCTTCTAAATAATTTTGCGCTTTACCCCAAAGCTCACAATGAGTACAAAGTTTACCAAGCGTCAACAACAATTGCGCATTGTTAGGTCGTGATTTCAGCCAAACTTCTGCGCATTCAATCTGCCTATTGACATGAGAGCCCAAGCATTCCGCATAAAGTTCAATTAAGTTACTATCCCATGTGATCGGAACATTTTGTTCAATAATCCGATTTGCTGCTACGCAGTCTCCTAGAGAACTGTAGGCACGCACTGCAGCTGCACAAAGTTTACTATCCATCTTTTCCATCGGCGATATGTGCAACCAATACTGATTCAAGGACTGCAAATCGGTTGCTTTGCTTCTAATACTTTCTATTTGCGCATCGTGTCTTAACTGCTTTATGTGTGCTTTATTAGCCGATTGACGTTTCGCCAGTACTTCAGTTAACTCCAATACTGCATCCCAATTTCCACCCTGTTGCTGAGCCTCCAGCTCCAGTTGCAACACCGCAGTAGGTTGCAACCCTCCTTCTGAATACAATAACTGTAAGGTTTTAAGTGCATCCTGATAATGTCCATCATCTAACTGGAACTTAGCTTTAGTGGCAAGGCACAAAGATTTTTCACTCGGCGCTTGATTAAGAGCATCATTTAAATATTGATCTCGTGCTGTATCTTGATCAAGTTTGTGTGCTGAACGAGCTGCAATGACAGCGCTAATTGTTTTGATAGTTTCTGAATTTGCTAACTTTAATGCAGTGGCGGTATTTTTTTGTGCTTTAACAAAATCACCTTCAAAGTAGGCTTTTAGTCCGGATAGCAGCATCTCATCTGTTTTTTTGTGGCGGTGCCTTTTGCTGAATCCCAATACCCCCAGGATGAATCGTACTAGCAAATAGAAAACTATAAAAGCCACGATCACAACAATAATAAACTGATCGAGCGGTAGCTCTAATTGATAGGGCGGCATCACCAGTGAAGCTTGCCCAGTGATGTTTTTAGCAGCAAGTGTAACAGCTACAGCAGCAGTGAATAGTGCTATTAGCCAGACTATCAGTTTCATATATTCTCCCCATTGCATTAGAGTCGATCATTATTAATTTATATCACGGATTACAAATACACACCCACCACCCAGTGAGTACAATTGATGCGCGACTATTTATACTTTATTTTCTGGGCCCCTTTCCTTATATTTCATTCAAAACAAAAGCTATCTTCCCATTGTCTGAAAGTATATATGCAAACCTTTCAGTAAACCTTCATCTCCAGCGCATGCTACTTTTACGATTTTTTCCAACCCTAATTCTTTGGCCACTTGAGCTATGCGCTCATGGGCTGTAAAAACCGGAGTCACTTTGAGTAATTGTTGGCCAAGCTTGCCTATTATGTCAAATAAATTATGCAATCCCTCACTGCTCGTAATGATTACTCCGTGTATTTCCCCTTGTGACCAGGCGGCAAGTAAAGGTGCGCTATCAATATCTGGTTTTCTGCGTAGATAGCATTCGGCATATTCGATATACGCACCGCGTTGTACAAGCGTGTCACCCAATAGCGTCCGCCCGCCATTACCACGAAAAATTACAACACGTTTGCCGCCCATATTCTGTAATTCCCTCGATTTAAGTAGCTCCTCACTATCAAAGCGTTCGATTGGGATAAGAACCTCGTTGACGCCATACTTTCTTAATGTATTCGCAGTGCTTTTTCCTACAGCAGCTATTTTTAAGTGGGGAGGGAACACACGCTGCTTGGCAATTAAATCCATACTTTTGGTAACAGCATTAGGACTGACAAATACCGCCCAATCAAACTCATCCAAGCGTTTGATCAGATCGATCAGTGGGGTAATATTCGCGACATCAGCGATTTCCAATACTGGAAGTAAAATCGGATTGCCACCGCTAGCATGAATACCTTCTGCAAGAAGAGTAGCTTGATGTATTGGACGAGTGACCAGTATATTAATCCCAGCTAATTGTTTACTGGCAGTCAATTCCAGCCTTCGGCAGATACCAAAGCAGCCAGAATTTTATCTGCACCTTGCTTAATTAGCTTTTGCGCCAATTGCTGCCCCATTGCAATACCCGTTTCCGGCTCGCCATCTAATGCTCCGCTCACGATACGTTTACCATCAGGTTGCGCAACAAATCCACGAAGTTGCAGTTTGTTATTGTTAATTTCAGCAAAAGCCCCTAATGGCACCTGACAACTGCCTCCCAATACACGACTCACCGAACGCTCAGCTTCGACACAATAAGCAGTTTCCTGGTGGTGTAATGGCTGCATAAGCTTAACCAAATCTAGACGATCCGCTCTGCATTCGATCCCCAAAGCACCTTGTCCAACCGCAGGCAAGCTTTGTTCAGGATTGAGTAATGCTGTAATGCGATTGGAAAGTTCAAGCCGTTTTAAACCGGCGGCAGCCAGAATAATCGCTGCATACTGATCTTCATCGAGTTTGCGTAACCGGGTTTGAACATTGCCTCGCAATGGTTGCACTTGAAGTTGCGGAAAATGTGCACGCAATTGGCTTTCGCGTCGCAAACTTGATGTGCCAACGACACTACCTGCAGGTAACACGTCCAAACTCGCATAGTGATTAGAAACAAACGCATCGCGTGGATCTTCTCGCTTAGTTATCGCAGCTAGCTTGAATCCTGCTGGAACATTCATAGGCATGTCTTTCATGGAATGCACTGCGATATCAGCGCGACCATCTTCCAGAGCTTGTTCAAGTTCCTTAATAAATAAGCCTTTTCCGCCAATTTTAGATAATGATTGATCCAGTATCTGATCACCGCGTGTTGTCATACCAAGTATGCTGATTTCAGTTTGCGGGTATAATTCGCTTAAGCATTTTTGAATGAACTTGGCTTGCCACATAGCAAGTAAGCTTTCTCGTGAAGCAATGACAATTTTCTTGGGAAATAAAAATGAATTGGGCATTAATAATATAAATGAAAAAATTACAAAAAATTCCTACTGGCGATCATTTTAGCATGGCCAGCCCTGACTTGGCGTATCGCGAGTGGTCGCTGGTTTCATATTTTATAGCGGATGCAGAACGTAATGAATGATGTTGATTCAGAGAATGATGATGTTAATAATCAGTTAGCAAATGATAAAGATTTACCATTGCGCGAGGACATTCGTTTTCTTGGACGCATTCTGGGCGACACGGTACGTGAGCAAGAAGGAGATAACGCCTTCGAATTGGTGGAAAATATACGCCAAATAGCGATTCGTTTTCATCGTGAGCAGGATCCCACTGCAAGGCATGAATTGGAAGCGATACTCAAGCAATTAAGCGATAGAGACTCATTGCCAGTTGTTCGTGCCTTTAGTTATTTCTCACTGCTCTCCAATATAGCAGAGGATGTGCATCATAACCGGCGGCGGCGGGCTCACCTACGAGCCGGTTCAACGCCACAAGCAGGGAGTGTAACATTAGCGCTAGAGCGTGTATTGGAAAGCAGTAGTAATACACGAACAGTCCTTGCTGATTTTTTCAAGAAAGCGATTGTTTCTCCAGTTCTGACCGCGCACCCAACTGAAGTACAGCGCAGAAGCATATTGGATTGCCAATTAGCCATTGAGCGCTTACTAAAAGAACGAGCATGGACTGAGCTGACTCCAAATGAGTTACGTCATAATGAAGAGAATCAGCGCGCTACAATTCAAATTTTGTGGCAAACACGCATGTTACGTCCGACTCGTTTGTCCGTCTATGATGAGATTGAAAATGGTTTAGCGTATTACAGCTATACGTTTTTAAGTGAAATCCCATATATCTACGCAAAAATGGAAGATTTGCTGGAGCGTCGGCTGGTCAACGATATTCCATTGGTGACTTCGTTTCTGCGAATTGGAAGCTGGATTGGCGGCGATCGCGATGGCAATCCTTTTGTAACACACGAAGTCATGTTGCGCGCTGTAGAACGTCAATCAGCGGTGGCACTGGAATATTATATTGATGCCGTGCAAAAAATCGGTCGTTCCATGAGCTTGACCGAACGCTTGGTAGAAATCAGTGACGAAGTTAAAAATTTACTTGCTACCGCCCCGGATATTCCAAATCGGTCTGATGAGCCTTATCGGCGCATTTTTCTGAGTATAGGTGCTCGCTTGGTCGCCACCGCAAAAAAATTTGGGCATCAAGTTTTGCAACTAAGCACGGAAGAAACCAAAGAACCTTACGTCGATAGCGCTGAATTTATGCACGATCTCGAGACAATCATTCAATCCCTGAAACAGCATAAATCTTCTTGGGTAGCGCGTGGCGAATTACGTAATTTGCGGCGAGCTGCAGATGTATTCGGTTTTCATCTTGCGCCTCTGGATATGCGGCAGCACAGCAAAATCCATGAAGGAGTAGTAAGCGAATTATTTGAATACTACACCGGTCACAAGGATTATTTGCAACTGAGTGAGAAAGAACGCATCGATTTGTTGTTGTTGGAAATCAATCGATTACATCCATTATTGACTATTCCATCGGAGTTTTCTGAAACGACGCAATCCGAATTACACATTTTGCAGTGCGCGGCTGAAATTCATCGTCGTTTCGGACACGCAGCAATGCCGAATTATATTATTTCCATGACCACTGGGGTGGTCAATATACTGGAAGTAGCATACTTGTTACGTCAAGTAGATTTGCTGCAAACCGGAGAAAATCCCCAGTTGCATATCAATATTATCCCATTGTTTGAAACAATTTCTGATTTGCAAAGTTGCGGTGAAATTATGGATCAATTATTTTCACTACCCTATTACCGCAAGCTGTTAAGTTCAGTAGGCAGTGTACAAGAAGTCATGTTAGGGTATTCCGATAGCAATAAAGATGGTGGATTTATCGCTTCGAATTGGGAGATTTACAAGGCAGAAATTGCACTGACTAAAATTTTTGCTAAACATCAGATTGGATTACGTCTATTTCATGGTCGTGGTGGCACTGTAGGGCGTGGCGGTGGGCCGAGTTATCAGAGCATCTTGGCACAACCTCCCGGTAGCGTGAATGGTCAGATACGTGTAACCGAACAGGGTGAAGTCATCAGCAGCAAATATGCAGAACCTGAGATTGGGCGTCGCAACCTTGAAACTTTAGTGGCCGCGACAATGGAAGCAACTTTACTAGGCCATGACTCGATCGGCAAAAATGCAGATCGATATTATCCCGCGATGAGTAAACTCGCAGAAGTTTCTTTTGCAGCTTATCAAGATTTAGTGTTCGGAACTCCGGGATTCAAGCAATTTTTTCTGGAATCAACACCCATCCGGGAAATGGCAGGTTTGCACATAGGCAGTCGACCACCCTCGCGCAGAAATTCCGATGACATTGAAGATTTACGTGCGATTCCATGGGTATTCAGCTGGAGTCAGAGTCGGATGATGCTGCCAGGCTGGTATGGTTTCGGCCACGCAGTGGAAACATTTGTAAATCAACAAGATCAAAATGACCAAGGGCTCGCCTTATTGCAAGAAATGTACCAAAAATGGCCCTTTATGCAAACGCTGTTGTCGAATATGGATATGGTACTAGCTAAGACAGACATGGGTATTGCCTCACGCTATGCTGAATTGGTAGACGATGTTGTACTGCGTAAGCAGATTTTTGCACGCATCCGAGAAGAGCGTGTGAGAAGTGAAAAGTGGCTATTTGCGATCACTGGTAATGTCGAGTTACTACAAGATAATCCGACATTAGCACGCAGCATCCGCAATAGAATCCCTTATATCGATCCGCTTAATCACTTACAAGTGGAATTGCTTCGCCGCTATCGATCTGGCGAAGATAGTGAAGAAGTTAAACGTTCTATTCATCTCACCATCAACGGTGTAACAGCAGGGTTACGCAATAGTGGTTAATTGCAAATTTTATAACATGCTTGCTCTGATAAGCGTACTGCAGGAGGCTCTGGTACCCATGAAACAATTCTTCTTTTTTATACTGCTTGGCCTTTATTCCCCGTGGGCATTAGCTTCGCTACCAATCCAATTTTGGCAGGCTTCTTCTGGGGCACAAGTATATTTCGTGGAGAATCATGACCTACCGATACTGGATGTGAGTGTCGAATTTGCGGCAGGTAGCAGTATGGATATTCCGAGTCAATCAGGTCGCGCCAACCTGGTGCAACATCTGCTCAGCCTGGGTGCAGGCGGCTTGTCTGAAGATAAAATCGCCACTGCATTAGCCGATGTGGGAGCGCAAACCAGAAGTCATTTTGATCGGGATCGTGCTGGCATTGTTTTACGTACCTTGAGTAGTGAACTAGAACGCAAACAAGCACTGGATGTATTTTCCCGTATTATTCAATTTCCGGAATTCCCACAAGCTATCTTGTCGAGGGAAAAAGCAAGAATTATTTCAAGTATAAGAGAATCAAGCACTAAACCGGATTATATCGCCGAGCGCGAATTAATGAAGATGCTATACGGCAATCATCCCTATGGATTCAATGAGCGGGGTGAAATTGAGACGCTCGATAAATTACAACGCGAGGATCTACTCACTTTTTATCGCTCCCATTATGTAGCGGAAGGTGCTGTGATAGCAATTATCGGTGATGTAACTCGACTTGAAGCAGCAGCAATTGCAGAAAAATTGACTGCAAGCTTACCTTCGACTGGGCAATCAAAGGACGTTCCGCAAGTCATACTTCCGAAGGCAGAAATAAAAAGACTACCTCACCCCGCCGCACAAAGTCACATTCAACTGGCTTACCCCGGATTGCGCCGGAATGATCCCGACTATTTTTCCCTGCTGGTTGGAAATCATATCCTAGGAGGTGGAGGGTTTGTTTCACGCCTGATGGAAGAAGTACGACAAAAACGCGGTTTGGCTTATAGCGTTTACAGTTTTTTTGCACCATATAAAGAGCAAGGGCCGTTTCAAATTGGCTTGCAAACTAAAAAAGAGCAATCCGAGGAAGCATTTGCTTTAACCCAAAAAGTACTTAAAGATTTTGTATTGAATGGCCCAACGGAAAAAGAATTAGTAGCAGCTAAACAAAATATTATCGGTGGTTTTCCATTGCGGCTCGACAGTAATAGCAAAATATTAGGTTTTCTATCCGTAATCGGTTTTTATCAATTGCCACTTACTTATCTGACAGATTACCTGGAAGCCGTTGAAGCAGTAACTACCGAGCAAATTCAGCAAGCATTTCAGCGGCGAATCCAGCCCGATGGCATGGTAGCCGTCATCGCTGGAGCGATTGAGTAAAAAATATTTGCTGTATGACGCTAATTCAAGGAAAAATCCGCATCATCGGTGGTCAATGGCGCAGCCGTTTGCTGACTTTTCCGGAACATCCTGATTTAAGGCCCACTTCCGATAGAATACGTGAAACAGTTTTTAATTGGCTAGAGCAGGACTTAAGTGGTCTGCGTTGCCTCGATCTGTTTTCTGGTAGTGGCGCGTTAGGTTTCGAGGCTGCGTCACGTGGCGCAGCACAAGTAGTTATGGTTGATAATGATGCACGAGTATATAAAGCACTAAAGGAAAATAAAGAGAAATTCCAAGCAATGCAGGTTGAATTGCTCCTAATGAATGCGCTAAATTTTATGAAATCTGATGCACGTAAATTTGATGTTATTTTTCTTGACCCACCCTATCGTCTTGATTTACTACCTGGATTGATGCCGTTGCTGCCAGTCCATCTTGAACAAGATGGACTGGTTTATTCTGAATCCAGAGGCATATGGAATTTGGATAAACAATGGAAAATACATCGCAGCGCTAAAGCGGGAACTGTTCGCTATCAACTGCTGAAGTTGGCACACAATGGATAAGGCGATTTATCCCGGTACGTTTGATCCAATAACCCGGGGGCATGAAGATTTAGTTAGACGCGCTTCGCGTTTATTTGACCAGGTTGTTATTGCAGTCGCCGTAAGTAGCGGCAAGAAACCTTTTTTTACTTTAGAAGAAAGAGTGGAGATGGCACAGGAGGTTCTGTCGGATTGTTCTAATGTCAAAGTTATTGCATTTTCTGGCTTACTAATGAATTTTTTGCAGCAACAAAGGTCACGAATAATTGTGCGCGGCTTGCGTGCTGCTTCAGATTTCGAATATGAATTCCAAATGGCCGGAATGAATCGTGGGTTATATCCTGATGTGGAAACTTTATTCATGACGCCCTCAGACCAATATATGTTTGTTTCTGCAACCATCGTGCGTGAAATCGCATCGCTTGGCGGAAATGCTGATACGTTTGTACACCCACTGGTCGCAAAAAAACTGCGTGAGAAATTAACCCGATAATCTTGAGAATATAAATGGCACTAATTATTACCGATGAATGTATCAACTGTGATGTTTGCGAACCCGAGTGCCCCAATGGCGCGATTTCGCAAGGTGAAGAAATTTACCAAATTGATTCTAGCCTGTGTACAGAATGCGTCGGACACTACAATGAACCTCAATGTATAGAGGTCTGCCCGGTAGATTGCATTACAACCAACCCTGCTATCGTGGAAAGCAAAGAACAGCTTCAAGCAAAATATATGACACTTATTTCTGCAAAATCAGGATCATAGATTCATCCTCTCAAATAAAGTTACGCCTTTCCTGAGAAATCAGACAATTTTCTCCGCTTAATCCTCAGAGCAATAAGAGTAATTTTCGTTTAATCTTTGCTTCGCAAGCTTGGATCATCACCTTGATGACTCAAGTTGGCAACAAGAATGGTTGTTGCAGCACAAATATCAGAAGCAGCTACCATAAAGAATGTACTTAACAAAGTTAAAATCAGCGACAGCTCAAATTTTCTGAGACTCAAATGGATCCTTGCACAATAGTCACTAACGTTCGATCTATTTTTTCCTTACCTGATGCTGTGTTTCGCATTAATGATTTAATTGACTCAGGGGAAGCAACAAATACTGAGTTAGAACGTATCATCTTAAGTGATCCCGCACTAACAGCAAAACTATTGAAGTTCGCAAACAGTACTTATTTTGGTTTCTCTGGAAAAATTGAAACCGTTATGAAAGCCATCTCGATCGTCGGACATAAAGAATTACGTAATCTGGTGATTGCATCATCAGTGACCACAACTTTTAAAGGAATTTCACCTAATCTAGTCAACATGGACATGTTCTGGAATCACAGCATCACGAGTGGTGTAACCGCGCGCTTATTAACGTCAAGCGTTGATAGCCGGGAGCGTTTTTTCATCGCTGGATTGTTGCATGATGTTGGTAGATTAATTCTTTTTAGTCAGTTTCCCAAAGAATCTGCAAAAATATTGCATTGCTTGAATCAAGGGGAAGATGCCGCAATCCAAGAAGAACGGAAGATTTTTGGTTTCACCAATGCACAATTGGGTGCCGAACTTTTAAAGCAATGGAAATTACCACCTAACATATGGAAAATGGTCGAATATCAATCTGACCCCATGAAAAATGAAGAATATCAATCTGATGCCAGCACACTTTGTGCGGCTATAAGTATCGCCAATTATATCCAGCCTTGTACTAATCAACCGATAAACCTCGAAACAGCCATATCAGATCGCGCTCTTAAAACATGGAGTTATCTTGGCTTGACAGCAGAAATTGTAGAATCGGTTATTACCGTAGCTAAATTGCAAGTTATTGAAGTATTCAATGCCATCCATTAACTGACAGCTTGAAAGAATATGTCCTCAGTCAACCCGTGCTTTCTCGCGCCTTGCGCTATATATTTCTTTTATTACATAAGCTTGCAATATTACACAAAAACTCAATTCGTTTCAATTCTGGACGATAAACAGGTGCATGCAGGATAACGTGAAGTTATAGAGGAAAATAGGATGGAAGTTTATCTTGGCAGACTACCGATTCTGGATAGCAAACAAAATTTAGTGGCGTTTGAGCTTTTATTTCGCACCAATCAAAATAACATCGTTGAGGTCACCGATAATTCTGCTGCTTCAGCCAATGTCATCATTGATACCTATGGTCAATTAGGTATAGAAAATGTGATCGGCAAACGACGCGGATTTATTAAAGTTGATGCTAAGTTATTGATGAATGATGCAATCTGCATGCTCCCAAAGAAACATGTAGTCCTCGAAATTTTGAGAAGCGTAGAGATTAATGATGAAATCATACAACGCTGTTTATTCTTAAAACAAAAAGGTTATCAATTGGCGCTATCGAATGTCGTTCAGCTAGATCAGCGGTTTGAACGCATCATGCCGCTCATTAATATAGTGAAGATTAACATTACCGCACTAAACCAGAATAACCTACTAAATCTTATAAAGAATCTAAGGCGTTGGCCGGTGTTATTACTGGCGGAGAAAGTTGAAAGCAAGGAAATCGCCCGAAATTGTATCGCGCTGAACTTTCAAATGCTGCAAGGCTTTTATTTTGCAAAACCAGAAATTATTACTGGAAAACGTATTGACCCCTCGAAGCTATCTCTATTGAAATTATTGCTGTTAGTAGTTAAAGACGGTGAAGTAACTGAAATTGAGAACGAACTCAAGTTTCAGCCCGGCTTAAGCTATAACTTGTTACGCATGGTAAATTCCGCTGCGGGCGGTTTGCCTAGCACGATTAACTCCATCAAGCGAGCCATTATGATTATTGGCCGGAAACAGCTTCAACGCTGGATCCAGATATTGCTCTATGCTGCTAAGCAAAGAGATGGTGGCGCGTCGGATGCGTTAATGCAGACAGCCACAGTGCGTGGCAGATTGTTAGAAGCAATTGCCATTGCGGATCGTCCACACGATAAAAATCATCAGGATCGTGCCTTTATGGTAGGCGTTCTATCGTTACTGGATACTTTGCTCGGGATGGAAATGTCCGAGCTTGTTAGCACGCTAAGTATTCAAAAAGATATGGGCGAAGCTCTATTGACACGACGGGGCTATTTGGGGCATCAACTGGAATTAATTGAAGCCCATGAAAAAGGTGAATATGAAACAGTGTCATCAATTTTGTCAGAAATGGGATTTATCAACATGGATGAATTCATTAAGCTGGAATTGGAAGCCACAGCGTGGGCTAATCGAATCAAGGATGCGGTTAATCAATCCACGTAAAAATTATATTTGATCTTGCAATATTGTTGAAAACAGTCAGTGCCAACTTGTCTCAATTTTTTATTTGCTCTGTCCGTTAACAAACGAGCTGGCTAATGATTGATCGCATTAACAAGCAGTTGAGATACGTTTTCAAGGCAGTCTGCACAAAGCAAAAGCGAGCAAAATAGGTTTAGCTCTCAACGTTGCAACAGCAGTGCAGATGGCCTTTCACAACGATTTTTCAGGCTGATCAGTTGTAGAACACTCCCGTTACATTTTGCATCGTCACAAGAGGACACCTAATGAATATTGTCGAGCTACTCGCCTTTGTGGTTAAAAACAACGCTTCCGATTTGCATTTATCTGCGGGCATGTCTCCGATGATCCGGGTGCATGGTGACATCCGTCGCATCAATTTGCCGGAAATGCCTCATAAAGATGTACACGCGATGATATATGACATTATGAATGATGGTCAGCGCAAACTTTACGAAGAGCATCTGGAATGTGATTTTTCCTTTGCGATACCAAATCTCGCCCGTTTCCGGGTAAATGCATTCAATACACAACGCGGTGCAGCGGCAGTTATGCGAACGATTCCATCCAAGGTGCTCAGTTTGGAAGATTTACGCGCACCCAAAATTTTTGCTGAAATTGCCAAGCAACCGCGTGGAGTTGTATTAGTAACAGGTCCTACCGGTTCAGGAAAATCGACTACTCTCGCTGCAATGGTCAATGACATCAATGAGAATGAGTATGGCCATATCTTAACACTTGAAGACCCAATTGAATTCGTGCACGAAAGCAAGAAATGCTTGATAAATCAACGAGAGATAGGACGCGATACATTAAGTTTCTCAAATGCGCTGCGTTCTGCCCTGCGTGAAGATCCTGACATTATTCTGGTAGGCGAATTGCGCGACCTTGAAACCATACGGCTGGCGATGACCGCAGCTGAGACCGGTCACTTGGTATTTGGAACATTGCATACCAGCTCGGCGGCTAAAACTATTGATCGTGTAATCGACGTGTTTCCGGCGGAAGAAAAAGAAATGATTCGCGCGATGCTATCGGAATCATTGCGCGCAGTAATTTCTCAGGCACTGTTAAAAACCAAGGATGGCAAGGGGCGCGTAGCTGCGCATGAAATTATGATTGGTACTCCAGCGATTCGAAATTTAATCCGTGAAGGCAAAGTTGCACAAATGTATTCAGCGATACAAACGGGTCAGAATGCAGGTATGCAAACACTAGATCAAAACCTAACCGACCTGGTAAAACGCAATGCCGTCTCAGTCGCAGAAGCCAGAACGCAAGCAATGAATAAGGACAATTTCAGGGTTTAGTCGAGCAATCAAGTTTAATGTATGTTTCAGGAGCGACCAATGGACAAAGAACAAGCAGCAAAATTTATATCGAATTTACTGCGCTTAATGCTGGGCAAGAAAGCCTCGGATCTGTTCATTACAGCCGGATTTCCACCTGCATTCAAAATCGACGGAAAAATGACCCCGGTCTCTCAACAATCCTTAACTGCACAGCACACCGAAATGTTGGCTAAAGCGATCATGAATGAAAAGCAGACCGACGAATTTCAAGCCTCGCAAGAATGCAATTTTGCGATTAGCCCGGCCGGAATCGGGCGTTTCCGTGTCAACGCATTTGTTCAACAACAACGCGTTGGCATGGTATTACGTACTATCACCACCAAAATCCCTGAGTTTGATGATTTAGCTCTACCGCAAGTGCTTAAGGAAGTTGTGATGAGCAAACGGGGTCTGGTAATTTTTGTCGGCGGAACCGGTTCCGGAAAATCGACATCCATGGCAGCAATGATTGGACATCGCAACAAGAATAGCTATGGCCACATCATCACCATCGAAGACCCGGTGGAATATGTTCACGAGCACATTAACTGCGTCATCACCCAGCGCGAAGTAGGGGTCGATACCGAATCATGGGAAGCCGCACTGAAAAACACACTGCGGCAAGCCCCCGATGTCATATTGATTGGCGAAATCCGCGATCGTGAAACTATGGAACACGCGATTGCGTTTGCCGAAACCGGCCATCTTTGCATGGGAACATTACACGCCAACAGCGCCAATCAGGCACTCGATCGCATCATCAATTTTTTCCCGGAAGAACGCAGAGCGCAGTTATTGATGGATTTATCGCTGAATTTGCGCTCATTGGTGGCACAACGATTGATCCCGGCTAAAGACAGCAAAGGAAGGGTTGCGGCTATCGAAGTTCTGCTTAACTCACCGTTAATTTCAGATTTGATTTTTAAAGGCAATGTGCATGAAATCAAGACCATCATGAAAAGTTCGCGTGAAATGGGCATGCAAACCTTTGATATGGCGCTGTTTGATCTCTATGAAGCCGGTAAAATCAGTTATGAAGATGCACTGCGCAATGCCGACTCAATGAATGAATTGCGCCTGCAAATCAAGCTCGAGGGCGCTGAAGCTAAAACACAGGATATCCATTCGGGCATCACACATCTGGCAATTACCTAGTGCCGCTTTTCACTCGAGCTCAAGATTACCTTCAAGGGCTTGCTCATAAATCGTATACGGCAAAATAACTGTATCCAATGCGCTGGACAGTACTATATCAACGAGCATAAGTTCAGGTACTCCCCCGATCCATAGCGATGTGCGCGACGGCTTCCCGCGTAAAGTACAAATATTGTAGGCAACACCACTATATACTCGCGGGATCGTTGCACAGGGAGAGCTCACGCGGCTGAGATCACGACGAGCTACGGAATCATCGCGGACCACAGTGTTTATGGTTCCGCATCCTATGAATAAAAAAATCATCACAAAAATAAGCATAAACCACAATTTTTTCTTCATTCTAATGCTCCGCAATAGTCTTCAAACTGACAAGACCTTCCTCATACTTCTCGCCGACCATTTTATCCATATCAAAGATTAGATTCATTAACTTGGAAACAAAAGAATTCGAGCCGTACATAGCTTGCGTGACTGCCGTAGCATTATCACCAGCTTCCAATTGGAATTCGACGGTATTCCTTGCCTCAAAAGGTTGCAAGAAATGGAGTTCAATCACCAAATTTCTCGACGGTGTCGACTTCACAATTTCCATGCGTCCTTGGCCAATATCTTGGTTACCCTGCCATTCGTAGATAGCACCCTTGCCACTTTCAGCTCCGCTATAGCTTCGCTTAATCCCGGGATCAATCTTTTCCCACGGTGACCATGCTTCCCACCGATGGAAATCATTAATATGCGGAAATATCTTTTCGGGTGATGCGTTGATGCTGATAGAACGTTCGATACGGAAAGTATCCGGTTGCATCGCAGCATAGATCAGAATCGTGGCGATGAGAGTCATGGAGAGAATGACGGTTTTTTTGAGCATCTATACTTCTTTAATAAATTTATTTGTTGATAGTATCGTATCGTAAGCATCTCCATCACCGCCTTCTGGTGACTATGCCTCACTCGGAAATCAGCAAGTATTTTTTTCTTATTAGCACTCAGGATCAATATTACCGCCCTTTCCTTTCGGTTTCGAATTCCAGATTAATAAACAAATCCTTGTATAAAATTTATTACGAGCCTCCCGCATGCGCTCTTATCGCTACTTGTGGCTTGATTTTAGCGCGAATCTGCTGATAGATTGGAATTTCAACGCCCTCAGCCACTTCAAGAGTCACAGCCAAGCCATAAGGAATCAATTGATCGAGCTTCTCAGTTGCATCAGCCTTGCATGCCACATGTAATAAGATGTACCCATCTTCCTCATACTCAGAAATCTGACTTGTCCCCTCAAGAATTTCGTGTTGTACAGTACCTCGCAAGACCTGATTATGATCTGAACTTATTCTTTTTATTTTCAAAGGCAACTTGTCCCAACTCCCGCCTGGCTGGAGTTCAAGTTTTGCCTCACGGAGATTCCGGTGAGCAGAATTGATTGGAGAGAACCAAGCCAATGTGACCAACATACGGCGCCAGACTTGGCTTCCAGACAAGCTGGATGGAAGAGGAAAACGATATTCATGAACTTGATTTTCCTTTATTTCTCCACACCCCATTACCGTAGCCCGCTGTTCGGTACAGGCGAGCACACGATCAATGTCAACTGCACCATAACCGATATAACGAGCCATTACTTCCTTGAAGCGACGTGAGTTTATTGGAGATTTCAGCGATTCTGTTAATGCTTTCTCGGCTTGGGCATGGTGTTGTGCGCCATGTACCAGTAGTGACTTTATGAGCACAGCAATCAGATTATCAGGAATCTCCTCGCCGTGCTCTTCCTGCAGCTTCGCCAAGACTTCATAAATTCTTGCTCCCCCTCGCGTTGCCAGGGCGGTAGCATTGCTAGTGCCCCGTGCATAAACTGATTCGGACAAATTTCCTTGTTGCAAGCTATCCCACGCTACCCTTTGGCCAGGTCTTCTCCGTGAGGTATCAATTGAATAAGGATGATTATCAGTTAGTATCGGAACCGCAAAAAGCTGCCGTCCGCCAGGAAAGAGTATTTCAGGTTTAACTGAGCGACGAAAGCCGTGTCCGAAACGTGAAATTGGACTAAACAGTCCACTGATCGGCAACAGCTCAGTTCTCTGACCCAGCATATAGGTTCCAGATTCATCTGCATGCAATGCTCCAACAGTGAGCGAGTTCAACGACTCCGCTGGTGATAGTAAACGTCGTTCGGATAATTGTTCTTCCATACACTTTAAAATACGAACAACCTTCTGTGTATCAGACAAGGAAGAAAATTCGCTGTGCGAAATATCAATTTGAATGTCGCCTAAGAAATTCCCTGTACTTACACAAAACAACACGCGATACTTCCACGATAGCCAGTCAAGCAACCTCGCCCAGGGGCTGGGAGTATGAATAAACGGACGCTCTGGATCACCAATCGACAGATTAATGATTTTGATATCAGGAGCTTGAGCAGGTGTAGCGCCTTCACCTTCAAACATGCGGCGTACGGCGCGTTCAATCCGATCTTCGAAGAAAACTTCATCAGGAAAATGCTCAACATATTCGCCAAAGCTCCTGGCTAATAGGTTTGGTTGCATTATTGCCAAGTGATAAACTTTCCGTGTTAAAGGAGCAGATAAACCTTCCAATAACTCTCCATGCACTACCAAGGATGCCATCGCCGTGCCATGTCTTTTCTCTCCGGGCTGATATTCGGCGGCCAAATTATCTGGATCATCGAATAACAATCGGTCTTTTAATGCATCATGCAAAATATTAGGTGCACCATCAAGAATGGCAACTACTGGCGGCAATTCCGGACTACCTTCTGGAAATTTACCGGGCTCACCAACTTCATTTCCTGAATCTGTCAGACTTTGTCCAGTTGGGCGGAAATACATTACTCCAGGAAATTTGAATAACTGGATATCTATCTCATTTGCAGGTGATTCTAGTATCTTCAGTAAATGGCGAATTCTATCGGCAGGTAATTTGGCTTTGACTGCATGAAATGCAATGTTGGGCATATCAATAAATGAGCTAATAGTTTGACCGTCTATTTCAGCCAACAATTTGGTAATGGCTGATTCGCTTTGTTTTCGCTTCTCAGGATTCTGTCGATAGAATAATTCGATCTGACAATAAATTTCCTGGGCTGGGTTAATAGGGTCGAGCAAATCGTGCCAACGTTCGATCATGCCAGTTTCGCGCAAGGTTTCTTTGATTCCCCAACGCCTGATCACTAAGGTTTGTTCGAACACAGCACGCCATTTAGATTTCCTATATGGCAACACTTGTTCTTTTTGCCAGCATTGCCACAATACCAATAACTCTTTCAAGCCTTTTTCATTGCCTATCGACAAAAATAATCTACCTCTCAATGGGCTATCTTTTGCACTGTTGACAGTCGCAGTAATGTCTGCATGAAGATGCGCCAAATGATCAGGCAAAGATAATTCCGGCATCTTTTCGGCAATTATTTTTCCACCATCATCAATGAATCCGTATTTTTTCAATATTTCCTGGATTTCTTTCGACTGTACTCCATTAGTTATGCCAGCAATTTTGTTTTTAAAAAAATTAACCCCAATTTTTGGAGTTTCATAAAAATTATCGTCTGGCTCAATGTCCTCAACGTCCCATTCCCCAAGCCATTCTAGCCCGTCGGTGCTCTCGACGGTTCGTTTGAAGTCATCAACACTTCCTACAATTTCTATAACCAATACTGTCTCTGGCTCAAGTCCAGCCATAGTCCCGCTGACGCTAGCCTTATAACGTGAAAAGTCCTGCTGCAACTCATTTAGCTGCTGGGAAAGTCGTTCAACCTGCCGTGTATGATTTGGAAAATGTGGCTTGCTCGGCGAAAAGCCATTTCCCGATGAAGGAGCAACTGTCGTTGCGCGGGAAAAAACCAGAAGAGGAAGGTGATCGGTCATGGATTTGTGGGATTACTCAGCTCTCTAGTTTGCTCGTGATGGGTTTTAATCTGTCGCGCCACTGTGTTAGTTTTATACGGGTAATTGCTTGGGCGTTGTCAGTTTTTTGGTCGAGTGTCGCCCGGCGTATCACGCTCAAACAAAACTCCTCGACCTCTGCAAAATTCAATCCCCTCATATATTTTGCCAAGGTTTCTGGCGCATATCCAAAATTAGTTCTGCACCGCTGGCCAATGGATTCAATATATTGGGTCAGTTGCTGTCGCGTGGGTAATGGCAATTCAACTCGCACCTGAAATCGGCGCCATACCGCTCTGTCTAGCAATTCTGGATGATTACTTGCGGCAACAATCACCACATAGTCTGGCAAATCATCAATCTGCAAAAGTAATGAACTTACTACCCGTTTTATTTCTCCTGTTTCGTGTGTATCTCCACGTTCCTTGCCAAGAGTTTCGAACTCATCAAAAAACAGTACACACCGCCGTGTTTTCGCATAATCCATTAGATGCTTCAAGCGACTGGATGTTTCGCCTAGATAACTTCCAACCAGGGTCTCATACCTAATAACTAATAATGGATACATCAACTCAAAAGCTAGCGCCTCGGCTAAGGTCGTCTTGCCGTTTCCTGGCGGTCCAGCAAATAGGAGTTTGTTACGTGCACGTAGATTGTGGGCATGCAATAACTCGGCACGATGCTGCTCCTCAATGACCTCCTTGATTGAATCATAGATTTTGCTTGGTAATACAAGGCTATCAAGTGTGCGTTCCGGCGTAATTTCAAAGATCAAATCTTTATGCTGGTCACCGCTGCTACTCTGCTTGGACACGAAGCCGCGTGCCATTGCGAAAACGTTTGGTTGCAATGCCTTAGTCAATCGATCTGCCAAAACCCGATGACCTTTGCCCTTTTCCTCTTGAATCAAGGCTTCAGCTGTCTTGCGAAAAGCCAATTGATTACCATTGCTAGCATTCTTGAGCAACTCTACCAGTAAGTCTGCCTGCGCCATTAGAACCTCACTTCAATAAGTGTCATTATTATTACCAAATACTCATTACGTTCACTGCAATTTTGTGGCGTGTAGACTGCAGATTCATCAATCCGATGAGATCAAAAACCCGAAAGGGAATTAGCCAGAATTAGTAATAATTGCCGTCAAATCCAACTGTGATTGCATACAGAGAGTCACATGAAATTTTCCGCAATCTCCTGACCAGCATAATGTACCATGCGCTAATCTATTTTATTTCCTACCCAACCCGTCACACTTCCCAGCGCCTTCGGCAATTGCTCCGGCTGCGTACCACCCGCTTGCGCCATATCTGCGCGCCCGCCGCCTTTGCCACCGACTTGTTGCGCCACGAAATTGACCAGTTCACCGGCTTTGATTCGATCCGTAAGATCTGAGCTGACACCAGCGATCAGCGTGACTTTTCCATCTGCAACGGTACTGAGCACAATAGCGCAGGTTTTGAGTTTGTCTTTCAATTGATCCAATGTTTCGCGCAGGGTTTTGGCGTCGGCGTTTTCCAGATTGACGGCCAGCACTTTGACACCCTTGATTTCCTGCACTTGCGCGGCTAAATCGGAGCCTTGCGAGCTGGCAAGCTTGGTTTTTAAACGAGCCAGTTCCTTTTCGGTTTGCCGCACGTTTCCGATGATCTGCGCAATTTTCTGCATGACTTCTTGCGGATTGGTTTTTAGCATATGCGCAATTTCCAACAGTTGCGCCTCGCGTTGTTGCACATAATCAATGGCGGCTTTTCCGGTCACCGCCTCAACGCGGCGGATACCAGCCGCGACGCCGGATTCGGTGATAATTTTAAACAAGCCGATTTGCCCGACTTGCGGCACATGCGTGCCACCACATAGCTCGGTGGAGAATTCACCCATACCGATGACGCGCACTACGTCCGAATATTTTTCGCCGAACAACGCCATCGCACCACGCTTGATCGCATCGTCGTACTTCATCGTAGCCGCTTCAACGATACAGTTGTCGCGGATCTGTTCATTGACCAGGCGTTCAGTTTCCCGAATCTCATCTGCCGTGAGTGGCACATTATGAGAAAAATCAAAGCGCGTCCGATTAGCATCGACCAGCGAACCTTTTTGCGTCACATGCTTACCCAGCACTTCACGCAGCGCAGCATGCAGCAAATGTGTGGCGGAGTGATTATTGGCGATGCTGATGCGGGTTTGTGGATTGACTCGTGCTTGCACGGTATCCTTGATCACCAGGCGTCCGCTGCGCAATAAGCCTTTATGGCCAAACACACCGGCTTGGATTTTCTGCGTATCAGTCACCGCAAAAGTGCCATTGGCGGCAAGTAATTCACCGCAATCACCGACCTGACCACCCGATTCGGCGTAAAAAGGCGTTTGATCCAGAACCACGACCCCTTCCTCACCAGCTTCGATGAAATCCACCGCGCTGCCTTGCTTGTAGAGAGCCAATACTTGTCCTTCATGCTGCAGGGTTTCGTAACCATAGAACGTGGTTTGACCGCCCGAATACTCAATCCCTTCCTGCATGGTGAATTTGTTGGCGGCGCGCGCTTGCTCACGTTGACATGTCATGGCTTGTTCGAATCCTGCGTGGTCAACGGTAATACCACGCTCGCGAGCGATGTCGGCAGTCAGATCAATCGGGAAACCAAAGGTATCGTAGAGCCGGAAAGCGGTTTCGCCATCCAACACATGAATTTTCTGGCCGAGCGCGGTTTCCAGAATTTGCATGCCGTTTTCCAGGGTCTCAGCGAAACGCTCTTCTTCTTGCAGCAATACCGCGGCAACACGCGCTTTAGCAGCGGTTAGTTCAGGATAGGCTTGCCCCATCACTTGATCTAAATCTTCTACCAGGTGATGAAAGAAAGGTTGTTTCTGCCCTAACTTGTAACCATGGCGGATGGCGCGACGAATAATACGGCGCAATACATAGCCGCGACCTTCGCTGCCTGGAATGACACCGTCGGTAATCAAAAACGAACAGGCACGGATATGATCGGCAATAACCTTTAACGAATTATCGGTAAGATTCTTTGTGTTGGTGACGCGCGCAGCCGCTTTGATCAGGCTTTGAAACAAATCAATGTCGTAATTGCTGTGAACATGCTGCATCACGGCCGAAATACGCTCCAGACCCATGCCGGTATCGACCGACGGCTTCGGCAATGGATGCAATACGCCTGCGCTATCTCGGTTGTATTGCATGAAAACCAGATTCCAGATCTCGATGTAACGATCACCGTCGGCATCGGCAGAGCCGGGTGGCCCGCCTTTGACATCGGGGCCATGATCATAAAAAATTTCAGAACAAGGCCCGCACGGACCGGTATCTCCCATTTGCCAGAAGTTATCCGTGGTGGCAATCCGCACCACACGGGATGGTTCAACGCCGACTTCATTCAACCAGATATCCGCAGCTTCATCATCTTCCGCATAGACAGTAACCCATAATTTCTCGCGCGGAATCTCAAGAGTATCCGTAAGAAAATCCCAGGCAAATAAAATAGCATTGCGCTTGAAATAATCGCCAAAACTAAAGTTACCGAGCATCTCGAAGAAAGTATGATGCCTTGCCGTATAACCGACATTTTCCAGATCGTTATGCTTGCCACCGGCACGAACGCAGCGCTGTGAGCTAACGGCACGCACATAAGGGCGCTTATCCTGACCAAGGAAAACGTCTTTGAATTGCACCATGCCCGCATTGGTGAACAAAAGTGTCGGATCATTGTCCGGCACTAACGGGCTGGACGAGACGATGGTATGGCCGTGAGACTCAAAAAATTCGAGAAATTTCTGTCGTATCTGGTTACTTTTCATATTGCTTGCTGCTGCCCGTATCGTTCTAGTTCAGTCACTGTCAAACCCACTGCTTCGCCTTTGACGATGGCCAAGGTTTGGACTTTAACCCGGATAGTGATTTCTTCGTTCATTTTCGGCAAATCAAATTCGGTTAACACCGTAATTTCTCCGCCGCTATCTTCCAGCACATACATCTTTAGATTAACCAAGGGTAAGCGCGTGGGATCCTTGGGAATGCCTTTTAATGTAATTTCTTTCCCATCAAAATTAGCCGGCGCGGCATTAATTTCCTGAATCAGTGTGATCCCACCTGCATGCACTTGAAAACTAATAAACAGGATCATCCAAAAAAAGATTATTTTTTCCCAATATTTCTTCATGCGTTTTCCTCGTCTGCTTGTGCGAGAACTTGTTGTATTGTTTCCATGGAAAAGCCTCTATTCATCATAAACCGTACCTGCTTGCCACGCTCTTCCTTGGAAATGGGCGGATGGTCGAATTTCTTGCGCCAGATGTTTAACGCGGCCTCCAACTCAGTTTGCTTGAGCGCCGGCAGAATGCCGTCAATCAAATGGGGATCTATTCCTTTTGCCTTAAGTTCATGAACAATTTGATGACTTCCAAAGCGCGATCGACGAACACGCGCAACCTGCTCCACCATTCGTTGCTCGGACAGATACCCCTGTTGTTCCAGCTTATCCAATACACTTGCAAGCACTCCCGTTTCGCAAGATTCTGCATGCACAGAAAGTTTTTGCTCCAACTCCCGCCGCGAATGCTCACGCCGGGCAAGCATACGCAGTGCGCGAATTTCCAAAGGAGTACGGGGACTCACAAAACTTATTTCTCTTTTTCAGTTTTTTCTTTCACAGGGTTAGCTTGATCAGCAATGCCAACAATCGATCGAATTTTTTGTTCAATTTCTTGCGCGATATCCTTATGTTCTTTCAGGTAATCACGCACATTATCTTTGCCTTGCCCGATTTTCTCACCTTTATAGGCATACCAGGCCCCGGCTTTGTCGATCAGTTTATGCAATACGCCCAGTTCGATAATTTCACTCTCACGCGAAATACCTTCGCCATAAAGAATATCAAAATCCGCCTGTTTGAAAGGCGGTGCAATTTTATTTTTGACCACTTTCACACGGGTTTCATTGCCGATGGTTTCGTCACCTTTCTTGATCGCCCCGGTGCGACGGATATCCAAACGTACCGAAGCGTAAAATTTTAGCGCATTACCACCCGTGGTAGTTTCAGGATTGCCGAACATGACACCGATTTTCATACGAATCTGGTTGATGAAAATAACCATCGTATTGCTACGCTTAATGTTGGCAGTTAACTTGCGGAGTGCCTGCGACATTAGCCGTGCCTGCAGACCCATTTGCGGATCACCCATGTCGCCTTCGATTTCCGCCCGTGGCGTAAGGGCTGCGACGGAATCTATCACGATGATATCGACTGAACTGGAGCGCACCAGCATATCGGCAATCTCCAACGCCTGCTCACCATTATCCGGTTGAGAGATCAACAGCTCTTTTACATTGACGCCAATTTTTTGCGCGTACTGGGGATCCAATGCGTGCTCCGCATCAATAAAGGCAGCGGTACCACCCAGTTTCTGCATTTCAGCGATAACTTGGAGCGTCAATGTCGTTTTACCCGAAGATTCAGGCCCATAAATTTCGACAATCCGTCCGCGAGGTAACCCCCCTACTCCCAGTGCAATATCAAGCCCCAGCGAACCAGTTGATACGACTTGTATATCATAAGCGACATCGTTAGCGCCCAACCGCATGATAGAGCCCTTACCAAACTGTTTCTCGATTTGAGCCAGGGCAACGTCAAGCGCTTTACTTCTATTTTCGTCCATGATTTATCCTGTTAAGAGTCAATTGGATCATTATCGCATAACCTATTTAGTATCAACGTAACTTGTTATAGTCGATTGTTTAACTTTTAAAAATTAACATAGTAAAATACTCGAGCATCCTGCTTGCCTGCGATATAATTACTGCCCAATGTCGTTGGAGCGGCAGAAAAAGTCGCTGCACTCAATAATATTAATCGGTAACAAAGGGAGAATAGCTATCCGAGTCATTTTGTTAGGCGGTCCTGGTGCCGGAAAAGGCACTCAAGCCAATTATATTAAGGAACATTTTGGTGTTCCACAAATTTCTACAGGTGATATGTTGCGCAGTGCTGTGAAAGCAGGCACTGAATTAGGTGTCATGGCAAAAAAAATCATGGATACCGGTGGATTGGTTTCTGATGACATTATCATCAATTTGGTCAAAGAACGTATCACGCAGCCAGATTGTGCAAATGGCTTCCTGTTTGACGGTTTCCCGCGCACGATTCCACAAGCTGACGCCATGAAAGCCGCAGGTGTGCCGATTGATTTTGTGGTTGAGATTGATGTTGACGATGCTGAAATCGTTAAACGCATGTCGGGTCGGAGGGTACATCCCGCTTCTGGCCGCACTTATCATGTGGACTTTAATCCACCCAAATCGACTGGCCAAGATGATGTGACGGGCGAACCATTGATACAACGCGATGATGATAAAGAAGAAACGGTCAGGAAACGACTGGAAGTCTATCACGAGCAAACAGAACCATTGGTTGAGTATTATTCACAGTGGTCGGCACAGGGCGGAAAAGATGCACCGCGCTATATCAAAATAGCCGGGATAGGTACAGTTGAAGAAATACGCGATCAGATTATCGCAGCACTCAAATAAATTTAATCATACTCATCTATTCATTTGCATAACAGGTTTAAACCGCAAAACTCAGGATGCGAGAAATGGCACCTGAGTTTTTGTGTGTAAAGATTTAGTGATACTTGCTTACGATTTAATCAATTAGGAGAAAAATATGGCAATTAAAAATGCATTTTATGCCCAGTCCGGCGGTGTGACAGCGGTCATTAACGCCTCTGCCGCAGGTGTTCTGGAAACGGCACGCCAGCATACTGACAAAATCGGCACTGTTTATGCAGGCCGCAACGGCATTATCGGCGCATTAACCGAAGATCTCATTGATACCAGCGCTGATTCAGCCGCAGCCATTGCCGGATTGCGCTATACTCCGTCAGGCGCATTTGGTTCTTGCCGCTATAAATTGAAGAGCCTGGAACAAAATCGGCGCGAATACGAGCGCTTGATCGAGGTGTTCAAAGCCCATAATATCGGGTACTTTTTCTACAACGGCGGCGGTGATTCGGCAGATACCTGCTTGAAGGTCTCGCAGATATCAGACACGCTGGGTTATCCAATTCAAGCGATTCATGTGCCTAAAACCGTTGATAACGATTTGCCGATCACGGATTGCTGCCCGGGTTTTGGTTCAGTAGCCAAATATATTGCAGTTTCTACGCGCGAAGCCAGTTTTGATGTGGCCAGCATGTCTAAGACTTCAACTAAAGTTTTTGTACTTGAAGTAATGGGACGCCATGCCGGATGGATCGCGGCGGCGGGCGGTTTGGCATCTAGCCCTGGGTGTGAAATCCCGATCGTGATTCTGTTTCCGGAAGTATCTTTCAATAAGGAAAAATTTCTTGCCACAGTGGATCGCTATGTCAAGGAGTACGGCTATTGTTCAGTGGTGGTCTCAGAAGGCGTTAAAGGAGACGATGGTAACTTCTTGTCTGATCAAGGCCTGCGCGATGCGTTCGGGCATGCGCAATTAGGCGGAGTTGCTCCGGTAGTGGCCAATATCATCAAAGATGGTCTGGGTCTGAAATATCACTGGGGGGTTGCAGATTATCTGCAGCGTGCAGCGCGTCACATTGCTTCCAAAACCGACGTTGAACAAGCCTACGCCATGGGCAAAGCAGCCGTGGACTATGCTCTGGCAGGACACAATTCAGTGATGCCAACCATCGTGCGTGAATCTAGCTCGCCGTATAAGTGGTCGGTCGGTATGGCACAGTTATCCAATGTTGCAAATGTAGAAAAAATGATGCCGGATAATTTTATCAGCGAAGATGGATTTGGTATTACCCAAGCCTGCCGGGAATACTTGGCGCCACTCATTGAAGGTGAGGATTATCCGCCCTACAAAGATGGTTTGCCAGACTATGTAAGACTCAAAAATGTTGCTGTTCCTAAGAAACTGGATGAATTCAAAATTTAGCTATATGTAAGATTTGGATTGCCTGAGGTGTTGTATGGAAGCCAAACAAAATGATTTCAGTCACCTAGCAATCTAAATTTGACAAATAATTGGTGCATTCAGTAAGCAAGAACAGATAAAATACACCCTGATCTTAGATTTAGAACAAGTGTTTAATAATGTGGAATTAATTAGGCCAATATTTCACATGTAATTTTTATGGTCTGACTTTAATTGGAGTTCTCTATGGCTAGTGGTTTAGTTATCGCAATTCTTAGTGCGATTATAGCCCTGATATTCAGTGGCATATGGATTAAGGGTATTTTTGCTCAATCTACAGGCAACCAGCGTATGCAAGAAATTGCAAAAGCTATTCAAGAGGGCGCCTCCGCATACCTAAAACGGCAGTACATGACGATCGGTATGGTGGGTGGTGTGCTGTTCTTTGCCCTCTGGATTGCGCTCGGGTGGGATACAGCTATTGGTTTCGCTCTAGGGGCCATTCTATCGGGTGCCGCAGGGTTTCTGGGGATGACGGTCTCAGTCCAGTCGAATGTTCGTACTGCCCAGGCAGCGACCATCGGATTGAATGAAGCGCTTGCAATTGCTTTCCGAGGCGGCGCTGTCACTGGAATGCTGGTTGTTGGTTTAGGCCTGCTAGGTGTTGCTGGATACTCTGCCATGTTGTTTGATGGCGCTGATCCCAATCAGTCTGTCAGCGATATCATCAAGCCTCTGATTGGTTTTGCATTCGGCGGATCGCTGATCTCTATTTTCGCTCGTTTGGGTGGCGGTATATTCACCAAAGGTGCGGATGTTGGTGCGGATCTGGTAGGTAAAGTCGAAGCCGGAATCCCTGAAGATGATCCGCGCAATCCAGCCGTCATTGCCGATAATGTGGGCGATAACGTGGGTGATTGTGCCGGTATGGCTGCGGATTTGTTCGAAACCTACGCGGTTACCATTATTGCAACCATGATTTTGGGCGCATTATTGTTTACTGCGAATGCACTTAGTGCGGTTATATTTCCGCTAATGCTCGGTGCAGTATCGATTATCGCTTCGATTGTCGGTTGTTATTACGTCAAAATGCGTGATGGCGGCACCATCATGAATGCGCTTTATCGCGGCCTGGCTGTTGCGGGTGGTATTGCTCTATTAGCGTATTTGCCAGTAACTGTTTGGTTCATGAGCGACATGTCACTGATCGTGGATGGCACAGAGATTGCAGGCGGCATGCTGGTTCTGCGTGTATTCCTGGCTGCTGCAATTGGCCTAGTGTTGACCGGACTGATGGTTGTAATTACCGAATACTATACTTCGACCGATTATCCACCGGTTCAAC